>CAZDXQ010000123.1:0-1584 GCA_964509545.1 uncultured Burkholderiaceae bacterium | reverse complement strand
CGGGCCGCCCCAAGGGCGAATCCCTGAGCGCGCAGCGCGAGGGTAGTCCAGTGAGCACGCGCCCAGCGCGGAGGTCGGCACAGTGCTCGCTGCGGCGCGCTGCGCCACGTCCGCCGATCGGCAACGCATCCGGCCGCCGTGCCGGCTGTCGAAATGGCGCGTCGGCGGGTTGGCCGCGATCGGACGGTGATGCAGAGATCTTCTGGGGAGGAGCACGATGAACCGAGCCTTCACTCTTCTGATCGTCTTCGCCGCCGTCGGCGCGGCAACGGGCGCGGACGCGACGTCGGCCGTCGGGCCGATGCTGAGCAGCATGGACCGGCTGCTGGCGGCCGAAGCGCGCGACTTCGGCGGCTTGTCGCGCGACGACGTGCGCACCCTGCGCAAAGAGTTCTCCGATCGGTTGGCGGCGGCGCGGAGCGCGGCGAAGGTCGAGTACAGCCGGCTGGCGGCGGGCAAGTCGGCGCAGGAGATCGACCGCCTGCTCGCCGCGCGGGCCGATCGTGCCGGCCTGCCGGCGGAGGCCAAGCAATACGTCGATGCGGCGGGCGGACCGGCAAAGACGATGCTGCAGCTCGACCGCCTGGCCGACGAGTTCTCCGCCGACGTGCTCGCCGGCAGCCGGACGTATTCGCGGGGACTGCTCGAACGAATGATCGCCGGCTGGGTCGGCTCGGCACAGGCGCGACTGCTGCGGCGTGCCTGTTATCTCGCGGTCTATTCGTTGACGGCTGCCGGCGGAACCGCCGGCACCTATGACAGCTGCAATCGCACCCGCTAAGGCCCTGTTCGGTGCGTGGCGAAGAGGTCGTTGTGCCACGTTGGACGCTGCTAAGCAAGGAGTCTGTACTTCTTCATCGAGGAGTGAGCTAATGAAGCCAGCGAATCAGGAGTTATCGAAGCCAACTGCCGGCCGACAGCTGCGGCTGACGCTGCATGTCGTGGCGACCGCCGTCGTGCTGGTGGCGGGCACTGCTGCCGCCCCCGTGTCGGCTCAGGATTCGCCAACGGGGGGCGCGATCGGCTGCAAGAGCGAAGGCAACTGCCAGGGCACCATGTACAAGGATCCGAAGAATCTCGACCGCTGGTGGTACCGGCGCTGCAGCGGTTGCCATGCGGCGACCGTAGCGGAGCCGACCGAAGCGATCAAGGAGCCGGCAGCGGACCTGCGCACGGTGTTCGCTGATCCGGCGCGGTTCTGGCGTCTGCACGGCCAGGCGCAGGCCGACCCGGTGCTCAAGCGACTCCTGCCAAAGACGCAACTGAAGCCGGTGCGGACGATTCCCGCGGATTACCAGGCTTTGATGCGCAGCCGCTGATCGAAACCGCGGCGACTGCGGATTCCCGCGGCCGCGCACCCTTGTCGACAGCGAGGTGGGATGCGCTAGGCTTCGGGCTCCCCTGAGGTCGCCTGATGCCAAAACCGCAGTCCATCGACGCAACCGCCGCCCTGCTCGCCGAGCAGAACTACGTCGCCGACCGCCAGCTCGCCACCGCCGTCTTCCTCGCCCTGAGGCTGAAGCGGCCGCTGTTCCTCGAAGGCGAGCCGGGCACCGGCAAGACCGAGATCGCCAAGGTGCTCGC
>CAZDXQ010000122.1:0-1588 GCA_964509545.1 uncultured Burkholderiaceae bacterium | reverse complement strand
GGAAGATCTACGTCAAGGGCGGCATCGTCACCTGGGAGACGCAGCAGACCGACTATCCGCGCACCCGCGCCGACCTGCCCAACCACGAGCCGCGCGGCTGCGCCCGCGGCGCCAGCTACTCGTGGTACCTGTACAGCGCCAACCGGCTGAAGTACCCGATGGTGCGCGGCCGGCTGATCCAGCGCTGGCGCGCCGCGCTGAAGGTGGCCAAGAGCCCGGTCGACGCCTGGGCCAGCATCGTCGAGGACCCTGCCGCCCGCCGCGACTACCAGAAGGTGCGCGGCATGGGCGGCTTCGTGCGCTCGAGCTGGGAGGAGGTCAACCAGCTCGTCGCCGCCGCCAACGTCTACACGATCAAGAAGCACGGGCCCGATCGCGTGATCGGGTTCTCGCCGATTCCGGCGATGTCGATGGTCAGCTACGCCGCCGGCAGCCGGTACCTGTCGCTGATCGGCGGCGTGTGCATGAGCTTCTACGACTGGTACTGCGACCTGCCGCCGGCCAGCCCGCAGATCTGGGGCGAGCAGACCGACGTGCCGGAATCGGCCGACTGGTACAACTCCACCTACATCATCGCCTGGGGCAGCAACGTCCCGCAGACGCGCACGCCCGACGCGCACTTCTTCACCGAGGTCCGCTACAAGGGCGCCAAGACGGTCGCGGTGACGCCCGACTACTCCGAGGTGGCGAAGCTCGCCGACCTGTGGATGCACCCGAAGCAGGGCACCGACGCGGCGGTGGCGATGGCGATGGGCCACGTGGTGATGAAGGAGTTCTACTTCGATCGGCGGGCCGCCTACTTCGACGACTACGCGCGCCGCTACACCGACCTGCCGCTACTGCTGCTGCTGAAGGAACAGACGGCGGCGGACGGAGCCAGGGTGCTGGCGCCGGATCGCTACCTGCGCGCCAGCGATCTCTCGGACAAGCTGGGCCAGGCCAACAACCCGGAGTGGAAGACGGTCGCCTTCGACACCAGCGGCCGCATCGTGCCGCCGAACGGCTCGATCGGTTTCCGCTGGGGCGCCGAAGGACGCGACGATGCCGGCAAGTGGAATCTGGAGGACAAGGACGGCCGCGACGGCAGCACGGTGAAGCTGAAGCTGTCGCTGCTGGAGGACGGCGCGGCGCCGGCGCACGAGGTGGTCGAGGTCGCCCTGCCCTACTTCGCCGGCGCCAGCACGCCGCACTTCGCCAACAACCCGCAGAAAGGGGATCTGAACCGCGCCCGCGTAGCGGCGGCGCGGCTGCGGCTGGCCGACGGCACCGCGGCGCTGGTGGCCACCGTCTTCGACCTGCAGGCGGCACAGTTCGGCATCGACCGCGGGCTCGGCAGCGGCGCCAAGGGCTACGGCGACAACGCCCCGTACACGCCGGCCTGGCAGGAGGCGATCACGGGCGTGCCGCGCGAGCAGGTGATCACGGTCGCCCGCCAGTTCGCCGAGAACGCCGAAAAGACGCGCGGCAAGTCGATGATCATCATCGGCGCGGCGATGAACCACTGGTACCACGCCGACATGAACTACCGCGGCGTGATCAACCTCCTGATGCTGTGCGGCTGCATCGGCCAGAGCGGCGGCGGCTGGGC
>CAZDXQ010000121.1:0-1604 GCA_964509545.1 uncultured Burkholderiaceae bacterium | reverse complement strand
GCGGACGCGAGCGAGCTGACGATGAGCGACAGCGGCGAGTTGTTTGACGATCTCCCCCAGGGCAGTGGCCCGATGGCCGCGGCGGTCGAGCCGCCGGCAGCACGGCCGCGGGTCGTGCGCCCCAACCGCGAGCAGATCGAACTGCGGCCGATGGATCTGGAATCGCTGCTGCCGGCCGGCCACCAGGCGCGGCTGGTGTGGGGCTGGGTCGAGCGGCAGGATCTGAGCGCCATGTATGCCGGCATCAAGGTCCGCGAAGGTGGTGTGGGCCGCAGCGCCATCGCCCCGGAGATCCTCTTTGCGCTGTGGCTGTACGCCACGCTGGACGGGGTGGGCAGCGCCCGTGAAGTCTCGCGGCTGGTGCTGGCGCACGATGCCTACCGCTGGATCAGCGGCGGCGTGCAGGTCAACTACCACGCCCTGTCGGACTTTCGGGTTGCGCACGGTGAGGCGCTCGATGACCTGTTGAGCACCAGCCTGGCGGCCCTGCTGGCCGCCGGGGCGGTGAAGCTCGAACGGGTGGCGCAGGACGGCATGCGGGTGCGGGCCAGCGCCGGGGCGGCATCGTTTCGCCGCCGCGGCAGCCTGGAGCAGCATCTGCAACAGGCCAGCGAGCGGGTCGCTCGCCTGAAGGCGCAGCTCGAAGCCGATCCCGGCCAGGGCAATCGCCGCGCCCAGGCCGCTCGCGAGCGGGCCGAACGCGAGCGCCAGAGGCGGCTGGAGAAGGCCTTGGCGCGGCTGCCCGAGATCGAGCAGACCAAGCGGCGCCAGGGCGGCAAGGCCGAGGACGCCCGCGCCTCCAGCACCGATGCCGAGGCCAGCGTGATGAAGATGGCCGACGGCGGCTTCCGTCCCGCGTACAACGCGCAGCTGGCCAGCGACTGCGAAGCGCAGGTCATCGTCGGGGTGGAAGTGGTCACCACCGGCACCGACATGGCGCAGCTGGCGCCGATGGTCGAGCAGGTGCAGGCCCGCTGCGGCCGGCTGCCCGGGCAGTGGCTGGTCGACGGCGGCTATCCGGCGCACGAGCAGCTCGAGGCGGTGGACGGTCGCACCGAGGTCTACGCGCCGGTGCCCGAGCCGCGACCGAGGACCGATGCGCAGGGCAACCCGGTCGCGCCGGACAAGCATGAGCCGAAGCCCGACGACAGCGAAGCGGTGGCCCGCTGGCGCCGGCGCATGGGCACCGCCGAAGCGCAGCAGATCTACCGTGACCGGGCGGCCACGGCCGAGTGCGTCAACGCCCAGGCGCGCAATCGCGGCCTGATCCGGCTGCCGGTGCGTGGTTTGCTGAAGGTGCGCTGCGTGGCGCTGCTGTATGCGCTGGCGCACAACCTGATGCGCACGGTGGCGCTGGCGCCGCAGTTGCTGGGGCTCGGCAGCCGAAATCCGTCTGTACTGCAGGCAAGCCCTGGCTGAGGACCGAAACGATGCCGCTGAAGCCGCCAATCGACCCGTCCGATGGTCTGCGGACGCCCCCATCGGCCTCCAGCGCCTGCAGCATCGCGGTTGGGATCGAAAGCGTCGCTGGCGACGTTGCCGACTCCAATCGCGGCAACGGCGACAGCGACTCGGCGCGAGATCAAAAAACTCTCAGGCTCTGA
>CAZDXQ010000120.1:0-1996 GCA_964509545.1 uncultured Burkholderiaceae bacterium | reverse complement strand
GCGCTGCCGCTGCACCCCGAGTACCGCACGCTGCCGATGGTCTGGTACATCCCGCCGCTGTCGCCGGTGACCGCGCGCGCCCAGGCCGGCGAGATCGGCGTCAACGGCGAGCTACCCGACGTGCGCAGCCTGCGCATTCCGCTGAAGTACCTCGCCAACCTGCTGACCGCCGGCGACGAGGAGCCGGTGGCCCGCGCGCTGGAGCGGATGCTGGCGATGCGCGCCTTCATGCGCAGCCGCCATGTCGACGGCGTCGACAAGCCGGCGGTGCTCGAGCGCGTCGGGCTCACCCGCGCCGAGGTCGAGGACATGTACCGGATCATGGCGCTCGCCAACTACGAGGACCGCTTCGTCATCCCGACCACGCACCGCGAGTACGCCGAGAACGCCTTCAACGTGCGCGGCGGCTGCGGCTTCTCGTTCGGCAACGGCTGCAGCGAGGGCGTGACCGAGACGAGCCTGTTCGGCAGCGAGAAGAAGCGGACCATCCCGATCAAGGCGACGGTGTGACGATGGACTTCCGCGCCCCCCGCCCCCCGAAGATGACCCACACGCTGCGCGCGCTGGCGTGGCTGCTGCGCTACCCGGACGCCGAACTGCGCCGCCTGGCGCCGGCGCTGGCCGCCGCGCTGCGCGATGAAGGCGCGCTCGACACCGCCCGGCTGGCCGAACTCGACGCGCTGGCCTCGCGCCTGGCCGGCGGCGACGCCATCGCCACCGAAGCCGAGTACGTCGACCTGTTCGACCGCGGCCGCCGCACCGCGCTGCACCTATTCGAGCACGTGCACGGCGACAGCCGCGACCGCGGCCAGGCGATGGTCGACCTCATGCAGACCTACGAGCGCGCCGGCCTGCAGCTGGCGCCCGGCGAACTGCCGGATTACCTGCCGGTGGTGCTGGAGTTCGCCAGCACCCAGCCGCAGCAGCAGGCGCAGGCCTTCCTGCGCGAGACGGCGCACATCGTCCGCGCGATCTTCAGCGCGCTGGCGGAGCGCGGCAGCCCGTACGCCAGCGTGCTGGCCGCCGTGCTCGACCTGGCCGCTGAACCGGCCGAGCGCGTCGAGCTCGCCGCCGAGCCGCCGCTGGATGAATCCTGGGCCGAGCCCGAGGCCTTCGGCGGCTGCGCGAGCCCCGGCCAGTCGCGGCCGAGCGAGCCGCAGCCGATTCACATCGTCCGTCCCGCCAAGGCGGCGGCGCCCGCCGCCGCTCGAGGAGCCAGCGCATGAATACCCTGCACACTTTCGTCTTCGTCGTCTACCCCTACATCTGCATGGGCGTTTTCCTGATGGGCAGCCTGGCGCGTTTCGACCGCGACCAGTACACGTGGAAGAGCGACTCGTCGCAGCTGCTGCGCGCCCGCCAGCTGAAGGTCGGCAGCTACCTGTTCCATGGCGGCATCCTGTTCCTCTTCTTCGGTCACCTGTTCGGGCAACTGACGCCGCACTCGGTCTACGAGCTCGTCATGACCGCGTCGCAGAAGCAGCTGCTGGCGGTGGTGGCCGGAGGCATCGCCGGCCTGGTCTGCTTCGTCGGCCTGTCGATGCTGCTGCACCGGCGCCTGTTCGATCCGCGCATCCGCCTGACCAGCCACCGCACCGACCTGGCAATCCTGATGATCCTGTGGGTGCAGCTGGCGCTCGGCTTGGCCACCCTGCCGGCCTCGTTCAGCCACGTCTCCGATCCGAAGACGATGATCGCGCTGGCCTCGTACCTGCAGGGCATCGCCACCTTCCGGCCCGACCCGAGCCTGATCGCCGGCATCCAGTGGCACTTCATCGCCCACATGCTGCTCGGCATGACGATCTTCCTGCTGTTCCCGTTCAGCCGCCTGGTGCACGTGTGGAGCGGCTTCGCCTCGGTGGCCTACCTGTTCCGGCCGTACCAGATCGTCCGCTCGCGGCGGCTTAACGTGCCGGCAGGCCAGAACCAGCCGGGCAGCGCCGCATGAGACACCCTGTGTCAACCCCCGGTCGTGTTGAGCAGGAGTTGAGCGGCG
>CAZDXQ010000119.1:0-2004 GCA_964509545.1 uncultured Burkholderiaceae bacterium | reverse complement strand
CGAACGACGTGCTGCGCGAGCTGCACGGCTTCATCCACATGTTCGAGGACACGCCCGAGTTCGTCGCCCGCTACATCGTGCGCGAAGCGCGCGCCTACCTCGAGGCGCTGGCGCCGCCGTTTTTCCGCGCGCTCACCCACTACGCGCAGGACGGCTCCTATTCTTGGCACTGTCCGGGGCACTCCGGCGGTGTGGCCTTCCTGAAGAGCCCGGTGGGGCACATGTTCCACCAGTTCTTCGGCGAGAACCTGCTGCGCGCCGACGTGTGCAACGCGGTGGAGGAGCTCGGCCAGCTGCTCGATCACACCGGCCCGGTGGCCGCCAGCGAGCGCAACGCGGCGCGCATCTTCGGCTGCGACGAACTGTTCTTCGTCACCAACGGCACCTCGACCGCCAACAAGATCGTCTGGCACTACATGGTCGCGCCTGGCGACGTGGTGGTGGTCGACCGCAACTGCCACAAAAGCGTGCTGCACGCGATCGTCATGACCGGCGCGATCCCGGTGTTCCTGATGCCGACGCGCAACCACTTCGGCATCATCGGTCCGATCCCGCGCCAAGAGTTCGAGCCGGAATCGATCCGGCGCAAGATCGCTGCCCATCCGCTGATTAGGCGCGACCCCGGAAAGCCGCGCGTGCTGACGATCACGCAGAGCACCTACGACGGCATCGTCTACAACGTCGAGACGATCAAAGGCCTGCTCGACGGCCATATCGACACGCTGCACTTCGACGAGGCCTGGCTGCCGCACGCCGCCTTCCATCCCTTCTATCGCGACATGCACGCGATAGGCAGCCAGCGGCCGCGCAACAAGGTGTCGATGATCTTCTCGACCCAGTCGACGCACAAGCTGCTGGCGGGTCTGTCGCAGGCGTCGCAGATCCTGGTGCAGGACTCGGAGGCCGAGAAGCTCGACCGCTTCCAGTTCAACGAGGCCTATCACATGCACGTATCGACCTCGCCGCAGTACGCGATCATCGCCAGCTGCGACGTCGCCGCGGCGATGATGGAGCCGCCCGGCGGGCCGGCGCTGGTCGAGGAGTCGATCGCCGAGGCGATCGACTTCCGTCGCGCGATGCGCAAGGTCGACGCCGAACTCGGCGAGTCGTGGTGGTTCAGGGTCTGGGGGCCGGAGAACCTCGCCGACGAGGGCATTGGCTCGCGCGAGGACTGGATGCTGCGGCCGGGCGACCGTTGGCACGGCTTCGGCGAACTGGCGCCGGCCTTCAACATGCTCGACCCGATCAAGGCCACGGTGATCACGCCGGGGCTGGACGTCGACGGCGCCTTTTCCGAACCGGGCATCCCGGCCGCCGTGGTCACTAAGTACCTCGCCGAGCACGGCATCATCGTCGAGAAGACCGGGCTGTATTCGTTCTTCATCATGTTCACGATCGGCATCACCAAGGGCCGCTGGAACACGATGGTCACCGAGCTGCAGCAGTTCAAGGACGACTACGACAAGAACCAGCCGCTGTGGCGGGTGCTGCCCGAGTTCCTGCGCGCGCACCTGGCCTACGAGGACAAGGGCCTGCGCGACCTGTGCGACGAGATCCACGCCGTCTACCGCGAGGCCGACATCGCCCGGCTGACCACCGAGATGTACACGTCGGAGATGGTGCCGGCGATGACCCCGGCGGCGGCCTACGCGAAGATGACGCACTGGGAGGTCGAGCGGGTGCCGATCGACGCCCTCGAAGGACGCGTCGCGGCCGTGCTGCTGACGCCTTATCCGCCCGGCATCCCGCTGCTGATCCCGGGCGAACGCGTCAATGCGCGCATCGTCAACTACCTGAAGTTCGCGCGCGAGTTCAACGGCCGCTTCCCCGGCTTCGAGACCGACATCCACGGTCTAGTGAAGCGCAGGACGAACGGCAAGGTCGAGTACTTTCTCGACTGCGTCAGAGCAGAGTAGTTGAAGGTCTTCTCTTGCAGACCTCCACTATGCAGGCGCCGAAGGCCGCCTGCCCAACGATATTCATCCCCGCGCGTGCGGGGAACGC
>CAZDXQ010000118.1:0-2302 GCA_964509545.1 uncultured Burkholderiaceae bacterium | reverse complement strand
AGCCCGGCAAGATGTTCCTGATCGACACCGAGCAGGGCCGCATCATCGACGACGCCGAGATCAAGGCGCAACTGGCGGCGGCCAAGCCATACAAGGAATGGATCCGCCGCATCCGCGTCAGGCTCGACGACCTGCCGACGCCGGCGCTCGGCGGCGGCTCGGCGGCGCGGGTCGAGGTGCCGCTGCTCGACCGGCAGCAGGCTTTCGGCTACACGCAGGAAGATGTGAAGCTGCTGATGGAGCCGATGGCGGTGCAGGGCGAGGAGGCGATCGGCTCGATGGGCAACGACAGCGCGCTGCCGGTGCTGTCCGATCGCAGCAAGCCGCTGTACAGCTACTTCAAGCAGCTTTTCGCGCAGGTGACCAACCCGCCGATCGACCCGATCCGCGAGCAGCTGGTGATGTCGCTGGTCAGCTTCGTCGGCCCCAAGCCGAATCTGCTGGACATCAACAACATCAACCCGCCGATGCGCCTCGAGGTCAGCCAGCCCGTGCTCGACTTCAAGGACATGGCCAAGATCCGCTCGGTCGAGCGCTACGCCTCGGGCAAGTTCCGCAGCTACGAGCTACACATCTGCTATCCGCTGGCCTGGGGCAAGGAGGGCGTCGAGGCGCGGCTGGCGTCGCTGTGCGCGCAGGCCGTCGACGCGGTGAAGGCCGGCTACAACATCCTCATCATCACCGATCGCAGCCTCGACGGCGAGCATGTCGCCATCCCGGCATTGCTGGCCACCAGTGCCGTTCACCAGCACCTGATCAACGCCGGGCTGCGCACGTCCACCGGGCTGGTCGTCGAAACCGGCAGCGCGCGCGAGGTGCATCACTTTGCGCTGCTCGCCGGTTACGGCGCCGAGGCGATCCATCCCTATCTGGCGCTGGAGACGCTGCGCGCACTGCACCACGCCAGGGAAGGCGACACCGACAAGGCGATTTCGAACTACGTCAAGGCCATCGGCAAGGGCCTGAACAAGGTGATGTCCAAGATGGGCATCTCCACCTACATGTCTTACTGCGGTGCGCAGATCTTCGAGGCGGTCGGACTGTCGTCCGAACTCGTGCAGAAGTACTTCCGCGGCACGGCGAGCACGGTCGGCGGCATCGGCCTGTTCGAAGTGATGGAAGAGGCCGTGCGCACCCACAGAGCGGCCTTCTCCGACGACCCGGTGCTGGCCAACATGCTCGACGCTGGCGGCGAGTACCAGTGGCGCATCCGCGGTGAAGAGCACATGTGGACGCCGGATGCGATCGCCAAGCTGCAGCATTCGACGCGCGCCAATTCCTACCAGACCTACAAGGCGTACGCGCAGATCATCAACGACCAGAGCCGCCGCCACCTGACGCTGCGCGGGCTGTTCGAGTTCCGCGTCATCCCATCGAAGGCGATCCCGCTCGACGAGGTCGAACCGGCGAAGGAGATCGTCAAGCGCTTCGCCACCGGCGCGATGTCGCTGGGATCGATCTCCACCGAGGCGCATTCGACGCTGGCCATCGCCATGAACCGCATCGGCGGCAAGAGCAACACCGGCGAGGGCGGCGAGGATCCGGCGCGTTACCAGCAGGAGCTGAAGGGCATCCCGATCCGTCAGGGCGACACGCTGGCGAGCGTGCTCGGCCGCGATCGCGTCGAAGTCGATATTCCGCTGGCGGACGGCGACTCGCTGCGCTCGCGAATCAAGCAGGTGGCCTCCGGCCGCTTCGGCGTCACCGCCGAGTACCTGACGAGCGCCGACCAGATCCAGATCAAGATGGCGCAGGGCGCCAAGCCCGGCGAAGGCGGCCAGTTGCCGGGACACAAGGTCAGCGAGTACATCGCCAAGCTGCGCTTCTCGGTGCCGGGGGTGGGCCTCATTTCACCGCCGCCCCACCATGACATCTACTCGATCGAGGATCTGGCGCAGCTGATCCACGACCTGAAAAACGCTAACCCGCGGGCATCGATCAGCGTCAAGCTGGTCTCGGAAGTCGGCGTGGGCACGGTGGCGGCGGGCGTTGCGAAGGCCAAGGCCGACCATGTCACCATCGCCGGCCATGACGGCGGCACCGGCGCCTCGCCGGTGTCGTCGATCAAGCATGCCGGCACGCCGTGGGAGCTGGGCCTGGCCGAGACGCAGCAAACACTGGTGCTCAATCGCCTGCGCGGCCGCATCGCGGTGCAGGTCGACGGCCAGATGAAAACCGGCCGCGACGTGGTGATCGGCGCCATGCTCGGCGCCGACGAGTTCGGCTTCGCCACAGCGCCGCTGGTTGTCGAGGGCTGCATCATGATGCGCAAGTGCCATCTGAACACCTGCCCGGTCGGCGT
>CAZDXQ010000117.1:0-2313 GCA_964509545.1 uncultured Burkholderiaceae bacterium | reverse complement strand
GTAACCGGTAACTACGCGGCGCTCTTGACCGGAGTGGCGCGCTTGTCTATCGGCGAGCGCATTGGATTCGCGGCGTAGAGCTGTTTCCAGCGCCGCGGCGTCAGCTCTTCGACCCGGCGGGCCGGATGTTTGCCGATGCGCTGCAGGACATCGACCAGGTACTCGTAGGGATCGACGTCGTGCAGCCGGCATGTGGTGAGCAGGCTTTGCAGCATGCCGATGTGCCGCGCACCCAGCTCGGTCCAGCAGAACAACCAATTCTTGCGACCGAGCGGGATGCGCCGCAGGGCGCGCTCCAGGTGATTGGTGTCCATCGGCACGTCGGGATCGTCCAAGTACACCTTCAGTCCGTCGCGGCGCTCGCGGATGTAGGCCAGCGCCTTGGTGAAGGGAGAACTCGGCAACAGCCCCTGGCGCCCGAACTGCGCATCGATCCAGTGCAGGAACGCCTCGACCTTCGGCTTGGCGTGCTGCTGTCGATGGGCGCGCTTGGCCTCGCCCGTCAGGCCGCGGCCGCCGATGTCCTGCTCGATCGCATACAGCTCGCCGATCATCGCCAGCGCCTCGTCGACCGCCTGCGGCTCGATGTCGCGTGCCTCGTACAGCTCGCGGCGCGAATGCACCCAGCACAGCGCGTGCGTCAGTCCCATCTTGGCGGCGTACTCGGCGTAGGCGCCGAAGCCATCGGTGAGCAGCACCGCGCCATCCGGCGGCTTCAGTCCCAGGAGTTTCTCGACGTTGTCCCACTTCCGATCCGGAAAGTAGGCAAAACAGATCTCGTCGCCCTGGCCGTAGATCGGCCAGAAGTATGCCGGCCTCAGTTTGCCCGGCGCCACCCGCCCCGCCTTGATCGGGGTTTCATCGATGGCCTTGACCCGGCTGTCCAGCACCGAAGCCAGCTGCGCCTCGTACACCGGTTCGAGCAGACTCGCCGCCGTCTGCATCAGCTGCGTCAGCCACGGCCGACTGACGCGAAAGCCGGCCGCCTGCAACCGCTGGTGCTGCCGGTACAGGGGAAGGTGGTAGACGAGCTTGTCGACCATCATGCCGGCGATGAAGCTCACGTCCGCCCGGCTGCCTTCGATCACACCGGCCGGCGCCGGCGCACAGGCGAGCGCGCCGGTGTCGCGCCGCTTGATCACCTGGCGCACGTACTTCAGCACCACGTAGCTGCCCGGTCGCTGCGCCAGCCGATGCGTGACCTTCTCGCCGACGATCTCGTAGTCCTCGGCCGCCAGCTGCGCGACCTCGGGGTTGGGCACCTCGATGACTTCGACCGGAACCTTGGCTTCGTCGAAAAACGGCGCCGCCTGCTCGCCGTCAGGCGCCGGCTGCTTCAGCTGGCGCTCGCGCTCGTGCGCCTCGATCCGGATCTTCGGTACGGCCGGCCGCTGCGCCGGGATCTCGTCGAAGCTTCCGCCCAGCGTGCCTTGGCTCGGATCGGGTTCAACCAGGCGCCGTTCGCTCTTGACCCCGAACAGCTGGCGCTTGAACCAATCGAGTTGCCGCCGCAACGCATCGACTTCGCTGGCCGTGGCCAGCAGCGTCGCGAACTGCTCGCCCGTCAGCGTGCGCGACTCGAATGCTTCCCGATACGCGGCGATCGACTGCGGTGGCATGGACGCGCATTGTAGAAACGCTCGCGCTGCGTGTGTGCATTCAGATCGCGATGTGTTGCGCGCCGGACGCACTGACGTTCGCATGCCGGTAGCGCTTGCGCACGCGCTTCGGCTCGATGCCTTCGAGCAGCAGCTTCAAGCCGGTCCAGTCCATCTCGCGCGTGCGCACCGCGCGCCAGTCGCCGATCAGTCGTCCTTGCTCGAGTCGCATGCTCCAAAGGCAAAGCCCCATGCGATCGAAGTAAAGCACCTTGATCTGCGTGGCCCGGCGGTTGATGAACGCATACAGATTGCCGTCCAGCGGATCGCGCCCGAGCCGATTCTTCGTCAGCCCGTACAGCCCGTCGTACGACAGCCGCATGCTCACCGGCTCGCCGAACACGAACACCCGCACCTGGCCTTCGGGAAAGAACATTCAGCAGGCCCTCAGGATCCGCACCAGCAGGCCGCCGCCCAGGTCAATGCGCACCTCTACCGGCGCCACTGCCGCCGGCGGCACCGGCAGCCCGCCTTCGCCGCCGACACGGGCCACTCCGGCGTCGATGAAGCCGCTTCGATCGACTCTGCGCGCCGTCGACTTCGCCATCGCCGTGCGCGCCGGTACCTTGCCCGCTTCGACTCCCAGCTTGCGCCGCCAGCGGTACAACGACCACGCCGAGACGCCTTCGGCCGCGCAAAACGCCGCCACGCTGCC
>CAZDXQ010000116.1:0-2359 GCA_964509545.1 uncultured Burkholderiaceae bacterium | reverse complement strand
TGATCAACCTCCTGATGCTGTGCGGCTGCATCGGCCAGAGCGGCGGCGGCTGGGCCCACTACGTCGGCCAGGAGAAGCTGCGGCCGCAGACCGGCTGGGTGCCGCTGGCCTTCGCCACCGACTGGATCCGGCCGCCGCGGCAGCAGAATTCGACCAGCTTCTTCTACGCCCACACCGACCAGTGGCGCTACGAGAAGCTCGGCGTCGAGGAGGTGCTGTCGCCGCTGGCGGACAGGTCGAAGTTCGGCGGCAGCCTGATCGACTACAACGTCCGCGCCGAGCGCATGGGCTGGCTGCCCTCCGCGCCGCAGCTTAAGACCAACCCGATCCAGGTGGTCCGCGACGCGCAGGCCGCCGGCATGGAGCCGAAGGACTACGTCGTCAAGGCGCTGAAGGACGGCTCGCTCGAGATGAGCTGCCAGGACCCGGACGCGCCGCAGAACTGGCCGCGCAATCTCTTCGTCTGGCGCAGCAACCTGCTCGGCTCCTCCGGCAAGGGCCACGAGTATTTCTGCAAGCACCTGCTGGGCACCGAAAGCGGCGTGCAGGGCAAGGACCTGGGGCCGCAGCAGGCCAAGCCGACCGAAGTGAAGTGGCACGCCGAGGCGCCGGAAGGCAAGCTCGACCTGCTGGTGACCATCGACTTCCGGATGAGCACCACCTGCCTGTACAGCGACATCGTGCTGCCCACCGCCAGCTGGTACGAGAAGAACGATCTGAACACCAGCGACATGCACCCGTTCATCCACCCGCTGTCGGCCGCGGTCGACCCGGTGTGGCAGGCGAAGAGCGACTGGGAGATCTACAAGGGCTTCGCCAAGGCATTCAGCGAAGTCTGCGTAGGCCATCTCGGGGTCGAAAAGGAAGTGGTGCTGACGCCGCTGCTGCACGACACGCCGACCGAACTGGCGCAGCCGCTCGATGTGAAGGAGTGGAAGAAGGGCCAGTGCGAGCTCGTCCCCGGCAAGACCGCGCCGCAGATCGCGGTGGTCGAGCGCGACTACCCGGCCGTGTACAAGCGCTTCACCTCGCTCGGGCCGCTGATGGGCAAGGCCGGCAACGGCGGCAAGGGCATCGGCTGGAATACGCAGACCGAGGTGCAGCAGTTGGGCGATCTGAACGGCCTCGACGAGGAGGGCCGGCCGAGGATCGTCAGCGACGTCGATGCCTGCGAGGTGATCCTGCAGCTGGCGCCGGAGACCAACGGCCACGTGGCGGTCAAAGCCTGGGAGGCGCTGTCGAAGGTCACCGGCCGCAGCCACGCGCACCTGGCGCTGCACCGCGAGGACGAGAAGATCCGCTACCGCGACGTGCTGGCGCAGCCGCGCAAGATCATTTCATCGCCGACCTGGTCCGGGCTGGAGAGCGAGAAGGTCTCGTACAACGCCGGCTACACCAACGTGCACGAGCTGATCCCGTGGCGGACCCTCACCGGGCGGCAGCAGTTCTACCAGGACCACCCGTGGATGATCGCCTTCGGCGAGGGCTTCTCCAGCTACCGGCCGCCGGTGGACCTGAAGACCACCTCCGGCATCCACAACATCAGGCCGAACGGCAACCCGGAGATCCTGCTGAACTTCATCACGCCGCACCAGAAGTGGGGCATCCACTCCACCTACAGCGACAACCTGATGATGCTGACGCTGAACCGCGGCGGGCCGGTGATCTGGCTGTCCGAGGACGACGCGAGGAAGGCCGGCATCGAGGACAACGACTGGGTGGAACTGTTCAACATCAACGGGGCGATCGCCGCCCGCGCCGTGGTGAGCCAGCGCGTCAACCCCGGCATGACGCTGATGTACCACGCGCAGGAGAAGATCATCAACACGCCGGGCTCGGAGATCACCGGCGTGCGCGGCGGCATCCACAACTCGGTCACCCGCATCGTCACCAAGCCGACGCACATGATCGGCGGCTACGCGCAGCAGAGCTACGGCTTCAACTACTACGGCACGATCGGCACCAATCGCGACGAGTTCGTGGTCGTGCGCAAGATGAAGAAGGTCGACTGGCTCGACACGCCGCGCGACGACTACCTGGCGAAGGCGTTCCAGTCGCAGGGAGAAAGCCCGTGAGGGCGCCGAACCGCATGGGCGGTGCGGCGGCCGCCGCCGAAGCGGCCGCAAACCGGGTCACTTTCTACTCATCGGAGCGAGCGAAATGAGAGTCAGAGCGCAGATCGGCATGGTGCTGAACCTCGACAAGTGCATCGGTTGCCACACCTGCAGCGTCACCTGCAAGAACGTGTGGACCAGCCGGCCCGGCGTGGAGTACGCCTGGTTCAACAACGTCGAGACCAAGCCCGGCATCGGCTATCCGAAGGAATGGGAGAACCAGGACAAGTGGAACGGCGGCTGGG
>CAZDXQ010000115.1:0-2495 GCA_964509545.1 uncultured Burkholderiaceae bacterium | reverse complement strand
ACCCGCGACCCCCGGCGTGACAGGCCGGTATTCTAACCGACTGAACTACCACTCCCCGCGTTGATCTTTCGCCGTGCCAGGCCCGCAACGTGTGGCGCCGGCGTGGCGAACCTGCACAGTCTGGTGGGTGCTGAGAGGCTCGAACTCCCGACCTACGCCTTGTAAGGGCGCCGCTCTACCCACTGAGCTAAGCACCCGTTCATGCCTGCAGTGCCGCACCAGCCGGCCCCGCAAAAACAGGCCGCGCAAGCCATGTCAGTTTACTGCATCCTTCAACGCCTTGCCGGGGCGGAACTTCGGCACCTTCGCCGCCTTGATCTTGATCGCCGCGCCTGTACGCGGATTGCGTCCGGCGCGCGCGGCGCGCTTGCCGATCGAGAACGTGCCGAAGCCCACAAGGGTAACGGAGTTGCCCTTCTTCAGCGACGCGCGAATGCCTCCGACCACTGCCTCCAGCGCACGACCCGCCGCCGCCTTCGAGATGTCCGCCTGCTTGGCGACATGCTCGATCAGTTCGATCTTGTTCACCTAACCCCCCCGCTGTCTGCCCAACCTTTTCTTGACGGCGCGATGGCCACGACACGCGCCCACTCGAGACCCCGATGCGATTCCCGCCAACGGCGCAACCGGCCTGCATTCGACGGGCTATTCAACCGCGCACGTCAGGCAGTGTCAAGCAAGAAAGCGATCACGCGCTGAAAGACGGCGCCGCGGCGCCACGCGACCGCGCGCTAGTGCTTGACGACCTCGCCTGCCGTTGTCGCCTTTGCACCAGCAGCATCCGTGCCCGCCTGCGCGGCATCGTCGTCGGCCAGCGCCTGCGGCTGCCGCGTCAGCGCAATTTCGAGGACGCGGTCGATCCACTTGACCGGGATCAATTCCAGCCGGTTCTTGACGTTGTCCGGGATTTCCGCGAGATCCTTGACGTTTTCCTCGGGAATCAGCACCGTCTTAATGCCGCCGCGCAGCGCCGCCAGCAGTTTCTCCTTCAGCCCGCCAATGGCGAGCACGTCGCCGCGCAGCGTGATTTCGCCGGTCATCGCCACGTCAGGACGCACCGCGATGCCGGTCAGCGCCGAGACGAACGCGGTGGTCATGGCAATGCCTGCGCTGGGGCCGTCTTTCGGCGTCGCCCCTTCCGGCAGGTGAATGTGAATGTCGGTCTTCTCGAAGACCTCGTCCCTGATGCCAAGCCGACGCGCGCGGCTGCGCACCACGGAGCGCGCGGCCTCGACTGACTCCTTCATCACGTCGCCAAGCGAACCGGTGCGGATGATGATGCCCTTGCCCGGCATCACCGCGGCCTCGATCGTCAGAAGTTCGCCGCCGACTTCAGTCCAGGCCAGGCCGGTCACCTGACCGATCTGCGGTTCCTTCTCGGCCATGCCGAAGGTATAGCGACGCACGCCCAGATACTTGTCGAGGTTACGGGGGGTGATCCTCGCCTTGCCCTCACCCTTCTTCAGCAGCGCGCCCTTGACCACCTTGCGGCAGATCTTGGACAGCTCGCGCTCGAGCGCGCGCACGCCGGCCTCGCGCGTGTAGTAGCGAATGATGTCGCGGACTGCCGCCTCGCTGACGTCCAGTTCGCCCTTCTTGACGCCATTGTTCTTCATCTGCTTCGGCAGCAGGTAGCGCATGGCGATGTTGACCTTCTCGTCCTCCGTATAGCCGGACAGGCGGATCACCTCCATCCGGTCGAGCAGAGGCGGCGGGATGTTCATCGTGTTGGCGGTGGCCACGAACATCACGTCCGAAAGGTCATAGTCGACCTCGACGTAGTGGTCGACGAAGGTGTGGTTCTGCTCCGGATCGAGCACCTCGAGCAGCGCCGAAGACGGGTCGCCGCGGAAGTCCTGACCCATCTTGTCGACTTCGTCGAGCAGGTACAGCGGATTGCGCACGCCGACCTTGGCCAGGTTCTGCAGGATCTTGCCTGGCATCGAGCCGATGTACGTGCGCCGGTGGCCGCGGATCTCGGCCTCGTCGCGCACGCCGCCGAGGGCCATGCGCACGAACTTGCGGTTCGTCGCGCGCGCGATCGACTGGCCCAGCGAGGTCTTGCCGACGCCCGGGGGACCGACAAGGCACAGGATCGGCGCCTTCAGCCGGTCGACGCGCTGTTGCACGGCCAGGTACTCGACGATGCGGTCCTTGACCTTCTCCAGCCCGTAATGATCCTCGTCGAGGACCTTCTGCGCGTTGGCCAGATCGTTGTTGATCTTGCTCTTCTTCTTCCACGGCAGGCCGATCAGCGTGTCGATGTAGTTGCGCACGACGGTCGCCTCGGCCGACATGGGCGACATCAGCTTCAACTTCTTCAGCTCGGCCTCGGCCTTCTGCCGCGCCTGCTTGGGCATGCGCGCCGCCTTGACCTTCTTGTCCAGTTCCTCGATGTCGGCGCCCTCTTCGCCTTCGCCGAGCTCCTTCTGGATCGCCTTGACCTGCTCGTTCAGGTAGTACTCGCGCTGGCTCTTCTCCATCTGCCGCTTGAC
>CAZDXQ010000114.1:0-2597 GCA_964509545.1 uncultured Burkholderiaceae bacterium | reverse complement strand
GCCCGGCCGCTGTATGCGAAGGAGCCGATCGGTCTGGACCTGAAGGAGACGGTCTACGCCTTCGACTCGACCACCATCGACCTGTGCCTGTCGGTGTACCCCTGGGCACCGTTTCGTTCGACCAAGGCCGCCGTCAAGCTGCACACCCTGCTGGACGTGCGCGGGGCGATCCCGAGCTTCATCCACATCAGCGACGGCAAGACCCACGACGTCAACGCCCTGGACAAACTGATCGTCGAGCCCGGCGCCTTCTACCTGTTCGACCGCGGCTACCTGGACTTCGCCCGCCTGCATGCGCTGCACGAGGCCGGCGCCTTCTTCCTCATCCGCGCCAAGCGGGGACTGCGGGCCAAGCGCCGCTACTCGCACCCGGTGGATCGGCTCAACACGCCTGTCCTGTGCGATCAGACCGTGACGCTGGAGATCTTCTACTCCCGGCAGAGCTATCCGACGGCGCTGCGCCGTGTGGTGGTCAAGGACGACGATGGCAAGCGCCTCGTGTTCCTGACCAACAACACGCGGCTGCCGCCCGAGGTCATCGGCGAGTTGTACCGGCTGCGCTGGCAAGTCGAGCTGTTCTTCAAGTGGATCAAGCAGCACCTGCGCATCAAGGCGTTCTTCGGCACCAGCGAGAACGCAGTGAAGACGCAGATCTGGATCGCGGTGGCGACCTACGTGCTGATCGCCATCGTCAAGAAGCGCGCGATGCTGCCGCATAGCCTGTACGAGCTCCTACAGATCCTGAGCCTGACAATGTTCGAGACAACGCCGATAAATCAACTGCTTGCCCCACCGCCACTGATGCAGGATGACGACCAACAGCTCGTTCTCCTCTGAAAAACGTTGGGACACTACTGACTGGAGAGATTGACGGATCGCAGCGCGGCGTCTGGCGCATCACCGAGGCCGGCAGGGCAAGACTGGAGGCGGGGGCGCGAGCCGCGACCGGAGGCGCCGTCGCAAGCGCCGCGATCGGGGCCGCCGAGACGCCGTCAGTCAGTCTCCGTGACCTCGTAAACGCAAACCTGCAGGAGATAAAAGCACGTCTGGTCGGAGAGTTGAAGGAACTTACGCCGAGGACTTTCGAGCACTTCTGCAGCGAGTTCCTGGTGCAACTTGGTTATCGCAACGTCCAAGTGACGCAGCGCAGTCAAGATGGCGGCATCGATGGCTTCGGCGATTTTCGACAAGGCGCCATCAGCATTCGCTCTGCTTTTCAGGCCAAGCGGTGGAGCAACAATCGTAAGCGTCCGGCCGCGGCATCTGTGATCTTGCCCGACGCTGCGGCACGATCGCGCGGCGGTGGGGCCGAGCAGGTGTCCACCAAGGAGCGATGGTGGACGCCAAGCACAAGCCAGTGGGGCCAGCCAAGCGCGAGCGGGTCGCGCGGCGCCGGCACAGCCTGGCCTTCAAGCGCCGGTTGATCGAGCAGACGCTGGCGCCCGGCGCCTCGGTGGCGCGCATCGCGCTGGACAATGGCGTCAACGCCAATCTTCTGTTCAAGTGGCGGCGGCAGCACGAGCGCGCGGCACGGTCGGCGCCGCCGTCGCTGCTGCCGGTCATCCTGAGCGAGGCGCGGACCCGCTCCGAGCTGCCCGTCGCCACACCGGCGGCGCGCCCGGCCGCCGCCGGCGGCGCCATCGACGTCGAACTGCCCGCCGGCCGCATCCGCATCAAGGGCGCGGTCGATGTTGTGGCGCTGCGGGTCGTGCTGCAGCTGCTGGCGCCGTCGGCATGATTGGCCTGCCCGCGGGTCACCGGATCTGGCTGGCCGCCGGCCACACCGACATGCGCAAGGGCTTCGACGGCCTGGCCGCGCAGGTCGCCACACAGCTGGCCGAGGATCCCTTCTCGGGGCACGTCTTCGTCTTCCGTGGCCGCAGAGGCGATCGGGTCAAGCTCCTGTGGTGGAGCGGCGATGGCCTGTGTCTGTTTGCCAAGCGGCTGGAGCGCGGTCGCTTCGTCTGGCCGCAGGCCGAAGGTGGCGTCGTCTCGTTGACGGCGGCGCAGCTGTCGATGCTGCTCGAAGGCATCGACTGGAGACGACCCGCGCGCACCTGGCAGCCGACCATGGCGGCGTAACAACAGCGATGAAGATTTGCACGCGCGATGCGTGCAATGCGCGCGCCGCGCAGATACAGTCGCGCCCATGCCGTCGCTGCTGGATCAACTGCCCGATGACATCGCAACGCTGAAGCGTTTGCTCATCGAGCGTGATGCCGAGGTCATCGCCGCGCGGCTGATGATCGAGAAGCTGAAACTACAGATCGCGCGGCTGCGGCGGATCCAGTTCGGCCGCCGCTCCGAGCGGCACGACGCCCACGTCGCGCAGCTGGAACTGCTGGTCGAGGAACTCGAAACCAGCCTGGCGGAGGTGCCGAACACGCCGGCCGCCGAAGTGCCGGCCGACCAGACCCGGGCGGCGCCGCGCACTCCGCCCGTGCGCCGGCCGCTGCCGGCGCATCTGCCGCGGCAGACGCAGGTGCACGCCGCCGCCTGCGCCTGCCCGGACTGCGGCGGGCAACTGAAGAGAATCGGCGAAGACGTCTCCGAACAGCTCGAGTTCATTCCCGAGCACTTCAAGGTGATCCGCCACG
>CAZDXQ010000113.1:0-2875 GCA_964509545.1 uncultured Burkholderiaceae bacterium | reverse complement strand
ATCGTGCTGATCGTGAGCCTGGTCAGCCTCGGCTGGCGTACGGGGATCGTGGTCGGGCTGGCGGTGCCGATCGTGCTCGGCGTCGTCGCCCTGGTGATGCTGGCGATGGGCTGGAACCTCGAACGCATTTCGCTCGGCTCGCTGATCATCGCCCTCGGCCTGCTGGTCGACGACGGCATCATCGCCGTCGAGATGATGATCGTGAAGATGGAGGAAGGCTGGGACCGGCTGAAGGCCGCCGCCTACTCGTACCAGGCCACCGCGATGCCGCGGCTTGCCGGCGCGCTGATCACCACGGCCGCCTTCATGCCGATCGGCTTCGCCAAGTCGACGACCGGCGAATACGCCGGCGGCATCTTCTGGATCGTCGGCACCGCCGTGCTGTTCTCGTGGCTGGTCTCGGGCCTGATCACGCCGTATCTCGCCGTCAACATGCTGCCGAAGGACTTCGGCAAGCATCATCACGGCGGCGATCCGTACGGCACGCCGGGCTACAAGAGACTGCGGCGCTGGATCGACCGCGCGATCGAACGGCGCTGGTGGGTCATCGGCATCACCGTGGCTGCGCTGGCCGCCGCGGTCTTCGGCAGCCGCTTCGTGCCGCAGCAGTTCTTTCCGAACAGCACGCGCCCCGAACTGGTGGTCGAGCTGCGGCTGAAGGAAGGCGCCTCGTTCGCCGCCACCACCGAGCAGGTGAAGAAGATGGAGGCGATCCTGGCCAAGGACGAGGACGTCAGGTTCTTCACCGCCTACACCGGCGCCGGCCAGCCGCGCTTCTACCTGTCGCTGAATCCGGAGCTGCCGAACCCGGGCTATGCCGTTTTCATCGTGATGACCAAGAATCAGGAGGCGCGCGAACGCCTGCGCTCCCGCCTGATGGCGGGCGTAAACGAACAGTTCCCGCAGGTCTGGGTGCGCGTGACGCGGCTCGAGCTCGGGCCGCCGGTCGGCTTCCCGGTGCAGTTCCGCGTCGTCGGTCCGGACACGCAGAAGGTGCGGGAGATCGCGCGCGAGGTCGAAGCGGTTCTCGCGTCGAGCCCGAAAGTGCGCGACGTGCAGCTCGACTGGAACGACCCGGTCCGCACGCTGCGCGTCGATCTCGACCAGGACAAGGCGCGTGCGCTCGGCCTGGCGCCGGCCGATGTCGCGCTGGCGACGCAGATCGTGATGAATGGCGCAACGCTTTCGCACCTGCGCGAGCACGAAGATCTGATCGACATCGTCGCCCGCGCGGTTCCTTCGGAGCGGCTCGATCTCGATACGCTGAAGGATGTCAACCTGTACACGCGCCAGGGCACCGTGGTGCCACTGTCGCAGGTGGCGCGCGTGCGCTACGAGCTCGAGGAGCCGGTTCTGTGGCGTCGCAACCGCGACATGGCGATCACGGTGCGCGCCGACGTCAAGGACGGGCAGCAGGGCGTGTCGGTGACGCAGGAGATCCGGCCACTGCTGAAGCCGATCGAGGCGAAGCTGCCTTTCGGCTACCGCATCGACGTCGGCGGCGCGGTCGAGGAAAGCGACAAGGCCAACAAGGCGCTGGCCGCGGTGGCGCCGGTGATGCTGGTCACGATCCTGGCGATCCTGATGCTGCAGCTGCAGAGCTTCTCGCTGATGACGATGGTGTTCCTGACCGCGCCGCTCGGCCTGATCGGCGTGGTGGCCGCGCTGCTGCTGTTCCAGGCGCCGCTCGGGTTCGTCGCCATCCTCGGCATCATCGCCTTGTGCGGCATGATCATGCGCAATTCGGTGATCCTGGTCGACCAGATCCGGACCGAAATGGAAGCGGGACGCGATCCCTGGCACGCCGTGCTCGAAGCGGCGGTGAAACGGACCCGACCGGTGGTGCTGACGGCACTGGCCACCGGGCTGGCAATGATCCCGCTGGCGCACAGCGTGTTCTGGGGCCCGATGGCGATCGCGATCATGGGCGGGCTCGCCTCAGGCACGGTGCTGACGATCTTCTTCGTGCCGGCGCTGTATGCGGCGTGGTTCAGGGTCCGGCGCCAGCCCAAGTCGCCGGCCAGCATGGCAGCAGTCGCCGGCGAACCGGCACTGGCGTCGTGACCCGATGGCACGCCTGATCATCCTCGGCGCGACCGGATCGCTCGGACGCCATGTGCTGGGCCAGGCGCTGGCGGCCGGGCATCAGGTCACGGCATTCGTCCGCACGCCTTCGAGGCTGCCGCCGGAGGCACACCCTCAGGTCCGCATCCACATCGGCGATCTCGCTGCGGGCGCGCCCGTCGACCTCATCAAGGGACACGACGCGCTCATCAACTGCGCCGGCCACGTTGCCGACGGCGACGGTTTCGTCGACCTCTTAGATCAGCTCGTCGCTGCGGTGGAGTCGCTTCCGCCGGCCGCGCAGCCCGTCTGCTGGTTTCTGGCCGGAGCGGCGCTCCTCGACATCGATGCATCGGGTCGCCGCGGCGTGGACCTGCCCTGGGTGAAGTCGACCTACTGGCCGCACCGAACGAACTTCGATCGCCTCGGCCGGTCGCGGATCAACTGGCGCCTGCTCTGTCCGGGGCCGATGGTCGAGCAGCCTGCGCTGGGTCTCGACCGGATGCGCATTTCGCGGGACACGCTGCCGGTTCGCATGCCCTCGTTCGCGCGTGCGCTGCCGGCGCCGTTGCTTGTGCCGCTCTTCGCGTACCTCGTGCCCCAGATGATCGTGCCATATGCCGACGCGGCCGCGTTGATGCTGGCCAACATCGATCCGGGCAGTGGACTGACACGCCGTCGCATTGGGCTTGCGCTGCCGCCGGGTATGCGCGGCCGCAAGGCCCAATGGGCGGCCAGGCGAGTCAATACATAGCCCCAGTAGTGTCCCAACGTTTTTCAGAGGAGGACGAGTTGTTGGTCGTCATCCTGC
>CAZDXQ010000112.1:0-2908 GCA_964509545.1 uncultured Burkholderiaceae bacterium | reverse complement strand
CGGTGCCGCGTGACGCAACACGCGCGGCACCGGCGATGTCCACCTCAAATTCCTAGGCCGTCTTGCCCGCCCGCGTTGAGCAGCGTCCACAGAGCGTGGTTCCTGCGTCCGTGACCTGGCGTTTCCTGCTCGCCGCCGCCGCACTGCTCGCGGCGGCGTTGCCGGTTCGCGCGCACGACATCCCGGGCGAGATGCGCATGCATACGATCATGCGCGCCGACGGTGGGACGCTGCAGGTGCTCGTGCGGGTGCCGCTGGCGCTGTTGCTCAACGTCAATCTGCCGAAGCGCGGCAACGGCTATCTCGATCTGACGCAGATGCCGGAGGCGCTGCCGCGCGCGATCGAGGCGACGACCCGCGACCTCGTCTTTTTCGAAGACGGGGCCCGGCTCCTGCCTCGCGGCGGCCAGGCACGGATCGCGCTGCCGTCGGATCGGTCGTTCCAGTCGTTCGATCAGGCGGCGGCGGCGATTCGCGGCGTCCAGCTGCCGCCGCAGACCGATGTCTTCTGGAACCAGGGCTACTTCGACGCCGCGATCGAGTATCCGATCCGCTCGGCGCACAGCGGCTTCGCCGTCGACTTCAATGTCAGCCCCGGCCTGCGCGACCGGCTGAAACTCGACCTGCGTTACGTCACCCGCGACGGCGCGGTGCGGGCGTTCGAACTGACCACGGGCAGCGGCGCAGTGCTGCTCGATCCGCGCTGGTATCAGGCGGCGTGGACCTTCGTGCTGTCGGGCTTCGACCACATCCTCGGCGGGCTCGATCACCTGCTTTTCCTCGTCTGCCTGGTGGCGCCTTTTCGCCGCTTCAGCTGGAACCTCGTCGGCGTGGTCACCGCCTTTACCGTGGCGCACTCGATCACGCTGATCGCCGCCGCCTACGGCATCGTGCCCAGCGGCAACTGGTTCCCGCCGCTGGTCGAGACGCTGATCGCCGTGTCGATCCTGTACATGGCGGTCGAGAACGTGCTGCATCCGAACCTGCATTGGCGCTGGCTCGTCACCGGCGTTTTCGGTCTCGTGCACGGCTTCGGCTTCTCGTTCGCGCTGGCCAATGAACTGCAGTTCGCGGGCAGCCACCTGCTGCTGTCGCTGCTCGCCTTCAATGTCGGCATCGAGATCGGCCAGCTGCTGGTACTGGCGTTGGTCTGGCCGGCGCTGCTGCTGCTCGTCAATCGCCGGGGTCTCGACGCGAGGATCGTTGTGGCGATCGTTTCCGCCTTCGTCGCGCACTCGGCCTGGCACTGGATGAGCGAGCGCTGGGAAGCGCTGCTGAAGGCCGACTGGCCGCAGATCGACGCGCAGTTCATCGCCAGCGCGGTGACGGTGATCCTGCTGCTGTTGGCGGCGGCGCTGCTGGCGCGAGCCTTTGTCCGCGGCGGCACCTGGAGCGGCGCCGTTGTGCCTTCGGGGCGAGGCGGCAGCGACCCCGGTCAGTGAACCCGCGGTCACGGCCTGCAAACCGCGTTGGACGACGCCGGTCAGTGCCGGCTGCGGTACTGCGTCGGCGTCAGTCCGTAGCGCCTGTTGAAAGCGACCGAAAAGCGCGCCGGGCTGGAAAATCCGCAGCGAAGCGCGATCACGGACGCCGGCGTCGACTCGCCGCGCAGCAGGTCGCAGGCGCGGTTCAGGCGCATTTCGAGCACGTGCCGGTGGGGCGTCGTGCCGGTTGCCTGGCGGAAGGCCCGCACGAAGTGATCGACCGAAAGGCCGGTCAGCGTCGCCAGTTGCCGCAGCCGCAGTTCCCGGTGCAGGTGCTGCAGCACGTATTCATTGACCCGACCGACGAGAAGGGGTCGCAGCGGACTGACGCGCCGCCGGCTGCCGCCTTCGGCGTCGCCGGTCGCCGCCGATGACAGCAGCCGGTCGATCAGCAGGCCCTCCGTCTGATCGAGGAACAGCGAGTCGCCAAGCTGGCCGTTGCGGCCGAAGAGCTCGTACTCGCAGATCAGCAGCCTGAAGTAGCTCTCCAGCCAGGCATGCCGAACGCCGATCAGGTTCGACAGTCGGCTGCAGCGCGCGCTGTCGCCGCCTTCCGCGGCGACCCGCGCCATCGCCGCCGCGGAGATGTAGATGTGCAGGTGAACGACGTCGCGCTCCGCGTCGAGCGACCATTGCACCGGCTGTCCGGCGTGCAGGAACGTCAAGGCGCCGGTGTGCTGCAGGTGGTCGCAGCGGTTGCCGCCGGCGACGATCGTGC
Source organism: uncultured Burkholderiaceae bacterium (assembly GCA_964509545.1). GTDB lineage: Bacteria > Pseudomonadota > Gammaproteobacteria > Burkholderiales > Burkholderiaceae_F > JADJWR01. The sequence continues at coordinate 706 of CAZDXQ010000112.1, read as the reverse complement.
ACGGTGCCGACCCTGCGGCGCAGTAGGACAGCACGTGGTCGGTCAGCCGCACCGGTTCGGTCAAGCGAACCCGGCGCCGGCGCCACCTCGCCGCCACCAGTGCATTGCCGCCGTTCTCGCCGAGGAGGAACTCGGGCGCCACGGCGCTGCTTCGCGCGACGATCGTGCACGCGCAGTTCGCATCGAGTGTCTTCGGATCGACGATCCGCATCTGTGCGTTTTCCACCCCGGCCAGGCGCCCGTCGCGTTACTGCGCCGCGGGTGAGCCGGCGCCGGCGCTGACGGAAGGCGACGACCGCGCCGTTCCGGCGTCCGGCGACGCCCGACCGCCGCGGCCAGGGAAAAGGAACGCTAAGGAGGTGATGCGGGCCGGTCAATGGCCGGCCGTGGCGAACTGGCGGGAACCCGCGTCAGGAATTGCCCTCGCCTTGCCACGCCCGTGGCGCCGCAGGTTCGCCACGGCGGTGTGCCGGTGATGATGGTGCCGGAAGAGGGAATCGAACCCACACTCTGTTGCCAGAACCGGATTTTGAGTCCGGCGCGTCTACCAGTTCCGCCATTCCGGCTTGCAATCAATTCCTGAACCGGATTTTGGCTCCGGCCGGCCTTCGGCCTTAACTTTCCGCGCAAACCGCGGAAGGTTAGCCTGCGCCGCAACCTGCCAAAAAGCCGGCAGGTTGTGGTTCCGGCCGCTCGCTTCCGCGAG
>CAZDXQ010000111.1:0-2929 GCA_964509545.1 uncultured Burkholderiaceae bacterium | reverse complement strand
CAAGTATGACACCGGCGGCTCTTTAGGAATAGTCATTTGCGAGACACTACACTAGACTCGTTTCGTGTTCCACGCCAGCGCGCCGCCGCCATGCCCTCCTTCGACATCGTCTGCAAGCCCAATCTGGTCGAACTGCGCAACGCCACCGACCAGGCCAACAAGGAAATCGCCAACCGCTTCGACTTCAAGGGCTCCGATGCGCGCATCGAGCAGAAGGAACTCGAACTGACGGCCTTCGCCGACAGCGAATTCCAGCTCGGGCAGGTGCGCGACCTGCTGCTCGCCAAGCTGGCCAAGCGCAACGTCGACGTCCGCTTCGTCGATCTCGCCGGCAAGGTCGAGAAGATCGGCGGCGACAAGGTCCGGCAGGTCTTCAAGGTGCGCAACGGCATCGAGCAGGCGCTGGCCAAGCGCATCGTGCAGGCGATCAAGGAATCGAAGCTGAAGGTCACCGCCAGCATCCAGGGCGACATGGCGCGGGTGGCCGGGGCCAAGCGCGACGCGCTGCAGGAGTGCATCGCGCTCGTGCGGACCAACGTCAAGGACGTGCCGCTGTCGTTCGAGAACTTCCGCGACTGAAGCCCCCGCCGGGCCGTCAGGTCGCGAGCTTGCGCCCCAGCTTCTTCTCGACCGACTCGACCTTGGCCTTGAGCCTTCCGCCCGGCCCGGCGCGATAGTCGATGCGGACCGACGTGCTGATGCGGTCGCAGTCGACGCGCATGGCCTCGAAGCAGGCCGTGACCACCGCCATCACCTCGGCCCACTCGCCTTCGATGATCGTGCCCATCGGCGTGAGCTGGTACGGCAGGCCGCTCTTGTCGACGATGTCGAGCGAGCGCGCCACATACGGGCTGACGCTTTCACCTTTGTTGATCGGCGACATCGAGAATTCGAGCAGGACCATGGTCGCTCCCTCTACGGCAAAGCCGCTTGCCGCGATGGTGACGGCGCAATCGGGATAGGGGCCGATCATCGCTGATCGGGCCCCTCCCACACCACCCGGCATGCAGGTCCGCACCGGGCGGTTGGAATCGTTGAGGTCGATGCGCGCTGAGTCCCCCGACGCACCGCCCGAGCCTGCTTGTTCCCGATCCGCCCGCACTGGTTTCACGCTGCCAGCGCCAGTTCGGGCTTCACCCTCACCAACAACACGGCGAGCGTCGCCGAAGCTGCCGTTTCTTCCTGCAGCCGATAGCCGAGCATTGCGAGCGTTTGCGTGCAGTCAAGGCGGCTCGCCTGCGGGGCGCACGGTCCGGCAGGAATGCGTCCCCAGATTTGACAACAGGTTCGTCTGTTGTCAAGATTGTCAACAATGAAGGCGAAGCTGATCACTCGCTTCAAGGACGTAACGCCAGAGGGCGGCATCATCGAAGTGGTGGTCTGGCGGGTGCCCTCTCCGGTGCTGCCGAGCAGCCACGGATTCAAGTACCGCGCCGTCTACTCGCTGAGCGGCGTGCGGCTCGTGGGCTTCGACAATGAGCGTGGCAAGGGTGATCACTGCCACGTCGCGGGCAAGGAGAGACCCTACGTCTTCACTTCGGTGGCCCAATTGATCGAGGACTTCATTGCTGCTGTCGAAGTGGCGAGGAGCAGAAAATGACGCGTCGAAAACTGACGATCACGTTGAGCAACGACTGGCGTGGCGCGCTGCGCGCCGCAGGCAAGCGCGCGTCCGCGCGCAGTTACCAGGGGGAAGTGCTCAACTTCGAGACGGCAGAAAGCTTCTTCGGCAGGCTCACCGAGCGCCGCTGGGCTCTCCTGCATGCATTGCAGGGGCAGGGGCCGATGCCGATTCGCGAACTGGCGCGCCGCCTGGCACGTGACGTGCGGCGTGTGCATGACGACGTCGAAGTGCTTGCCGAGTTAGGGCTCGTTGAGCGTACCTACGCTGGCGGCGTTCATTGTCCGTACGAAACGGTACACGTCGACATTCGAATGACTGCATCTGAGCCGCTGGCAGCCTGAAGTCTTGGCGAGAGCCGGACTGCATCCGGGCCAATTGATCCCATTGAGCCTTACCTAACCTCGTGACTCTCGAACAGGTCAGCCTGGACCCAGCACGCGGCGACGATCGACTGCCGGCGCTGCGCGGATTTGAGCCCGCCCCGCGCAGCCGTCTTCAGCTCGCCGAAGCCATTCGGACAGAAGTTCGCCAGCGCATGGCGCTTGCGCCAGGCCCACAGGTACTCGACCGGATTCAGCTCCGGCGCATACGGTCACCAAGGAGCGCTTCTGGCGGGCCATGGTCTCCATGCGGCTAACCACCCGGCAGAATTCCGGACCCGAAAGCCACGTGGCACGGTTCATTCGCTTGAAACCGTTTCCCGTTACGAATGCGGTCGTCCACCAGGCACGCGATGCCGGCGTCCTGATCGCGAAGGTCCTCAGGAAAGCGCGAGGATTCCGGTTCGCCGACAAGATCGCGAGCGAGCTCGCCCAGAACCTGGAGCTTCTCGAAGGTGGCTTATGGACCGACACGCTCGCCCAGCGCAATCGGCTGACGCAGTTGGTGCCAAGGGATGTCGAAATCGAGGCGGCGAGGCACATTCAGGAGCATTTCCTCGGCTTCGGACCGAAGAAGTCCCGCAACCTTCTGCAGTCACTGGCGCTCACCCGATACGAGAACCCAATCGACAGTCGCCTGACCGACTGGCTGAACGCGTTCGGGTTTCCAGTGCGCCTGACGGCTACAGCGCTGGGAGACGACAACTACTACCGTTTCATCTCGGACGGCATTCAAGCTCTTTGCGAGCGCAGCGGTGTTCTGCCATGCATCTTCGATGCGGCGGTGTTCGCGTCGCGAGATTCGGCGGCTTGGACCGATGACAACGTGGTCTTCTGAGCGCCCGTGCGAATCTCCAAGAACGGCCAACTTGCGAATTTCAGCGATCGCGGACGGCTGTTTCAGTCTGATCGGGTACGGCGTTTC
>CAZDXQ010000110.1:0-2965 GCA_964509545.1 uncultured Burkholderiaceae bacterium | reverse complement strand
GCTGGATCCAGGCGGATCTGTTCGATAGTCACGAGGTTAAGTAAGGCTCAATAGGCCGTCTTGCCCGCCCGCGTTGAGCAGCGTCCACAGAGCGTGGTTCCTGCGTCCGTGACCTGGCGTTTCCTGCTCGCCGCCGCCGCACTGCTCGCGGCGGCGTTGCCGGTTCGCGCGCACGACATCCCGGGCGAGATGCGCATGCATACGATCATGCGCGCCGACGGTGGGACGCTGCAGGTGCTCGTGCGGGTGCCGCTGGCGCTGTTGCTCAACGTCAATCTGCCGAAGCGCGGCAACGGCTATCTCGATCTGACGCAGATGCCGGAGGCGCTGCCGCGCGCGATCGAGGCGACGACCCGCGACCTCGTCTTTTTCGAAGACGGGGCCCGGCTCCTGCCTCGCGGCGGCCAGGCACGGATCGCGCTGCCGTCGGATCGGTCGTTCCAGTCGTTCGATCAGGCGGCGGCGGCGATTCGCGGCGTCCAGCTGCCGCCGCAGACCGATGTCTTCTGGAACCAGGGCTACTTCGACGCCGCGATCGAGTATCCGATCCGCTCGGCGCACAGCGGCTTCGCCGTCGACTTCAATGTCAGCCCCGGCCTGCGCGACCGGCTGAAACTCGACCTGCGTTACGTCACCCGCGACGGCGCGGTGCGGGCGTTCGAACTGACCACGGGCAGCGGCGCAGTGCTGCTCGATCCGCGCTGGTATCAGGCGGCGTGGACCTTCGTGCTGTCGGGCTTCGACCACATCCTCGGCGGGCTCGATCACCTGCTTTTCCTCGTCTGCCTGGTGGCGCCTTTTCGCCGCTTCAGCTGGAACCTCGTCGGCGTGGTCACCGCCTTTACCGTGGCGCACTCGATCACGCTGATCGCCGCCGCCTACGGCATCGTGCCCAGCGGCAACTGGTTCCCGCCGCTGGTCGAGACGCTGATCGCCGTGTCGATCCTGTACATGGCGGTCGAGAACGTGCTGCATCCGAACCTGCATTGGCGCTGGCTCGTCACCGGCGTTTTCGGTCTCGTGCACGGCTTCGGCTTCTCGTTCGCGCTGGCCAATGAACTGCAGTTCGCGGGCAGCCACCTGCTGCTGTCGCTGCTCGCCTTCAATGTCGGCATCGAGATCGGCCAGCTGCTGGTACTGGCGTTGGTCTGGCCGGCGCTGCTGCTGCTCGTCAATCGCCGGGGTCTCGACGCGAGGATCGTTGTGGCGATCGTTTCCGCCTTCGTCGCGCACTCGGCCTGGCACTGGATGAGCGAGCGCTGGGAAGCGCTGCTGAAGGCCGACTGGCCGCAGATCGACGCGCAGTTCATCGCCAGCGCGGTGACGGTGATCCTGCTGCTGTTGGCGGCGGCGCTGCTGGCGCGAGCCTTTGTCCGCGGCGGCACCTGGAGCGGCGCCGTTGTGCCTTCGGGGCGAGGCGGCAGCGACCCCGGTCAGTGAACCCGCGGTCACGGCCTGCAAACCGCGTTGGACGACGCCGGTCAGTGCCGGCTGCGGTACTGCGTCGGCGTCAGTCCGTAGCGCCTGTTGAAAGCGACCGAAAAGCGCGCCGGGCTGGAAAATCCGCAGCGAAGCGCGATCACGGACGCCGGCGTCGACTCGCCGCGCAGCAGGTCGCAGGCGCGGTTCAGGCGCATTTCGAGCACGTGCCGGTGGGGCGTCGTGCCGGTTGCCTGGCGGAAGGCCCGCACGAAGTGATCGACCGAAAGGCCGGTCAGCGTCGCCAGTTGCCGCAGCCGCAGTTCCCGGTGCAGGTGCTGCAGCACGTATTCATTGACCCGACCGACGAGAAGGGGTCGCAGCGGACTGACGCGCCGCCGGCTGCCGCCTTCGGCGTCGCCGGTCGCCGCCGATGACAGCAGCCGGTCGATCAGCAGGCCCTCCGTCTGATCGAGGAACAGCGAGTCGCCAAGCTGGCCGTTGCGGCCGAAGAGCTCGTACTCGCAGATCAGCAGCCTGAAGTAGCTCTCCAGCCAGGCATGCCGAACGCCGATCAGGTTCGACAGTCGGCTGCAGCGCGCGCTGTCGCCGCCTTCCGCGGCGACCCGCGCCATCGCCGCCGCGGAGATGTAGATGTGCAGGTGAACGACGTCGCGCTCCGCGTCGAGCGACCATTGCACCGGCTGTCCGGCGTGCAGGAACGTCAAGGCGCCGGTGTGCTGCAGGTGGTCGCAGCGGTTGCCGCCGGCGACGATCGTGCACGGTGCCGACCCTGCGGCGCAGTAGGACAGCACGTGGTCGGTCAGCCGCACCGGTTCGGTCAAGCGAACCCGGCGCCGGCGCCACCTCGCCGCCACCAGTGCATTGCCGCCGTTCTCGCCGAGGAGGAACTCGGGCGCCACGGCGCTGCTTCGCGCGACGATCGTGCACGCGCAGTTCGCATCGAGTGTCTTCGGATCGACGATCCGCATCTGTGCGTTTTCCACCCCGGCCAGGCGCCCGTCGCGTTACTGCGCCGCGGGTGAGCCGGCGCCGGCGCTGACGGAAGGCGACGACCGCGCCGTTCCGGCGTCCGGCGACGCCCGACCGCCGCGGCCAGGGAAAAGGAACGCTAAGGAGGTGATGCGGGCCGGTCAATGGCCGGCCGTGGCGAACTGGCGGGAACCCGCGTCAGGAATTGCCCTCGCCTTGCCACGCCCGTGGCGCCGCAGGTTCGCCACGGCGGTGTGCCGGTGATGATGGTGCCGGAAGAGGGAATCGAACCCACACTCTGTTGCCAGAACCGGATTTTGAGTCCGGCGCGTCTACCAGTTCCGCCATTCCGGCTTGCAATCAATTCCTGAACCGGATTTTGGCTCCGGCCGGCCTTCGGCCTTAACTTTCCGCGCAAACCGCGGAAGGTTAGCCTGCGCCGCAACCTGCCAAAAAGCCGGCAGGTTGTGGTTCCGGCCGCTCGCTTCCGCGAGCTTAACTTGCTGTGCAAGTTAGCCTCCACCGCAACCTGCCAAAAAGCCGGCAGGTTGTG
>CAZDXQ010000109.1:0-2995 GCA_964509545.1 uncultured Burkholderiaceae bacterium | reverse complement strand
GTGAGCTTGCCCGGCGCGATCAGCACGCCGCCGGCGTGCATGCCGACGTTGCGCGTCAGCCCTTCCAGTGGCCGCGACAGCGCCAGCAGCTCCGCGTACTCCTCGTCGTTGGCCACCGCCTCGGCGAAGGCAGGCTCCTCCTTCAGCGCCCGCTCCAGCGTCCATGGGTCCGCCGGGTTGTGCGGGATCAGCTTCGACAGCGTGTCGCACTTGGAGTACGGCAGGTCGAGAACGCGGCCGACGTCGCGCACCACCGCCTTTGCGCCGAGCGTGCCGAAAGTGGCGATCTGGCTCACCGCCTGCGCGCCGTACTTGCGTTTGACGTAGTCGATCACGCGGTCGCGGTGGTCCTGGCAGAAGTCGATGTCGAAGTCCGGCATCGACACCCGCTCCGGGTTCAGGAAGCGCTCGAACAGCAGGTCGTAGCGCAGCGGATCGAGGTCGGTGATGCCGAGCGAGTACGCCACCAGCGACCCGGCCCCGGAGCCGCGGCCGGGGCCGACGGGAATGCCCTCGCGCTTGGCCCAGTTGATGAAGTCGGCGACGATCAGGAAGTAGCCGGCGAAGCCCATCGTGGCGATCGTCGCCAGTTCGAGGTCGAGCCGCGCCGCGTAGCGGCCGTGCTGCGCGGCGCGCGCGGCCGCGTCGGGATAAAGCGCCTGCAGCCTCGTTGCCAGCCCTTGCTGCGCCAGATCGCGGCAATGCTGCTCGATGCTCACGCCCGGCGGCGTCGGAAAATCCGGCAGCCGCGGCTGGCCGAGCGCGAGTTCCAGATTGCAGCGGCGCGCGATCTCGACGGTATTGGCCAGTGCCGCCGGCAGATCGCCGAACAGCCGCCCCATCTCGTCGCGCGTCTTGAAGTACTGCTCCTCGGTGAAGCGACGCGGCCGCCGCGGGTCGGCCAGCGTGTAGCCCTCGGCAATGCACACGCGCGCCTCGTGCGCGCGGAAGTCCTCGCGGGCGATGAACTGCACCGGATGCGTCGCCACCAGCGGCAGGTCGAGATCAATGGCCAGCCGCACACTGGCACGCACCAGCGGCTCGTCGCCGGGCCGGCCGGCGCGTTGCACCTCGATGTAGAAGCGCTGCGGAAACAGGCGCGCCAGCCGCTGCGCCGCGGCGCGCGCCACCGCCGCATTGCCGAGCGCGAGCTGCATGCCGATCTCGCCGTCCGCCGCCGCCGACAGCGCGATCAGCCCGCCCCCGTGCTGCTCGAACCATTCGGGCCGCATCTCGGCGCGGCCGCGGTGCGCGTTGTCGATCCATGCACGCGAGACCAGTTCGCACAGGTTGAGGTAGCCACCGTGGTCCATCGCCAGCAACAGCAGCCGGTGCGGCGAATCGCGATCGGCATCGTTGGTGAGCCAGGCGTCGACGCCGAGGATGGGTTTCACGCCCTGCGCGCGCGCCGCCTTGTAGAAGCGCACCGCGCCGAACATGCTGGCGCTGTCGGTCAGCGCCAGCGCGCCCTGCCCGTCCGCGGCGGCCGCGTTGGCCGCTGCATCGAGCTGCACCAGCCCGTCGACGACCGAAAATTCGGAGTGCAGGCGCAGATGGACGAACGGCAACGACATGCAGTCGATTCTAAGAGCAGCGGCGCCCGCCTCTTGCCGACGGCGCGGCCCCTCGCACTCAGCGACTGTGCGAGGTGATCTGCGCGAAATCCTTCAGGCCGGAGCGCGTGCGCCCGCGACCGCGCGACAGCTTCGCCGCCGGTGCGCCGCGCCCGTCCTGAGCCGCGACGCTGTGCCGCATGGCTACACCAACAGCCAGGACATCGACCACCGCAAGGGTCAGGATGCGGCTCACCATGGGCATCTGCGTATCGACGTCCTCGAGGTGGTCGATGGCAATGCTTAGCGAAGCGTGCCGTGCCAGCGGCGAGCCGCTCGGACAGACGGCGATCACGAAAGCTCCGCCGTCCGCGGCGACCTGCACTGCACGCGCCAGTTCGGCGATCCGCCCGGAACCGGACGCCACGACCACCACGTCGCCGGCGCCGAGCGATTCGGCAGTGATCGCCTGCAGCCGTTCGTCCACCACGGCCACGCACGGCACGCCAAAACGCAGGAACTTGAAATGCGCGCCCTGGGCCACCGGGCTGTAGCTGCCGACCGCAAAGAAATCAATACGTCGTGCCTGGTCGAGCCGCTCGATCGCGCTTTCAAGGGCCGCCGGATTCAGTTCGTCGCCCAGGCGCAGCAACGCTGACGACGTGTTGTTCAGCACCTTGGCCCCGAGTTCGAGCGAAGTGCCGGTACGCCTGACGAGGGTGTGCGACACCGGGATCGTCGCCGCGAGTCCCGCGGCGAGCTTGAGCCTGAAGTCCGACAGTCCGGCGCGGTCGGGCGCAAGCCACGGCCTACCGACGCCTTTCGCCATCGACCGTCCGCACCTGGCTGCGGCGGAGACAAGCGTACTGCGGCGGCGCAGGCGGCAGTGTGCGCCGAAGGCAGCTGCATTGGGCATCGCACCGCGAGAGGGCAACCGCCGTTTTGTTACAGTCTGCGCACTGCCTTGGGACGCGCGTGCCGGCTGCCGCCTCGGCGCGAGACCGCGGCCGGCTCGCTGGCGCGGAGGAAAACGTGGCGCAATTGCGCTTCAGTATGCGACGCCAATGCCGCCCGCCTGCTCGATCCGTGCGGAGCCGGTCAACGACCACGCGCCGATGACGACTCTCACCGCGGCGCCACCCGGCCCAGCGGGCGGCGACGGTTTTCCCTGGCTCGTCGCCGACGTCGGCGGCACGAACGCCCGTTTCGCGCTGGTCGACGCGGGCAGCGCCGCGCTGCGCGAGGTTCGCACCTTCGCCTGCGCGGACTTCGCTTCGCTGCAGGATGCCGCTTGCAGCTACCTGAGCCAGGTCGCGCCCGGCCAGCGCCCAGGGCTCGCGGCCTTTGCGCTTGCCACCGTCATCGACGGCGATGTGCTTCGAATGACCGTAAGCGTCCGGCGAAGGCATCTGTGATTTGAGTTGCCGGTGCGGCAGGATCGC
>CAZDXQ010000108.1:0-3126 GCA_964509545.1 uncultured Burkholderiaceae bacterium | reverse complement strand
GAAACGCCGTACCCGATCAGACTGAAACAGCCGTCCGCGATCGCTGAAATTCGCATCTCGGATCTTCTTGCCCTGCTGGTACAGCACGCAGTTGATCAGCATGCGCTGGCCTCGGTTGCAAAGTGCGTCCGGCCGGACGCGATGGGCAATGATGCCGCGCCGAAACGCGTTGCGGCGCGCGCCGCGGCGCGCCACCGGCTTCAGCACTCGATGACGTTGACCGCCAGCCCGCCGCGCGCCGTTTCCTTGTACTTGGTCTTCATGTCGGCGCCGGTTTCCCACATCGTCTTGATCACCTTGTCCAGCGACACGTAGTGGGTGCCGTCGCCGGCCAGCGCCATGCGTGCGGCATTGATCGCCTTGACGCTGGCGATCGCGTTGCGCTCGATGCACGGAATCTGCACCAGGCCGCCGACCGGATCGCAGGTCAGGCCGAGATGGTGCTCCATGCCGATCTCGGCCGCGTTCTCCACCTGCGCCGGCGTGCCGCCGAGCACCGCCGCCAGCGCGCCGGCGGCCATCGAGCAGGCCACGCCGACCTCGCCCTGGCAGCCGACCTCGGCGCCCGAGATCGAGGCGTTCTCCTTGTACAGGATGCCGATCGCCGCCGCCGTCAGCAGGAAGTCGATCACGCCCTGCTCGCTGGCGCCGTGAACGAAGCGGCTGTAGTAGTTCAGCACCGCCGGAATGATCCCCGCCGCGCCGTTGGTCGGCGCCGTGACCACGCGGCCACCGGCGGCGTTTTCCTCGTTGACCGCCAGCGCATAGAGGTTGACCCAGTCGAGCACGGCCAGCGGATCGCGCAAAGCCGCTTCCGGGTTCGAGGTCAGCCGCCGATGAAGCGCCGGCGCGCGCCGCTTGACGCGAAATCCGCCGGGAAGCTCGCCTTCGCTGCGCAGGCCGCGGCCGACGCACTCCTGCATCACGCGCCAGATCGCCAGCAGTCCGGCATCGATCTCGGCGTCCGTGCGCCAGTGCCGCTCGTTGGCGCGCATGATCTGCGCGATCGACAATCCCTCGCGCCGCGCAAGTTCCAGCAACTGCTCGCCGGTGTGGAACGGATAGCGCAGGATGGTCGTGTCGGGCGCGATCCGCTTGCGCGCCGCCCCGTCGGCGGCGACTTCGGCGCTGACGACGAAGCCGCCGCCGACCGAGTAGCACACGCGCGCCGCCAGTTCATCGCCCGAGCTGTCAAAGGCAAGGAAGCGCATGCCGTTGGCATGCGCCAGCGGCTGCCCGTCGAGCGTCAGCCTGCGATAAAAGAGCAGGTCGGCACGCGTGTCGAACGCGACAGGCTGCAGCCCGAGCAGGTTCAGCCGGCCGGCAGCACGGATCGCCGCCAGCCGCGCTTCGATCGACTCGACATCGACCTTGTCCGGCTCTTCGCCTTCGAGGCCAAGCAGCACCGCCTTGTCGGAACCGTGCCCCTTGCCGGTGGCGCCGAGCGAACCGTACAACTCGGCCACGACCCGCGCCACGCGCGGCAGCAGACCTTCATGCTGCAGGCGAAGCGCGAACAGTCGCGCCGCCCGCATCGGCCCGACCGTATGCGACGACGACGGGCCGATGCCGATCTTGAACAGGTCGAAGACGCTGACCGCCATGCGCGGAGCATCTCATCCCTTGAGCCGGCGTGCACGCGGCTGCGCAGCGCAGATATCGCGCGACCGCGATGCTCAGCTGCGGCCAGCGCTCGCCTGCTGCGCGACGATCGGCTGGGCCTGCGAAGCGCTCGGCGCCTGCGGCGGCGCCGGAGACTCCACGGCGGACTCCCGTTCGACGGCCAGGCCGACAGCGACCGCGAAAACGGCGATCAGCCACCAGATTCGATGTGACATTGGAATTCTTTCGGTCAGCAGCGCCGGCACCGGCTCATCGGCAGGCTCGCGGCACAGGGATCGCGGCACGCGCAGTCCGCGACCCGATCCACAATGGACGCGAGTCTAGGCAGGCTGCGGCTGGCGCGCTGCTAAATATTCCCTAAGCGGGGCGACGGCGCGACGAAACGCCGAAATGCTGCCATGAGCCGGTCCGGCGCCGCCGAGACCGGCAGCTAGTGCAGGTGGTCCTGCGCGATCTCGCCAAGCCGACGCGCAAGCTCGAGTTTCGATACAACACCCAGCTTGCGAAAGCTCGCCCGCAACTGATTGCGCACGGTGCTCGGCGCCACGCCCACCTCACGCGCGATATCGCGATAACCCTTCCCGCTCGCGTACATTGCTGCGACCTGCCGCTCGCGCGCGCCAAGGCGCTTGGCGGCACCACCAGCGCGCACGCGCAGCAACCACTGGTCGCCAACCGGCTGCGCTTCGACGTCAATGCTTTTGCCGGAGAACGCGCCGCTGCCCAGTGCGTCGACCAGCACCGCCGGCAATGTCGTGCCGGACCATTGCGTCCACTCGGAGCCGATCAGCCGCGAAAAGCTGCGGCTGCAGTCGATGACGTACCCGTTTCGGTCACATACACCCATGCCGAGCCCGCCCTGTCGCACTGCCGGTACTGCGGCCGCATTGAACTGCCACAGGCGATTCGCATGCATGGCCTCGGCGAGGTGCGGCATCAGCACCTGCATACGCCGGCGCTCGTCCGCCGTAAACGGTTGGTCCCGAGCGCTGCGCCATAGCGAGATGAACGCCTTTGCCGACGAATGCGTCTCCGGCCGCACCGTGCACAGCGCCCACTCGATGCGGTGGCGGCGCGCGAACTGGCGATACAGTGCCGTGCGGCGCAGTGCTGCCGGCGTCATCAGGTCGGCAACGTTGATCGTCGTGCCTGGGCTCGCCATGCAGGCAGCGAGCAGGAAGTCCCTTGCCTGCCAGCCGCCGCGCACGTACTCATCGAGCATGGTCCGCGGCTGCCCATACAGGTACACCGAGCCGACGCCCTGCGTCGACGAACCGAACGTACCCCACGCCGCCGAATCGAAGGCGATCGCCTCGCGCAACTGCTCCAGCGCCCACTTCGGAAAATCGGCGATCGACACATCGCGCCCATAGCGATACAGGCCGACGATCAGATCGTTGACCGCGCCGACGAATTCCATCCGCAACGCCATCCCCGGAAGCCGGAAAGCTCCCTTTGCGAACCGACGTTACCCAGTTGAGCAACGATTCGGCTTGACCTGAG
>CAZDXQ010000107.1:0-3394 GCA_964509545.1 uncultured Burkholderiaceae bacterium | reverse complement strand
CCAGAATCGCCGCCAACCTCACCATGCTGTTCAACGAGGTGCCGTTCCTCGACCGCTTCGAGGCCGCCGCCAGGGCCGGTTTCAATGCGGTCGAGTACCTTTTCCCGTACGAGTACAAGGCCGCCGATCTGCGCGCGCGGCTCGACGCCCACGGGCTGAAGCAGGTGCTGCACAATCTGCCTCCGGGCGACTGGGGCAAGGGCGAGCGCGGCATCGGCTGCCATCCGGACCGCGTCGGCGAATTCCGCGACGGCGTCGGCCGCGCGATCGAATACGCCGGCGCACTCGGCTGCCCGCAGGTCAACTGCCTGGCCGGCATCGCGCCCAGGGACGTGCCGCCCGCGAAACTGCGCGCGACCTTCGTCGACAACCTGCGCTACGCCGCCGAGCGGCTGGGCAGCGCCGGCATCAGGCTGCTGATCGAGCCGATCAACACCTTCGACATTCCAGGCTTCTATCTGAACCGCACGGCGCAGGCGCTGAGTCTCATCGCCGAAGTCGGCTCGGACAACCTGTACGTGCAGTACGACATCTATCACGCGCAGCGGATGGAAGGCGAACTCGCCAACACGATCAAGGCGAATCTCGGCAAGATCGCGCACATGCAGCTGGCCGACAACCCCGGGCGCAACGAACCGGGCACCGGCGAGATCAACTACCGCTTCCTGTTCGGCTGGCTCGATTCGATCGGCTACGACGGCTGGATCGGCTGCGAATACAAGCCCAAGACCACCACCGAAGCTGGGCTCGGCTGGCGCGCCGCGCACGGCCTTTGAGCGCAATCCATCACCAAGGAGAACACAGCATGGCAAACGTCGGCTTCATCGGGCTGGGCATCATGGGCAAGCCGATGGCCTTGAACCTGGCCAAGGCCGGGCACAAGCTCTTTGTTCATTCGCGCTCCGGCGTGCCGTCGGAAATTGCCGCGGCCAATGCGCATCCCTGCGCCCATGCGAAGGAGGTGGCGCAGCAGGCGGACGTCGTCATCACCATGCTGCCGGACACGCCGGACGTGGCCAAGGTGCTGTTCGGCGACGACGGCGTCGCGCACGGCCTGTCGAAGGGCAAGACCGTGGTCGACATGAGTTCGATCTCGCCGATGGCGACCAAGGACTTCGCCAAACGCATCAACGAACTCGGCTGCGACTACCTCGACGCGCCGGTGTCCGGCGGCGAGGTCGGCGCGAAGAACGCGGCGCTGACCATCATGGTCGGCGGGCCGCAGGCGGCGTTCGACCGCGTCAAGCCGCTGTTCGAGGCGATGGGCAAGAACATCACGCTGGTCGGCGGCAATGGCGACGGGCAGACCTGCAAGGTGGCCAACCAGATCATCGTCGCGCTGAATATCGAAGCGGTCGGCGAGGCGCTGCTGTTTGCCTCGAAGGCCGGCGCCGACCCGGCCAAGGTGCGCCAGGCGCTGATGGGCGGCTTCGCTGCCAGCCGCATCCTCGAAGTGCACGGCGAGCGGATGATCAAGCGCACCTTCGATCCGGGTTTCCGCATCGAACTGCACCAGAAGGACCTCAACCTCGCGCTGTCGAGCGCGCGGGCGCTCGGCGTCAGCCTGCCCAACACGGCCACGGCACAGGAGCTGTTCAACGCCTGCGTCGCCCATGGCGGCAAGGCGTGGGACCACTCGGCGATGGTGCGGGCGCTGGAAAAACTGGCCAACCACGAAGTCGCCGGGTAGGCGAAGGAACGGAAATGAAGCCCCCACGCTCGCTGGCGCTCGCTGTTGCACGGCCGGGCCTGCATGCCCGGCCGGCTCGGCAGGCATTCGCCGGCACGCAGGTGCCGGCTCCTGTCCAGCCTCGCCCCCCGCGGGGCGTTCAGTGGCTTTGGGCGGCCGGGCGCATGTTCGGACCCCCACGCTCGCTTGCGCTCGCTGCCCCCCGAGGGGGCGCTCAGTGGCTTCGGGCGGCCGGGCGCCACTGAGATGGCCAGCGACCGTCGACAATTGCTGCGGCAGATGTTCGACGCCGCGATCGCCTCGGCGCAGCCGGCGCGTTCGATCCCCGGTTTCCTGCCGAAGCCGGCCGAGCTCGGCAAGGGCCGGCTGGTCGTCATCGGCGCCGGCAAGGCGTCGGCGGAGATGGCGCGCGTGGTCGAGCAGCATTGGGCCGGCGAGCTGACCGGCTTCGTCGTCACCCGCTACGGCTACGCCGTGCCGTGCAAGCGGATCGAGATCGTCGAGGCGGCGCACCCGGTCCCCGATGAGGCGGGCCTGAGGGCGGCGCGGCGCATGCTGCAGTTCGTCGCCGGGCTCAACGCGGACGACCTGGTGCTTTGCCTGATCTCCGGCGGCGGCTCGGCGCTGCTGCCGCTGCCGATCGAAGGGCTGACGCTCGAGTACAAGCAGGCACTGAACCGCGCGCTGCTGAACTCGGGCGCCGCGATCGACGAGATGAACTGCGTGCGCCGGCATCTGTCCGCCATCAAGGGTGGGAGGCTGGCCGCCGCCTGCGCGCCGGCGCGCGTGCTGACGCTGGCGCTGTCCGACGTGCCGGGCGACGACCCGATCAACATCGCTTCGGGCCCGACCGCGCCCGACCCGACCACCTGCGCCGACGCGCTGGCGATCGTTCGCCGCTACGGCATCGACCTGCCGCCCGAAGTGCGCGAGGTACTGGAATCCGGCCGCGGCGAAAGCATCAAGCCCGGCGACCCGCGGCTGGCGCGCGCCGAGGTCAGGCTGATCGCCACGCCGCAGATCGCGCTCGAAGCGGCGGCGAAGGTGGCGCGCGAGGCGGGCGTGACGCCTCTGCTGCTCGGCGACAGCATCGAGGGCGAAGCGCGCGACGTCGGCAAGGTGATGGCCGGCATCGCCAAGTCGGTCGTGCAGCACGGCCAGCCGATCGCGCCGCCGTGCGTTCTGTTATCCGGTGGAGAGACGACGGTCACCGTGCGTGGCGGCGGCCGTGGCGGCCGCAACGTCGAGTTCCTGCTGTCGCTGGCGGTGGCGCTCGGCGATCAGCCGGGCGTGTGGGCGATCGCCGGCGATACCGATGGCGTCGACGGCGCGGAAGAAGTTGCCGGCGCGATCATCACGCCGGACACGATCGCGCGCGCCTTCGACAAGGGCATTCGGCCCGCCGACAGCCTCTCGGACAACGACGGCCATGGCTTCTTCGAGGCGCTTGGCGACCAGGTGATCACCGGGCCGACGCTGACCAACGTCAACGACTTTCGCGCCATCATGATCGACGGCCCGGGACGGGGTTGAAGTGCGCCGCAGGCGCAACGCCAAGATCGTCGCCACGCTGGGGCCGGCCAGTTCGGACGCCGGCACCGTGCGCAGGCTGTTCGCCGCCGGCGTCGATGTGTTCCGCCTGAACCTCGTTCCATTTCTAATTCAATAAGGCACTCATAATCCAAGGCCAGGCGACGATCGAGT
>CAZDXQ010000106.1:0-3486 GCA_964509545.1 uncultured Burkholderiaceae bacterium | reverse complement strand
GGCGGTGTCGAAATATCTGGATCACCTGCCGCTGTATCGGCAAAGCGAGATCTACGCGCGGCAAGGGGTGGATCTGGACCGCTCCACGCTGGCCGACTGGATCGGCGGCATTTCGCGGCTGGTCAGCCCCCTGGCCGAGTTGATCGGCCGCTACGTCAGCTGGAGACGGCCAAGCTCAACGGGCTGAATCCCGAGGCGTACCTGCGCTTCGTGCTGGAACGCATCGCCGAGCAGCCCATCAACCGGCTCGACGAGTTGCTCCCATGGAACTACGCGCGCGAACTGGCGCGCGACGACCGGCTCGCTGCCTGAACTCCAGCGCCGCCGTCAAGACGCGACGGCCGGACGCTTACGATCAGATTGCCGAAGCCGCCCTTGGGCATGGTGTCCTGATTGGGAAACAGTCGATCGTAAAACGAGAGTTCCAGTTGCCGCGTGCGCGCGCAGGTGTGACCGATGATGGCCGTGCCCAACCGACGGGCGTCCCGGGCCGATACGCGATTTGCGAAGAAGATCCAGGCGTGCGCCCCGTTTCCCGAACGGGAAATCTCGACCGCAACCGGTACACCGAGATCGGCGCACGAACCGGCGAAGGCTCGAACATCCTCTCTCCACTCGGCTTCGTCGAAATCGATCGCAAGGAAGTAACAGCTGTCGTCCTCCAGCAGCGGGTAAACACCGATCGTCTGATCACCGGCCAAGTGGGCGTAGATGGCAGCGTCCGAAAGCGGGATCAACGAGCGATTCGGGCAGTCTCCGCACTTGATTCGTGGCTTCTCGCAAACGCCGGCGCGCCACTCCTTCGCGCAGGCAGGTGCGTAACCCGACTTGCCGGTCGTCCTGCTCTCCCAGCGCACAGGGTAGACGTCCGTGCGACCTTGAAACCGCCGGCGAAACAGTGCCACTTTCGCCTCGGTGGAGAGTCGCGACGATTTGGGTTGCGGAGGAGACGATGTGGGTTCAGGCGTCAGACGCCACTCGATTCCGTTTGCCTCCAGAAGCGCAATCAGTCGCTCGTTCTCCGCCTGCAGCACAGCCAAGGAGTCGGGTTCCGATGTCGATCCCTCGCTGGGCAGCGGTTTCCCGGAAGCCATCATTGCGACCGTTCCGGATCTCGGGGCATCAGCAGCGCCGGATACCGCTTTGCACGCAATTCCTCGATGACCGCATCGGAGAGCTTCCATGCATCCCCGCTGATTCGCGCGATCACCTCCGTCCAGACGCGCTCGAATGCCTGGATCGCATCCTCATTGGTCCAGCGCACGCCCGCCGGCAACATCGGCGCGACGTCTTCGGTCAGGCTTCGGGTCAACTTCTCCAGCATGCGCTGCTCGGCCATCGCTCGCGTGATCGGCTTGCCCTCCAGGGCCAGGTAGCGGTCGAAGCAGGCGATGACCTTCTGCGGGGCCATCGGAATCTGTTCGAGTCCCTGGTGCAGATCGAACAGGTCACGGTTCCTGCGCCGCTGCAGCAGCGCGCGCAGCTTCGTGCCGAACAGTTCCTCGGGCTCGAAGGAGGCGATCTCCGCCGTTCCGCGGTACCAGTCGCTTTCCACGACAAACGGGTACCGTCGAACGGGAAGCAAGCTCGCATGCTCCCGGGTGTTGATCTCGACCTTCAGCTTGAGCGTCGCCTGCGCATCGATCTCGGGCCTGAACTTGAACACGAGGTGCATCGAGTGCCCGGCCTGCTCCCGGCTGCATTTCCCGAGCCACGACAGCGCGGCGCGAATCGCGTCGACCGTGCCACCGATGGGCTCGGGCTGCGTCTGGACCAGATCGATATCCTCCGAGTAGCGCAGCGGTTGCTTGAAGAGCAGCTTGTGGATCGCCGTGCCGCCGCGGAAGGCGATCTTCCCTGCCAACGCCGGCGCATTGAACAAGTCGCACAGTGCGCGACAGATGATCAGGTCCTGCTCGACCTGCCGCAGGTCCGGCCACGGCGCTTTCGTACTCCACGCCTGCAGGAAGGCGGTGGGAATCACTCTGCGATCTCCACCGCTTCATTGATCAGGAGCCGCCACCTCGGATTTCGCTCGCCGGCCCCCGCCAAGGCCTTCACGAGCGGCCTGACGGCCGGATCGAGCGGCAGTGCCGTCCTGGCACGTTTGACGAACCCTTGCAGGGCATCGGCCTGGCGCGCGTGTCCCGCCAGATCCAGCAGGTAACCAAGGCGACGGACCGCCGAGTTCTCGTAGGCGCCGGCAGCCTTCTGCAGCAAGCGCGGGCTGGCCTTGGCGCCAATGTCCTTGACGATCTGCGCGACGCCGTTCATGCCCGCCGCCTTGTGGAAGTAGCGCACGCAGTCGAGCAGCGTCAGCTCGATGCCAGCCACCGCGGCGAAGCCGGCGTCGCTCTTGATCTGTCCGACCAACGCCGTCTGATTGACCTGGCTGAAGATCGCCGGCGCCTGATACAGAAACTGCAGCCGATGGCGGCCGAGGTCGAAGTCGCGCAACTGCCTCGGGACGACGACCTGGAAGACCATGCTGGCTTGGTGCGAGGCGCCGTGGTGCGCCGCCGCGCGCAGCAGCGAAATGCGGTAGTCGATCCCCTGATGCTTCATCAGCGGGTCGATCCACTTGACGGGGTCGGGCGCGCCGGCGACCTGGTCTTCGGGGCGCAGGATGAGATAGAAGCCGTGCCTGGGGTTCGCCAGTCGGCGCTTGTTGATCGAACGGGTAAGCGCCGCCGCGAGCGCCGAGGGCTTCAGCCCGAGCGCCGCAACGGCCTCATCCCGGGAGAAGTAGGCTCGGCCACGGGCGAGCAGATCGTCGAGGTAGGACTCAAAGGAAGCCATGCCAAAACATACTCAAAACTCGACAAAAAATCAAGAGTTTTGCATATGATTTGGGTCACTCCCACTCAATCATCAATAGCTTCGGTAAGTCATTGATCGGCTTGATGCACGAGCCGCAGCGCCTTCACGCTTACCGTCAGAACTACCGTCATTTTGAGTGGGATCCCCTCGCGCAGCTTTCACCATCGATCGACATCTATCGAGAACCGTCGGCGCTTCCACAATACTCAGCTGTCGAGGTCTATCGAGATCTATCGCGTCTTTGCACGCGATTCCCCTGGGGTGAGGTGGCTGCTCGCTCGGCGCGAGGTGATCGAGGAGACGCCGGCATCAAAGGCCTTAAGTTGTTGTCGCATCGAGTCTTTGGGACAATTTTTTTACCGTCACGACGCTCCCGCTTGAGAGCAGAGGGTCAGTGCGCATCCGCCGTCCGCTCCGCGGCTTCCTTCCATGGTCTGATCTTCGCGAGCGTCTTCGCAAGGCTCGCCTTCGCGACGTCGGTATCGTAGTCCGCCTGCAGGCGCAGCCACCAGCCATCGGAGAGGCCGAAGAAGCGGCACAGCCGCAGATCGGTGTCCGCAGTGATAGCGCGCTTGCCGGCGACGATTTCGCCGATGCGCTGCGCGGGCACACCGATCTCCTTTGCCAGACGGTAGTTGCTCATGCCCAGAGGCTTCAAGAACTCCT
>CAZDXQ010000105.1:0-3503 GCA_964509545.1 uncultured Burkholderiaceae bacterium | reverse complement strand
TCCGCCTGACTTGCGTTCAGGCGCAGGCGCTGAAACTGTCGAAAATGAGTCAGATCGAAGGCCGCAAAGCGGGCGTCGAGCGGCGCCGCTGGTGATCAGGTGGTGCCTTGGTGACTCTCCAGTGCCATCCGGGCGATAAACCCCGAGCGAGTCTCGCCTGTGGCGCGCGCCAACGCATCGATTCGGTGTAGCACGCGACGCGGCAGACTGATGTTGACCCGCTCCAGCGTGTCATCAAGCACCGCGGGGTCCACCTTGACGACGGCCCAGACCCATGCCTTCCACTCCCTGTGCTTCTTGCGCAAAGCATCGATGCTGGACGGCTGAGGAATGTCCTGCCCCAAATCCAGGGCGGTCTCGATCCAGGCGGCGATGGCTTCTTCGGCCTTGGCCATGGCCTCTTCCATCGTGTCGCCGGCCGAGAAGCACCCAGGCAAGTCGGGCACGACGACCCCGAACGCTTCCGACTCGGTGCCGGGCTCAATCGCGACGGGGTAACGCATGTTGCAACCTCTTCTCAAATCCCGGCCTGCTGCCGTATCGCCTTGACCAGCCCCTTCCCCAGATCCTTCTTGGGGTGAGGTACCACCACGATGCCCGCGCGCAGTGGATGCGTAGAGACATGATGAGATCCGCTGACCCGGGCAAGCAGCCAACCTGCCTTCTTGAGCTCGCGTATCAGGTCAGCGTTACTCATGTGTGTATGATACACACGACCGGGGTCTATGCAGGTCGATCGAGTAAGGCAGGTCGTGGCCGGTGAGGCCGAACTGCCCGGCGTGCGGCGCGGCGTGCCTGGCGACCTCCAGGCGTACCCACAACGGACTCTGCGGATGAGCGCTTCCCAACAGCCGCCGTTCACGGACGTCGGCCAGTGGCCGACTTGCGACGTCTGCATCGGGCGGGTTTGGGGCGGTGCAGGTCGGGCTGTCTTGTCGACGGCGAATGCCGGTGGCAATGGCTTTCTTGTTGGTTCAGTCCACGATCCCGTTTGCATTGAACGCCTGCGACGCAATCCGCCCGCGCCAGAGGGTCGGCGCGGCCTCTGCCGGCAGTGCGCCCGGCTCAGGCGCGTGGTATTCGACGCGGAACATCGCCAGCCCAGGCAATGCCCCGATTTCGACTGGCTTGCCGTCTTTCAGCAGGTGCCAGCGTGGCTCCGCGAGATCCAGCTCGACGCTATGCGTCGCACCCGGCGACAGCGTGATCACGCTTGCAGCCGTCGGCTTGGCCGTCACGCAGGCTTCCGCCTGAGATGGTCGCGGGGCGTCGGGCATCCACTCTGCCGGGACGAGACGGAACGCGCAGTGCTCGCCGAAGTCGACCACGGCGATCTCCGCATCCGACGCATTGGCCAGCGTGAGGCGCAGCTTCGGACTCAACGGCCCCTCCGGGGGCGGCGCGTTGGGGCGGCGCGGCGCCGGGCGGCGCGTCATTTCGAGCTTCATGCCGAGTCGGCTCCAACGGTAGCCGCGGATCACGGCGGTGCCGGAGGGGCTCAGGGCGACTTCGACTTCCATCGGCACCTGCAGGCCGT
The DNA here is from genome assembly GCA_964509545.1 of uncultured Burkholderiaceae bacterium. Taxonomy (GTDB): domain Bacteria; phylum Pseudomonadota; class Gammaproteobacteria; order Burkholderiales; family Burkholderiaceae_F; genus JADJWR01. Next base: position 1,966 of record CAZDXQ010000105.1, on the reverse strand, counting down.
CGCGCGTGCCGCGCCGCGCCTCGATCGCCAGTCCGCTGCCCTGTTCGACGAACAGTTGTTCGATGCCGTACTTGACGAAAAAGTGGCCGGCACCGCGCCAGCCGAGGCGCCATTGATCCTCGGTGCGGCCGCGGATGAACAACCCTTCCTTCGGCTTCGCCGTACTCGTGCCCGCGGCTTCATACAACCCTTCGCCCGCCGGACGCAGGAGCGTGTAGACGACCTCGTGCCGCCGGCGATCGTTCGCCGCGGCGAGCGCCGGGTCGACATGTTCCGGGCGCACGCTGTTGATTTCGTACTGCAGGCGGACGAAGTCGCCGCGGAACAGATCGCGCGGATCGACGGGCGCGGTGCGCAGGTAAACGATGCTGCCGCTGCGGAAGATCCATTCGCGCTCGGCGGCCATCCAGGCCAGCACGGCAACTTGCGCGGCCACTGCGAGCAGTACCCAGAAACGCGTCGCCGGCCGGGTCATGACCGGGCCTCCTGGGCACGGCGGCTGAGCGCGTAGAAATTGCCGACAACGAACAGTCCGACGCCGAGCAACACGAACACCGCCGAGCGGGCAAGCAGGCTGCTGAACAGATCGGCGTAGCGGCTGACCGTGACCAGCGCGAAGACCAGGCAGCCGACGGCAACGAGCCTCGGCTGCAGCCGCGCGCTGCCTTCCAGAATCAGCAGTGCGGCCAGGCCGAGCACGATGGCGTTAAACGGCAGCGCGATCGCCCAGCCCTCGATGCGACCCGGAGAGAACATCGCCACCAGCACGATCGCCAGCCCGAGACCGAGCAGCGCCAGTTGCCAGCGGCGGTACGTGTCGATCTTCGCCAGGCCGCCGCGGGCGAAGCACACTACTGCGGCGACGACGAGCAGCGCGAGCAGTGTCGCGCCGGCAGCTCCATAGTAGATCGCCAGAGCGGGCCTGGTGAAATCCAGGCGGCCAAGCAGACCGCCCATGTCGCGGAAGCTCAGCGCGAAGCCGCAGCCGAGAACGACCAGCAGCCCGATCGTCCGCAGCGGTCCTTCCGCGTCGGCGAACGGCGTCGTCGAAGCGGCGGCGCCGGCGAGCGCGGCGGCAGTGCCCATGATGAACAGCAGCGGCACGAGCGCCTTGAACTCGATGCCGATGACGGCGAATGCGGTGACCACGAACAGCACCGCCAGTGCGAAGAAAAGCAGCACCGGGGAGCGGCGCCACCATGACAAAGGCAGCACGCCCAGCGCCACCAGCAGCGGTGCGCCGTGCACCGGCGTGCGGAAGGCAAAGGCCTCGACTCCGGCCCAGAAGGCAACGAGAAACAACGCCAACAGCGCCTGCACCACCGACGGCAGCGCCCATGCGAGCGCCAGCGCTCCGATCGACCAGACGAGGAAGGCGTTCGGATAGTGCTCGTCGATGTGGTAGATCTGCGCCACCAGCCAGATGCCCGCGCCGAACAGCATCGTGCCGAGCGCGTGCAGACCTTCGACCAGCGCATGATTGGGCCCGCCTCGACGGGCCACTGCCATGGCGCTGCCGTGCGCAGCGGCCAGCGCGCCGAACACCAGCAGCAGCTTGATCGCCTTCGGGATCGCCTGCCAGTTGTAAGCGAAGAACAGGATCACGCCGAGGCCCACAAGCACGGCGCCGATGGCGGAGAAGACGATGCGGCCGCAGCCGCGCTCGGCGCCGGCGGGATAGCGGGCGAGGATGCGCTGCGCCGTCGCCTCGTCGACGATGCCCTCGGCCCGCCACTTCTCGACTTCCTGTCTGAGCCACCGCTGTTGCCTGCTCACACGGTCTCCTTCCGCCCGAATTCGCCACGGTCAGTAGCGGAACGGAAACGTGCAGCGGCCGGCGCACAGGTCGGGCACCTGTGCGCCCAGGGCGCGACTATTGAGTCGGCATTGATGAACTTGAATCAAGCCGCATAGCGGACCGGGTCATGCTGGAAGTAGCTTTGGATTCTCGCTGGCTGCTTTTGCA
>CAZDXQ010000104.1:0-3534 GCA_964509545.1 uncultured Burkholderiaceae bacterium | reverse complement strand
TGCCGCGCTCCTGCTCCTGCTCCATCCAGTCCATCGTCGCGGCGCCGTCGTGCACTTCGCCGATCTTGTGGTTGACCCCGGTGTAATAGAGGATGCGCTCGGTCGTTGTCGTCTTCCCGGCGTCGATATGGGCCGAGATGCCGATGTTTCGATAGCGCTCGATTGGAGTCTTGCGTGGCATGGGACTGTCCAGAAACTCAAGTGCGGGGGGCGAGATGCACTCCGCTCATCCGTCTGTTCAAAACCTGAAGTGCGCGAATGCCTTGTTTGCTTCCGCCATTCGGTGCACTTCCTCGCGCTTCTTCATGGCCCCGCCGCGACCCTCGGCCGCCTCCGCCAGTTCCCCGGCGAGGCGAAGCGGCATCGACTTCTCGCCCCGCTTTTTCGCTGCCTCGCGCAGCCAGCGCATGGCCAGCGCCAAGCGACGGACAGGCCGCACTTCGACCGGCACCTGGTAGTTGGCACCGCCGACGCGGCGGCTCTTCACTTCGACCATCGGCTTGACGTTGTTGATGGCCAGCGTGAAGACCTCGAGCGGATCCTTGCCGCCTTTCTTGGCGATCTGATCGAGCGCGCCGTAGACGATCCGCTCGGCCACGGCCTTCTTGCCGTCGAGCATGATCACGTTGACGAACTTGGTAAGTTCAGTGCTGCTGAACTTCGGATCCGGCAGGATCTCGCGCTTGGGAACTTCGCGACGACGCGGCATTACGGTTACCTCTGATCTTCAGTCTTTCGCGGCCTGACGCCGCACCCACGACCCCATGAAGACGGGTCGCGACTTACTCGGCTGCGCTCAGCATCAAGGGCCGGCGCCCCGGCGAACAACGAACGAACTCAACTTCCTTTCGGACGCTTGGCGCCGTACTTCGAACGCGCCTGCTTGCGATCCTTGACGCCTTGGGTGTCGAGCGAGCCGCGAACGATGTGATAGCGCACGCCGGGAAGGTCCTTGACGCGACCGCCGCGGATCAGGACGACCGAGTGCTCCTGCAGGTTGTGCCCTTCGCCACCGATGTAGGAAATGACCTCGAAACCGTTGGTCAGGCGCACCTTGGCCACCTTGCGCAACGCCGAGTTGGGCTTCTTCGGGGTCGTCGTGTACACGCGCGTGCACACGCCGCGCTTCTGCGGGCTGTTCTTCAGCGCCGGGCTCTTGCTCTTGACGCCCTCGATCACGCGGGGCTTGCGCACGAGCTGGTTGATGGTCGGCATAAAAGGGTCGCCTGGGTCCGTGTTCGCCTGAACTTTCGAAGCGCCGGCCGACGTCGGCCACTGCGCCGGTTACGAAGCAGACTTCACCGGTCCGGCGCCCCGCCGGAACACCCGGCAGGCGAAACCGCCGAGAGCAAAGAGCGCCGGAACAAGCAAGAGCCCGATCCGCAGAGCCTGAGATTCTCCGATGATTGCTTCTAGAGTGTCAAGTCAAGGTTCGGCGCAACATGAGCGCCTGCGGGCGTTGCGGCCTCGGCTGGCCGAATCACGGCCAGCCGGCACGCCGCGCGCCTACTGCTCGCCCGGCGCCTCGTCGGCACCAGCGGCGCTGCCTTCCTCGCCCGCCGCCTCCAATGCCTCCTCGGCGACCCGGCCGCTGGCCTCAAGCGCCGCGAGTACATCGCGCTCGGCCGCCTCGAACTCTTCCTTCTCCTTGCGCGCGCGGTGATACGCCAGCCCAGTACCCGCAGGAATCAGCCGGCCGACGATCACGTTCTCCTTCAGACCGCGCAGTTCGTCACGCTTGCCCATGATTGCCGCTTCGGTCAGCACTCGCGTCGTTTCCTGGAACGATGCCGCCGAAATGAAGGAGTCGGTCGACAGCGATGCCTTGGTGATTCCGAGCAGGATGTTCTCGTACAGCGCCGGCCGCCCGCCCTTGGCGATGGCCTTGTCATTCTCGTCCAGCAGTTCAGAACGCTCGACCTGCTCGCCCGGGATGAACGATGTGTCTCCGGCATCGCTGATTTGCACACGGCGCAGCATCTGCCGGACGATGACCTCGATGTGCTTGTCGTTGATCTTCACGCCCTGCAGGCGGTAGACATCCTGCACCTCGTCAACAATGTAGCGCGCCAGTGCCTCGATGCCGATCAGGCGCAGTATGTCGTGCGGGTCGGCCGGGCCATCGACGATCAGTTCGCCCTTGTTCACCACCTGGCCATCGTGTACCAGCACGTGCTTGTCCTTCGGGATCAGGAACTCGCTTTCCTTGCCGTCCAGGTCGGTGATGATCAGGCGCTGCTTGCCCTTGGTGTCCTTGCCGAATGACACGGTGCCGGTCACCTCGGCCAACATGCCGGCGTCCTTCGGCGAACGGGCCTCGAACAACTCCGCCACCCGCGGCAGACCGCCGGTAATGTCGCGCGTCTTCTGCGACTCCTGCGGAATCCGCGCCAGTACCTCGCCCACGGCCACCTGCTGTCCGTCGCGCACGACGATCAACGCGCCAACCGGGAAGCTGATCGTCACGGCATGGTCGGTTCCCGGGATCTTCACTTCCTCGCCCGCATCGTTGATCAGTTTCACCTGCGGTCGCAGCCCTCTTGAGGCAGCGCCGCGACGCTTGGCGTCGATGACCACCAGAGTCGACAGGCCGGTGACCTCGTCGATCTGCTTGGCCACAGTCACGCCTTCCTCGACGTTCTCGAACTTCACCGTGCCGGCGTACTCGGTGATGATCGGACGGGTCAGCGGATCCCAGCTCGCCAGAGCCGTGCCCGGCTTCACCGCCTTGCCGTCGCTCGCTAGAAGCGTTGCGCCGTATGGCACCTTGTGCCGCTCACGCTCTCGACCGGCTTCGTCGGTGACGATCGCCTCGCCAGAGCGCGAGATCACGACCTGCTCGCCTTTGGCATTGGTCACGTAGCGCATCTGCGCGGAAAAGCGCACCGTTCCGTTGCTCTTGGCCTCGACCCCCGAAGCGACCGCCGCGCGCGAGGCCGCGCCCCCAATATGGAAGGTGCGCATCGTCAGCTGCGTGCCGGGTTCGCCGATCGACTGCGCTGCGATGACGCCCACCGCCTCGCCGACATTCACCAGCGAGCCGCGGCCCAGGTCGCGGCCGTAGCACCTGGCGCAGATGCCGTAGCGGGTGTCGCAGGTCAGCGGCGTGCGCACCTTGACCTCGTCGATGCCCAGTTGCTCGATGCGCTCGACCGCGTCCTCGTCGAAAAGCTCTCCCGCCGCGTACATCACGTCCTGCGTGTCGGGATCGATGACATCCTGCGCCGCCACACGGCCGAGGATGCGGTCGCGCAGCGCCTCGATCACCTCGCCGCCCTCGACCAGCGCCCGCATCGCCACACCATTGGTCGTGCCGCAGTCATCCTCGGTGACCACCAGGTCCTGCGTTACGTCGACCAGCCTGCGTGTCAGGTAGCCCGAGTTCGCCGTCTTCAGCGCCGTGTCCGCAAGGCCCTTGCGCGCGCCGTGCGTCGAGATGAAATACTGCAGGACGTTCAGTCCCTCGCGGAAGTTGGCGGTGATCGGCGTCTCGATGATCGAGCCGTCCGGCTTGGCCATCAGGCCGCGCATGCC
>CAZDXQ010000103.1:0-3683 GCA_964509545.1 uncultured Burkholderiaceae bacterium | reverse complement strand
TGATCAAGATGAAGATCAACCCGGAGAAGATCCGCGACGTGATCGGCAAGGGCGGCGCGGTGATCCGCGCGCTGACCGAGGAGACCGGCACGCAGATCGACATCGAGGACGACGGCACGATCATCATTGCCAGCGTCGACATGGAGAAGGGCCGCGAGGCCGAGCGCCGCATCCGCGAACTGACGGCCGAGGTCGAGGTCGGCAAGATCTACGACGGTACCGTGCTGCGCCTGCTCGACTTCGGCGCCATCGTGCAGATCCTGCCGGGACGCGACGGCCTGCTGCACATTTCGCAGATCGCCGCCGAGCGCGTCAACCAGGTCTCCGACTACCTGAAGGAGGGCCAGGCAGTGAAGGTCAAGGTGATCGAGGCCGACGAGAAAGGCCGCGTGCGCCTGTCGATGAAGGCGGCGGCGGCTGACGCCGGCGCGGCGCAGCAGTAGCGCGCGGCGCGGGCATTCGCCTTTCGCGAGCGGCAAGCCGATGCAGGCGATAGAGATCTCCCAGCCGGGCGGACCCGAGGTCCTGCGGCTGGCGCCGCGGCCGCTGCCGCGCGCCGGCAGGGGCGAGGCGCTGATCCGCGTCTTCGCCGCCGGCGTTAACCGGCCGGACGTCCTTCAGCGCAAGGGCGCCTACGCGCCGCCGCCGGGGGCGTCGGACCTGCCGGGGCTCGAAGTGGCCGGCGTCATCGAAGGCGGCGACCTCGACGACACCGGGCTTGCGGTCGGCGATCCGGTCTGCGCGCTGGTGGCCGGCGGCGGTTATGCCGAGCACTGCATCGCGCCGACGCCGCAGATCCTGCCGGTGCCGGCCGGTCTGAGCTTTGCCGAGGCGGCGGCACTGCCGGAGACCTACTTCACGGTGTGGAGCAATGTCTTCGACCGGGCCCGCCTTGCGCCCGGCGAGACGCTGCTGGTGCAGGGCGGCTCGAGCGGCATCGGCGTGGCCGCGATCCAGCTCGCGCGTGCGCTCGGCAACGAGGTGCTGGCCACCGCGGGCTCGGCGGAGAAGTGCCGCGCCTGCGTCGAGCTCGGCGCGGCGCGGGCCATCGACTATCGCAGCGAGGATTTCGTCGCCGTGGTCGGGGAGCAGACCTCCGGCCGCGGCGTCGACGTGATCCTCGACATGGTCGCCGGCGATTACGTGCCGCGCGAGCTGCAGTGCCTGGCCGACGACGGCCGGTTGGTGATCATCGCGCTGCTCGGCGGCGCCAAGGCCAATGTCGACCTGAACGCGGTGCTGCGCCGGCGGCTGGTCGTCACCGGCTCGACGCTGCGGCCGCGCAGTGTCGAATTCAAGGGCGCCATCGCGCGCAAGCTGCGTTCGATCGTCTGGCCGCTGATCGAGGCCGGACGCATCAAACCGATGCTGTATCGGACCTTTGCGCTCGCCGACGCCGCAGCCGCGCATGCGTTGATGGAATCGAGCCAGCACATCGGCAAGATCGCGCTCGAGGTCGACGCGCGGGCGCGCGAAGTGCCGGTGCCGCGTGGCGTTGCCGCGCCGGCCATGGAAACCGTCACTTAACGGAACGCACGATGCGCCGCAAGCTGGTCGCCGCCAACTGGAAGATGAACGGAACGAGCGCCGCCAATGCGCAGTGGCTGGCGGCATGGCGTGGCACTTCGGCGCCGTGCGACGTGGTGGTGTGCGCGCCCTACGTCTACCTGCCGCAGGTCGGTGCCGGGCTCGCCGGATCGGGCGCGCAGCTCGGCGCGCAGAACCTCTGCGAGCAGGCGCCGGGCGCCTTCACCGGCGAGATCGCCGGCGAGATGCTGCTCGACCTCGGCTGCGCCTGGGTCATCGTCGGCCACTCGGAGCGGCGCGCGCTGTACGGCGAAACCAGCGAGCGCGTGGCGCAGAAGGCCGCGCGCGCCATCGCGCTCGGCCTGCGCCCGATCGTCTGCGTCGGCGAGACGCTGGCCGAACGCGACGCCGGCCGCACGCTTGACGTCGTCGGCGGGCAGGTCGCCGCGGTGCTGGCGCGATGCTCCGTCGAGCAGCTGTCAGGCGGCGCGATCGCCTACGAGCCGGTGTGGGCGATCGGCACCGGGCGGACCGCCACGCCCGAACAGGCGCAGCAAGTGCACGCGGCGATCCGCGCCCAGCTCGGCGCAGCCGACGCGGCGGCGTCGGCGAAGACGCGGATCCTGTACGGCGGCAGCGTGAAGCCGGGCAATGCGGGCGAGCTTTTCGCGCAGCCCGATATCGACGGTGGACTGATCGGCGGCGCGTCGCTGGTGGCGGCGGACTTTGCCGCGATCTGCGCCGCCGCGACGTGAGCGCGGCCGCGGGCACGCGCTGAATTTCGAGGTCAACGATGGCTTACCTGACAACACTGCTGATCGTCGCGCAGGTGATCTGCGCGGTGGCAATCATCGTGCTGGTGCTGCTCCAGCACGGCAAGGGCGCGGACATGGGCGCGGCGTTCGGCGGCGGCGCCTCGGGCAGCCTGTTCGGCGCCACCGGTTCGGCCAACTTCCTGTCGCGCACCACCGCCGCGATGGCGACGCTGTTCTTCCTCGCCACGCTCGGACTCGCCTACACCGGGACCGCGTCGCGGTCGCCACAGACCTCGGGCGGCGTGATGAGCACGATGCCTCCCGCCGCAGCGCCGACTGTTGTCCCTGACGCATCGAAGGATGCCGCCAAGGACGCCGGCAGCGGCAGCAAGCCGGCGGATATTCCGAAGTAGGTAACTCGCTTCCGCGCGCACGGAGCTTGGCGCACGGCGCGCTGTCCAAGCCGACGACGCGGGCAGGGTGAAACGCCGCTTGCGCGCTGTCATGCCGACGGCGCGCCGCGAGCGATTCGAGTAAGATCGCGGCTCTCTCGCCCACGTGGTGGAATTGGTAGACACACCATCTTGAGGGGGTGGCGGCGCAAGCTGTGTGAGTTCGAATCTCACCGTGGGCACCACCGGATACGGCCGCTGCAGCAGGCGGCGTGTTGAACCTGCGGCGCACTCGTGGCGCCGGTTGAAACTGCCAGTCAGCTCGATCCGCGGACCGCGCCGATGAACCTCGAAACCTACCTGCCGGTGTTGCTGTTCCTGCTGGTCGGTCTGCTCGTCGGCGTGGCGCCAATCGCGGTCGGCGCGGCTCTCGGCCCGCACCGGCCCGACCCGGAGAAGCTCTCGCCCTACGAGTGCGGCTTCGAAGCCTTCGAGGACGCGCGGATGAAGTTCGACGTGCGCTATTACCTGGTGGCGATCCTGTTCATCCTCTTCGATCTGGAGATCGCGTTCCTGTTTCCGTTCGCCGCGGCGATGATGGGGCTGGGCCAGTGGAGCGTCGGCTTCTGGGCAGCGATGGTCTTCCTGGTCATCCTGACCGTCGGTTTCATCTACGAATGGAAGAAGGGCGCGATCGACTGGGAGTAGCGCGGCGGCGCGCCGAGGTGATTCGAGATGGGCGTTGAAGGCATCCTGAACGAGGGCTTCGTCACCACCAGCGTGGACAAGCTCATCAACTGGAGCAAGACCGGCTCGCTGTGGCCGATGACCTTCGGCCTGGCCTGCTGTGCGGTGGAAATGATCCACGCCGGCGCATCGCGCTACGACCTCGACCGCTTCGGCGTGATGTTCCGGCCGAGCCCGCGCCAGTCCGACGTGATGATCGTCGCCGGTACGCTGTGCAACAAGATGGCGCCGGCGCTGCGCAAGGTCTACGACCAGATGGCCG
>CAZDXQ010000102.1:0-3718 GCA_964509545.1 uncultured Burkholderiaceae bacterium | reverse complement strand
GCTCGCCTCGTGCGCCGCTTAAACGTATAGACATTTACGAGACACAACACTAGCGTGTTCGCGTTAATCGGCTCGGGCATTGACGTTGACAACGACCCGGCCGCGAACTTTGCCGGCAAGCATTGTCGATGCGAGATCAAAGCACTGCGCCAGCGTGATCTCGCTGGTCGCGGCATCGAGCTTGCCGCGATCGAGATCGGCCGCGAGGGCTTGCCAGGCTCTCGTTCTGCGCGGCAGCGGGCACATGACCGAGTCGATGCCGATCAGCCTCACTGCACGCAGGATGAACGGAGCGACGCTGGCGGGAAAGTCCATTCCCTGGGCCAGTCCGCAGGCGGCCACCGTGCCACCGTATCGGGTCTGCGCACAGGCGTTGGCCAGCGTATGCGACCCGACGGCATCGACCACGCCAGCCCAGCGCTCTTTCTGCAGTGGCTTGCCCGGCGCGGAAAGTTCGGCTCGATCGATCACGGCGCTGGCGCCAAGCGCCGTCAGGTAGCCGGCCTCCGCGGATTTGCCGGTGCTGGCCACGACCCGGTAGCCCCAGCCGGCCAGGATCGCGATTGCGATCGAACCTACGCCACCCGAGGCGCCGGTAACCAGCACGTCTCCGCTTTCGGCCTCCACGCCCTGCTCGCGCAGCGCCTGGCAGCAAAGCATCGCGGTGTACCCCGCCGTGCCGATCGCCATCGCCTGTCGCGTGCTGAGGCCCGGCGGCAGTGGCACCAGCCAGTCGCCCTTGAATCGCGCCCGCTGCGCCAGTCCGCCCCAATGCATCTCGCCGACGCCCCAGCCGTTCAGTACGACCTTGTCGCCCGGCGCGTAGCGCGCATCGCCGCTTTCCAGCACTGTCCCGGCCGCATCGATCCCGGCCACCATCGGCCACTTGCGCACGACCGGGCCCTTGTTCGTCAGGGCCAGCGCATCCTTGTAGTTGACCGTCGAGTACTCGACCGCCAGGGTGACGTTTGCCTCCGGGGTGTTGGCGAGCAGTTCGTCGTCGCCAAGCGCGCGGACCTGCGCGGCGAAGCGGTCCTCGTCCTTGCTGAGCACAATCGCGTTGAACATGACTTCTGCCTCCTCTCATTCAGAACGTGGCGGCCAGCGCGACTGCGAGCGCCAGCGCAGCGCCCGCAGTCAGTCGCGTTCGCAGTTCGAGGTAACCGCCGTGGCCCGTCGGGTGGCGCGCGAGCAGTGCGCCGTCCATCAGTCTTGCGAGCAGAAGGTCACCGATCAGGAACGCGAAAACGAGCGCTGCAGGCAGGCCGACGAAAAGCATCAGCAGCGCCAGCCAGCCGAGCAGCGACGGGACGATGCTCCAAATCAACGACTGGCGCACTAGGGGTCGCGGCAGTCCCCCAGCCGCCAGCGCCATGCCCCAGTGGACTGCGCCGAGGAACGACAGGATGACTGCCGCGTAGGCGACCAGTGACAGTTGCGCCAGCCTGTTAATTTCGACGCCGCCTGCCACCGCACCTGCGGGCAGCCAGGTGAGCAGCGCCAGCGCGAAAAATGGCATCAGACCAAGCAGTCCGAGAGTCTGCGCGGTGCGTAGATCGGCAGGTCTGGTCATTGAAAGAATGCAACACCGATGGCGAAAGCAGGATGCCTGCGCCCGGCACAGTTCCGACCTGGGCCGCGGCCGCCTGCGGAGTCTATCGGGCAGCCCGAGCGGGCGAGCGACGGCGCGAAAGAGCACCGCGGACCCACCGCGGCTTCTTGTCGCGATGTGCGATGCGGCCGGGTGCCCCCATGCCGTGACGACGACCCGCGCCCGAAAGACCACAGCCGATCCGGGCGATCGCCCCTCAAAGTGTTCCGAAACCAGCGACGGCCCGGCGGCGGAATCTACCGCGATCGGTCTCGGCCTCGGCCGCTAGGCTTTCGGCGGCTGCGAATCCATGGGGAGCGATCTGGAGCAGATGCCGGACCAAGCGCGGACATCGGGAGTGTGCTGGTCGTGGAGCTGGCGGGCGGCGTGGATCGGTGCGCCGGCCACTACGCCGGGCGCTTGCTCGCGCGGCATCGGGTCCGTGCGAATGATGACCGCCGGCTTCGAGCCGGAAAACGCGGTTGCGCTATCGTTATTGCTCCGGCTGCGACCAAGGCAGAAGTCGGGGGCGCTCGCCGCTGCCGCCGCCGATCTTCGATTGCAGCGAGATCAGCTCCCTCACAGCGACGCGGCTGATCGTTGCGACGGCGGCTGCGTCGAGCGCGATGATGCCGGGTTCGGCAACGACGAGAGCGCGAAATCCCACTTAACCCAAATCGGAGTCCGCTGTGAGTTACGAGCATATAGTTGTTGAACGCCGCGATCGGGTCGGCCTGATCACGCTCAATCGCCCGAAAGCGCTGAATGCCCTGAACGACGCCCTGATGGACGAACTCGGTGCCGCGCTGCGCAGCTTCGACGCCGACGAAGGCATCAGCGCCGTCGTCATCACCGGTTCGGAAAAGGCCTTTGCCGCCGGCGCCGACATTGCGGCCATGAACGACTGGTCCTACATGGACGTCTTTCGTTCCGACTACATCACGCGCAACTGGGAGGAACTGAAGCGCGTACGCAAGCCGGTCATCGCGGCAGTGGCCGGCTACGCTCTCGGCGGCGGCTGCGAACTGGCGATGATGTGCGACATCATCATCGCCGCTGATAGCGCCCGCTTCGGCCAGCCGGAAATCAAGCTCGGTGTCATTCCCGGCGCCGGCGGCACGCAGCGCCTTCCGCGCGCAGTGGGGAAGGCCAAGGCGATGGATCTGGTGCTCACTGCGCGCATGATGGATGCACAGGAGGCCGAGCGCGCCGGGCTCGTCTCTCGCGTCGTTCCCGCGGCAAACCTCCTCGACGAGGCGCTGGCGGTGGGGCAGGCGATCGGCCAGTTTTCGCTGCCGTCGGTGATGATGGCCAAGGAGGCGATTCAGCGTGCGTACGAGGCGCCGTTGGCCGAGGGATTGCTCTTCGAACGCCGGCTTTTTCACTCGCTCTTCGCCAGCGCCGACCAGAAGGAAGGCATGCGCGCTTTTCTCGAGAAGCGACCGCCCCGCTTCGAGCACCGCTAGGGCGCGTTGCGGATCAAGTACTTGGCCGCCCGATCGAAGTGTCCGTGAGAGGCGATTTGACAGGGCAAATCGGGATCACCATAATCTCACCTCTCTGCTGATTGCCCGGCGATGCGGCGCACAACGCGCCGCGATGTGCGGCCTTCGGCCTGCTCCTTAAAAACTGAAACAGCCGATAAGTGTGGGCGCTTGATGAAAAGGCGCAACCACCAGCCGCGGTCTCACGCCGACGCCGGTGGCATTGCTCAATGCATCAGGTGCTCAAACACGAATGAAGGGGATCATCAGATCCACTTCGATTCCGTGAGCGAGCGACGTACACCATAGAGTGTGCAAAAAGGTTCGAACTGAAGAGTTTGATCCTGGCTCAGATTGAACGCTGGCGGCATGCCTTACACATGCAAGTCGAACGGTAACGCGGGGGCAACCCTGGCGACGAGTGGCGAACGGGTGAGTAGCGCATCGGAACGTGCCCAGTAGTGGGGGATAGCCCGGCGAAAGCCGGATTAATACCGCATACGACCCACGGGTGAAAGCGGGGGACCGCAAGGCCTCGCGCTATTGGAGCGGCCGATGCCCGATTAGCTAGTTGGTGAGGTAAAGGCTCACCAAGGCGACGATCGGTAGCTGGTCTGAGAGGACGACCAGCCACACTGGGACT
>CAZDXQ010000101.1:0-3776 GCA_964509545.1 uncultured Burkholderiaceae bacterium | reverse complement strand
CGATCGTCGCCTGGCCTTGGATTATGAGTGCCTTATTGAATTAGAAATGGAATAAGCCAGCGCTCGCCACCGCCGGCAGCGCATTTCTTCCGTAACGCCGCGATCCTGGACGTTCAACTCGCGCCGGACGGCGAACACTTGGCGATGCTCGTGAGCGTCGAGGGACGGCGAGTCGGCTTGTACGTGCTTCCAGTCAACGAGGTCAGGAAGCCGCGTGTGGTGGCTCTGTTTTCGGACCTCGATGTGCGCAGTTTCGGCTGGGCCAACGTCAATGCTCTGGTGTTCGACACCGTTGACCGCCGCCTCGGCGGCGGCGAGCAGCCGTATGCCAGAGGGCGGTTCAGCGTCAGTGCCGACGGCAGCCAGCTGCGTCAGCTCGTGCACTTTTCGAATCCTTTCGTTCGAGTCAATCCCTCGAGCCGATTGCAGATGGAAGAGCCTCTGCCATGGAATCACATTCTGCTGCATCGCATTCCGGGCGGCAGCAAGGAGGTCGTCGTCGGGCGGCGTGAATTGGACAACTTCAGCCTCTTTTGAATTCCGTGTGGGTAAGCTCGGTGCCGAACGCGTCAAGGGCGGCCGCAGGCCGGGCGCAGCCGGACCCTTGACGCGGCACGACAGAAGACACGCTGGAACAAGGCCGAGTCCGGCGGTTTGACGGACTCGGCCTTGGAGACCAGCGATGGTGGGTACGGAACGACTGTTCGAGCAGGCGCTGGGGAACGCGGCGCCGTGGTCGGTCAAGGAGGTGCGCTTCGACGCCGCCGCGCGGCAGTTGACCGTGGTAGTGGAATTCGCCGCCGGCAGCCGCTTCGCCCATCCGACACATCCGGGTCTGCATCCGGTGCACGACACCCAGGTCAAGCGTCTGCGGCACCTGAACTTCTTCCAGCACGACTGCCCCCTGGAGGTGCGGGTGCCACGGCTGCGGCTGCCCGACGGCAAGGTCGCCCTGGTCGAACCGGAGTGGTTCGGACGGCTTGCCGGCTTCACGTTGCTGTTCGAGGCACGGGTAGCGGCGTTGGCCCGCGAGATGCCGTTTGCCGCGGTGGCCCGCCTGGTGGGCGAATCCTGGCACCGGGTCAACGCCATCTGCGAGCGCTACGTCGAGCTGGCGCTGGCCGAGCTCGACCTGTCCGAAGTCAGGGCGCTGGGCATCGACGAGACGTCCTGTCGGCGCGGTCACGACTACCTGACGCTGACCGCCGACGCGGTCAAGCGCCGGGTGCTGTTCGTCGCCGAATGCCGCGACGCGAAGACGGTCGGCGAACTGGCCGCGCACCTGCGCAGCCACAGCGCCGCGCCCGCGCAGATCGAGTCGGTGAGCATCGACATGTCGCCGGCGTTCATCAAGGGGGTGACCGAGTCGTTGCCCAACGCCCGCATCACCTTCGACAAGTTCCACGTCGTGGCCCATGCCTCGGCGGCGGTCGACGCCATGCGCCGGCTGGAGCAGAGAACCGACCCCAGCCTGAAGGGGCTGCGCTGGACGCTGCTGCGCGATCGCCACAAGCTGTCGGCCGACAGCCGCGCCGAGCTCGACACCCTCATCGCCCAGGTGGCCAGCAAGCGCACGGCGCGCGCCTGGGTCTACCGCGAGCAGCTGCGCGAGGTGCTCGACTGCAAGCAGATCAATGTCGTCTCGGCGATGCTGGCGCAGTGGTGCACCAACGTGATGCGCTCGAAGGTCGAGCCGATGAAGGCGGTGGCGAGGATGATCCGCCGCCACTTCGACGGCATCGTGGCCTGGACCCAGACCCGGCAGACCAATGGCCTGCTCGAAGCCTTCAACGGGTTGTTCCAGGCGGCCAAGCGCAAGGCCCGCGGCTACGGCCGCTTCCGCACCACGCGCACGGTGATCTTCCTGATCGCCGCAAACTCGACTTCGCCCGCCTCAACCCGCATGCCCGCTAACCCACTCGAATTTCAAAAGAGCCTACCGCGACCTCTGTCACGCCCTCCGTCTAGCGGAGGACTTGAGCAACGGCAGATGGCCCGATGTATGCGTTTTCCACCTCAAAGGCTCGAAGCCACCCATCCGGTTCCGATGCTGCAGGAAATGTTTTCATGGCCACCTCGTCAGCAACCGCAGCCAGGACCACCACCGATTGCCCCTGCACCAGCCACGCCGGCGCCGTACGCATTCACTCCGAGATTTGTCCTGCCTACTGCCGCACGCAACGCATCATCGGACCCGTACTTGCTCAAGTCAGGCTTGCGAATGTCCTTCGTGAGCCCGGCGCTCATACAGCTCCTCAACTCACTGCGGAATGCGGAGGCAGCCGAGCCAGACGATGCCAACATGGACCCAGCCTTCGCAATGCCAGCGTAGGCCATGCGCCCGATGCCACCGACCATCGACGTCCAACTGCCCGCACTGTATGCACAGCTGCAGGTATTGACCGAACCGATACCCAGCGCGTCTCGCATGTAGGAGCCCGTGCCAAGCAACAACCATCGCCAAGTCCTGCCGAGAAGTCCACCACCCCTTGAGGCAGCGGAGGCAAGTCGAACAAGCCATAGGGATCAACGCGGCAGACCGGCTTCCCTCCGACATACGCATACGTATTGATGCCCCCGCCAGTCCGATGGGATCGCTTTGCACTTCTGTCCGCCCAGACGCGAGTGCGTCCTATAGGCAAGAGGCAAGACTTGACCCCGAAGGTGACGCATCGGGTTCGTCACGCCTGAAGACAAGAGCAAGAAGACCTCCGGAGTAAGAAGCAAGCATGACCCCCGCACCTGAGGTCGGCGGCTAACCTCCGCCGTACCAGCGCAGCAAGCTGTACCAGCCAAAAACCAGGGCGGCAGCGACCCCTGCCAGCACCAGGCGCTTCCGATTCAGGCCGAACCAAATGAACCATCCCACAACGCCGTACAACAAAGCATTGACGGCAATCGCCACAGCCGGAATGGCCACGCTGCGCTCCTCGGGATCGGCGATCAGGAACACCCAACTTGGCCATAGAACGATCAACACCCGATCGAAGTGAACAACCGACCTGACGGAATGGATGAGAGCCGGATTCCCGCGAAGGAAGGCCCAATAGACGGCCATCCAGACCACAGGAACTGCGACTCCAATGGCCGCAGCCAGAGCGACGAATCGGCGCTGACTCATGGCATGCCGGGTAAGCTTTCGAAGTAGGGGCTTGGGCCAGGAAAACCGGGAGTCGATACCCCTGCCTGCTCCAAGACCGACCGAACAAAGTTCGTGCAGTTGTTGCCGCCCAAGCGGTAAGTCCCAGGGTTCGCGGTCGTGCGAGCGAGCGCCTCGGGACTCGCGAGCAGCGTCTGGTGATAGAAGCCGATCACTTGATCGAGCAGCTCTTGCTCGCCGGCATCCAGCGCCACCGGCGGCGGCAGCTTGGCGATGCGCGCCGGCGACGCGCCCTCGGCGGCTAAGGAAGGCTGGGCACGCAGCAGTTCGACGGCATGACGGAAGCTCACGCGATTCTTCTTCATCACCCAGTCGATCGGCCCGCCACCAATGCCGCAGCCGAAGCAGTGCCACAGGTTCTTTGCCGGCGTGATGACCAACGACGGCTCGGCGTCGTCGTGAAACGGGCAGCGGCCGAGCTGGTCCTTGCCGCTGGGTTTGAGCTCGATGCCGGCCGCTTCCACCAGGCGCCGCACGGAGATTTCTTCCTTTAGCCGCTGCAGTTCGCTCTCTGGAATTCGGGCCATGTGCGCGCTCCCTCTGGCGAAACCCTGTCAAGGGGGGGCGATGTCCCGCGGATTGTTGAACTGGTGAGCTGAGGTGGCGGCTCCTTCGA
>CAZDXQ010000100.1:0-3789 GCA_964509545.1 uncultured Burkholderiaceae bacterium | reverse complement strand
TCGCCGAAGTTCAGCAGCTTCTTCAGCTTCAGGCCGATCCAGTTGGCGTCGACCACGCGCATGTCGAGTGAAATGAGCTTGCACAGGCCGTCGAGCACCTTCGGGTATTCGCCGGCCAGCCAGATCGAGTAGGGACGGCGGCTGCCGTCGGGCAGCTGCAGCTCCTTGACGCCGAGCACGAAGTCGTCGCCGGTGTTGGCGTTGTTGACGTCGACTGTCCAGCTCATCGTGCCCAGCGGCCCGGCCTTCGGTTCCTTCTTGCTGAACAGGGCGTTGATCACCGGTGTCGAGATCGGCAGCAGCTGCTGCTCGAGGTCGCGGAACACGCCGAGTTGCTCGCAGCGCCAGCGCACGATGTTGGAAAAGGCTGCGACCACGCCCTTCTGCCACTCCGGCTTGCCGTGCGGCGGCATGGCGATGGTGAAACCTTCTTCGTCGCGCGCCTTGGCCAGCGCGTCCAGCTTCATCTTCAGCCAGGCGCGGTCCTCCGAGCGCATGTCCATCGACAGCGTCTTGGCGATCGCGCCCAGGCCGCGCGGCTGCTCGGCGCCGTTGACCCAGACCTCGAACGGCACCGGCGGGCTGCCGGTCTGGCCGATGAAAATGGCGAACGACTCGTGCCGCTGCGGGATCTCGACCATGTAGGTCCAGGCCATGTTGCCCTCGGCCATGTCCGGCCGGCCCGGCCACTTCAGGCTGGCCAGCGCCGGCTGCGGCGTCGAGGTGAGCTGCACGCGGCGGTCGGGATCGTCCTTCAGGTCCTGCGGTTCGGCCGCCGCGGCGTCCTTGCGCACCTCGAGCACGGAGCCGATGACGTTGTTCGGCCGGTAGGTGGTGATGCCCTTCAGTCCTTCCTTCCAGGCGGCAAAGTACAGCTGCCGGAACTGATCGAACGGATAGTCCTCGGGCACGTTCACCGTCTTGCTGACCGCGGCGTCGATGTACGGCTGCACCGCGGCGATCATGCGCATGTGATCGAGGGCGTTCATCTCCAGTGCGTGCACGAACGCCGGCGGCAGGTGGTCGGCGTCGCCGCCCATGCGCCGGAACAGACGGTAGGCATAGTCCTCGACCACGTACTCCTGCTTCGATCCGTCGGGCATGCGCTTCTTGCGGATATAGGTCCACGAGAACGTCGGTTCGATGCCGCCTGAGGCATTGCCGGCGAAGGCGAGCGAGATGGTTCCGGTCGGCGCGATCGACAGCAGGTGCGAGTTGCGCAGCCCCTGGCTGCGGATCTTGGCCTGCAGCGTTTCGGGCAGGCGGCTGGCGCAGTGCGGCGCGGCGAGAAAGCGGTCGGCGTCGAACAGCGGGAAGCGACCCTTCTCCAGCGCCAGGTCCGCCGACGCGTCGTAGGCCGCATCGCGCATCTTGCGCGCGATGTCGCCGGCCATGGCCCGCGCCGGCTCGCTGTCGTAGCGCAGGCCAAGCATGGTGAGCGTGTTGCCCAGGCCGGTGAAGCCCAGCCCGACGCGGCGCTTGTTCGCCGCCTCCTGCTGCTGCTCCGGCAGCGGCCACAGCGTGGCGTCGAGCACGTTGTCCAGCGCCCGGATCGCCACCCGCACCACCGTCTGGAAGCGGGCGAAATCGAACGCGGCGTTCTCGCCGAACGGATCGATGACGAAGCGGGTCAGGTTGATCGAGCCGAGGCAGCAGCAGCCGTAGGGCGGAAGCGGCTGCTCGCCGCATGGGTTGGTCGCCGAGATCGTCTCGCAGTAGGACAGATTGTTGTCCTGGTTGACGCGGTCGATGAAGACCACGCCGGGCTCGGCGTGGTTGTAGGTCGACTGCATGATCTGGTCGAACAGTTCGCGCGCGCGCAGCTTGCGGTAGACCCAGTTGCCGTCGGCCCGCTGATAGGCGCCGTCGAGGTCGAACGGCTTTTCCTTGTGCCACAGTTCGACCTCGCCGTCGCCTTCCACGGCCCGCATGAAGGCATCGGTGACCGCGACGCTCATGTTGAAGTTCGACAGCGAGCCGTCGCGCTTGGCGTGGATGAACTCCTCGATGTCGGGATGGTCGCAGCGCATCATCCCCATCTGCGCGCCGCGCCGGCTGCCGGCCGATTCGAGCGTCTCGCAGCTCTTGTCGAAGACGCGCATGTACGAGATGGGGCCGCTGGCGCGCGAGTGCGTGCCGGCGACGAAGGCGCCCTTCGGCCGGATGTTGGAGAAGTCGTAGCCGACGCCGCCGCCGCGGCGCATCGTCTCGGCGGCCTGCGCCAGCGCGCCGTAGATCGACGGCAGGCCGTTGCGCGAGGTGGTGATCGCATCGCCCACCGGCTGCACGAAGCAGTTGATCAGCGTGGCGGCGATCTCGGTGCCGGCGGCCGAATTGACCCGGCCGCCGGGGATGAAGCCGTCGACCATGGCGTCGAAGAAGCGCTTTTCCCATTCGGCACGCAGGTGCGGCGGCTCGACCGCGGCCAGTCCGCGGGCGACGCGCCGGCGCACGTCGTCGGCGGATTTCTCGCCGCTCTTGGCGTACTTCTCCAGCAGAACGTCCACCGAGATCGGCTGTTCGTCGAGAAGTTGCTGGGCGGGATCGAGTTTCATGCGGGCACTCCTGCAGCGGCGGACGCGGGCGTTTCGGAAGCGGGGAAAGCAGTATAGGCAGTCGGGCGGGCATTGCAGCGAATAACGCCGACGCCGACTTTGATTTGCGCCAATTCTGCCAAATGTTGTGTGCACCGCGGCAGCAGGCGCAACATCTTGTGGTCAGGGCGTCGATCGCGCCGAACCGTCCCTGCGTTCGTATACTGCGGCCCGCACCCGGAGACGGCCATGAACCTGCAGCAGTTCCGCTTCCTGCGCGAGGCCGCGCGGCACAAGTTCAACATCACGCTGGCGGCGCGCGCGCTGCACACTTCGCAGCCCGGCATCAGCAAGGCGATCATCGAACTGGAGGGCGAGCTCGGCGTACCGATCCTCGCCCGCCAGGGCAAGCGCATCCTCGGCGTGACCCCGCCCGGTCAGCAGGTGCTCGATGCGGCCGAGCGGATCATGAAGGAGGTCGACGACCTGAAGAAGATGGCGCGCGATTATGCCGGCGCGCCGTCGGGCACCCTGCGCGTGGCCACCACCCATACGCAGGCGCGCTACGTGCTTCCGCCGGTCGTGCAGCAGTTCGCGCGGAAGTTTCCGCAGGTCCGTCTGAAGCTGCTGCAGGCCGATCCGCCGACGATCGTGTCGATGGTGGCCCACGGCCAGGCCGACGTCGGGCTGGCCACCGAATCACTGGCCGAGGCCGGCGCGCTGGTGTCGATCCCGATCTACGAATGGCAGCACGTGGCGCTGGTGCCGGCGGAGCATGCGCTGGCGAAGCTGCAGAAGACGCCGGGCAAGCTCACGTTGAAAGACCTCGCCCGGCATCCGATCGTCACCTACGAGGCGCATTTCTCCGGCCGCAGCCGCATCGACGCCGCGTTCGCCGCGGCCGGCATCGAGCCGTCGATCGTGCTCGAGGCGATCGACGCCGACGTGATCAAGACCTACGTGGCCACCGGCATGGGCGTGGGCATCGTCGCCGGCGTGGCCGCCGATCCGCGCACCGAGCCGCTGGTCGTTCTGCCCTGCGGCCACCTGTTCGGCACCAACGTGACGCGGCTGGCGGTCAAGCGCGGCGCCTACCTGCGCGGCTTCGTCTACGCGTTCGTCGAACTGCTGGCGCCGGGCTGGGACAAGCGCCGCCTCGAGCAGGCCTTCGCCGCGCCTCGTGCGGGCAACGCATCCTGACGACTAGAACCTATCTCAAAACCCCTTCAGCAGGATCGATAGTGCCGCGAGCTGC
>CAZDXQ010000099.1:0-3902 GCA_964509545.1 uncultured Burkholderiaceae bacterium | reverse complement strand
GGCCGAAACCCATGCCACACGCGGGTTCCGGCTCATTCGGCGGGTCAAAGTTCGGGCTAGGCACGGCGCCCCGGCGGCGCCGCCATTCGGCCGCGGCACCGCGAGCGGGCCGGTGCTGCCGCCTCTTCGGTCAGGCGAAGCTGCGCGCCGTCTGGCGGCCCGCCGCGGCGACCTGCGGCTCGCACGGTGCGCGCTGCTCGACGACGATGCTCAGGACATCGATGCGCCGGACACCGTCGGCGCCCTCGACGGTGCGCTGCTCGACGCTCGCCTCCAGCGACAGGCCGTCGTCGTCGAGCGCATGCAGCAATGCCGACAGGCGGGCCGCGATTTCTTCCTGCTCCTGCGCGGCGTCGGTTTCCATCGCGTCCTCGAGCGCGCGACGGACGCTGCTGACCGTGTCCTTGGCTGCGGCAAAGCGCGAGGCGGGCGCGGCGTCGAGGCCGATTTCAACGAAATGGATTTCGTTGGCCAGCGTCACGAGGTGGCGGGCAAAGGTGGGCAGGCTGACCGCCGCCGACGGCCATTGCATGCGCAGGTGGGTGGTCACGGGCATCTCCTTTCGAACACGTCGGCAAGTGTCGGGGCTGGCCCCGGAGAATCCCTGACTTCTCGCAAGCGATGCCCGCGGTCGCGGCGCGGACCCGCGCGATCGTTGACGCCGCGCAAAGAAAACCGTTGCGCCTACCGCAGCCCGACGCGCGCCCGTGAGCCGGCGCAGGGCAAGGCGCGACAGAGGCGCCGGCCGGTCCCGGCTTGCGGCGTCGCCCCGTGGCAAGTGTTGAAGCCTGCGATCCTCGCCGCCGGCGGCTACGGCCGCCGAGTCCACCACGGCCCCTGGAAGAAATCCTGCAGGTAGGCGATCAGCGTCGTGACTTTCGCCGGCACCTGCCGCGGCGATGCGTAGACGGCGTGGATTTCCTGCGCCGGCAGCGCGTAGTCGTCGAGCACGCTGACGACCCTGCGGGCGTCGATCGATGCGGCGGCGACATAGCAGGGCAGGGCGGCCAGGCCCATGTGCGCCTGCGCCGCGTCGAGGATCGTCGACAGGTTGTTGGCGCGCAGGCTGCCGTGCACGGCCACCGTCAGCGGCCGGCCATTGGCGGCGACGAAGTGCAGCCGGTCGTCGCCGAGCACGGTGCTGTAGATCAGCACGTTGTGCCGCGCCAAATCGGCCGGAGACCGCGGCGTGCCGTGCTTCTTCAGGTACGCCTTCGTGGCGACCATCATCCACGGATTGGTGCCGAGATAGCGCGCGCCGAGCGACGAGTCGGCCAGCTTGCCCATGCGGACCGCGACATCGATGCCGCGCGCCACGAGGTCCACGTAGGTGTCCTCGAACGACAGGTCGATGCGCAGCGCCGGGTGCCGCTTCATGAACTCCAGCACCAGCGGCGTGATCACGCGCCGGCCGAAGGCGACCGAGGTGCCGATGCGCAGCGTGCCGCGCACCTGCCCCTGGCGCGTGTTGGCGATGTCGTCGGCCTCCTCGATCCGCTCGAGGATGTCCTTGCACTTGTCGTAGTACAGCGCGCCGACTTCGGTGAGGCTCAGCCCGCGCGTGTTGCGATTGAGCAGCCGCGCGCCGAGTTGCTTCTCCAGCGCCGCCACGTGCTTGGTGACCGTGGGTTGGGTCAGGTTCAGGTCGCGCGCCGCCTTCGAGAAGCTGCCGCTTTCGGCGGCGCGCACGAAAAGCTGCCAGCCGGCGATCCGATCCATGGGAGAGCGCTCGAATTGATCCTGCGGTCACCTATTCCAGCACGGAATAGGTGTTATCGCCAGCGCTGCCGTTCCGCGGCCGGCCGCCACTGCCTACAGTGCACGGCATCTGCTCGTTTGGCTACCGCAGGAGGAAACGATGGCTCGGATGAAAGCCGCCGAAGCGGCTGTGCTCGTGATGGAACGCGAGGGCGTGCATACCGCCTTCGGCGTGCCCGGCGCGGCGATCAACCCGCTGTACTCGGCGCTGCGCCGGCGCGACAGCATCACGCACATCCTCGCCCGGCATGTGGAGGCGGCCTCGCACATGGCCGAGGGCTACACGCGCGCCCGCGCCGGAAACATCGGTGTGTGCATCGGCACCTCGGGCCCGGCGGGCACCGACATGATCACCGGGCTCTACTCGGCGCAGGCCGACTCGATTCCGATCCTCGCCATCACCGGCCAGGCACCGCGGGCGCGCCTGCACAAGGAGGACTTCCAGGCGGTCGATATCGAGTCGATCGCCCGGCCGGTCACCAAGTGGGCGGTCACCGTGCGCGAGCCGGCGCAGGTGCCGAGGGTCTTCCAGCAGGCCTTCCATCTGATGCGCTCGGGCCGTCCGGGGCCGGTGCTCATCGATCTGCCGTTCGACGTGCAGATGGGCGAGATCGAGTTCGACGTCGAGACCTACGAGCCGCTGCCGGTGTACAAGCCGGCGGCTACCCGCCGGCAGATCGAAAAGGCGCTCGACATGCTGGCCGCGGCCGAAAAGCCGCTGATCGTCGCCGGCGGCGGCATCATCAATGCCGATGCGGCGGAACTGCTGGTCGAGTTCGCCGAACTCACCGGCGTGCCGGTGATCCCGACGCTGATGGGCTGGGGCTCGATCCCCGACGACCATCCGCTGATGGCCGGCATGTGCGGGCTGCAGACCTCGCACCGCTACGGCAACGCGACGATGCTGGCCTCCGACTTCGTGCTCGGCATCGGCAATCGCTGGGCCAACCGGCACACCGGATCGGTCGAGGTCTACGCCAAGGGCCGCAGGTTCGTGCACGTGGACATCGAGCCGACGCAGATCGGCCGCGTGTTCATGCCCGATTACGGCATCGTCAGCGACGCGAAGGCGGCGCTGCAACTGTTCGTCGAAGTCGCGCGCGAACGCAAGAGCGCCGGCCAACTGCGAGATTACTCCGACTGGGCTGCGCGCTGCGCCGAGCGCAAGCGGCTGATGCTGCGCAAGACGCACTTCGACAACGTGCCGATGAAGCCGCAGCGCGTCTACGAGGAGATGAACAAGGTCTTCGGCCGCGACACGACCTACGTGACGACGATCGGCCTGTCGCAGATCGCTGGCGCGCAGTTCCTGCACGTCTACGGGCCGCGGCAGTGGATCAACTGCGGCCAGGCCGGGCCGCTGGGCTGGACGATTCCGGCGGCGCTCGGCGTGGTCGCCGCCGACCCGACCCGGCAGGTGGTCGGGCTGTCGGGCGACTACGACTTCCAGTTCCTGATCGAGGAATTGGCCGTCGGCGCCCAGTTCCGCCTGCCGTACGTGCAGGTGCTGGTGAACAACAGCTACCTCGGACTGATCCGCCAGTCGCAGCGCAACTTCGAGATGGACTTCTGCGTCCAGCTCGCCTTCGAGAACCAGAACATCGCCGAGGACAGCGATCTGCGCGGCTACGGGGTCGACCACTGCAAGGTGGTCGAAGGGCTTGGCTGCAGGGCGCTGCGCGTGACCGAACCGGAGAAGCTGGAAGGCGCGCTGCGGCAGGCGCGGGAGATGGCGCAGCAGTATCGTGTGCCGGTGGTGGTCGAGTGCATTCTGGAGAGGGTGACCAACATCGCGATGGGCACCGAAATCGACAACGTGATCGAATTCGAGGAGATCGACTGCCGCCATCCCGAAGGCCGCAAGGGCCTCGAACTGGCCGGGCTGCTGGAATGAAGCAGCTTATGCTGCAGCAATAACTGGCGACCGCTCGCGCTAAAGCGGTGCCGTACCCGCGAACTTGTCCCCGCGCCGGCGGGGAGCGGGAACCCAGCGACGCGTCGTTCAACGACACTGGATCCGCGCTTGCGCAGGGATGACACTGCGGGTGACCGCGACCGATCGCAAACCAGCACCAAGGGGAGCTTATGCCCAGAATCGCCGCCAACCTCACCATGCTGTTCAACGAGGTGCCGTTCCTCGACCG
>CAZDXQ010000098.1:0-4033 GCA_964509545.1 uncultured Burkholderiaceae bacterium | reverse complement strand
ACCTGAAGAGACGACACCGAATGACGATGCCCTGCCGACCGAACGAAGGGAAGGGACCACCGAGCAAGCGCCCCAACACAGTCAACGACCCGGTGCAAGGATCGGCTCGATCATGAACTCGAAAGCCGCGGTGCGCTGTCGCGCGATGGCGCTGATACTTTCGTTGAACACGGGCGGTGCGTTGGAGACGAGCTACTCGATGGGTGTGCCCTCAAAGCGGTCGAGCGAGTCGCGCGACAGGTCGCCGCGCATTCGCCGCGAAAGGCTGTGGCTCAGGCCGTACCGTCTGCGGTGGGCCTCGGCCAGGCTCCCGTATCGGTTGGCGAGTGCGCAACGTCTCAGCCCCGAAAAACGTGCTCCCGATGCCACCGCAGGAACGGCAGATGCTCCGGCGCCACCCAACGCAGGCGCAGCCCCTCGTTCAGATGCAGCGACGCACGGTGTTCGGCGGACAGGCGCGGGCCGATGACCAGATCGCCGCCCGCATCGAAGGTGATCAGGCCCCGATCGAACAACGCGTCGAGGTGCGCGACGAGGAGAAAGCCATTGAAGACGTCCAGCCGCTCCTCGTCGCTGGTGCAGTCGGCCCAGGGCTTCGCGTGGCTGGCCCGCAGCACGTCGGGCAAGGCCAGCGCCGTCACGGCACAGGCGCCGCCCCAGTAGTCGAGCAACGCCTCGCGGAAGACGTCTTGTCCCACGCGCTGGCGCGTGAGCCGCTCGACTTCCGTTCCCTTGTCCGCGACGCTCGCGAGCGCTTGCGCCGCGCGCTCGCGAAACGTGCGGGCCGCCTGGTCGGGCAGCGCCAGCGCAAGCTCCGCCGCACGGCGCAGCAGTGCGGCCAGCGCGTCGATGTCTGGCGCATCGAAACCGCCGTGGCCGTTGGCGAGGCCCGGCAGGCTGCGGGCCAGCTCGCGAACGAGCCCTCCTTCCGGAAGTGTCACCACCCACCCGCCGCTGCCGCTTGCAGCAATGACCGTCGCGCGCCCCCGGTGGCGCGCCGAGGCGAGCACGACGCGGGCCTCGACACTCTCGAGCACGTTCTCCCAGCCGTGCTCGCGGCCGGCTTTTTCCACCAAAGCACGCTCCAGGACGTTCATGTCCGGCTCACCCGCGCAGGCGCCTGGGGCGCGCCGTGCTCGAGCCGATTCCATTCCATGCGCCGCCGCCGCCAGTGTTCGTCGATGGCCTGCACGAACTCCGGGTGAACGAGCTTCGCGCGGGCGAGCAGCCAGTCCGAGGTCTCCTTGCGGATCACGAAGCCCTCGACCGGGCCTGCGTGGTAGCGACTCGGCTCGGCACGCAATCGAGTGGTCAGCTCCGTCAGCGTCGTGCGACCGCGCGAGACCTCTCGCACCACCGCAAGGCCCATCCGCGCGGCCAGCGCATCGCGCCGGGCGGTGCTGAAGAAGCGCTGTTGGGAAAGGTCGTAAACGTCGAAGACGAGCCACCAGTCCGGCAGCCGGTCGTACGCCACCGAGTGCCGGGCGGCGCACCATTCGCCGAAGACGATGAGACCCTGCGGCAGGTGGCTTCGTAACGCCTGCTCGTGCGACGCGATCCAGCCGCCCAGGCGCTGGAACTGACCCGCGAACGGCGGGTGCAGGTATTGACCCCGGTTCTGCAACCGCAGCGTGCCGTCCTCGGCCAGGGAAACACCGAGGTTCGCGCCGTCCAGCTTTTCCTCGACCTCCACCTCGCCTGCGAGCAGGGCAGCCGCCTCGTCGGCCGCGAGCACCTTGTCGTCGCGCGGCGTGCCCAAGCCGAGCCATGCCAGGTGCGGCGTGTGCGGGAAGCGAAAGAAGTTACTCACGGCAATGGCGGCACGGGCTCGCCCGGAAACTTGGCCTCGAAGAAGCGGCAAATGTCCGTCGGGCACAGAAACTCGACGCGGACGCCGTGCTCTTGCAGCCGGTCATGCCAGCGTAGCCACTTGCTGTCCGTGCCTTGCAGCACGGTTGGTTTGTTGGGGTGCGCATGGGCCACGGCAACAAACTTGCGGTCGGGCGGGTCGAACGCGGCAGCCAAGGCCCGATCGGGAAACTCGTCATACTCGTCTTGTGCGCGCTCGGTCAACGTGACCCGATGCACACGATTGGAGTTGGCCTGGTTTTGCAGCACCCACTTGAGAAAGGCCTCGCCGGTCCCCTTGCCTTTGTTGGCGTCGAGCCGGTTCTGGTATTCGCCCAGGATCCGGAACGCATCGTCGATGACGACGCGCTCCGTGCGTCGGATGCGCAGCAGGCGTTCGACGCACGACTGCACGCAGTCGGGCGACACGTCGTCATGGCGCTGGCTGGCGACCAGCAGCACGTTGGTGTCCACCACGACCTCAGCCACGATCGGTCCCCGCCTCCGCGATGCGCCGCTTCATGGCGGCCTGGGTGCGTGCCGCGATCTCGCCGAGATCGTCGCCGAAGAAGCCCTCGGGCCAGTTCTCGATCTCGCCGAACATTTCGACCTTGAGTTCCTCGAGCGCTGCCCCCTCTTTACTGTCACGCACGAAATAGACGGCAAGCTCGTCGGGCGTGAGCGACCCCTCGGCCACGCGGCGTTGCAGACGCAGCAGAAAGTGCTCCGAGTGGCTTTCGATGACGAGCTGCACGCCGCGCGGGCGGCCGCCCTCATACGCCTGCACGGCGCTGATGAAGGCGTCGGCAAGCTCGGCCTGTACGCGCGGATGCAGGTGGATCTCCGGCTGCTCCATCCACACCGTGCTGAGTGGCGGGGCGTAGAACGCCTGCACCAGCGCGGGCAGCACCTGTGAGACGCCGAAGCCCACGTCGGTGAGCTTGACCTCCGGCGCGCTCGCACGCGTGCGCACCACCACCTCGTACTCCTTGCGCCCCTTGGCGATCGGGCGCACGGCGAAGCTGTCGATCACGCCAAGGTCCTTGAGCCAGGCGGCGATGAAGGCATCGAAGCGCTGGCGGTGTTGCCTCTTGCCACGGTTGAGCTCCCGTCCAGAGTCAGTGGCGGCCAAGAGCGCTGCAATCGCGTAGGCGCCGCGCACCCCCACGTCGGGCACCGTGTCGCCTGCCCAGTGATAGGTCCGGCGCGGCGGCTCGCGCAGCGGGCCGAGATAGATCAAGCCGTCGAGCAGGCGCTCGACTTCCAGCGGCAGCTGCGCCAGCGCATCGGCGTTCTGGTAGCGGGCCAGTGTCACGTCCGAGAAGCGGTAGAACTTCTCCGGCGGCTCGATGCCCCACTTGCGGCCCTGAGCGTGCACCAGCCGCATCGGGTCAACCCTGAGGAACGGTTTGCCGGCATCGTCGAGGCCATGGTCGACACTTAGGTTTTTGACGCCGTCTTGGAGCAACTCGTAACGGAATGCATCTAGGGCTGGCAACCCGCGTGGATCGGCCCGCAGTCTCGACTGCAACCGAACGGCATTGCCGGTGTAGCTCGCCGGTGCCAGCGGATCGCGCAGGGTCAACGGCGAGGGCGGCTTCCAGCCCAGAGTGAAGATGAGCTTGGCCTTCAGGTCGTGCCCATAGAGGCAATCGGAGAAGGTGCCGAGGTCGATGTCGGATTGCAGGTCACCCAAGTGCAGCGCGCGTTTGCGGTCGGCCAGCCGCGCGGTTTGCTTGAGCGCCAGCAGTAGATGCCCTAGGCTGCTCTTGCCGGCGCTGTTGGCGCCGAAGATCACCGTCAGCGGCGCCATGCGCACCGAGCCTGTGTCCCGCCACGCCTTGAAGTTCTGGATACGCAGTTCGGTCAGCACGGGTCACTCCTCACGGGTAAGTTGGTCCCACGCCTCCAGCACGAGCCGCTGCGTGCGGTACTCGCCGAACTCCCGTTCCTCGTTCTGCTTCAGCACGCGGAAGGTTTCCGACGGGTAGCCCTCGCCCATCACCGAGGCGGGGTCGAGGATGTAGCAGAGGTCTTCGCGCGCGAGGCCATAGAGCCGCGCGTAGTAGGCGTCGAGCTCGGCGCGCAGCCGGGCGCGGCGGTCGGGGTCGAACGCAAACGGCGGGCCGTCGTGGCCCAGCGCCTCGGCCCAGGGTTTGAGGTCGTGCGCGGTGTAGGTCAGCTC
>CAZDXQ010000097.1:0-4212 GCA_964509545.1 uncultured Burkholderiaceae bacterium | reverse complement strand
CGCGTCGAGGCGGCGATCAAGGGCACCAAGGAGATCGGCTTCGCCGTCATCGCGATGACGCTGACGCTGGTGGCGGTGTTCGCGCCGCTGGCGTTTTCCACCGGCCGCACCGGGCGGCTGTTCATCGAGTTCGCCCTGGCGCTTGCGGGCGCGGTGCTGGTCTCCGGGTTCGTCGCCCTGACGCTCAGCCCGATGATGTGCAGCAAGCTGCTGCGCCACGAGACCAAGCACGGCGCCGTCTACCGCGGGATCGACCGCTTCCTCACCGGCCTGACGCGCGGCTACACGCGCTCGCTGGCCTGGGTGCTTCAGCACCGCTGGACGGTGCTCGCCGGCTGGCTCGTCGTGGTCGCCGCCGGCGGGTGGCTCTTCAAGCTGATCCCGTCGGAACTCGCCCCGCTGGAGGACCGCGGGGTGATCTTCGGCCGCCTTCAGGGCGCGCCGGGATCGACCGTCGACGCCACCTCGGAGGCACTGCGCGCGGTGGAGAACTACTACGCCGGAATCGAGGACGCCGCCGCCTTCAATGCCATCGCCGGCTTCCCGACGGTGGAGTTCGGCAACGCCATCCTGCGGCTGAAGCCGTGGGAGCAGCGCAACCGCAAACAGCAGGACATCGCCCGCGAGCTGAACCAGAAGTTCGCCACCCTGCCGGGGGTGATCGGTTTCGCCGTCAATCCGCCGTCGCTGGGCCAGTCGCCGCGGCAGCTGCCGATCGAGTACGTGATCATGGCGCAGGTGCCCTATCCGGAACTCGACCGCATCGTCAGTCAGTTCCTGGCCGAGATGGCGAAGTATCCCGGCGTGCAGAACCTGACCTCGGACCTGCGGCTGAACACGCCCGAACTGCGCGTGGCCGTGAATCGCGACAAACTGTCCGACGTCGGGGTGTCGGTGCAGACGGTCGGCCTGACGCTGCAGACGATGCTCGGCGGCCGCCAGGTCACGCGCTTCAAGCGCGACGGCGAGCAGTACGACGTGATCGTGCAGGTGGCGCCACGCGACCGCACCCGGCCGAACGACATCAGCGACATCTACGTGCGCGCCCGCGACGGCTCGATGGTGCAGCTGGCCAACGTGGTCGACGTGATCGAGGGCGTCAGCCCGCAGTCGCTGAACCACTTCCAGCGGCTGCGCGCGGTGACGGTGAGCGGCCAGGTGGCGCCGGGCTACACCCTCGGCGACGTGCTGCCGGTGATGGACGCCACCGCCAGAAGGGTGCTGCCGCCGTCGGCGGCCACCGATCTGGACGGCATCTCGCGCGAGTTCCGCGACAACCGCGGCAGTATCTATCTGACCTTCGTGCTGGCGCTGGTCTTCATCTGCCTGGTGCTGTCGGCGCAGTTCGAGAGCTTTGCCGATCCGTTCGTGATCATGCTGTCGGTGCCGCTGTCGATGACCGGCGCCCTGCTGGCGCTGTGGGCCACCGGCGGGACGCTGAACATCTACAGCCAGATCGGGCTGATCACGCTGGTGGGCCTGATCACCAAGCACGGCATCCTGATCGTCGAGTTCACCGAGCAGCTGCGTCACCGCGGCGAGGAGATGTTCTCGGCCGTGAAGCACGCCGCCGAGCTGCGGCTGCGGCCGATCCTGATGACCACCGGTGCCATGGTGCTCGGCGCGGTGCCGCTGGCGATGTCGGTCGGCGCCGGCGCCGAGAGCCGCAGGCAGATCGGCTGGGTGATCGTCGGGGGGCTGCTGCTCGGCACCGTGCTCACGCTCTACGTGGTGCCGATCATGTACACGATCATGCGGCAACTCGTCGAGCGCCGCAGGCCTGGCGCGCGGGAAACGGTCGCGCCCACCGGCGCTGCCGCCGAGTAGGCAGCGTATGCGGCAAATCGTGCTCGACACCGAAACGACGGGTCTGTCGGCGCGTGAGGGGCACCGGATCATCGAGGTCGGCGCCATCGAGATCGTCGGCCGCCGCATCACCGACCGCAGGCTGCACCACTATGTCAATCCGGAGCGCGACAGCGACGAGGGCGCGCTTGCCGTGCACGGCCTGACGAAGCACTTCCTCGAGGACAAGCCGAAGTTCGCCGAGATCGTTGACGAACTGCTGGCCTTTGTCGGCGGCGCCGAGGTCATCATCCACAACGCCAGCTTCGATCTCGAGTTCCTCGACGAGGAGCTGAAAAAGCTGGCGCGGCCGCCCTTCGCCGAGCACTGCGCCAAGGTGACGGACTCGCTGACGCTGGCGCGCGAGCTGCATCCGGGCAAGCGCAATTCGCTCGATGCGCTGTGCGAGCGCTACGGCGTGTCCAACCGCCATCGCACGCTGCACGGCGCGCTGCTCGACGCCGGCCTGCTGGCCGAGGTCTACCTGTCGATGACGCGCGGCCAGGACAGCCTGGTCATCGAACTGGAAACGGGCGGCACGGCAATCGATTCGGCGCCGCTCGATCCGACACGGCTGCGCGTGCTTGCCGCCAGCGCGGCGGAAGCCGCCCTGCATGAAGCGGTGCTCGATCGGCTGGACAAACATTGCAAGGGCGGTGCCGTGTGGCGGCGCGCGACCAGCACGGCCGGTTGAGGCGTCGCCGCGGTGCCGTCGCGAGTGCGCGCAAGCGCGTTCTTCAGCCTTTGCCGGCGAGCTGTTCGCGCAGCTCGCGTTTGAGCACCTTGCCGGTCGCGTTCTTCGGCAGTTCGGAGACGAACACGTAGCGCTTCGGCCGCTTGAAGCGGGCAATGTGCTGCAGGCAAAGGGCGTCGAGTTCGGCTTCGGTCGGCGGCATGCCGGACCGCGCGGCGAGCACTGCTACCGCGATCTCGCCCCACTCGGCGTCGGGCAGACCGATCACCGCGGCTTCGCGCACTTGCGGGTGGCGCAGCAGCACTTCCTCGACCTCGCGCGGGTAGATGTTCGAGCCGCCGGAGATGATCAGATCCTTGCTGCGGTCAACCAGTGTCAGGTAGCCCTGCGCATCGAGACGGCCGAGATCGCCGGTGTGCAGCCAGCCGTGGGCCAGCGTCTTCGCCGTGGCCTCGGCGTTGTGCAGGTAACCTGCCATCACCATGTCGCCGCGCACCGCCACTTCACCGGTCTCGCCGCTGGCGACCGGTTGGTCCTGCGCATCGAGCACGGCCAGGTCGACGCCGGTCTGCGCCCGCCCGACAGACGCCAGGCGCGCCAGCCTGCGTCCGTCGTGGTCGTCGACGTGCTCTGCGGCCGGCAGGACGGTGATCGTCATCGGCGCCTCGCCCTGGCCGTAGATCTGGGTCAGTCTCGGCCCGAAGCGATCGAGGGCGCGCAGGCAGTCGGCCACGTACATCGGTCCGCCGCCGTAGATCAGCGATTTCAGGCCCTGGGCGTGGCTCTTCGCGCCGTCGACCAGGCGCATCACCATCGTCGGCGCGGCGAACAGCTTGACCTTCGGCACCAGCGCCAGGATCTCGTCGATCTCGTCGACGTCGAAGCCGCGCGAGGCCGGTACGAGCTGCGTGGCGGCGGCGGCGACGTTGGGCAGGATGTACAGGCCGGAGCCGTGCGACATCGGCGCCGCATGCAGCAGGTGCTCGCCCACCGCGGCGGCGTCGACGTCGGCGAGGTAGTTCAAGGTCAGCGCCAGCAGGTTGCGGTGCGTCAGCATCACGCCCTTCGGCCGCCCGGTCGTGCCGCTGGTGTAAAACAGCCACGCCACGTCGTCGTCGGCGACCTCGGCCACGGCGGCGGGCGACTCGTGCGCCAGCGCCCGGTAGTCACGAGAGTCGACGTCGATGAAGGTCGTCGCGCCGCTGCGCGCGGCGTCGAGCGCGCGACTGTCGACGTCGTCGGTGATGAAGCACAGGCGCGCGCCGGCGTCATCGAGGATGAAGGCGGCTTCCTTCGGATGCAGCTTGATGTTGATCGGGATCGCCGCCGCACCGGCCGCCCAGCACGCATAAAGCAGTTCGACGTAGGCGGCGTTGTTGCGCATCAGCAGGCCGACCCGCTCGCCGGGCATGATGCCGAAGCGCGTGCGCAATGCGCCGGCCAGCGCCAGCACGCGCCGCGCCAGCAGCGCGTAGGAGTACTCGACGCGGTCGCGCTCGATGACTGCCGGCTGGCCGGGCAGCCGCTGCGCACTGCGAAGAAGGCTGCGTGCAAGGTTCATGCAATGACGATTCTAGGCGCGCCGCCCTCATGTAAACTTCGCGCCTCGAAAATGGCGGGGTGGTTAGCTCAGCGGTAGAGCACTGCCTTCACACGGCAGGGGTCACAGGTTC
>CAZDXQ010000096.1:0-4330 GCA_964509545.1 uncultured Burkholderiaceae bacterium | reverse complement strand
TGCCATCGGTTGAGACATGACTATTATTGATCTATTGAAAGAGAAATAGAATAACGCGGTCCCGGGGCCAAGGCCGGCCCGGCGCCGTCGCGCCGATGGATCGGGTCGGCCATGACCGGCCAATCGAACAGGACCCGCAGAGCAGCCAGCAATTTGCAGCAACGGCAGCCGCATTGATCGGCCGGGATTGCAGCGCGGCCGAACCGATTGCGGGAACGCCCAGAAAGAGGAAACCCGCCACCACGGCGGGCTTCCTCTTGCTTGCGCGTTCGCCGGCTGAACGGCGCCCCGTCTTACTTGGTGATCGTGATCTCCGAGACGTCGTTGGTGGAACTGCTGTAGGTCATCCCTGTCCCGGAAACGGCGGTCACGGCGGCCTTCGTGCTCGACACCGTGCTCTTCAGCGTGCCGCTGGCAACGGTGCACGCGCCGGAGGGCGCGCTGGTGATGCAACTCGACGTGCCGCCCGGGTTGAACGTCACGCTGACCGTGGCGCCGCCGACCGGCGAGCCATCGCCGAGGTTCTTGATCGTCACCGTCGCTTCGGCCTTCCAGTTGCGCTTCGACACGATCGCCCGTCCCGTCAGGTCGTCGACCGCGACAGCCACCGCCGGCGGCTCGGTCACGCCTGCCTCACCGAGCGAGTAAACGAGCAGGTTGGGCGAGCCCGTGCCGATGGCGCTGAGCTTGTTGACCGAGGCGGTCGATCGCATGAAGTCCCACACCGCCGCGGGCGAGGCCGTTGGCGTGCGCTCGAGGATCAGGGCGGTGACCCCGGCAACGTGAGGCGATGCCATCGACGTGCCGCTGAGGGTGTTGGTTGCCGTGTCGCTCGTGGACCAGGCCGACCTGATGCTGCTGCCTGGCGCGAATAGATCGACGCAGGACCCGTAGTTCGAGTAGCTCGCCCGCGCGTCCGAACTGGTGGTCGCCCCGACAGTGACGGCGCTTTGCTCGCGTGCGGGCGAGTAGTTGCAGGCGTTGGCATTGCTGTTGCCCGCAGCAACGACCATGGTGACGCCTTTGCCGACGGCGCCGGCCACCGCGGCGTCGAGCGAGCTCGAGGCGCCGCCACCGAGCGACATATTGGCCACCGCCGGCCGCTCGGTCTGGGCGGCCACCCAGTCGACGCCGGCGATCACGCCGCTGGTGGTTCCCGATCCCTGGCAGTTGAGCACCCGCACCGGAACCAACTGCGCCGCCTTGGCCACGCCCCACGTCAGGCCGCCGATGGTGCCGGCGACGTGTGTGCCGTGACCGTTGCAGTCGTTCGTGCCATTGCCGTCCGAAATTGCCGTATAGCCCGGCTGCACACGGCCGCCGAAATCGGTGTGCGTGGCGCGGATGCCGGTATCGATCACAAAGGCGCGGACGCCTGCACCGGTCGCGACGTACTCGTAGGTGGAGCTGAGCGGCAGAGACTCTTGGTCTATGCGATCCAGCCCCCAGGTCGCGCCGTTCTGCGTGGTGTCCAGGCTGATCACGCGGTCCTGCTCGACGAGGACGACGCCGGGGCGGTTACGTAGTTGGCTTGCCGCGCCGTCCGGCAACGTGGCCGAGAAACCCTTGAGGGCATGCGAATAGACATGCTGGACCGCGCCGCCGACCTGGCTGGCAAGGGCCAGCGCTTCCGCCGCCGCATCGGGAACGTCGGGTCGCAGCAGCACAATGTAGCGGCCGGCGATGACGCTGTTTCGTTCCTGAACGGGGACCGTGCCCGCGTCGACGCGTTGTGCATGCAACGCGGTCGAGGTCGTCAATGCAGCGACAGCCAGGACAATCGATCGGCCGGTTGAAAAGATGTTCATGGTCGGTGCGGCTTTCATGCAGGTAACGGGCTGATCGAAGAATAGGTCTGCCGTCTTCCCTGTCGACAGGTGCCGCGACGAGCGGTGGCGCGGCGAGCGTCGTGACAGGGCGCACCGCCCGCGATCAGCGCAAACCGGATCGGGAGCGCCTCGCGCCGAGGTCAACCGCATTGCCGCGCCAGAGGCAAGGCGCATCCGGTTGCGCGAAGGAAGTGGGCACGCGCCCGCGTTCGGGCGTCGGGACTCGGCGTCCGGCAGCCGGCGTTTCTCGCCCGGTCGCCTGGCCTAATCCGCTGTTGCCAGAAAGCCGCGATGCTCGGATCGGCCGCTGCTCGACGTGTGGTCGGTTCGCTCTGACGACGCCTCCGCTGGAGGCTGTCGCGTATGCGCACGACGATCGACATCGACGATGAATTGCTCGCCAAGGCCGCCAGGCTGGCCGGTTCCGCCGACCGGTCGGCCGTGGTGCGCTAGGGTTTGAAAGCCCTCATCGGACGCGGGAGTGCCAGACGCCTCGCGCGGCTCGGCGGGACTCAGCGGGAGCTGAAAGCGCCACCCCGCCGACGCCAGGGCTCCGCCTCTTGATCCTTGTCGACACATCGGTCCGGGTCGACCACTTGCGTCGGGGCGAGCGGCAGTTCGCCGAACTGCCTGAAGGCAGCGGCATGGTCATGCACTCGTTTGTGGTCGGCGAGATCGGCTGTGGAAACCTGGCCGACCGTTGGCTGAATCTCGAACTGCTGCAGGCACTTCCGACCGTTGTTGTGGCGGACAACGACGAGGCGCTCGGGTTCATTGAGCGCCACGGTCTTCACGGTAGAGGCATCGGATATATCGACGTACATCTGTTGGCGTCCGTGGCTCTGACCGATGGGGCTCGCCTGTTGACGCGCGAGAAGCGATTGCATTCAGTCGCTGAAGAGCTTGGTCTGGCAATTCAGGACCTCGGCTCGTTGAAGCCAGCTCGCCTTGCGGGGCCGACGCGCGGGCGGGTCGATGGTCGAGTTCGGCCATGACCGGCCGTTCGAGAAGCCGTCCCAATTCCTATCCATGGACGCTGACGCATGACCGGCTTGCGGCGAGCAAGTTGAAAATCCGCACTGCCTCGACTCGCCCACAACGAACCGCTCGCGCTTACATCTCGATTTCGGTGAAAGCAGACACTCGCGTCGACGGGAAATGGGCCCAATGTCTGGCAGGTACGTTCGACACTGACGTTCGAAGACGCCGAGATTGCGTTCAATGGCGCGCCGCGTACTTCGGCGGCGCTTCGCGGCAAGTCCATCGCGTGATCGGTAGCGATGCCGGCGGCATCATCTCGAGCGTTCGCGACGGCAACGCCGACCCGTTCGTCAGCGCGTCCAATGGACTGCGCACCCCCATGCCGCCCACCTTCAGCACGTGCGTATAGATCATCGTCGTGCTGACATCCGCGTGTCCGAGCAGTTCCTGCACCGTGCGTATGTCGTAGCCGGCCTGCAGCAGATGCGTGGCGAACGCATGCCGCAACGAGTGTGGCGTGGCGGGCTCACGAATCCCGGCAGCGAGCACCGCGCGCTTGAAGGCGCGCTGAAAGGTCTGATCGAACAGGTGGTGTCGCCGGCGCACGCCGCTGCGTGGATCCACACTCAGTGTGGCCTGAGGGAATACCCAATGCCAGGCCCAGGATTCCGGCGCCCGCGGATACTTGCGCGCCAGCGCGTGCGGCAGCTCAACGCCGGCCACCTGGTCCGTGCGATCGCGCAGCCACAGCGAACGCGAGTACGCAAGCTGCGCACGCAGGTCTGCAACGAGCGCCTGCGGCAGCATCAGCGCGCGATCCTTGTCGCCCTTGCCCTGCCGGACCACGAGCGTGAGCCGATCGAAGTCCACGTCCTTCACCCGCAGGCGCAGTGCCTCGTTGATGCGCATGCCCGTGCCGTACAGCAGCCGCGCCAGCAGGCCGAATTCGCCCGCCATCTGCGACAGCACGGCGGTGACCTCGTCGACCGTCAGGACGACGGGCAGGCGTTGCGGCCGCTTGGGCCGCTGCAGATTCTGCAGCCACGGAAGTTCGACCTTCAGCACCGCTCGGTAAAGGAAAAGCAGCGCCGACAACGCCTGGTTGTGCGTGGAGGCTGCCACCCGCCGCCGGTTGGCGAGCATCGACAGGTAGGCCTCGACATCGGCCGGCCCCATGTCGCGCGGATGGCGGCGACCGTGATGGCGGATGAAGTCACGCACCCAGTAGACGTAGGTATCTTCCGTTCGTAAGCTCATGTGCCGGGCGCGGATCTCGCGCCGCAGCACGTCGAGCAGTGTTGGCGAGGCGGGCCGAGCGGTGTCCACGGATCAACGGCGGTCAGAGACTGTATGGACATACAGTACGCGCGCAAAGTCGCGGATCCAATGGCTTTTTCCCGTGATGCCCGGCCAGGATGGGGCGCGCGGCGCAGCCTGGATCAACGGACAGCTGCGCCCCATATCGCGTTATGCCGTCGGCACGTTTCGTCGCGATCGCGAGGTGAGTCGATGAGAGTGTG
>CAZDXQ010000095.1:0-4383 GCA_964509545.1 uncultured Burkholderiaceae bacterium | reverse complement strand
TCATGAATCAGGAGCCGTCACACGGCCTCGTTCAACAGCGATCGGGACATCGCCCAAGGGGGTCAACGAAGAAATAACTGGACGCGCACAATACTCTATTTTAGAGTAGCGTCAACTCTGATTCACGAAACCGCAGTTATCGTATGCAGCCAATCCACAGCACTTGGATCACGGGTATGGCCGCCAACGACAAGGCTTTCTTCGTGGAGCTGGGCAAGCGCATCGCGCAGGCCCGCAAAGACCACGGCATGACGCAGCAGCAACTGGCCGAAGAGCTCGGCATCGCACAGCAAACCCTGGCGCATTACGAAGGCGCACGCCTGCGTGTGCCGGCGTCGCTCCTGCCGCAGCTTGCGGCGATTCTCGGCGTGCCCGTCGAAGCGCTGATCGGTCAACCAGTCAAGCGCGCCGCCAAGCGCGGCCCGGCGCCGAAGCTGCAGCAGCACATGGAACGGATCAGCCAGTTGCCCAAGCCGAAGCAGAAATTCGTGATGGAGATGCTCGAAACCGTGCTGGCACAGCAGAGCCGCTAAGGACGGGCGGCGCGTGGACGAGTTCGCTTATGAGTTCGATTGGGATGCAGCCAAAGCAGCAAGCAATCTCACCAAGCACGGGGTCG
Source organism: uncultured Burkholderiaceae bacterium (assembly GCA_964509545.1). Classification (GTDB taxonomy): domain Bacteria; phylum Pseudomonadota; class Gammaproteobacteria; order Burkholderiales; family Burkholderiaceae_F; genus JADJWR01. Next base: position 3,764 of record CAZDXQ010000095.1, on the reverse strand, counting down.
ATTTCCGGCAGGCGGCCGCCGTCTTCAACGATCCGTTGGCGTTGACGGTGTTCGACGAGGCGCACAGCCAGTCCGAGGAACGCTGGTTCACGCTCGGCATCACAGCCGAAGGCAGACTGCTCGCGGTATCGCATACGTTCGAGCCGACCGCGCCGACACAGGCGCGCATCCGCATCATCTCGGCACGCGAGGCGACACGCCGGGAACGCAAGGACTATCAGGAAACGCCGCGGTAGCGGCGCACAGGGAAGTGACGATGAACGCGAAACAGACCCATCAACCCGCCGACGATGAAATGCCGGCAGAGATCGATTTTTCAAAGGGAGTGCGCGGCAAGTTCTACCGCGCCGGCGCGCGCATGGTGCTTCCGGTGCATCTGGATGCCGACGTCGCCAATGCGCTGACGCACTCGGCCGAGGAAGAAGGCGTCGATGTCAACGCCTTCGTGGCCAAGCTGCTGGACGAACATCGAGAGGCAGCAAAACAGGAAGCGACGCCAAGAGCGCGGCCTTGATAGACCTCTCGCTGGCGGCTACCCGTCGAATGGCGGTTGAAGCTCTTGGCCATCAAAGGTCGCCGACTTCGTGACGAGCTGCTGTTGCTGGTTCACAAGAACGACGCGCAGATAACCGCTCTTGCGCGTGCCGAACACGTAAAAGCTGACAGTCGAGAAACGACCCTCAGTGCTCGTAATGTTGAATCCCGTTAACAAGCGGAATCTGATGTCACCGGCGATCCCCTTGAGCTGTTCGCTGCTCAGGATCCTCGATGCCTGCTCATACGGCGCTGAGTTAACGGCATAGACCCACGCCACGATCACGAACACACCGCCCAGAATTGCGGCGCGTACCAAGCTCTTCTTGCTGATCATTTGCAGCCACATTGAGACTGGCTCTTTCCCTAGTAGCCGACCTCGAGGCCGCCCGAGAATCCCAGGTTGATGCCAGTCCTCCCGCCGGGCTCGTACCCGAACTGGCCTGATACGTCGGGACTCCAGGGAGGCGTTATCCAACTCTCGCCCGACCCAGGCGATGTCCCGATCGCTGTTGAACGAGGCCGTGTGACGGCTCCTGATTCATGATGCTACGCGGCCTTGAGTGCGCCAGGCTGCTTGGCGTTGATGCGTCTGTCGAGCGCGGCCATCAACTGCTTCATGTCCCGATGCCCGCGCAGCTTGCGGAAGCGGCCTTTGGCGTCGCTGAGCGCACTGGCGACCCAGCGCAGGGTCATCTGCCCGTCGCGCCAGCGTTTGACGTTGCGCGTGTAGTGCGCGATCGAGCCGTTGAGGTTCTCGATCGGGTTGGTGGTGCGCAGCGTGCGGTACAGCGCGCCGCTTGTCAACACCGGGTCAGATTTCCTCAAAACCGCCGACCGAAAATTCCTCACCCCAGGCATTTGTCGGTGCTCAACCGGGCGATGAGGCGGCGTACTCCTTGCGAGGCCGGCCGGGCCGGCGTTTGGTGGGTGGCATGAGCGGTTCGGGCTCGCGCATAGGGCGTGCGCGCAGGTGTTCGGGGATCAGCGCGGCGTGCTCGCGCAGCCGGTACGAGTTGCCCTCGATGGGGATGACCACTGCGTGGTGCAGCAGCCGGTCCAGCAGTGCGGTGGCGACCACGGTGTCGCCGAAGATGTCGGCCCACTCGCCGAAGCCGCGGTTGCCGGTCATGATCATGGCGCAGCGCTCGTAGCACGCGTTGACGAGTTGGAAGAACAGGTTACCGCCGCCGGAGCCGACTGGCAGGTAGCCGATCTCGTCGACGATGAGCAGGCTGTAGCGGCTCAAGAACCGCACCCGCTCGATGAGCTTGCCCTCGCGCTCGGCGCGGCGCATGGAGTCCACCAGCTCGGCCAAGGTGGCCATGTACACGCTCTTGCCGGCCTTGACCGCCTCGACGCCCAGCGCGATCGCCAGATGCGACTTGCCGGTGCCGGGCGGCCCGAGGAAATGGACGCACTGGCGGCGCTCGACGAACTCCAGTTGCGCCAGCGCGAGCACGCGGCTGCGATCGAGCGTGGGCTGGAAGCTGAAGTCGTAGCCCGACAGCGTCTTGATGGTGGTCAGCCGCGCGGTCTGCAGCGCCATCTTGATGCGCCGGCTCTCGCGCGTGGTGTACTCCTCGCCCAACAGCGTCTCGATCGCTTCGAGGGCGGTGACCTGGCCTTGCTCGATGCGCGACAGCGTGGTCTGCAGCGCCTCGAGCGCGCGCGGCATCTTCAGCCCCACCAGATGGCGGCGGATGCGTTCGGTGGTGCTGGTGGGCTCGGTGCGGGGGGTCATCGCACGCTCCCGGCGACGGTCTTGGCCGGGCGAATGACCTGCGCGAGCTGCTGCGCGACGGCCTCGTAGACGGCCAGTGCGCGACGCGCGACGCTGTGCCCTGGTGCGGTGATGGTGTGGCCCGCGGTGGCGGCGGTGGCGGCAACGGCGCGCCGCGGCTGACGGTGGCCGGGCAGCACCGAGCGCTGGCGGCGACCGTGCAGCAGCGGATGAACGGCGATGAGCCGTTCGCCCTCGAGGATGCGCACCTCGCAGGCGCTGGTGTGGACTTCCAGCGCGCGATGGCGCGTGCCGTCGGGCACGCTGTAGAGGTTGCCGCCCACCGAGACCATGCCCTCGTGGCTGAGGCGCCGCTCCAGGCGAAGGACGGCGTCGAAGCGTCCGGCGGGTAGCGGCAGCAGATGCGCACGTTCTTCGGTGAAGTGCTGGGCGACCACGCGGCCGGTCGAGCCGTGGCAGCGCGCGTTAGCCACCGTGTCCAGCCACAGCCGCAACTGCCGGTTCAGGTCCTCCAGGTTGGCAAAGCGCCGCGCCATGAAGAAGTCCGCGCGGATGTAGCGGTAGGGTCGTTCGACCTTGCCCTTGGTCTTGGCGCGGTAGGGCCGGCAGGCGCGTGGCGCGAAGCCGTAATGCTCGCCCAGGCCGATGAGCTTGGGGTTGTAGACGATGGGCACGTCCTCGTCGCCCTGGCCCAGCACGGCGGTCTTCATGCGGTCGTACAAGATCTCGTGCGGCACGCCGCCGAAGTGTTCGAAGGCTTCCATGTGGCAGCGCAGCACGGTGCCCAGGTCCTGGTGCAGGACATAGCGGGCCCAGAGGTAGCGGCTGTGCGCGAGCACCATCGCGAACAGCCACACCCGGTGCTGCACGCCGGGCTGCTCGTCGAACTCGACCAGGAAGTGCGCGAAGTCCACCTGCGCCTGGCGCCCCGCGGGGGTCTCGAAGCGCACCTCGAACGGCACCACCGGCGGTGGGCGCACGGTGCGCAGGAAGTCGTTGAGCCGGCTGATGCCGCCGCGATAACCCAGTTCACGCACTTCGCGCAACAGCCGCGCGCCACTGAGCTCGGGCCACGCGAGCACGCGCTCGCGCAGGAAGTGCTTGTACGGATCGAGCAACGTGGGCTTGGACACTCGCGGTGAATACGCGGGCACGACCAGCCCGCGATCGATGACCTTGCGGACGGTCTTGCGGTCGTGGCCGGTGCGCGCGGCGATCGCCGACACCGTCAGCCCCTGCTTGTGCAACTCCAGAATCATCATCACATCCATCAGATCGATCACCGGTCCTCCTGCGTGCGGCGCCACCAAAGGCGTCACATGTTCGGACCAGCGGCCGCGCGTTGCCGGGCCTCGGCCCGGCAACGCGCGAAGGATCAAACTGAGGAAAATTCAGTCGGCGAGAGTGGGGAGTATTCGTCCGGCGGTGACACCGCTGATGCCCAGTGTCTGGACGGTGAGCGTCTCGTCGAGCCCCTCGCGAAGGC
>CAZDXQ010000094.1:0-4450 GCA_964509545.1 uncultured Burkholderiaceae bacterium | reverse complement strand
AAGAAGGGCGAAGCTCTGATCCGAAGAGGCGTGGGCGCCCGCGCGATCGAGCCACTCGAACTCGCCGCCAGGATCAAGCCGGACTATTGGCCGCCGTACGCCCATCTGAGCGATCAGTACAAGGAGGCTGGTGATCTGAAGAAAGCGAGAGAGTGGCTCGAGACCGGGCTGACACATTCTCCCGATGCCAACGGTCTGCAGCGGCGCCTGAAGGAACTCGACGATTCGCCAGCTGCAAACAGGGGCAGGACCGACGACGAAGCAGTTGGCCGCCGCTAGCTCTGATGACTGCCCGATACGAGGACTGATCCGATGCCAGAAGCCGGATGCGCGGCGACCGATTCCCAAGACGCGGCGCACGCCACGCGGGCAGCGGCCGACTCGGCGACGGCCTTTTCGGGCTGGTTCGACGCGCGTGGCCAATATCCCGTCCGCGCTCCGGAGCGCCGGCAGGAGCCGTGCGGCGTAACGCATCTCGAGGCACCGGGACTACGGATTCAGGTGGACTCCGCCCACGTCGACAGCGCTCTGACGGATTCCTCGGTCACGGTATGCACAGGGGCGGTCCGGCGCCCAGGCTCAGAGGAGATCATGTCGGCGCGCGACATCGCCGATGAGGTCGGCCGCATCGGTTCGGCAGCATGGAGCAACCTCCGCGGCAGGTTCAGCATCATCCATGTCGAGCTTCGATCACGCACGGCGACGTTCGTCACGGACCGCTTTGCAGTGCACCCGATCTGCTGCCGTCGCCTTGGCGACAAAGAAATCTTCTTTGCGGACAGAGCGGATGCGATTCGTCCGACCCGTACGCCGGAACTCGACGAGCAGGCGATCTTCAACTACTTCTACTTCCACGTCATTCCCTCGCCGCGGACGATCTTCCGCGACGTCTTCCGACTCGAACCTTCTCAGGTCGTCCGTTTTGACGCGAGCGGCTTGGAGAAGGCCTTCTGGTGGCAGCCACGATTCGAATCGCGTGATGGCGCGCGGCTCGCCACGCTGAAGTCGCGCTTCCTCGACCTTCTGGAGCAGGCGGTCGAACGGGAAGTAACGACCGAGCGGATCGGCTCGTTCCTCAGCGGTGGCACCGACAGTTCCACAGTCGCTGGTTTCCTCTGCAGACTGACCGGCCGCAAGGCGAGGACCTTTTCCATCGGCTTCGATGCCGAAGGCTACGACGAAATGTCCTACGCGCGGATTGCGGCACACCATTTCGGCACGGAGCAGCACGAGTACTACCTGACCCCGGACGATCTCGTGCGCAGCATTCCGGCCGTGGCGGCACACTACGACCAGCCGTTCGGCAACTCTTCGGCGCTGCCCGCCTACTACTGCGCGCTGCGGGCGAAAGAGGCAGGAATCGAAAAGCTGCTCGCAGGCGACGGCGGCGATGAACTGTTCGGCGGCAACAGCCGCTATGCGAAGCAGAAGGTCTTCGACCTGTATTGGAGAGTTCCCCGCGTCCTGCGCGAGCGTGTGTTCGAGGCGATGCTTCTCGGCCAGAACTGGCCGCGCCGCCTGCCGTTGCTGAGTAAGACCGCCAGCTATGTCGAGCAGGCACGAGTGCCCATGCCCGAGCGCATGGAAACCTACAACCTGCTTGGCCGCATCGGCGCCGCCGCCGTCTTCACGGATCGCCTCCTGGCACGGGTCCAGGAGCGCGAACCGGTTTCCCTGCAAAGTGAAGTGTACGGTCGGCCCGAGGCTGCCTCCCTAGTCGACCGCATGCTCGCGTACGACTGGCGCTTCACACTGGCGGACAATGACTTGCCGAAGGTGATCGGCACTTCGCGTCTCGCAGGAGAAATCGTCGGCTTTCCACTGCTCGATGACGATCTTGTCGATTTCTCTCTGCAACTCGCACCCGAACTGAAGGTGCGCGGGTTGACGTTGCGATTCTTCTTCAAGGAGGCGCTGAAGCAGTTCCTGCCGGCCGAAATCATCCGCAAGCGCAAGCATGGATTCGGCCTTCCCTTCGGCTCGTGGCTTGGCCGGCATGAGCCATTGCGCAGGCTGGCCAACGAGGCGCTGGGGCGCGTGGCCGCGCGCGGCATCATCCGCCCCGAGCTGGTGGGGGAACTGCTGTCGACCGCAATGCCGAAGCACGCAGGCTATTTCGGCGAGATGATCTGGATCCTGATGATGCTCGAATACTGGCTCGACGCCCACGCGCCGCAGTACGGCGTCTAGGCTGAACCGACGCACGAATTCACATGCGCGATCTCGCCATCATCGGCTTCGTCTTCGCGATGATCCCCTTCATGATCAAGCGGCCATGGATCGGGGTCATGATGTGGGCCTGGATCAGCTTGATGAATCCACACGCGTGGGGATGGGGCCTCGCCAACCAGTTTCGCGTTGCCCTGGTCGCGGGCGTGGCAACGCTGATCGGCCTGCTGGTCACGCGCGAGCGCGTAAAACTGCCGTTCAACAGCACCATCGTCCTGCTCGTCCTGCTGCCGCTGTGGATGACGTTCACCCTGCTGTTCGCGTTCCGGTTCGAGGCGGCGCTGGGGCGGTGGGAGGACGTGATGAAGATGTATCTGTTCGTCCTCGTCACGGCATCCGTCCTGCATACGCGGAAGCACATCGACATCCTGCTCTGGGTGATCGTGCTTTCCGTCGGCTTCTATGGGGTCAAGGGCGGCATTTTCACGATCCTGACCGGCGGGCAGTTCCGGGTCTGGGGTCCACCCGGCAAGAGCTTCATCACCGACAACAACTCGATCTCGGTGGCGCTGATCATGATCATCCCGCTGGCGCACTACCTGGCGATGCACACCGAACGCCGGGTGGTGAAGTACGGGCTGTACGCGCTGATCGGCCTCAGTTGCTTTGCGATCCTCGGCACGCATTCTCGCGGGGCCTTCCTGGCCGTGATGGTAATGGCCGGTTTCCTATGGCTGAAGAGCCGCCAGAAGCTCCTCCTCGGACTCTTTGTCGCGGGGCTGCTTCCGTTCGCCATTTCGTTCATGCCGGAAAACTGGGTGCAGCGGATGGAGACGGTCAAGACCTACGAGGAAGACACGTCCGCCATGGGACGCATCAATTCCTGGCAGACCGCAATCAACATCACCAAGGACCGGCCGATCGTCGGCGGCGGTTTTGAGTTCTACTCCAAGGAGGTGTTCGCGCGCTACGCACCGAACCCCGAAGCCGTGCATTCGGCGCACAGCATCTACTTCCAGATGCTCGGCGAGCACGGGTACGTGGGCCTGCTGCTGTTCCTGGCCGTCGGCATCAACGGCTGGATGCTCTCCCGGCGGCTCATCGCCCATGCAAGCGGCAAGCCCGAGATCTCCTGGGCCGCCGATCTTGCTCGCGCCATACAGGTCAGCCTCGTCGGCTTTGCCTCCGGCGGCGCCTTCGTGAACATAGGCTACTGGGAATTGCAGTACTACGAGGTCGTCCTGTTGATGATCGCCTGGAGCCTAGTACGCAGTACGGCACCGGAAACGTCGACAACGGCGGCCCCCGGCGTCGCGAGTCCCGGCGGCGTTCGGGCGTGATGTTCTTCCGTTCGGAGGCTTTTCCGAACGTGTTCGCCCCTCATCAAGGCTTGCATGCGGGGCAAGAGTTGCGGACCAGAGAGCGCGGAGGGAGTGTCACTCACCTTCCCCGGCAGCAGGCGCCGACCACGATCGGTGGCGCCGAGCGCAATGGCCCCGCTCCGGCAGCCGGCAATCAGTTGGAGAGAACGATCCCGTACTTCTGTGCGAAATAGCCCTGCACGGCAGTCTGCTCCTGCGCGCTGAGCTTGCGGTTGTACAAGACGATTTCGGCGATGTCGCCCTGGAACGGCCCATCGGCGCTCCAGTAGCTCCTGCCGATGTAGTTGATCCCCCGCGTGAGCACCGGCGGCACGTAGACGTTCTTACCGAGCAGCGTCAGCCCGTTTTTCGCCACAGCCGCGTAGCTGGTAGCACCGGCCGCGCCCGGGTCCTGCACGACCGACACCAGGGCGGCCTCGCCAGTGACCCAGCCATTCGACGTATCGAACCACGTGAACGAGCCGCCGCCGCTCGACGTGAAGAACTGGTAGCCGGCGGTCGACCCGGCCTTCCCCAGGCCAATGCTCGCCTTGCCGCCGCTGTTACCCAACAGCAGCAGCTTGGCGCCAAATGGCGCGGCAGTCGGTCGCATCACCACGTACAAGGCCATGCCCGCGGTGAAGTCCTGGAAACCGCTGGGCAGCGTCAAGTAATCGTCGATCCCGTCGAAGCGCAGGGCCGGCCGCCCACCGATGGCGTTGCCGACAAGGATCGGCATCGAAGAACCGCCGGCCGATGCGTGATTCGCGTTGCCCGAGGTGTCCTGCCACTGCGCGATGGCGGCACCAAGCCCGTATTGGAGGGCGGCGGTGCCGGCGTCCAGCGCGAATACCAGCCCGGCCGCCGGCAGCGCCGGCGCGGGACCAATCGGCGCCGACGGCGTTGCCGTTACTTCCTGG
>CAZDXQ010000093.1:0-5252 GCA_964509545.1 uncultured Burkholderiaceae bacterium | reverse complement strand
CCCTGCGGCCCAGTTCACCCACGGTCCCAACGGTACGGAGGGTAGTCCAGTGAGCGAGCACGGCCGCTCCGAAGCGCGAATCCTTCGAGCGCAGCGAGAAGGTAGCCCAGTGAACGCGCCGGGCCGGCCGAACGCGATCGTGCGCGGCTGGCGCGCGACAGAGCGTCGTCCGTGCGGCATCGAATGCCGCGGCGCCGACGCGTCGGGTTGCTAAGATTCGGCCGCTTCGAAGCCGAGAGATTTCCCGATGACCCCCGAGCTGCCGTCGCTGGACATCGAGCGCGCGCGCCAGAACATGGTCGAGCAGCAGATCCGTCCGTGGGAGGTGCTCGACCAGTCGGTGCTCGACCTGCTGTTGGTCGTGCGCCGTGAGCAGTTCGTGCCGCGTGCCTACCGGCTGCTCGCCTTCACCGACATGGAAATCCCGCTGAAGATCGACGGCGTCGATACCGGTGAGAGTATGCTGGCGCCGAAGGTGGAAGCGCGCCTGCTGCAGGAGCTGGGCATCCGTGCGCACGAGCACGTGCTCGAGGTCGGCACCGGCTCCGGCTACATGGCGGCGCTGGCCGCGCACAAGGCGCAGCACGTGCTGACCATCGAGATCAACCCGCTGCTGGCCGGCTTCGGCGCCGCCAACCTGGAACGCAACGGCGTGCGCAACGTGCGCGTCGAAACCGGCGACGGCGCGCGCGGCTGGCCGGCGAAAGCGCCCTACGACGTGATCATCATGTCCGGCTCCCTGCCCGTGCTGCCGCAGCAACTGCTGGCGCAGCTGAAGATCGGCGGCCGGCTGGCGGCGATCGTCGGCGATGCGCCGGTGATGACGGCGCAGATCGTCACCCGCGTCGACGAGTCCGCGTTCGACACGCTGAAACTGTTCGAGACGGTGGTCAAGCCGCTGGCGAACGCCTGGCGGCCGTCGAGCTTCCGTTTTTGATGAAGACGATTTCGGCGCCCGCACTCGCCCAGTGGCTGCAGGATCCGGACCGACCGGCGCCGCAACTGCTCGACGTGCGCGAGCCCTGGGAGTTCCAGATCTGCCAGATCGCCGGCAGCCGGCTGATGCCGATGCGCACGCTGCCGGTCGAGGCCGAGGCGCTCGATCCCGAGCAGCCGCTGGTTTGCATCTGCCACCACGGCGCGCGCAGCGCGCATGTGGCGATGTGGCTGGCCCGGCAGGGTTTTGCCGATGTCTACAACCTCAGCGGCGGCGTCGATGCCTGGGCGCGCCAGGTCGATCCGCGGATGGCCACCTACTGAAATGAAGCCCCCACGCTCGTTTTCGCCCGCTGTTCCGCGGCCGGGCTGGCAGGCCCGGCCGGCTCGTCAGGCGTTCGCCGGCACGCAGGCGCCGGCTCATGTCCAGCCTCGCCCCCCGAGGGGGCGCTCAGTGGCTTCGGGCGGCCGGGCGCCACTGAGATGCGAGTTTCACCGCTGATTTTCCGGAGCCACCCATGTTCATCCGCCTTCCCCTCGCCGCACTGACCTCGGCCGTGCTGCTGGCCAGCGCGCCGGCAGCGGCGCAGCAGGCCAAGCGCAGCGATCTGCTGGCGATCTACCAGGACGCGCTGAGCAACGATGCGACCTACGCCTCGGCGCGTTTTGCACGGCAGGCGGCGGCCGAGCGCGAGCCGCAGGCGCTGTCGGCTACGCGACCGGCGGTCAGCGCCGGCTTCGGCGCAGCACTGAACAACTTCGATTCACGCTCGCCGGACGTGAACCGCACCTATTCGAGCTGGGGGCCGTCGATCAGCTTCAACATGCCGCTTTATCGGCCGCAGAACGACGAGGCGGTGACGCAGGCCAAGCTGTCGGTACAGGCGGCCGAAGCAGTGCTGGCGCAGGCGCGGCAGGACTTGCTGCTGCGCGTGACCCAGGCGTACTTCGATGTGCTGGCGGCACAGGATGCGCTGGAGGCGATCGCCGCGAACAAGAAGGCCGTGGCCGAGCAACTGGCGCAGGCACGCCGCGAGTTCGAGGTCGGGACGAAGACCATCGTCGACACGCACGAGGCGCAGGCGCGCTACGACCAGATCGTGGCCCAGGAACAGGTCGCGCTCGGCGACCTGATCGTCCGCCGCAATGCGCTGCGCGCGATCATCGGCCGCGAGCCCGGCGACCTCGTGCCGCTGCGCGAGGCGCCACAACTGACTGCGCCGCAGCCGGCCGAGATCGAGGCCTGGGCCAAGCGGGCCGAGGACGCCAGCTTCACGGTGCTGGCGGCACGGGCCAATGCCGAGATCGCCAGCCGCGAAACGCAGCGCGCCCGCTACGGCGAGCGGCCGACCGTCGACCTCGTCGCTTCGGCGCAGGTCAATCGCTCCGACGGCAGCACGAATTCGAACGCCAGCAACACGACCCGCAACGGCACCGTCGGCGTGCAGTTGAACTGGCCCCTGTACACCGGCGGCCTGACGCAGAGCCGGATCCGCGAGGCGCTGGCCAACGAGGAACGCAGCAAGCAGGACCTCGAACAAGCGCGCCGCAATGCCGCGCAGGGGGCGCGCCAGGCCTACACGGGCGTGGACTTCGGCCTGGCGCAGGTACGGGCGCTCGAATCGGCCGAGGTCTCGGCCAAGAGCCAGCTGGAATCGACGCGGCTGGGCTACCGGGTCGGCGTGCGGATCAACCTCGACGTGCTCAACGCCCAGACACAGCTGTACAACACGCAGCGCGACCTGAAGAAGGCGCGCTACGACTTCCTCGTCAACGGCCTGCGGCTGCAGGCCGCCGCCGGCAGCCTGCAGGACGATTCGCTGCAATCGGTCAACGCGCTGCTCGAGCGCTGATCCGGCTCACGCCGCGCCGGCAAGGAGCTCGCGCACGATGGCCGCGATGCGGCCGGTCGCACCGCGATGTGCTGCGGCGAACGCGCGCGCGGCACGGCCCATCTGCTCCCGTCGCTGCCGGTCGCTGGCGAGTGCCTCCATCACCGCCAGTGCCTCGTCGGCGTCGCGCACCTGCAGCGCCGCGCCGGCGGCCAGCGCGTCGGCCGCCGCCTGCGCGAAGTTGAAGGTGCTTGGCCCGAGCACGACCGGCGTGCCGATCGCGCACGGCTCGATCAGGTTCTGTGCGCCGAAATTGCGCAGGCTGCCGCCGATCAGCGCCACGTCCGCGGCCGCGTAGTACAGCGCCATCTCGCCCATCGTGTCGCCGAGCAGCACCGTATCGGCGGCCGGCTGCTCCGGCCACGGCCCGCGCGAGCGGCGCAGGCACCTGAAGCCCTGCGCCTCGATCAGCCGCGCCACATCGTCGAAACGCTGCGGATGCCGCGGCACCAGAACAAAAACGGGGTCAGAGTCGAATTTCCCGCGGCGCCGCGCCAGCGCGGAAAGCAGCAATGCCTCCTCGCCCTCGCGCGTGCTGGCGGCGAGCCACACCGGCCGCGCGCTCCATGCTGCGCGCAGCGCGCGGCCGGCAGCGACCCGTTCGTCGTCGACGGCGATGTCGAACTTCAGGTTGCCTGTCACGTCGATGGAACCGTCGAACCAGCGCGCGATGCGGCGGCGGTCGCCTTCGCTCTGTGCCGCGACGCGGGCAAAGGCCGCAGCGGCCGGCCGCAACAGCGCGGCGAAGCGCAGCCCGCGTATTGCCGACTTCTCGGACAGCCGGGCGTTGGCGAGCAGCATCGGCACACGCATCCGCTGCGCTGCCTGCATCAGATTCGGCCAGATCTCCGTTTCCATCACCACGCCGACCGACGGCTTGACCTCGCGCAGGAAACGGGAGACGGCGCAGCGCAGGTCGTAAGGCAGGTAGCGCTGGGTCACCCGGCCCGGCAAGGCGGCGACGATGGAGGCGCCGACCGCGCGGCCGGTGGGCGTCATATGCGTCAACAGGAACGACGCTGCGGGCAGGTCGCGCGCCAGGCGTTCGATCAGCGGCTGTGCCGCACGCGTCTCGCCCACCGAGACGGCGTGCACCCAGATCACAGGCCGCCCGTTCGCCGGCCGCGGCCCATGGCCGAAGAAGCGCTCGCCCCAGTGCCGGCGGTATTCGCGCTGGGCAAGGCTGCGCCAGAGGAGGTAGACCGCCGCCAGCGGTGCCGCCAACCACCAGCCGATCGAGTACAGCGCAAGCGCGAACCGCTGCCCGACAGTCACGGCGATGTTTCGACTGCAGCGAGGAGTTCATCGACCGTCCCGATGACGGCCGCGGCGGCCGGCGGCGAGTCGACGCCGCCGAGGCTGGCGCAGTGCGCGGCGCCGGTGATGCCGACCAGCCGCCGGTCGTAATCGCAGAAGATGCCGAGGGTGGGGGCGCCCACCGCTGCCGCCAGATGCGACAGGCCGGTATCGAGTCCGATGACGATCCGGGCGCGCGCCAGCACCGCGGCGACCGCATCGAGCGCGCACCGCGGCGCCACCCACGCCGCAGCCATGCCAGCGGCCCGCGCCCGCGTGTCCAGCTCCTCCTGTGCGCTGCCGGCGAAAAGCAGCAAGCGCAGTCCACGGTCATGCAGATGGCGTCCGACCGCCTGCCAACGATCGTCGGGCCAGCGCTTGGTCGCGCGGCTGGCGTTGGTCAGAAGCACCGCGTACGGCGTCGAGGTGGCCTCGATCAGCGTCCGGTCGGTCAGCGGCGGCACCGTCAGGCCAAACGAGGGCGGCGAACGCGTGTCGGTGCCGCAGGCCGCCTGCCCGAGCGCCCGGTTGCGTGCAATCGCGTGCTGGTCGCGCTCGATTGCGACGGAGTACGTATACAGCAGCGCTGCCAGCGGTTCGCGGGCACTGTTGCGGTCGAAGCCCCAGCGTGGACCCTGTGCCCAGCGCGCCAGATAGGCGCTCTTCAGCAGTCCCTGGCAGTCGAGGATCGCCGTGTAACGCTGTCCGCGCAGCAGCGCTCTGGCCGCGCCGACCTCGCGCCAAGTGGACGCGGCAAGAGGGGCCCGGCGCCAGCGGCGCACCGCCACGGTGACGACGCGATCGACCGCCTCGTGCATGCGTGCAATCGCGGCGAAACTCTCCTCGACCAGCCAGTCGATCGGCGCGCCGGGAAATCGGCGCGCCAGGTCCGACGCGAGCGGCGCTGCGTGCACCACGTCGCCCATCGACGAAGTCTTGACGATCAGAAAACGATCGCCACTCATGCGCCCTGGGGCCGATGGATCGAAGATGCGCTGCGCTGCCGGCCCGACGCGCTGATCGGGCGACCTTGACGCTCACGCGTCAAGGATTCGCGCTTGGGACGGCCCGGCGCGCTCACTGGACTACCCTCCGTACCGTTGGGACCGTGGGTGAACTGGGCCGCAG
>CAZDXQ010000092.1:0-5476 GCA_964509545.1 uncultured Burkholderiaceae bacterium | reverse complement strand
CTGATGGACTACGGCAAGTTCAAGTACCAGGAGCAGAAGAAGGCGCACGAGGCGCGTCTGAAGCAGAAGGTCATCCAGGTCAAGGAGGTCAAGTTCCGTCCGCAGACCGACGAGAACGATTACCTGACCAAGATGCGCAAGCTGCAGGAGTTCCTGGCCGAGGGCGACAAGGCGAAGGTGACGTTGCGTTTCCGCGGCCGCGAGATGGCGCACCAGGAGTTCGGCGTGCGGCTGCTGGAGCGGATCAAGGGAGAACTGGAAGAAGTGGCACAGGTCGAGTCCTGGCCCAGGCTCGAAGGCCGGCAGATGGTGATGGTGCTGGCGCCGAAGAAGAAGAAGTAGTTTTCGTCGTTGCCCGGGGACTGGTCTCCCGCGGGCGGCGCCAACAAGTGGTCGCAGGCCCAGCAAAGTCCCCTCGGGGCGCCTGCGTCCATCCAATAGCGAGAAAGGAGGGCAGGATGCCCAAGATGAAGACCAAGAAGGCCGCGGCGAAGCGCTTCGCCGTGCGTGCCAGCGGATCGATCAAGCGCGGTCAGGCGTTCAAGCGCCACATCCTGACCAAGCGCACGACCAAGAACAAGCGCCATCTGCGGGGTGCGGTGCAACTGCACGAAGCCGACGTCGGCGCGGTCAAGCGCATGCTTCCTTACGCATAAGGGAGAGCACGGATGCCCCGAGTCAAACGTGGTGTGACCGCGCGCGCGCGGCACAAGAAGGTCCTGTCGCAGGCCAAGGGTTTCACGCAGCGGCGCAAGAACGTATTCCGCGTCGCCAAGCAGGCGGTGATGAAGGCCGGTCAGTACGCGTACCGCGATCGCCGCGCCCGCAAGCGTGTCTTCCGCGCCCTGTGGATCGCCCGCATCAATGCCGCGGTGCGCGAACAGGGCATGACCTACTCCGCCTTCATGGCCGGTCTTAAGAAGGCGGCGATCGAGATCGACCGCAAGGTGCTGGCCGACATGGCGGTGCTCGACAAGCCGGGCTTCGCGGCGGTTGTCGACAAGGTCAAGAGCCTGTCTGCCTGATCTTCGTCGGCGCGGTGCGCATGCGCCGCGGCCGACGCCATTGATCGCATTGGGGCCTCGCCTTGCCGCCGGGCCCCGCTTCTTTCCGCGCCATGATCGATCCTGACGAACTGATTGACGCCGCGCAGGCCGCGTTCGCAGCCGCCGCGCAGCCGGCGGCGCTCGAGAACGAGAAAGCCCGCTTCCTCGGCAAGGGGGGTCGGCTGACCGAGTTGCTCAAGGGCCTGGCCAAGTTGTCAGCCGAAGAAAAGCGCGTGCACGGCGCGCGCGTCAATGCGGCGAAGGCGCGCATCGAGCAACTGCTCGAACAGCGGCGCGCCGAACTGGCCGAGGCCGAACTGAACGTGCGGCTGGCGCAGGAGGCGATCGACGTCACGCTGCCGGGGCGGCGGCGCAGTGCCGGCGGCATCCATCCGGTGATCCGTACTTGGCAGCGGATCGAGGAGATCTTCGCTTCGATCGGCTTTGACCTGGCCGATGGGCCGGAAATCGAGAACGACTGGTACAACTTCACCGCGCTGAACAACCCGGAAAACCACCCGGCGCGGTCGATGCAGGACACGTTCTACGTCGACGTCGACGACGAGCACGGCAAGCCGCTGCTGCTGCGCACGCACACCAGTCCGATGCAGGTGCGCTACGCGCGCATGCACGCGCCGCCGATCAAGGTGATCGCGCTCGGCCGCACCTACCGCGTCGACTCGGACGCTACGCACTCGCCGATGTTCCATCAGGTCGAGGGGCTGTGGATCGACGAGGACATCAGCTTCGCCGACCTGAAAGCCGTCTACACGGACTTCATGCGCCGCTTCTTCGAGACCGACGACCTGCAGGTGCGCTTCCGGCCGTCGTTCTTCCCGTTCACCGAGCCGTCGGCGGAAATCGACATGATGTTCACCAGTGGCGCGTTGCAGGGCCGCTGGCTGGAAATCTCCGGCGCCGGCCAGGTCCACCCGGGCGTGGTGCGCAACTTCGGCCTCGATCCGGAGCGCTACATCGGCTTCGCCTTCGGGTCCGGGCTGGAACGGCTGACGATGCTGCGCTACGGCGTCGACGACCTGCGCCTGTTCTTCGAGGGCGACCTGCGCTTCCTGGCGCAGTTCAACTGACCGGCCGGCAGAGGAACGTCATGCAGTTTCCCGAATCCTGGCTGCGGGCCTACGCTGACCCGGCGCTGGACGCCGACCAGCTGGCCGACGCGCTGACGATGGCCGGGCTCGAAATCGATGAAAGCGTTGCCGTCGCCCCTCCGTTTGCCAAGGTGGTGGTGGCGCAGGTGATGTCGGTGGCGCGGCATCCGGACGCCGACAAGCTCGCCGTGTGCAGGGTCGACGCTGGCACCGGCGGTGCGCTCGAAATCGTCTGCGGTGCGCCGAACGTCGCCGCCGGCCTGCGCGTCGCCTGCGCGCTGGTCGGCGCCGAACTGCCGGGCGGTTTCGCCATCAAGGAAGCGAAGGTGCGCGGCGTCGTCTCGCAGGGGATGCTCTGTTCGGCACGCGAACTCGGCCTGTCCGACGATCACGCCGGGCTTTTCGTACTGCCTGTCGATGCGCCGATCGGCCGCGACCTGCGCGAATATCTGCTGCTGGACGAGCGCCGGATCACGATCAAGCTGACGCCGAACCGTGGCGACTGCCTTAGCGTGCTCGGGGTAGCGCGTGAAGTTGCCGCCATCACTGGCGCGCCGCTGCGGCTGCCGTCCTTTGCGCCCGTGACAGCGACGATGGGCGAGCGTCTTCCGGTCGAGGTGCTGGCGCCCGACCTTTGCGGACGCTTCTCCGGCCGCGTAATCCGCGGTTTGAACGCGAAGGCGCCGACGCCGCAATGGATGAAGCAGCGCCTGGAGCGCAGCGGGCAGCGGCCGATCTCGGCGCTGGTCGACATCTCCAACTACGTGATGCTGGAACTGGGCCGGCCATCGCACGTCTTCGACCTCGACAAGGTGCGCGGCGGCCTGCAGGTGCGTTGGGGGAAAGCGGGCGAAAGCGTCGAACTGCTCAATGGCCAGACGGTGACGGTCGACGGCTGGATCGGCGTCATCGCCGACGACGGCGGCGTCGAGGCACTGGCGGGTGTCATGGGTGGCGAGGCGACGGCGGTGACCCCGGATACCACCAACGTGTATGTCGAGGCGGCGTTCTGGTGGCCGGAGTCGATCCAGGGCCGCGCGCGCCGTTTCAACTTCAGCACCGATGCCGCGCACCGCTTCGAGCGTGGCGTCGATTATTCGACGACGGTCGAGCACATCGAATACATCACGCGGCTGCTGCTCGACGTCTGCGGCACCGCGCAGACCCGTATCGGGCCGGTGGACGACCAGGTGCTCGGCTTGCCGGAACGCCGGCCGGTGGCGATGCGTACGGAGCGCTGCCGCAAGGTGCTCGGCGTCGATGTGAGCGACGACGAAATCGCCGCGGTACTGGCGCGGCTCGGCCTTGCTTTCGTGCGCGAGGCCGGCCGCTTTGTCGTCACGCCGCCGCCGTACCGTTTCGATCTGGCTATCGAGGAGGACCTGATCGAGGAAGTGGCGCGGCTGTGGGGTTTCGACAGGATCCCGGCGGCTCCGCCGCGCGCGCCGGCCGTGATGCGCAGCCGGCCGGAGGCGCAGCGAACGCAGCACGAGCTGCGCCAGCAGCTGGTCGCGGCCGGCTATCAGGAACTGGTCAACTATGCGTTCGTCGACGCGCAGTGGGAGCAGGATTTCGGCGCGGTTGCCGAGCCGATCCGGGTGCTCAATCCGATCGCTGCCCAGTTCGGCGTCATGCGCACCAGCCTGATCGGCGGCCTGATGGCGGCTTTGAAGTACAACCTGAATCGTCAGGCCACGCGTGTGCGCGTGTTCGAGGTCGGCCGCGTGTTCCTGCGCGACGCATCGGCGGCGGAAGGGCCGCTCAGCGTCCGTGGCGTCCATCAGCCGACGCGGCTGGCGGCCCTCGCCTATGGCCCGGCGGACGACGAGCAATGGGGTACTGTGAGCCGTGACGTCGACTTCTTTGACGTCAAGGGCGATCTGGAGGGGCTGGCGCCTGGCGAGACGCTGCGCTTCGAGCCGGCCGTCCACGCCGCATTTCATCCGGGCCGTGCTGCCCGGGTCATGCTGGGCGGAGAGCCGATCGGCTGGCTCGGTGAACTGCATCCGCGCTGGCAGCAGCGCTACGGGCTTGCCCGTGCGCCGGTCGTCTTCGAGGTCGATGTCGAACCGCTGCTGCCACGCAGGCTGCCGGTCGTGGCGCCGGTGGCGCGCTTCCCCGAGGTGCAGCGCGACGTGTCGCTTTGGTTCGACGAGGCCGTGCCGCTGCAGAGCATCTACGACGCCGTTGCGGACATGGCGCAGTCGGACGCACGCCTGGCCTGCCTGCGCCAGTTCCGTTTGTTCGATCTGTACCGGGCGCCGGTCCGGGCTTCAAGCAAAGTCGCGGAAGTAGGCGCTAACGCTATGTTAAATAAGGAGAAAAGTCTTGCCTTTAGGCTGGTTCTCCAAGATACTGAGCGCACCCTCGCCGAGGCACAGGCAGAAGCGGCTGTCGCCGCGATCGTCGAGGGCCTGAACACGCGACTGGGCGCCCGCCTGCGGCAGTAGCCAAATGCACAACGACCGAGAAGCCAATCCGTTCCAGCTTCCTGCATCGACCGGAGAAGGCGCCGCCGAACGCGGCAGCCACACGGTGACCAAGGCCGAGCTGGCCGATGCGCTGTTCGAGCGTCTCGGCCTGAACAAGCGCGAAGCGAAAGAGATGGTCGACTCGTTTTTCGATGAGATTCGGCTGGCGCTGGAACGTGGCGAGTCGGTGAAGCTTTCCGGCTTCGGCAATTTTCAGCTTCGCGACAAGCCGCAGCGTCCCGGGCGAAATCCGAAGACCGGCGAAGAAATCGCGATCACGGCGCGGCGCGTGGTGACCTTTCACGCCAGCCAGAAGCTCAAGGCCGCGGTCTCGCAGTCGCAGGACGCGAACTGAGCCGGGTCGACCTCGGCAAGCCACTGGCCTGACCCTCGATGCTGCGCCCGGACGCGACGGCTGCCGACGAAGACGCGCTGCCGCCGATTCCGGCCAAGCGCTACTTCACGATCGGCGAGGTCAGCGAACTGTGTCGCGTGAAGCCGCACGTGCTGCGTTACTGGGAACAGGAATTCACGCAGCTGAAACCGACCAAGCGCCGCGGCAATCGGCGTTACTACCAGCATCACGAAGTGCTGCTGGTGCGCCGTATCCGCGAATTGCTCTATGAACAGGGCTTCACGATCAGCGGCGCGCGCAACAAACTCGAAGGGGCTCGCAACGGCGGGCGGCGCGACTCGCCGCAGCCTTCGCTCGACGAGATCCGAGGTGAACTGCAGGCGGTGCGCGCGCTGTTGAGCGGCGAAGCGTGAAGGGGCGACGTGTACAATCCGCGCCGTTCGGGGCGTAGCGCAGCCTGGTAGCGCACTTGCATGGGGTGCAAGGGGTCGCGAG
>CAZDXQ010000091.1:0-5575 GCA_964509545.1 uncultured Burkholderiaceae bacterium | reverse complement strand
AGATGAAGGAGACGCGCGAGGTGATGAACACGATCCGCGCCTTCGCCGCCGACGATGCGACGGTGATCTTCGGCACGGTCTGCGACGAAGCGATGGGCGACGAACTGCGGGTGACGGTGGTCGCCACCGGCCTGGGGCGCGCGTCGACGAAGAAGCAGACGACGCCGTTTACCGTGGTCAAGACCGGTACCGACAACATGCCGATCGGCGTGACGCCCTCCGCAGCCAGCCCGCTGGGCGGCGCCGACTACAGCCATTTCGACCAACCAGCGGTCTGGCGCTCGCGTGAATCGGCCGCGGCACGCGTGGCGGCGATGGAGGATGCCGGCCACGACCGGCTCGACATCCCGGCCTTCCTGCGCAAGCAGGCCGACTGAACTGCCTCGCGCGGTCAGGGCGCGGGTCGCGCAGTCGGATCCTTCGGAGTCAGCGACTCAATGGTCGCCAACGATTTCCCGGTACGCGTGCCAGGTTGCGTGACCGACGATGGGCACGGCAACGACCAGGCCGACGAACAGCGTCGCGAACCCGGCGCTGGTCAGAACCACGATCAGGATCGCCCAGGCGGCCAGCGGCAGCGGATTCGTTGCCAGGGCGCGAACACTGGTGATGGCGGCAACGACTGTGTCGGTGCCGCGCGCCAGCATCAGCGGCACCGACACCACGCTCAGCGCGAAGACGATGGTGGCAAACACGGCACCGACGGCGAAGTAGGTCAGGACGAAGTCCCAGTGCTCGAGGCTTGCCACCTGTCCGAGAAACCCGGCCAGCGTCGGCATGCCGGAGGAGAAGAACAGCGCAAAGGTGACCAGCGAGGCCCGAGCCCAGACCAGCATGACCACCGTCAGGATCAGCGCGAACATCGAGAAGGCGCCAAGGTTCGCGCGCCACGCCGTCAACGTCGGCACCAACGATACCGCTTGCCCGGCCTCGAGCCGCCGGCTGATGTCATACAGGCCGGTGCACAGGAACGGCCCGACCAGCAGGAATCCCGCGGTCAGGGCCGACGAGTACTCGTAGGCGTGGCGAAAAACCAGATAGATCAGCCAGCCCATCAGCGCGAAGGCCGCGCCATAGAACAGGCTCTGTCCAGGCGCGGTGCGCAGATCGCGCCAACCGGCGGCAAGCCAGCGCAATGGTGCGCGGGCGTCGACGCTGCGTACCGGCGGGAACGGCGACGGGCTTGCGCCCGAGGAGGAATCCCCGGAAGAGGGAGATGATGCAGGCGCGGGTTCGGACATGATCGCGTGCGAGCGACGGTTCGGTCGTTGCGGCAAGCGCAGATTGTCGGGTGGACTGGGCGCACAGGCTAGGCGCAACGATGTCGCAGTGCAGCAATGGTCGCTACAATGAGGACATCATGCTCAGGCAACGAACGCTGAAGAAAGTCGTCCGCACCGTCGGAATCGGATTGCACAGCGGGACAAAGGTCGAACTCGTGCTGCGCCCGGCCGTGGCC
This sequence comes from uncultured Burkholderiaceae bacterium, assembly GCA_964509545.1. Taxonomy (GTDB): domain Bacteria; phylum Pseudomonadota; class Gammaproteobacteria; order Burkholderiales; family Burkholderiaceae_F; genus JADJWR01. The sequence goes on along the minus strand of CAZDXQ010000091.1, from coordinate 4,116 downwards.
GACACCGGGATCGTCTTTCATCGCGTCGACCTGAATCCCCCGGTGGCCATTCCGGCCAGTGCACTCGCAGTCGGCGACACGCGGATGGCCTCCACGGTAGAGAGGGGCGGCGCGCGTGTGGCCACTGTCGAGCACCTGATGAGCGCGCTGGCAGGGCTCGGAATCGACAACTGCCATGTCGACGTCGACGCGCCCGAGATTCCGATCATGGACGGCAGCGCGGCGAGCTTTGTTTTCCTGCTGCAGTCGGCCGGGGTCGAGGAACAGGCGGCGCCCAAGCGCTTCGTTCGGGTCCTCAAGACGGTCGAGGTGCGGGAAGGCGAGGGCAAGCAGCTGAAGTGGGCAAGGCTGTCGCCGCATTTCGGCTTCAAACTGCGCTTTGCGATCGCCTTCGACCATCCGGCGATCGATGCCACCGAGCAGGATGTGGAAGTCGACCTGGCGCGCGAGCCGTATGTGAGCGCCGTGGCGCGTGCACGCACCTTTGGCTTTGTCAACGAGGTCGAGGCCCTGCGTGCAGCCGGCCTGGCGCTGGGTGGCAACTTCGAGAACGCGATCGTGATGGACGAGTATCGGGTGCTCAACACGGATGGCCTCCGATCGGGTGATGAATTCGCCAAGCACAAGATCCTCGACGCCATCGGCGACCTATATCTGCTCGGCAAGCCGCTGATTGCCGCGTATTCGGCCTACAAGTCCGGCCACGGCCTCAATAACCAGCTGCTGCGGGCGCTGCTTGCGGATCCGTCCGCCTACCAGGTCACTACCTTCGATGACGAGCGGCAAGCGCCGGCGGCGTTCCTGCAAACGGCGGCCGCGGCCTGAGCGCCTCGACGGTCAACCGCGCTCTTGCCTCGCTCGCAGGGCGGCCTGCAGACGCAAGGCCGACTGCCGCAGCGGGGATTCGTGCAGATGAGCAGCCAGGTCGTCGGCGAATCGCAGGGCCGCTTCCAGTTCCGCCGTTCGGGTTGCCGGGGCCTCGATCGAAGTCGGGGTTTCGGGAGACTTGATCCCGGACATGGGGTAGTTCGCACCGCCGGGTTGAAGGCGGATCCGGATTCCAGTAACTTCGGGCGCAAGTTGCCCCAGTGCCTGCTGAATTCTGGGGATGCTCTGCCTCAGCTTGGCAGCGTGTGAGGACCCACTCACCGTGACGATCAGCGTCGTGCCTTGAAGGGCACAATGGGGCTGGGGCAGCGCAAGTCCGCCGGACGTCAGTTCGCGCTCGATCTCGGAAACAGCGGCGGTGAGCCGACCGAGCAGACGGGCACGCTGAAGCAGTCCCGCCAAGGGACCTTCAGCGAGGACCCCAGCGGCGGACTTGTGGACCGCGCTCATGATGCCGATGGCTCTGCTGTCGGCGAGTGGACGCCGAACTCGAATTGCGGGCGCCTCACGGCGCAGCGGGGCGGGCGCAACGATGGAGGTCGCATAAGTGCAGATTATCGTGGTCGACAGGCGGCTGTCACAGGCGCGTACGTTCACCCTGGGCCGGCGCATGTTCGCCTTCGTCGCGTCGGGTATCGCTTTGGCGCTAGTGCTTTCCGTGGTCGGTCTCTATGTAGTGACTTTCCGCGTTGCCGCGGCGCTTGAAGTTCCGTACGTCCGGGATCTTGCTTCGTCGCTGATGCGCGACGAAATAGAGCGAAACGAGCAGTTCGTCCGCGACAACGTCAGCGCAATGGCCCGGCGGCTGGGCGAGATGCAAGCGCAATTGATGCGGTTGGACGCGCTGGGCGAGCGGGTCGCAAAGCTCGCTGGAATCCGGCCCGAGGAGTTCAATTTCCGCGACTTGCCTGGGCGAGGGGGCGCCGAGCCCAGAGATGCTCGGCCGCTTTCGATGGACGAGTTGAACATCCAGGTCGAGCAGGTGGCGCGCGGCGTGCAGTCGCGGGCCGATTACCTTGACGTGGTCGAGTCCGAACTGCTTTCGGCACAGGTTCGCACCGCCCTTTTGCCGCAGAACACCCCGGTGACGGAGGGTTTCGTCGGCTCCGGATTCGGCCAGCGTGTCGACCCGTTTTCGGGCCAGATGGCAATGCACGCCGGTCTGGATTTCGCTGCGCCGGCGGGCACGCCGATTCTGGCCGCCGCGGGCGGGGTGGTGTCCACCGCCGAGTTCAACCCCGCGTACGGCCGGATGGTCGTGATCGATCATGGCAACGGCCTGCAGACCCTCTACGCGCACGCGTCGAAACTCGATGTCCGGGCCGGGGAGATCGTGCGCAAGGGCCAGCAGATTGCGCAGGTCGGCTCGACCGGACGCTCGACTGGCGCGCATCTGCACTTTGAAGTGCATGTCAACGGGGTGCCGCAGAATCCTTCCCGCTTTCTCAGCCGCCAGAGTGCAGACTCGCCGCTGGCTGCTCTGAATCCGCGTCGACGCTGATTGCGCGGCCGCCGCCACAGCGGCGCGCTCTTGAACTGCCGCCCGCGGGGCCAGCCTGACGCGCCGCTGTGACATACTCCGCAGTCGCCGCGCGGGTCGCCTGGCCGCAGGTCTGTCGATCACTTGCTGACTGCACCACGCTCGCCGCCTCCGATTGCGCGCGGCGTCGAGTTCCTTTGCCGACTCCATGATCTCCGGCCTCCTGACCCGAATCTTCGGTAGCCGCAACCAGCGGCTGCTGAAGCACTACCAGCGCAGCGTCGAGCGCGTCAACGCGCTCGAATCGCAGACGGCGGCCCTCACCGACGAGCAACTTCGGGCCAAGACCGGGGAATTCCGCTCGCGCGTCGCCAATGGCGAAACGCTCGATCAGCTGCTGCCAGAGGCGTTTGCCGTCGTCCGCGAGGCGGCCAGGCGGACGCTGGGGATGCGCCATTTCGACGTCCAGCTGATCGGTGGGATGGTGCTGCACGACGGCAAGATCGCCGAGATGCGCACCGGCGAGGGCAAGACGCTGACCGCCACATTGTCCGTGTACCTGAATGCGCTGGCCGGCAAGGGCGTGCACGTCGTGACGGTGAACGACTATCTGGCCACGCGCGATGCCGAGTGGATGGGTCGCGTTTACCGCTTCCTCGGCATGACCGTCGGGGTCATCGTCTCGCAGCAGCCGAATGACGAGAAGCGCGCCGCCTATGCGGCCGACATCACCTACGGCACCAACAACGAATTCGGCTTCGACTACCTGCGCGACAACATGGAGTATTCGGTCGCCGACCGACGACAGCGCGGGCTCGCCTACGCGATCGTCGACGAGGTCGACTCGATCCTGATCGACGAGGCGCGAACGCCGCTGATCATCTCCGGCCCGGCGGAGGACCATACCGAACTGTATCGGCGGATGAACGAGGTGCCGCCGCTGCTGACCCGGCAAACCGAGGAGAAGGGCGAGGGCGACTTCTGGGTCGACGAGAAGCAGCACCAGGTGCACATCTCGGAGTCGGGGCACGAGAAGATCGAGGGCATCCTGGCACGGATGGGGCTGCTCGCCGAAGGCGAGAGCCTTTATGCGCCGCAGAACATCATCCTGATGCACCACCTGAACGCGGCGCTGCGCGCGCATCACCTGTTCAACCGCGACCAGCATTACGTGGTGCAGAACGACGAGATCATCATCGTCGACGAGTTCACCGGGCGGCTGATGCCGGGTCGGCGTTGGTCGGAAGGGCTGCATCAGGCGGTCGAGGCGAAGGAGGGCGTGGCAGTCCAGCAGGAGAACCAGACGCTGGCGTCGATCACCTTCCAGAACTACTTCCGCATGTACAGCAAACTGGCTGGCATGACCGGCACGGCCGACACCGAGGCGTACGAGTTCCAGGAGATCTACCGGCTGGAGACGGTGGTGATCCCGACGCACAAGCCGATGATCCGCGTCGATCATCAGGACAAGATCTACCGAACGGTGCGGGAGAAGTACGCGGCGATACTGGCCGACATCAAGGACTGCTATGCGCGCGGCCAGCCGGTGCTCGTGGGCACGACCTCGATCGAGAACTCCGAGGTCCTGTCGAACCTGCTGAAGAAGGAGGGCCTGCCGCACCAGGTGCTCAACGCCAAGCAACACGCGCGCGAGGCGGAAATCGTCGCCCAGGCCGGCCGGCCGAAAACGATCACCATCGCCACCAACATGGCCGGCCGCGGCACCGACATCGTGCTCGGCGGCAACG
>CAZDXQ010000090.1:0-5869 GCA_964509545.1 uncultured Burkholderiaceae bacterium | reverse complement strand
GGGCAGCGCTGACCTGCTTGGCGGACAACTCCCGCCATGCCAATGCCTGGGCCGCCCACGTCTACGCCAAAGCCAGGGCGCGCGGCTGCGACCACCCGCACGCCGTTCGCATCCTTGCCCGCGCCTGGCTGCGCGTGATCTGGCGTGCCTGGACCGACCGCAAGCCCTACGACCCCATGCTCCACGGCAGCGCTCAACTGCTGCTCACAACAGCCCAGGGTTGACACAGGGTGTCTCATCTCGCCCCCTTCGCGCTTCGCGCTGTCCCCCCGAGGGGGAGTGAGCGCCTTCGGAGCGGCCGTGCGGCGCTCACTGCATTTCGTCCGCCGGCTCACTGGCCTCGAACGCCGACAGGTGCACCACCCGCTCGCCGTCGGCCAGCGCCGCGGCGTGCAGGTCGGGCTGCTCGATGCGCAGGTCGACGCCCTTGGCCACGGCGGTGTAGACGGCCGGCTGGGCATTGGCGATGCGCTCGATCAGCGCCCGCACCTCGTCCAGCGACGGGGCCTTCGGCGTCGCGCCATCGGATTCGTGTTCCAGCGCGTCGAACAGGTAGCTGTCGACGAGCTTCGGCAGCAGCTTGCCGAGCGTGTCTGCGGCGTCGAACAGCTCCACGCCGGCGACCTGGCCGCCGACGACGAACACCGCGCCGATCTGGCCGGGCAGCGGGGCGACCCTGCCGCGGTGCTTCTGCAGCCGGTCCTCTACCGAGTCGAAGACCTCGTGCAGCGAGCTGGTCGGCGAGCGGTAGTCGAAGCTCGCTATCTTCGCGTCGACCGAGCGCCAGACGGCCCCCTGGATGTCGCCGCGCGAGCGTGCGCCGCTCTCGCGCATGGCGGCCGAGACGCCGCGCATCTTCTCCAAGCGGGCGCGGGCGTGCAGCTTGCGCTTGCCGGAGGAGAAGCGCCGCGAGCGCCACGCCCAGCGGCCGGCCTCGACGCAGGAGACGGGGATCTTTACGTCCTGGTAGGCGCCCACCAGGATGGTCAGGTTCAGCACGCGGTTCTGCTTGGCGCCGACGAGTTCCTCGCCGTCGACCAGCAGGATGTCGCGGTCGGACCTGTTGCGGAACAGCAGCTCGGGCACCGAGCCGCCGTCGGAGATCTCGGACACCTCGGCCAGGCCGGCGTCGAGCGCCTCGTCGAGCAGGGCGTAGGCCGCAGGCGGCGCGTCGGCGCGCAGCAGCGGGAAGAGGGTGAGCGGCCCGGCGGCGATCGGGCTGCCGATCTCGAGGGCCTTCAGGGCGCTGGACAGGGCTTGCATGGACGTGCCTCCGAAAGTGAGGGTGGCTGGGCAAGCAGTGTGGGGGAGCGGAGGCTCAGGGCGTGAGCTTTGGTCACGGGTCTTGGACTTTCCCCGCCGGCAGATCCGCCGCCACCTTGGCCGGCCACCGGACGCCTGGGCCGGGAATGGCGCTGTCCTTGCCGCCCGGGCCGGCATCGGCGGGAAGCGAGTCTTGCCGCCGGCCGGGGCGATCCGGCAGCCGGCGGCCGCTCCTCGTTGCCGGTTATCGCCCGCGGCCCTTAGGCTGGCGCGGTGAGCCCAGCGCGGAGCCGCCGATGAACCAGACCGAACGCCTGTACCGGATCGACCAGCTGCTGAACGAGCGCGGCTGCGTGTCGGTGGCCGACCTGATGCGGGAGCTGGAAGTGTCGCTGGCGACGCTCAAGCGCGATCTCGTCCACCTGCGCGACCGGCTGCACGCCCCGATCGTCTTCGACCGCGACGCCGGGGGCTACCGGTTCGAGAAGGGAAAGACAGGCCCCCGCTACCACCTCCCCGGCCTGTGGTTCTCGCCGGACGAGGTCCTCGCCCTGATGACCATGTACCGGATGCTCGAGTCGCTGGACACCGGCGGTCTGCTCGGCCCGCACATCAGGCCGCTGCTGGCCCGGCTGTCGGTGCTGCTGGACAGCGCCGACGGGCCGGCGAGCGAGATGCTCCGGCGCATCCACCTGCTGCCGGCGCAGACGCGCCGGGTGCAGCCGCGCTTCTTCGAGGTGATCGGCGCCTCGCTGGTGAAGCGGCGCCGGCTGCAGATCGACTACTTCGTCCGCTCCCGCAACGAGCACTCCAGCCGCGAAGTGTCGCCGCTGCGGCTGGTGCACTATCGCGGCAACTGGTACCTCGACGCCTGGTGCCACCGGAGCGAGGGCATTCGGATGTTCTCGCTGGACGCGATCGAGCGCGCCGCGATGACCGACCGGCGCGCCAAGGACGTCTCGCTGAAGCAGGTCGACAACGAACTGGCCGCGGGCTACGGCATCTACCGCGGCACGAGGCTCTCGTGGGCGACGCTGGTGTTCTCGGCGGAGGCGGCCCGCTGGGTCCGGGCCGAGATCTGGCATCCGCAGCAGAAGACGGCCGAGCTGCCCGACGGCCGCTACGAGCTGAAGGTGCCGTACAGCGAGTCGGCGGAGCTGGAGATGGACATCCTGCGGCACGGCGAGAACGTCCAGGTGGCCGGCCCGCCGGCGTTGCGGGCGGCGATCGCCCGGAGGCTGCGAAAGGCGGCCACGAGCTACGCGGCGTGAAACGCCCACAGGAGAAGGCGCGAGGCGCAGGCTCACGCCACGAGTTGCGTCGATGCCAGCATGTGACCGGGATGACGGTAGCTGCCAATGGCGCCGTCGCCGCCGAAAGCCCCTGGCCGGAGAGAAACGGTGGACCGTCTGAAGATGCTGTTCGACAAGAGCCGGAACCGGGACGTCGCCGCTCCTGCCGGCAACCCCCCATGCGGACGACCATGACTTCTCCTGCCGCAGCCGCGCCGCTGCCCGCCTCGGCGGATCCTGGCGCCGGCAAGAGGGCGCCGATCCCGTCGGGAAGATGCAGCGCGAGTCCGCCGACCGACTGAACCGTTGCCACGGCCCGGCCCGCTGACGATGACCCACTGGCTGACCAGCGAGAAGCACCCGCTGCAGATCGACGCCGTTGCCGTGCCCGGCAGCGCGGGCGCGATCGGCATGACGCTGTGCCCCGGCAGGAAGGATCCGTACGCCAGGTTCAGCGCCTGGGACCGCGACCTGCCGGCCGACCTGCAGGTGATCCGCGACTGGAGCGCCTCGGCGATCGTCAGCCTGATGGAGGAGTTCGAGTTCGGGCTGCTCGGCGTGCCGGACTTCGGGGCAAAGGTGTCGGGGAGGTTTCGCTGGCTATGGCTGCCGATCCCCGACGGCGGGGTGCCCGGCGAGGAGTTCGAACGCCACTGGGCCGACGCGGGTCCGGAGCTTCACGGTCGCCTGGCCGCCGGGCAGCGGGTGCTGATCCACTGCCGCGCGGGGCTCGGGCGCACCGGCCTGGTCGCCGCGCGGCTGCTCGTCGAGGCCGGCATGGCGCCGGCGCAGGCGATCGGCGCCGTGCGCGGCGCCCGGCGCGGCACCGTCGAGACCCTGATGCAGGAGCAGTACGTGCTCGGCCTGCCGCAAAGAATTGCCTCGCACAGCCCTGCCGGCGAGGCGCCATGACCGACCGCCGCTCGCGCCTGCTCGGTTCGCTGTACGGGCTGCTCGTCGGCGACGCCCTGGGCGTGCCGTACGAGTCCCACCGCGCCGCCGCCCTGCCGCCGCAGCACGAGATCGAGATGGAGCCGCCGCCCGGGTTCTGGCGGGCGCACCGCGGCACGCCGCCGGGCACCTGGTCGGACGACGGCGCGCTGGCGCTCGCGCTGCTGGACGCACTGCTGGACGAAGGGCGACCGGATGCGAACGCCATCGCCGCGCGCATCGTCTCCTGGGCGCGGGAGGGACGCTATGCGGTCGACGGCCGGGTGTTCGACATCGGTCGGCAGACGAGCATCGCGGTCGACCAGATCGAGCAGGGCGTCTCGCCGCTCGAATCGGGCGGCAACGACGAGTACGCCAACGGCAACGGCTCGCTGATGCGCGTGGCGCCGCTGGCGCTATGGCACCGCGGCACCGACGCCGAACTGGCCGAGGCCGCGCACCTGCAGTCGGCTCCGACGCACGCGCATCCGCGGTCCCAGGTGGCCTGCGCGCTGCTGTCGCTGACGCTGCGGCGGATCCTCGATGGGGGCACCGCGCCGGACGAGGCGCTCGGGCAGGCGGCCGAGTGGCTGGCGGAGCACTACGCCGAACGACCGTGCTTCGCCGCCGAGCTTGAAGGCGTGATGCGGGCGCCGGAGCGGGAGGAGCCGACGGGCAGCGGCTACGTCGTCGACACCCTTTGGTCGGCGCTGCACGCGGTGCGCGGGCGCGACTTCGAGGGCGCCCTGCGGGCCGCGATCGCCTTCGGCAACGACACCGACACGACGGCCTGCGTCGCCGGCGCCATTGCCGGCGCGTTGCACGGCGTCGAGGCGATCCCCTCGCCCTGGATGAGGGCGCTGCGCGGCAAGGAGATCGTCGAGCCGCTGGCCAGCCGGCTTCTCCGCGATGCACTGTGAGGGGCGACGCGGGTGAAGGGCCTGTTCGTCTTCGTGTTTCACTTCCTCCGGGGTGCCGCCGTCGCGCTCGCGGTCATCGGCGGCATCCTGTTCGTTCTCGTCACCTGCGTGTCCAGGCACTGATGCGCGGCGCCGGGTCGGCTTCCAGTTCGACGGAGGGCAGGAGATGACGAAACCTGCTTTGGAAACCGGGTGGTCCTGCATCAAGGCGCACGAGGGCGAACGGTTCCGGCAGATCCGGGGCCGGGAGTTCACCTACCCGATCCGGGGCGCGGCGCTGGTGCTGAACACGACGAACCAGAACCTGCCGCGCGCGCAGTTCGAGCGGGCCTGCGCGCTCGTGCCGCTGCCCGGCGCCACGCCGATCCAGCGCCTGCGAGGCCCGTCCTACCTCTATGCGGTCCTGACGGTCGCGCGCGTCCGGCAGGCACACTGGCGATGCGAGGCGACTTGAAGCCGGCGACCAGACCCCTGGCCACCGGGGACGCCGACGCGGAAACCTTGGCGCGGGCGTTGGAATCGCACCCCGACTTCCGCGTCCTGCGCCGCCTGGTGCCGCGCACCGACTTCGGCGTCAAGCCGCTAGGGCCGGTGGGACGGGTCGTCATCGTCGACACCGAGACCACCGGGTTCGACAGCCGCCTCAACAAGATCATCGAACTGGCGCTGCTGGTGGTCGAGGTCGACACGGTCACCGGCGCCGCGGTCCGGGTTGCCGAGGCGTACGAGGCGCTGGAGGATCCAGGCCGACCGATACCGGCCGAAGTGTCGGCGCTGACCGGGATCACCGACGACATGGTCAGGGGGCGGAAGCTCGACGAGGCGCGCGTCGCCGAAGTCGCCCGGGACGCCCAGCTCGTCGTCGCCCACAACGCCCGTTTCGACCGGCCCTTCGTCGAGGCGCGGCTACCGGCGTTCGCGAGGCTGCGGTGGGCCTGCTCGATCGCCGACATCGACTGGGCGGGCGAGGGCCGGGGCTCCTCGAGGCTGGAGTACCTGGCGATGAAGCACGGCTGGTTCTTCGACGGGCGTCGGGCGGCTGCGGACTGCCATGCGCTCCTGGCCGTGTTGAACGGGCCGCTTCCGGTGTCCGGCCGGACCGGACTCGCGCGGCTGCTGGAGGCGGCGCGGGCGACTGAAGCGAGCGGCGTTCGACTCATATCGAATTCAGACTGTCGAGGTGCGGGGCGAGTTGAACGAAATTGTCGATCTGTTCGTTCGCATCAACTCCACGGGAAAGCGCCTCACGTGGGGGAGAAGCGGCATGCCCGCTATTACAGAAGCCGCTTCCTGATCGAGGCGGATCGCCTGGTCAAGAGGTACAGGACCTACCTGCTTGCGACGAAGATCCTGACGGCGGCGCAGATCGACCGGATGAAGGGGACCGAATTGTTCGCCGAGCTGCTGATGTTGTCCGCGCCGAGCGAAATTTGACCCACCCTGCCGATTGGAATCTGACCCAGG
>CAZDXQ010000089.1:0-6742 GCA_964509545.1 uncultured Burkholderiaceae bacterium | reverse complement strand
AGTGCCTAGAGCCAAACTGCGCCCGCTAACCCCTTGAAACCGAAGCAATTCGCAAAACAAACTGTCGAAAATGAGTAAGAGACAGCTTTGCCCGGCGACACCGGCCGACGCGCCGCGATTTGACGCCGGCCATCCGGCCCGGCGCCGCGCGTGCCGGAACGCTCGCCGTTGGAGGGACAGCCCGATGCAATCGGAACGGCAGACCTACGCAAGACTCGACGGCCCCTCGTTCGCCATCGCGGGTCGGCTCGAAAGGGTGCGGCAGCTCACGATGGCGCTGGCGGCACCCCTCAGTGCCGAGGATTGCGCAGTGCAGTCAATGCCGGACGCCAGCCCGACCAAGTGGCATCTGGCGCATACGTCGTGGTTCTTCGAAACCTTCGTGCTGCAGCCGCATCTGGATGGTTACGCGGTCTTCGATCCGGCCTATCGGGTGCTGTTTAATTCCTACTATGTGGGCATCGGCGAACGCCACCCGCGACCGCAACGCGGTCTGCTGACCCGCCCTTCGCTGGACGAGATCAGGCGCTACCGGGCGCACGTCGATGCCGCCCTCGCGCAACTGCTCCGCCGGCCCGCGGATCTGCCGCCCCGCGTGCTCGACCTGATTGAACTCGGCCTGCAGCACGAGCAGCAGCACCAGGAACTGATCCTGACCGACATCAAGCACGCGCTGTCCTGCAATCCGCTGCATCCCGGATATCTGCCGCCACAACCGCATCCAGTTTCAGACGCGCCCGAAATGCGCTGGGTGAAGTTCGACGGCGGCACGGTCCGCAGCGGCCATGAAGGTCAGGGCTTCGCCTTCGACAATGAGGGGCCGGCGCACGACGTGCTGCTGCGGCCGTTTGCGCTGGCCTCGCGCGCCGTCACCCAGGGCGAGTACCTCGCCTTCATCGAAGACCGCGGCTATGACCGGCCGGAACTGTGGCTTTCTCTGGGTTGGGAGACGCGGCAGGCTCAGCGCTGGGAGGCGCCATTGCACTGGATTCGCTCCGACGGCCGATGGCGAATCTTCACGATGCGCGGCCTCGCCGATCTCGACCCGGACGTCCCGGTGGCGCATCTGAGCTACTTCGAGGCAGACGCCTATGCCCGCTGGCGCGGCGCCCGGCTGCCGACCGAGGCCGAATGGGAATCGGCGGCGAGAATCGGCGCACCCGATCCCACGGCTGAAGGGGTGCCCGGAAACTTCCTCGAATCCGGCGCGCTTGAGCCGCGAGCGGCTGCCGGCGCGGGCGCCTGCCTGCCGCTGCTTCAGGCCTTCGGCGACGTGTGGGAATGGACCTCAAGCGCGTATGCGCCTTACCCGGGCTACCGACCGGCGGAAGGTGCGGTCGGCGAATACAACGGAAAATTTATGTGCAATCAGTACGTGCTTCGCGGCGGCTCCTGCGTGACGCCACGCAGCCATGTCCGGCCGAGCTATCGCAATTTCTTTCCTCCGGACGCGCGCTGGCAGTTCAGCGGCTGCAGGCTAGCCCAGGACCTGTCCTAACGGCTTTGCCGAGTGGAGGCAGAATACGCGGCCGACATCGCCGTCTGACGCTTCGAGAGCCGCTGTGACTGCAGAAGGGATCGCTGCCGCTGCCCGCCGGCTCTGCTGCGTTCTCGCCCTGCGCCTTGGCGTGCTACTGCTCGTCGCCACGCCGGCAGTCGTGCTGGCGCAGTCGAAACTGCAACCTTGGACCGGGGCCGCCGCGGCGCCAGCGATCGAACTGAAGACGCTAGACGGCCAGCCGCTCGCGCTGTCGGATCTCCGGGGCAAGGCCGTCGTGGTCAATTTCTGGGCGACGTGGTGCGAACCGTGCATCGAGGAGATGCCGTCGATGCAGCGGCTGCGCGGGATCCTGGGCGCCGAGCGTTTTGAGATCGTGGCAGTGAACTTCATGGAGGGCGCGCCGCGCATCCGCCGCTTCCTGGAGAAGGTGCCCCTGTCCTTTCCGATCGTGCGCGACACCGACGGCGGCGTTGCCCGGACGTGGAAAGTGCGCATCTTCCCGAGCAGCTTCGTCGTCGACCCCGACGGTGTCGTCCGCTACGTGCTGGTCGGCAGCATCGACTGGGACGCACCCGAGGTCGAGAAGACCCTGCGCGCACTGTTGCGATCGTCTCGCGCTGGCGCATCGCCCCAGTAGACTTCGGGCACGCGCGTTGCTGATGCGCATGCGCGCCGAGCTGTGCCTTGGTGGGGTCCACTCAAGAGAAGGAGAAACTGCATGCATCGGCGCACTTTGCTGAAAGCGGTTCCGGCCGCCGGCATCCTCGCCGCGGCAAATCCGCGTGCCGCTCGAGCGCAGGCCGGGGGTTGGCGTCAGTTCGAAACTAGCGCCCGTCTCGAGATCGCCGAGCCGAAAGGGCAGGTTCGCGCCTGGATGCCGTTGCCGCTGTCGCAGGACACCGATTACTTCCGGACACAGTCCAACAGCTGGAGCGGCAACGCCGAAAAGGTCGAGGTCGTCTACGACCCGACGTACCGGGCCGCGATGGTATCGGCGGTCTTCAGGCCGGGTGAAGCGCAGCCGGTGATCGAGGTGGTCAGCCGCTTCGCGGTGCGCGAGCGCAACGTCGAGCTGAGACGGAGCGGCGGCATGAAGGCGACCAGGGAAGAGCAGGCCCTGTACCTGAAGGCGACCGAGCTGATGCCGACGGACGGCATCGTCAAGAAGACTGCGGACGAAATCACGAAGGGCGCACGCACCGACGTGCAGAAGGCGCGCGCGATCTACGAATGGACAGTGGAGAACACCTTCCGCGATCCGAAGACACGCGGCTGCGGCATCGGCGACGTCAAGGCGATGATCGAGACGGGCGCGCTTTCAGGCAAATGCGCCGACCTGAACGCGCTGTTCGTTGCCCTCTGCCGCTCGGCCGGCGTGCCGGCACGCGACGTATACGGCATCCGCGTGGTCGAGTCACCGCGCGGCTACAGGAGCATGGGCAAGCTCGGCGACATCACCAAGGCGCAGCACTGCCGGGCCGAGTTCTACGCGCAAGACGTCGGCTGGGTGCCGGTTGATCCGGCCGACGTGCGCAAGGTCGTGCTCGAGGAGCGCCCCAACCTGACGCTCGCGGACGATGTCGTCCGGGCCATGCGCAGCTTCCTTTTCGGCAATTGGGAAGGCAACTGGCTCGCCTACAACTATGCCCACGACGTCAGGTTGCCGGGCTCGAACGGCGCGCCGGTCGGTTTCCTCATGTATCCGCAGGCCGAGACCGCCGACGGTCGGGTCGACAGTCTCGATCCGGAGAACTTCAGGTACAGAATCTTTTCGCGCGAAGTACCTGCCTGAGCGACGCCGACGCCCGCAATCGAACCGGCCTAAGCGACCAGCGGCGGAGTCGTCTCGTCCGCGACCCAGCGCAGGTAAGGAGCAAATCCTGCGACCACCGGCACCGCGATGATCTCCGGCACCGTATACGGGTGCAGCTGGCGGATGGCCTGTTCCAGTGCCGCATAGCGCTCCCGCGTGCACTTGATCAGCAGCGGAATCTCGATGACTTGCTCCACCTTGCCCTGCCAGCGATAAGTCGATTCGACCGGCGCCAGCGAGTTGACGCAGGCGGCGAGCCGGTTTTCCACGAGCGACAGCGCGATCCGCGCCGCCGTTTCTTCGTCGGGGCAATTGGTCAGCACCAGAAGGATTTCGGCAGCCACGGGTTCACCTCGCTGTTCGATCACCGCATCCGGGTGTGTCCCCGAGTCTAGGCGCGGCCAGCGGACCTCGCCGTCGGCGTCGGCGATGGGCCGGTCAGTCGATGGCGCTCGCCAGTGACGGCGCGGCCCGGCGCAGCGCTTCCTGCAGCGCCGGATCGAGCCCTTCGGCCGAGGCCAGCACGACGTCGACATAGACGTCGTCGAGCAGACGCCGGGCGACGACCCCGGGGTGCGAGCGTCTGGCCACGATGCGCGGCATGACCGTGCAGCCGCGCCCGGCGGTGATCTGCGACAACGTCGCCACGGTGCCTTGCGCCACTTCCTCGTGCACCGGCCGGAAACCGGCCGCTTGATAGAGCCGCGAAAAATGCTCATACAGCAGCGCGTTGTCGCGGCGACGGAAACGCAGGAACGCCGGCAACGTCTGCAGATCACGCAGGCGAAGGGCACGCTTGCGGGCGAGCCGGTGCCGGGCCGGGATCAGCGCGACGTGTGAGGCCCGGGCGATCGGGTGCAGGCGCAGGCCTTCGGTCCGCTGTGGCAGCACCACCATCGCGGCCTCGATATCGCCGCGGCGAAGCAGTCCCATCTGTTCCGCGCTCTGCCCGACTACGGCTTCGATCACGTCGGCGCCGGCGGCCTTCTTCAGCGACCGCTCGAACGGCACGAAGCCCGTCAGATCGGCCCACCACAGCACGCCGATGCGCAGCCGGCTCCGCGCTGCCGGCCGTGCCGCGACCACGCGGGCGATGCCGTCGTCGAAGCGCTGCACGACTCTGCGCAATTCAGGCAACGCCAGCTCGCCTGCTGCCGTCAGTTTCACGAGTCGGGTATCGCGTGCCAGCAACTGCACGCCGAGCGCGGACTCGAGCGCCGCGATCTGCCGCGACAGCGGCGGTTGCGTCACATGCAGCCGCTCCGCGGCGCGACGGAAGTTCAGTTCTTCGGCCACGGCGACGAAGTAACGCGGTTGGCGGATGTCGATGCTGCGGACGCTCGGCTTCATGCCGAAAAGGTATCAGCAAAAAAGCAATTCCGCGGCTCCGGAGTTGCCCTCAGGATTCGTCCGCATCGCCCGCGCCGCCGCGGCGGCGAGCCGCTCGCTGTCCGCCCGCGCAGGCGCCGGCGCAACCCAGTGGATGAATCATGATGACAAGACTAACCAGCAGATTGCCGCTTGCCCGGCTCGCGGCCGCAGCGCATGCCGCCGTCGCGTTGCTGACGGCCTGCGGAGGCGGAAACCTCGACAGCGGACCTTTGATCTACGAGTTCGGCGCCGACCGCGCAGCGTACTTCGTCGGCGATCGTGCGCAGCTACGCATCCGCTATTCCGGCGGCAGCGGTCGGATCGAGCCCGATGTCGGGGCCGTCGGCGCCGATGCCGTCAACACTACAGGCGCGCTTGAACGCAGCCTTCAGCTTCGCCTTGTCGTCGAGGCGGCAGGGCGCACTGTCACGCGTGAACTCGCGCTGGCGGTCGGCTACCGCGACCGGCACCGCCCCCTCGGGCAGTTGCAGATCGCCGAGCACAGTGCCGCCGCCCTCGACGACGGCACGGTCCTGTTGATCGGCGGCAGCCGTGCCGAACTGAACGTCCTTTCGCCCTGGATCGAGCGCGTCGACCCGATTGCCGGAGCAGTAACACGCGTCGGTGAACTGGCCACCGGCCGCTCGCAGGGCGTAATCACCCGCCTTGCCGATGGACGGCTGCTGATCAGCGGCGGTACGCAAGCCGAGCATCTCGCCGGCCGGATGAACGAGATCGTCACGATCGATCGATCCGGCGCGGTCAGCGTCGCCGGCACCGGCGACATGACCCACCGCCGCACCGGACACACCGCGACGCTGCTCGCCGATGGCCGTGTGCTTGTTGTCGGCGGGAACACCGTTGGGGAAGGGGCTCCCGGCGGCATCTCAAGAAGCGCCGAGATCTGGGATCCGGCCACCGGCCGCTTTCGCCTCCTCGCCGGGACGATGATTAGCGCTCGCGAGGGACACACCGCCACGCGCCTTCCCGACGGCAAGGTTCTTGTTGTGGGCGGCTACAGCGTCGACGTCGCGCCGATCCTTGCCGAGATCTTCGATCCGGCGGCAGAGGCCTTCGCCGCGGTCCCTGCGCCAGGGCTCGCTTCGCGGGCCGGCCACGCCGCGGTGCCTCTACCGGGCGGCGACGTGTTGATCCTCGGCGGCGAGACGCCGGCGGGCACGACGACGCTCGCCAGCGTGCTGCGCTTCAGGCACACGACCGCCACTTTTGATCCGATGCAGGACCTGCTCGAACCGCGCCGGCACGCCGCGGCGGTCGCGGCAGCCGACGGAATGGTGCTGCTTTTCGGTGGCATCGGGTCAGAGGAAAGGGCGCTGGCCAGTGTCGAGGGATACTCTCCCGCGCTCGGCGCCCGTCCCATTGCAACTATGGCGCAGGCGCGCTTCGGCCACAGCGCGACGCTTCTGCGCGGCCTGTCGGCAGGCAAGGTCCTGGTCGTCGGCGGCTGGCTCGATCGCTGGTACAACCCGACGCTGTCGATGTACGAGTAGCGCTGATCCTGCGAGCGATGAGATCCGGCAGCGCACGAGCGGCCGTATCCGCCATGACAATCAACGGAGTCCTCAAGTGACACGACTCGCCGCTTCACTTCTTGTGGCGATCCTGCTCGCCGCCTGCAGCGCGATCCAGCCAGCGCGCATGGCGCTGCCGCCGGACATCGACCAAGGCGCTGAACGCCTCGCCATCGAAGGGCTGGGCTGGGCGCCGCGCGGTGAATTCCGTGTCGGTAACGAAGAAGGGAGTTTCAGCCGCTCGGCCTCACGCCTGGCGCTGTTCGATTCCGTTTACGACGGCGAGCGTGCGGTCGCCGGCTTCACACTGCAGCAGAATGGAAACGTAACTGCCCGCTGCGGTATGCGTCGCCGGACCGTCAACGTCGGCGTTCTTACCCACGAGACTAGGCCGATGATTTATGCGTGCAGCTTCGACGGCCAGAGCGAGCCGGCGCGGCTGTTGCTGCAGGAAGCCCGGCGCACGACGCGACTAGAACCTATCTCAAAACTCTTGAGCGCGAGGTCATGAGCTTTCACAATCGC
>CAZDXQ010000088.1:0-6913 GCA_964509545.1 uncultured Burkholderiaceae bacterium | reverse complement strand
AGTATGACACCGGCGGCTCTTTAGGAATAGTCATTTGCGAGACACTACACTAGCGACCCGCCCAAGGGCCGGCGGACGCATCGAGTAGCCTGCGCGCTCGCAATTTGCGCCGGAACCTATGCGATTCATCACTTGTCCGAACGGCGCGAGGAAGACACGACAATGATCGAATTGACCATCAACGGGCGCGCGGCAAACGTCGACGCGGATCCGTCGACGCCGCTGCTCTGGGCGCTGCGCGACAACCTCGGCCTGACCGGTACCAAGTTCGGCTGCGGCATCGCCGCCTGTGGCGCCTGCACCGTTCACGTCGACGGCCAACCGCGGCGCGCCTGCATCACGCCGATTTCCGCGGTGGCCGGCGCGAGGATCACGACCATCGAGGCGATCGAGGCCGACCGCATCGGCCGCGCGGTACAGGACGCCTGGGTCCGCAACGACGTCGTGCAGTGCGGCTACTGCCAGTCGGGGCAGGTCATGGCGGCCACTGCGCTGCTGAAGGACAAGAAGAATCCCTCCGATCGCGACATCGACGAGGCGATGACGGGAATCATCTGCCGCTGCGGCACCTACGCACGGATCCGCGCCGCGATCAAGGACGCCGCGAGAGCGCTGGGCTGAGGACACGTCCACATGCATCCTCTGCTCAATCGGTCCAGCGTCGACGTGCTGCGCCAGCTGAACCGCAATCGCGCGCGCAGGCTGTCGCGGCGCGCTTTCATGAAAGCGACCGGGCTGGCCGGCGGCGGCCTGATGCTCGGCATCGGACTGCCCGCAGGCAACGGTCTCGGCGGCCGGCTCGCACAGGCGCAGCAATCGCCTGGGCCGCCTGCGTATCCGCCGGCGGCGTTCGTTCGAATCGGCACCGACGATTCGGTCACGGTGCTGATCAACAAGCTCGAATTCGGCCAGGGCGTGTTCACTTCGATGGCGATGCTGATCGCCGAGGAGATGGACTGCGACTGGAACAAGGTGCGCGCGCAGCACGCGCCGGCAGCGCAGGTCTATGCGCATCCGCAGTTCGGGATCCAGATGACTGGTGGCTCGGAATCGATCTCGTCGAGCTGGCTGCAGTACCGCACGATCGGCGCCACCGCGCGCTTGATGCTGATTCAGGCTGCGGCGAAGCAATGGGGCGTGTCGCCCGAACGGATCGACACGCGGGCGAGCACCGTGATCGAAATCGGCGGGCAGAAGCGGCGCGCCAGTTTCGGCGCGCTTGCCGAGGCGGCGATGAAATTGCCGGTGCCGGCGCGCGCCGGCATCAAGGCCGATCCAAAGGACTTCGAGATCATCGGCAAGCCGACGCGGCGCATCGACTCGCGCGAGAAAGTTTCCGGGCGCGCGGAGTTTGCGATCGACATGAAGCTGCCCGGCCTGAGGGTGGCGGTCGTCGCGCGCCCGCCGGTTTTCGGCGGCCGCCTGGCCAAGCTCGACACTGAGAAAGCCAGGGCGGTCAAAGGCGTGGTCGCCGTCCTGCCGGTGCAGGTCGATCGCAGCGGAACCGGAGCGGCGGTCATCGCCGACGGCTACTGGCCGGCCAAACAGGCGCGCGACTTGCTGGCGATCGAATGGGCGCTGCCGGCGGGCGTAGACACGTCCGAACAACTGGCGCATTACAGGAAACTGGCGGGAGAAGCCGGTCTGCCGGCCCGGCGCGACGGCAACGCCGAGGCGCTCGCAGCGAGCGCGCGGCGCATCGATGCCGAGTTCGCCTTCCCTTACCTCGCCCACGCGGCAATGGAACCGCTGAACTGCGTCGTTGACCTGGGCGACGACCGGATGACGGTGTGGTGCGGCTCGCAGTTCCAGACCATCGATCAGGTGCTGGCCGCCAGCGCAGCCGGACTGAAGCAGGAACAGGTCGAGCTGGTCACCACTTTCGCCGGCGGCGGTTTCGGCCGCCGGGCGAACCCGGCCTCCGACTACGTCGTCGAGGCGGTGCGTGTGGCGCGCGAGATGAAGAAGGCCGGCATCGGCGGCCCGGTCAAGGTGATCTGGTCAAGAGAAGACGACATGAAGGGCGGCTACTATCGGCCGCTGCACGTTCATCGCGTCAGCGTCGGGCTCGATGCGAAAGGCATGCCCGCGGCCTGGCAGCACGTGATCGTCGGCCAGTCGATCCTGAAGGGCACGGCATTCGAGAAGCACCTGGTCAAGGACGGCATCGATTCGGTCAGCACCGAAGGCGTGGTCGATACGCCGTACCGGCTGCCGAACATGCAGGTCGACGTGCACCACCCCGAAGTCAACGTACCGGTGCTGTGGTGGCGATCAGTCGGCCACACGCACACGGCTTTCGTCATGGAGACGCTGATTGACGAAATGGCCGCCGCGGCGAAGAAGGATCCGATCGCCTACCGGCTCGAACTGCTCGATGCCAAGCACGCCCGGCATCGCGCGGTGCTCAACCTCGTGCGCGAGAAATCCGACTGGAACAAGCCGGCGCCGAAAGGGCGTTCGCGCGGCGTCGCCATGCACGAGAGCTTCGGCTCGGTCTGCGCGCACGTGGTCGAGGTTTCGGTCGAGGACAAGCGCATCCGCGTGCATCGCGTCACGTCGGCCATCGACTGCGGCACGGCGGTGAATCCGCTGACGATCGAGGCGCAGGTGCAGTCGGCGATGGTCTACGGCCTGTCGGCGGCGCTGTACGGCAGGATCACCTTAGCCAACGGCCGTGTCGAGCAGGGAAATTTCAACGATTATCCGGTGCTGCGCATCGACGAGATGCCGGCAATGGCAGTGCATATCGTGCCGAGCGGCGCAGCGCCGACGGGCGTGGGCAAACCGGGCACTCCGCCCATCGCCCCGGCGGTCGCCAACGCGGTGGCCGCCGCCACCGGCAAACGGCTGCGCAACCTTCCTTTCGATCTGGCGGCATGAACGCGTTGATCCGCGCGGCCGCGCTTTCTTGCATGCAATTCACCACAGGAGCACTCAATCCATGCGCTTGGCACCACCGCTGATCGTCCTCGCCACGGTCTCCCTCATCGCCCTTGCCGCCGACGCCGGGGCCAAGACCCGCGCCGAGTGCGAGCGCGACTACAAACCGCAGGTCGGTCAGGCCGGCAAGGACGTCATCTGGGTGCCGACGCCGAACGACCTCGTCACCAAGATGCTGGCGATGGCCAAGGTGACGCCGAAGGACTACGTGGTCGATCTCGGCGCGGGCGACGGCAAGATCGCCATCGCCGCCGGCCGCGACTTCGGCGCCACGGCGCTGGGCATCGAATACAACCCGGACATGGCCAGGCTGGCGCAGTGCCTCGTGCAGGCCGAGGGCGTCGGCAGCAGGGTCAAGATCATCCAGGGCGACATCTTCAAGGAGGACTTCAGCAAGGCCACCGTGGTCACCATGTACCTGCTGCCGGAACTGAACATTCGGCTGCGGCCGACGATCCTCAACATGAAGCCCGGCACGCGCGTCACCTCGCACCAGTTCACGATGGGCGACTGGGAGGCCGATGAAACCGCCGAACTCGAGTACCGCAGCGCCTATCTGTGGATCGTGCCGGCCAAGGTCGAGGGCACCTGGAACTTCCGCGAGGACGGCGGCGGCAAGACGAGCTTCACCGTCGGGCTGACGCAGAAGTTCCAGCGCATCAGCGGCGATGCCAGCATGGGCAGCAACAAGAACCCGCTGGTCGGCGCGACCCTTCGCGGCGAGGACATCACGTTCGCCTTCAACGACGACAAGGGGCAGACGCGAACCCTGAACGGCAAGGTGCGCGGCAACGAGATCACCGGTACGCTGCGCGGGCCGGGCAACGCCGAGATCAGGGTCAGCGGCAAACGCAGCTAGTCGCGGCACTCCAGCGTCGAGCCCCGCCGATGGCGGGGCTTTTTCTTGAGCGAACAGGAATCCCCCGATGACTTCAGTGACGTCTCACGCTGCAGCGGCCGTCGATGGCGCCCCCCGGCCGGCGCTGTCGGTCTTCGATGCGGTGATGATCATCACCGGCATCGTCATCGGCGGCGGCATCTTCTCGATGCCGCCACTGGTTGCGGGCGTGACCGGTTCGGTGCAGTGGATGCTGGTGGCATGGGTCGCCGGCGGCGTGCTGTCGCTGATCGGCGCGCTCGTTTATGCCGAACTGGCCACCACGTACCCGAGCGCCGGCGGCGACTACCACTTTCTCACGCGCGCCTACGGCCGCGACCTGTCCTTCTTCTTCGGCTGGGCCCGGGTCACGGTGATCACCACCGGCTCGATCGCCATGCTGGCTTTCGTCTTCGGCGACTACATGAGCCGCGTGCTGTCGCTCGGGCCGCAGTCATCGACCGTCTATGCAGTGCTGACCGTGGTCGCGCTGACGGCGGTCAACGTCGCCGGGCTGCGCGAATCGTCGCGCACGCAGAATGTTCTGACTGTGCTGCTGATCGCCGGCCTGGTTCTCGTGGCCATCGCCGGCGCAGCCGCGTACTTCGGCGGCCGAGCGCCGAGCCCGGCCGCCGGGCCGGCGGCCGGCGGCGTGCCCGCCGCTTTCGGCCTGGCCATGGTCTTCGTCCTGCTGACGTTCGGCGGCTGGAACGAGGCCGCCTATATCTCGGCCGAGGTCAAGGGCGGCAACCGCGCCATCATGAAGGCGCTGGTCGGCGCCCTGCTGCTGATTACAGCGATCTACCTGCTGGTCGTGCTGGCGATGCTCTACGGCCTCGGCTTCGAGGGACTGGGCAAGAGCAAAGCCGTCGGCGCCGACGTGATGAGCGCCGGATTCGGCCCGTTCGGCGGCACGCTGATCGGCATCATCGTTGCGCTGACGACGCTCACGTCGATCAACGCGACGATGCTCGTCGGCGCGCGTACCAACTATTCGCTCGGCCGCGACTGGCCGATCGTCTCCTTCATGAGCCGCTGGGATGGCAGCCGCGACGCACCGGTGCGCGCCTTCCTCGTCCAGGCGGCGATCGCCCTGGCACTGATCGGCCTGGGCACGATCGAGAAAGCGGGCGTGCAGACGATGGTCGAGTTCACGGCGCCGGTGTTCTGGTTCTTCTTCCTGCTCACCGGGATTTCGCTGTTCGTGCTGCGCTTCCGTGATCCGGCCCGGGCGAGGCCGTTCAGGGTGCCGGGGTATCCGATCCTGCCGCTCGCGTTCGTCTGCACCTGCGGCTACCTGCTGTATTCGAGCCTGACCTACGCGCAGTCGCGCAACGCGCTGCACTGGGGCGCCTACCTGATGCTGGCCGGCCTCGTCGCCATGCTGGTGGCGCGGCTGGCGCGGCGCGGATGAACCGGTCCGTGCCAAACTCAAACCTCCGTAGAAACCACAGGAGCCTTGCACCAATGCGCCTAGACCGACCGCTGATCGTCCTCGCCACGGTCTCCCTCATCGCCCTTGCCGCCGACGCCGGGGCCAAGACCCGCGCCGAGTGCGAGCGCGACTACAAACCGCAGGTCGGTCAGGCCGGCAAGGACGTCATCTGGGTGCCGACGCCGAACGACCTCGTCACCAAGATGCTGGCGATGGCCAAGGTGACGCCGAAGGACTACGTGGTCGATCTCGGCGCGGGCGACGGCAAGATCGCCATCGCCGCCGGCCGCGACTTCGGCGCCACGGCGCTGGGCATCGAATACAACCCGGACATGGCCAGGCTGGCGCAGTGCCTCGTGCAGGCCGAGGGCGTCGGCAGCAGGGTCAAGATCATCCAGGGCGACATCTTCAAGGAGGACTTCAGCAAGGCCACCGTGGTCACCATGTACCTGCTGCCGGAACTGAACCTGTGCGTTCGGCATCGGCTGCTGGCGATGAAACCGGGCACGCGGGTCACTTCGCACGCGTTCACCATGGGCGACTGGGAGGCCGACGAGCGCGCCGAGGTCGAGTACCGCAATGCCTATCTATGGATCGTTCCGGCGAGGGTCGGCGGCAACTGGAGCCTGCGTGATGCCGGTGGCACGATCGAACTGAGCCTGGCGCTGAGCCAGAGTTTCCAGAAGGTGGGTGGCGAAGTCGCCGTCGGCGGCAGGAAGCAGCCCGTAATTGGCGCGTCGCTGCAGGGTGAAGAACTGCGCTTCTCGTTCAACGACGCCAAGGGCGTCACCAGGCACTTCACCGGGACCGTGCGCGGCAACCAGATCTCGGGCACGCTGCGCGCCAGCGGCATCACCGACCTCGATGTCAGCGGCAGCGCCCAGGGCGCATTGGCTCCCGCCGCATGGGCGGAGATGGCCAATGGCTGCGGCCGCTACTACGGCAAGTAGAACGACGGCGCGCCGCCTGGAAACGGAGGCGCGATTGAACGTGACCTGTCGCCCGCATGAGGCGTGAGACGCCGATCGCCGGAATCCTGCTTGCGGCCGGTATCGGCCGGCGCTACGACCCGAGCGGCGCGAGGCTGAAGCTGCTCGAACCGGCGCCCGCCGGCGCGCATGCGGGCGCGCCGATCGCGGTGGCGGCGCTGCGCAACCTGCGTGCCGCGGTCGACGATGTCATCGTCGTCGTCCGGCCGGCCGACGGCGATGCACAGCGGCAACTGCATGCGCTGCTCACCGCCGAGGGCGCAGAACTGGTTGTCTGCCTCGATGCCGGCGCCGGCATGGGTCACTCGCTGGCCTGCGGCGTTCGCGCCCGAGCCAACGCCGGCGGTTGGCTGATCGCCCTGGCCGACATGCCGGCGGTGGCCGCCCGGACGATCATCGCCGTGCGCGATGCTGTTCTGCGCGGCGCGCCGGCGGCGGCACCGGTGCACGCGGGGCAGCGCGGCCACCCGGTGGGCTTCGGCCGTGTCTGCCGCGACGCGCTGCTGGCGCTCACAGGCGATGCCGGCGCCCGCGGCGTGCTCGCCTTGCACAAGCCCGCGCTGGTCGACGTCGACGACCCGGGCTGCCTGCTCGACATCGATACGGCGAACCCTTAGACCGAACTTTGACCCGCCGAATGAGCCGGAACCCGCGTGTGGCATGGGTTTC
>CAZDXQ010000087.1:0-7272 GCA_964509545.1 uncultured Burkholderiaceae bacterium | reverse complement strand
AAAGAACGTAGGGAACTCGCCCGGTCGAGCGCGGCAGCGCCAGCGGATCGTTCGCGTTCGTCAGGCGCGCTTGTTTCAACCAGCGATCGGCGCGCTCGCGCTCGAGGCCACGCCGGAACTCGATCCGTCCGTCGACGAGCCGGATCGCATCGGCGGCGGCAAAGACCGCCCGTGACATGTGATTCGCATAACCGACGCGCCAGGTGTCGTCAACCTCCAGCACGCCGAAACCCAGCGCGTCGATCAGCGCCGCCCGCACTTGCGCGCTCCGGCGGAAGGCAAGGACACCGAACCCGCCGGCGTGTCACGACAGCGTTGCAATCGAACGACCTCCTGTCCTGCTCGTTTGTCGCCGGGACCCATCGGTCACCTTTCGCAGCAGCAAACCGCCAACGGACGGCACCGGGTCCAGATTGCTGGAATAGCGCCCGCCTTGATCGATTACCCGCACTGCATGCAAAACGATAGGCTCAGTTCGACTTCCCGCTCAATATGGAAGCGCATGATCGGTTGCTCACCGCGAGCTTCTCGCCCGAGGACAGCTCGACCCTGGGCCATTGCCTTGGTGCAGCGCGACAGACCTGCCCGCCAGGATTGACGTGTCGTGCCGGCGTGTTCGCGGCGGGCCACGGCCGCTCGGGCTTGCGCTGACCTTCGAACGACTGGTGTAAGAAAAGCCGTCGGTCCGATACGAGTGCTTCGCGCGGCGGGCGATGCGCGCCTCACGCGGTATCGCCAACGCCCCTTTGTGCCGGCCGGCGCGGCCTTCAGCCCCCCGGAAAAGCCGCTGCGGCCAGCATTTGTCCTTTCCCGCAGCCCGGCTCAGCGCGGCTGCTGCGCCATCCAGACGGCCGCTTCGACGCGCGAACGGAAGGCGAGTTTCTTCAGCAGGTTCTTCACGTGTACCTTGACCGTGCCCTCGGTGATCGACAGCGTTCGCGCGATGCGCTTGTTGCTCTGGCCGTCGGCAAGGCAGCGCAGCACCTGCTGCTCGCGCTCGGTGAGCGACGACAGGTCGCGGCGCACGCCGCGCGCCGAGTCCTGCGCCTCCTGCCGCAGCGCGCTCGCCAGCCGCGCGGCCAGCGCCTCGCCGATCACCGTCTCGCCGGCCAGCGAGGCGCGCACCCGGTCGAGCAGCTGCTCGGGTTCCATGTCCTTGAGCAGGTAGCCGTCGGCGCCGGCGCGGATGGCGCCCATCAGGTCGTCGGCGGCGTCCGACACTGTCAGCATGACCACGCGTCGCGACGGGTCGTCGGCCTTCAGCGCCGCCAGCACGTCGAGGCCGCTCTCCGCCTTCAGGTTCAGGTCGAGCAGGATCAGATCCGGGTCATGCCGGTCGGCGAGCGCCAGCGCCTGCTCGCGGTTGCCGGCTTCGCCGACCACGTCGATCGTCGGCTCCATCGCCAGCAGCTGAACGACGCCCTTGCGGAACAGCGGGTGATCGTCGACGACGAGCACGGTGTGGCGGGCTTCCATGGTCAAGCCGCCTCATGGCTGGAAGCGGCCACCGGGGCCGCGGCAGCGGACCTGGCCCGCGCCGGAACGCGCAGCGCGATCCGGGTGCCGCCGCCAGCACCGCGGCCGATTTCGAGCGATCCGCCGAGCAGCCGCGCCCGATCGCGCATGATGTCGAGGCCGAAGTGCTGCGCCGGCGACGTGCCGCTGGCGATGCCGACGCCGTCGTCGACGATGTCGACAGCGAAGCTGCCGTCGGCGTCGCGCTGCAGTTCGACCGCCACCGCCCGGGCGCGAGCGTGCTTCTCGACGTTGGTCAGCGCCTCGCGCACGATCTGCAGCACGTGGATCTGCGCGTTCGCCGACAGCTCGACGCCGGCCAGTTCGCCGGCGACGCGCACCGGCTTGGCGGTGCGGCGCTCGAAATCGGCGATCACCTCGCGCAGCGCCGCCTCGAAGCTGGCGCCGCCCACCTTCATCCTGAACGTGGTCAGCAACTCGCGCAGCTGCCGGTAGGCGCTGGAGACGCCGTCGCGCAGTTCGTCGAGAACGGCGCGCGCCTGCTCCGGCCGGCCGCCCTGCTCGAGCAGCACCGACAGGCGCGTGAGCTGGATCTTGGTGTACGACAGCGACTGCGCCAGCGAGTCGTGCAGCTCGCGGGCAATGGCCGAGCGCTCCTCCAGCAGCGACAGCCGCTGGTGCTCCTCGCGCCGCTCGGCCGCCGCCAGCGCCGCGCCGATGTGGCGGCCGATCGTCTGCGCCAGTTCGAGCTGCCACGCCTCCAGCGCGCGGCCGGGCGCCAGCCGCAGCGGCATCATGCCGTAGGCCACGCCGCCGTCGAGCAGCGGCACGTTGACGATGCGCTGCTCGCCGCGCTCGGTCGTCTCGGTGCGAGAGGCGAGCCTGCCGTCGTTGACGCACTCGGCACAGCGGCCGCGGTCAAACAGCTCACGGCGCAGCGCCTCGTCGCCGGCCAGCGGCACTCCGCGTGCGCAGCCGGCATGACGGGCGCAGATCACCGCGTCCTCGGCGCCGAGCGCGCGGCGCAGGCTGGCCAGCACCGTGTGCAGCGTGACGCCGTCGAGCGGCTTCTCTGACAGCCGCTGCGTGGTCTCGTACAGCAGCGCCAGCGAGTGGTTCTTGCGCTCGAGGTCGGCGGTCTTCTCCGCCACCTGCTTCTCCAGCGAGCCGTACAGGCGCGCCAGCTGCTCGACCATCGAGTTGAACGCCTGGCCGAGCTGGCCCATCTCGTCCGGTCCGGTGGCGCTGACGCGCGCCCTGAACGAGCCGGTGCGCACGGCCCGCGCCGAGCGCAGCAGCTCCGACAGGGGCCGGAAGACCTCCACCTGCAGCAGCACGATGGCGGTGACCACCAGGGCGAGGATGCTGAAGAACGCGACCCCGAGCCACAGCCGCAGCCGCTGGATGCGCGCCTCCGCATCGCGCTCGAGCAGCACCACGAACTCGTCGATGCCGGCGACGAAGCGGTCGACGACGCCGAGGAACTCCGGCCGCGCCACGGCATCGGCGATGGCAGCCCGCGCCAGCGGCCGCACGCTGCCTTCCCACTTGGCGACGATGCCGTCGTAGGAGCGGCGCAGTTCGGAGTCGGCATCCTTCGGCAGCGCCTCGACCAGCATCGGGCTGCGCAGCCGCGCCTCGAAGCCATCGATGGCCTCCAGCGCCGCCGTGCCGCCGTCAGCGCGCGTCGGCAGGCTGGCGATGCGCGTGGCCATCGAGTACGACTGCATGCGCAGCGAGCCGGCGACGTTGATGGCGCTGGCTTTGCCGGTGGACTGCTCGGTGAAGACGGTGGCGACGAGGATCACCGCCAGCGCGATCAGCGTCACCACGCCGAGCGCCACGCCGACCCGCACCAGGATCGACTGCGTCCACAGCCGCTTAAGAAAGTTCACCGCGCCGCCCCGGCCCGAATCGACCGCGCAACGATACCGGCAGCCCGGCCGGCGCGGCTGACTGGCGTCAACCGCCCTGCCCCGGTCGCGCCGCCGGGCTACCCAGAAAGCAGTAGCGCCGCCTTCCTCCGACGCACAGGGGACCGGCCGGACTTGATCTGCATCAGCCATACGCCCGGCCGCGGCGCCTACGTTGCCGTCCGTCCAGCGGATCGACGCCAACGGAGAACGGAGATGGCCGCAGCCAGCGGAGGCAGTGCACCGGCAACGCCCGGTCTGAAGACCAAGCAGTGGTCGGTCGTGATCATGAGCACGCTGGCGTTCACAGTGTGCTTCGCGATCTGGATGATGTTCGCGGTGATCGGCATCCCGATCAAGAAGATGCTCGACCTGAACGCCACCCAGTTCGGACTGCTGACCGCCACGCCGGTGCTCACCGGCTCGCTGATCCGGGTGCCGCTGGGCATGTGGACCGACAAGTACGGCGGCCGCATCGTCTTCTTCCTGCTGATGCTGTCCACGGTCGCGCCGATCTGGCTGATGCAGTACGCCACGGCGTACTGGCACTTCCTCGGCATCGGTCTGTTCGTGGGGCTGGCCGGCGGCTCGTTCTCGGTCGGCACGCCGTACGTGGCGCGCTGGTTCGAGCGCAACCGGCAGGGCTTGGCGATGGGCATTTTCGGCGCCGGAAACTCGGGCGCGGCGGTGACCAAGTTCGTCGCCCCGGCGCTGGTGGTCGCCTACGGCTGGACGATGGTGCCGCAGGTCTACGCGGCGTCGATGCTGATCATGGCGCTCGTATTCTGGTTCTTCACCTACGACGATCCCAAGCACCGCATCCCCGGCCACATCACCTACCGGCGCCAGCTCGAGGTGCTGGCCGACCCGAAGGTTTGGAAGTACAGCCAGTACTACTCGATCGTCTTCGGCGGCTACGTCGCGCTCAGCCTCTGGATGGTCAACTACTACGTCGGCGAGTTCGGCCTCGACATCCGCATCGCCGCGCTGCTGGCCGCGTGCTTCTCGCTGCCCGGCGGCGTGCTGCGCGCCATCGGCGGCTGGATGAGCGACAAGTGGGGCGCGCACCGGGTCAGCTGGTGGGTGATGTGGGCGAGCTGGATCTGCCTGTTCCTGCTGTCCTACCCCGCCACCAGCTACACCGTGCAGACCACCGGCGGGCCGGTGACCTTCACGCTGGCCCACAACGTCTACACGTTCACCTTCCTGATGTTCGTGCTCGGCATCGCCTGGGCGGTCGGCAAGGCGAGTGTCTTCAAGTACATCTCCGACGACTACCCGACCAACATCGGCACCATCTCCGGCATCGTGGGCCTGGCCGGCGGCCTCGGCGGCTTCCTGCTGCCGATTATGTTCGGGGCGCTGCTCGACCTGACGGGCGTGCGCTCGACCGCCTTCATGCTGATGTACGGCGTGGTCTGGGTGTCGCTGATCTGGATGTACTGGACCGAGGTCCGCCGCTTCGAGGTCATTCCGCAGCACGCCGCCGTCGCCAAGGGCTGACCGCCGTCGGCCGCGACAGAAACCAATACCACAACAGGGAGCAGCGATGGCAAGAATCCAGAACTGGAAACCGGAAGACCCGACCTTCTGGAAGCAAACAGGCAGCAGCCTCGCCTGGCGCACCTGCGGCATCACCACCTTCTCGCTGATCTTCTCTTTCGCGACCTGGTTCGTGATGAGCGCGGTGGTCGTTCGCATGCCGGCGATCGGCTTCAGATTCACCACCACGGAGCTGTTCTGGCTGGCGGCGATCCCGGGGCTGGCATCGGGAATCCTGCGCCTGATCCACTCCAACTTCATCCCGGTGCTCGGCACGCGGCCGGTGATCAGCATCTCCACGATCATCAAGGTGATCCCGATGGTCTGGCTCGGCTACGCGATCCAGGATCTGTCGACGCCCTGGTCGACGTTCATGATCATCGGCTTCCTGTGTGGCCTGGGCGGCGGCGACTTCTCCTCGTTCATGCCGTCGACCAGCATCTTCTTCCCGAAGCGGCTGCAGGGCACGGCGATGGGTATCCAGGCTGGCCTGGGCAATTTCGGCGTCTCGATCGTGCAGTTCGTGGCCCCCTGGATCATCGGCTTCGCTGCGCTCGGCGCCATCGCCGGCCCGCCGCAGGTCTTCACCAAGGCCGACCCGATCAAAGGCGCGCTTGCCGTCACCAAGGAAGGCGGCCTCGTCAAGGACGTCGTGGTCAAGGATCCGGCGCTGGCCGCCGCCATCGACGTGGTCAAGGCCGACGGCGTGCTCAAGGACGTCGTGCTGCGCGCAACCGATGCCGTCAAGCCGATCCGCGAGGAGGTCAAGCGCGACGCCGCCGGCCGGGTCACCGACGTGACGCCGACCAAGGGCGTCGCCCTGGAGGTCAAGCGCGATGCGGCTGGCGCCATCACCGACGTGGCGGTGCGCAATGTCGTCAAGAAACCGATGTGGCTGCAGAACGCCGCCTTCATCTGGATTCCGTTCCTGCTGCTGGCCTTCGTGCTGTCGGTCGTCTTCCTGCGCAGCCTGCAGTTGCCGTCGCGCGGCTTCATGGGCCAGTTCGAGATCCTGAGCAGCCGCAACCGGGCCCGCACCCACACCTGGAACTGCACGATCACCTACATCTGCTCGTTCGGGTCGTTTTCCGGCTTCTCGGCCGCCTTCCCGATGCTGATCAAGACGCTGTACGGCAACTTCGACGGCGCGCCCGACCCGCTCACCTATGCCTATCTCGGCCCGCTGATCGGCGGCCTCGTGCGAATGCTCACCGGCGGCATCTTCGACAGGTTCGGCGGCAGCAAGGGCATGCAATGGACCACGATCGGCCAGATCGCCGGCATCGCCTTCCTGGTCTTCGGCGGCTACCTGATGCCGGCGAGCGTCGCGCAGTTCTCCGGCTTCCTTTGGGGAATGCTTTGGATCTTCCTGATGACCGGCATCAACAACGCCGCCACCTTCCGCCAATACCCGATCGTCTTCGCCTACTCGCCGGCCAAGGGGGCGCAGATGCTCGGCTGGACCGGCGCCTGGGCGGCCTTCGGTCCGTTCGTGTGGAACTCGTTGATCGCCACCTCGCTGGAGAAGACCGGCGCAGTCACCGCGTTCTTCGTCGGCTGCGCGGCCTTCTACCTCTACTCGCTGTGGATCAACTGGTACTACTACACCCGCAAGGGTTCGGAGCGCTTCGACTACGGCAATGCCGGCGGTACCTGGTGGGACAAGCTCAGCGATGCCGAGAAGGAAAGGATGAAGCGCATCGACCTGCATCAGCCGGCGTAGCGCGAGCTGCTGCCGCTTCCCCGCTGACGCCGCACGCCCGCCTCGATCGCCATGGAAACCGCCGTCAACGCCGGAGCCGTCGCCTACGGACTCGTGCTCATCATGAGCATGTTCGTGCGCACGCGCGTGACCGAGGCGCTGCGTATCGACACCCTGTTCATTCCGCAGGCCGGCGAGAAGACGCGACCGCTGAATCTGGTGCTTGGGCTGGCGATCGCCGGCTACGGCGCCTGGTCGCTGCTGGGGACATGAGATGAAGAACCGCTCAGCCCATGCGACCGCTGCCGATGGCGAGCGTCGGTTCCAACCCGTTCCGAATCCGTATCACTGGCGGGCACGGCCTTCATCGGCCACCCGCTTCCTTCGCTGACAAGGAAACACCGCCATGAGCCACTTCCTCGACCGCCTCACGCACTTCTCGCTGCCGAAGGAACCGTTCGCCAACGGCTACGGCCTCGCCACCGGCGAGGACCGCACCTGGGAAGACGCCTACCGCAACCGCTGGGCGCACGACAAGATCGTCCGCAGCACGCACGGCGTGAACTGCACCGGCTCGTGCTCGTGGAAGATCTACGTCAAGGGCGGCATCGTCACCTGGGAGACGCAGCAGACCGACTA
>CAZDXQ010000086.1:0-7409 GCA_964509545.1 uncultured Burkholderiaceae bacterium | reverse complement strand
CTCGATCGTCGCCTGGCCTTGGATTATGAGTGCCTTATTGAATTAGAAATGGAATGAGTTCCTACGCCACGCCTTTCGACTCGCCCGACTCCGTCACTCAAGCAACAGGGAGCGCGCACCGCATGTCGTTCCTCGCGTTCGTTTTCGCCGCCGTCGTGCTTGCCCTCACCCCGGGCCCCGGTATCGCCTACGTCGTTGCTCGCACGGCCGCCGGCGGTCGTGCGGAGGGCCTGGCCTCATGCTTCGGCACCGGCGCGGGCGGAATGCTTCACGTTCTCGCGGCCGCTGTCGGCCTGTCGCTGATCGTTGCCCAGTCAGCCGTGGCGTTCAACCTGATCAAGTACCTTGGCGCCGCCTACCTCGTTTACCTGGGCATACGGCGGCTTCTGCGCAAGGATCAAGAACTCGTCGTACAGCCCGTCGCCGCCCAGGGCGCGCGCCGCGCTCTGCTCGAAGGCGTCCTCGTCGAGGCGTTGAACGTCAAGACCGCGCTCTTCTTCCTGGCGTTCCTGCCCCAGTTCGTCTCCGCGAGCGATCCCCTGGTTCCTCAGCTGGTGCTGCTCGGAAGCATCTGTGTCGCACTCAACACGCTCGTTGACGTTGCTGCGGTGTTTGCCGCCGCCCGCCTGCTCAGGTCGGGCGTTGCCCGCGCCGCCCGGGCTCGCCTGCTCACCCGGGTTTCGGGCGCCACGATGCTCGGGCTCGGCACCTACTTGGCGCTGGCAAGACGCGAGACCTGATCTCTCGCTCGAGCCGACCCGGCAGTTCGCCGGCGGCTGCCTTTGCGGCAGCGTCCGAATCGTGGCGTCGGGATCGCCGCACCGGGTCGGCCTTTGTCACTGTCTCGACTGCCGCAAGCGTCACGGCGCCCTTTTTCACGCTTCTGCGGTGTGCCCTCGGGATGCGGTGACGATCGATGGCGAAACTCGCGACTACGCCGGACGGCTTTTCTGTCCCCGCTGCGGTTCGTCCGTTTTCGGACGGACCGCAGATGAAATCGAAGTGAACCTTGGATCGCTGGATGCCCCGGACCAGCTGATGCCGACCTACGAAAGCTGGACCGTCCGTCGCGAGTCCTGGTTGCCGCCGTTTCCGCTCACGAGACGCTACGAGCGCGACCGCGAAGCCACGGGTCGCTTCGAGGCGTAGGCTCGGGCGGCCTGTCGCTTCGCCATCGCGTCAGGCGCGTCGCGGTCGCAGGGCCCCGGGACACGGTGCTCGTCATGGAAGCGGTTCCAATGTTGAGCCGTCCTCGCTGCACACCTCGGACGGCACCGACCGAACATCCGCGTCGAGTACGGCACCGATCGCCACGGTGTCGACGTAGCGGGGCGCGACATCGACGCGGGATAGGAGCTGACGGTCGATCACCGGGCCATCGCGGGCGCGCCGCCTGATCCGGCGTGAACCGCCGCGCCGCGATTGCCGCGCCGGTCAAGCCCTGAAGCTGCGGATCGGGAGCGAAGGCCGCCGCACGCGCGCCGGTCAGCGCGAGCCTTCCCCGCCTGCCTTTGCCGACTGCAGCAGGCGCACCGCTTCCTCGGCCCGCGAGCGCATGTGCCCGAAGCGGCCTTCGGGCGCCATCGCCATCTCGGGCACGATGAACGAGTACATCAGGTCGCGGATCGAGATCAGGCCGAGCACCTGGCTGCCTTCCTGCACCAGCAGATGGCGGTAGCGGTGGCTGACCATCAGCTGCAGCGCCTGCTCCACCGTCGTTGCCGGCGGCACATGGCGGACGTTGTGGCTCATCACGTCGCCCACGCGCGTGCTCTTCGGGTCGCGGCCTTCGGTAACGACGCGCTTGAGCACGTCGCGCTCGGTGAAGATGCCCTCGACCGCGCCGCTTGCGCCGCGGATCAGCACGGCGCCGATCTCGCGCCGGCTCATCAGCTCGGCGGCCTCGAGCACCGTCGTCGTCAGTTCAACCGCGACCAGTTCCTGCAGTTCCTTGTGCCGGATCAGATCGCCGACGCTGTAGCTGGACATGACCTGTCTCCTTTGTTGAACGATGGCCGGCGGACGGACGGTCCGCCCAAGCGGAGCCGCCCGGGATCTTGAGCAGCGGCGCCGCCTTCCGCCCACGACACGAAATGCCGCGAGCTTCGCGCCGCCGGAGCCGACCGGCCTTGACCTGCGTCAGCCCCTGCGGAATCGCGAAGCGTCGGTGCCCCAGCGGTCGCGGAAGCGCCGGCCGCGCGGCTACGGGTCGACGAGGTCGCGGCCGGTGATGGCGCGCAGCGCCTCGCGGTACTTCTGCGCCGTCTGCGCGACGATCTCGGGCGGCAGGTCCGGCGGCGGCGGCGCCTTGTTCCACGGCTGCGCCTCCAGCCAGTCGCGCACGAACTGCTTGTCGAAACTCGGCGGCGAGACGCCGACGCGGTACTGGTCGGCCGGCCAGTAGCGCGAGGAATCGGCGGTCAGCACCTCGTCCATCAGGCGCAGCGTGCCCTCGTCGTCGAGGCCGAACTCGAACTTGGTGTCGGCGATGATGATGCCGTGCGATTCGGCGTATTCGCGCGCCGCAATGTACAGCCGCAGCGCGGTGTCGCGCAGCTTCTCCGCCAGCGGCCCGCCGATGCGCTCGGCCAGTTGCGCGAAGGAGATATTCTCGTCGTGCGTGCCCAGCACCGCCTTGGTCGCAGGGGTGAAGATCGGCTGCGGCAGCTTCTCGGCCATCTTCAGCCCTGCCGGCAGCCGCACGCCGCAGACCTGCCCGCTCGCCGCGTAATCCTTCCAGCCCGAGCCGATCAGGTAGCCGCGGACCACCGCCTCGGCCGGCACCGGCGCGAGCTTCATCGCCACCACCGCGCGGCCGCGCACCTGGTCGACCTCGTCGGCAGCGACGACGTCCTCCGGCCGGATATGCGTCAGGTGATTGGGCACGATCGCGGCGAGCAGGTCGAACCAGAAGTTCGACATCGCATTGAGCACCTTGCCCTTGCCGGGGATCGGCTGCTTCATCACGACGTCGAAGGCGCTGAGGCGGTCGGTGGTGACGATCAGCAGCTTGTCGTCGCCTACTGCATAGGAATCGCGCACCTTGCCGCGATAGACCAGCGGCAGCGAACGAATGCGGCTCTCGAACAGCGCCTCGCCCATCTTTGCCCTCCCCCCTTCCTCAGCAAGTCTAGAAGACCGGCCGCCGTCATCGGAAAACGAAGCGCGCCAGAAGGATCGCCGCCCAGGTGCCGCCGGCCAGCAGCAGCGCCAGCATCACGGCGGCGCTGCCGTAATCCTTGGCCCGCTTGCCCAACGGATCGATCTGCAGGCCGTCGCGGTCGATCGCCGCCTCGATCCCGGTGTTCAGAAGCTCGACGATCAGCACCAGCACGACGACGGCAACGAGCAGGATCTTGTCCAACAGCGTCAGCGGCAGCAAGACCGCGACAGGGATCATGACGGCGGCAAGCATGACTTCCTGGCGGAAGGCGTCCTCGTGCGACCACGCGGCGCGCAGACCGTCGATCGAATAGCGGGTCGCGTTGAGCACGCGCTGCAGCCCGCGCCGCCCTTTCAGCGAGCGGCTGTCGGCCGATGACGGAGAAGGGGTCGGTGCGGGCGAGTTCACGCGCGATTCCGGCTGCATCGGGGCCGATGATAGGGGCGCAGCCCGCGCGGCCCGATGGCCGTCGCGCCTGAATGCCACCGCGCGCCCGGCGACACGCCGTCGGCGCGGCTCGGCCGCGCAGCGGCCATCGCCGCCCTGGACGAACGGACGTTCGCGCGGGCCGCTGAAGTCATGCAGCTGCCGCATCCGCCGGCACGACGCCGGCGAACTGCCCAGCGATGAGCCGCTCGCCCTGCTCGAGCACGAAGTAGCGCAGCGCCTCCGCCGCCGGCGACAGCGGTTTGCCGCGCACGTTGACGATGTGCCAGCGGCGCACGATCGGCAGGCCGACCACGTCGAGGACGACCAGCTGACCGGTGCCGATCTCGAGGCCGCAGGTATGCAGCGACAGGAACGCCAGCCCCATGTTGGCAATCACCGCCTGCTTGATCGTCTCGTTGCTCGCCATCTCCATCACCCGCGGCGGCGACAGGTGGTGCTCGCGGAAAAAATGCTCCATCGCGGCACGCGTGCCCGAGCCCGGTTCGCGGACGATGAACTCCTCGGCGCCGAGCGCTGCCGGCGGCAGGTCGCGCTGCTGCGCTAGCGGGTGCTCGGGCGAAGCCACGACCGCGTGCGGGTGCGCGGCGAACGGCTCGGCGCGCGTGTCCAGTTCGCGCGGCGGACGGCCCATCACGGCGAGGTCGACCTCGTTGTCGTGCAGCTGCCGAACCAGTTGCTCGCGGTTGCCGACGGTCAGTTGCATCTCGACGCCGCGGTGCTGGGCGCGGAACTTCGCCAGCAGACGCGGAAGGAAGTACTTGGCGGTGCTGACCATGCCGATGGTGATTCGCCCCGTTTCAGCACCGCGCAGGCGGGCCATCGCGTCTTCGGCATCCTTTAGGGTCGACAGCACCCGCCGCACGTAGACCAGCAGATACTCGCCGCTCATCGTCAGTGTCACCGCCTTCGCGCCGCGCTCGAACAGCGGCAGGCCGACGGCCGACTCCAACTCCTTGATCTGCATGGTTACGGCCGGCGGGGTCAGGTGCAGTTCCTCGGCCGCCTTGGCAAAACTGCGGTGCCGGGCGGAGGCGGAAAAGGCGCGCAACTGCTTGAGGGTGGCGCCGCGCATAAGGAAACCTTAATCAACTGTTACAGATAAGTGAATTTACCTTAATCGACCCTGCCCGTAGAGTGCCCTCCGAGCACAGTCGAGCGGAGGAGCGAGCGATGAACAAACCGGCCGAGGGCGCCGTGATGGCCGAATCCACCCAGATCACCGACGCGAAGAAGCGCTACAGCGCCGGTGTGCTGAAGTACCGGCAGATGGGCTACTGGCAGCCCGACTACGTGCCCAAGGACACGGACACGATCTGCCTGTTTCGCATCACGCCGCAGGACGGCGTCGATCCGGTCGAAGCCGGTGCCGCGGTGGCCGGCGAGTCGTCGACGGCGACCTGGACCGTGGTCTGGACCGACCGCCTGACCGCCTGCGAGAACTACCGCGCCAAGTGCTACAAGGTCGAGCCGGTGCCCGGGCGGCCGGGCGAGTTCTTCGCCTGGGTGGCCTACGACATCATCCTGTTCGAAGAAGGCTCGATCGCCAACATGACGGCGAGCCTGATCGGCAATGTCTTCAGCTTCAAGCCTCTGCGCGCGGCGCGGCTGGAGGACATCCGCATCCCGGTCGCGTACGTGAAGACCTTCAAGGGGCCCCCGACGGGGCTCGTCGTCGAGCGCGAGCGCCTGGACAAGTTCGGCCGGCCGCTGCTCGGCGCCACGACCAAGCCGAAGCTGGGGCTTTCGGGCCGCAACTACGGCCGCGTGATCTACGAGGGCCTGAAGGGCGGGCTGGACTTCATGAAGGATGACGAGAACATCAACTCGCAGCCCTTCATGCACTGGCGTGACCGCTTCCTTTACGTGATGGACGGCGTCAACAAGGCCTCGGCGGCCACCGGCGAGGTCAAGGGTTCGTACCTGAACGTCACCGCCGGCACGATGGAGGCGATCTACGAGCGCGCCGAGTTCGCCAAGCAACTGGGCAGCGTGGTCATCATGATCGATCTGATCGTCGGCTGGCCGTGCATCCAGTCGCTCGGCGAATGGTGCCGGCGCAACGACATGATCCTGCACCTGCACCGTGCCGGCCACGGCACCTACACACGGCAGAAGAACCACGGCGTGAGCTTCCGCGTGATCGCCAAGTGGCTGCGCCTGGCCGGTGTCGACCACATGCACACCGGCACCGCCGTGGGCAAGCTCGAAGGCGACCCGCTGACGGTGCAGGGCTACTACAACGTCTGCCGCGATGCCTACACGAAGCAGGACCTGCCGCGCGGGCTTTTCTTCGACCAGGACTGGTGCGACCTGAAGAAAGTGATGCCGGTGGCCTCGGGCGGCATCCACGCCGGGCAGATGCACCAGCTGATCGATCTGTTCGGCGACGACGTGATCCTGCAGTTCGGCGGCGGCACCATCGGGCATCCGGCCGGCATCCAGGCCGGCGCGGTGGCCAACCGCGTGGCGCTGGAAGCGATGATCAAGGCGCGCAACGAAGGCCGCGACATCAAGAACGAGGGCCCGGCGATCCTGCAGAAGGCGGCGCAGTTCTGCACGCCGCTCGCGCAGGCGCTCGACACCTGGAAGGACGTGACCTTCAACTACACGTCGACCGACACCAGCGACTACGCGGTGACACCGGCGGTGGCATAGCCGTCGTCCCCGCGAACGCGGGGACCCAGCGACTTGCCTTCGAAGACACTGGGTTCCCGCCTGCGCGGGAACGACGACCCGAGAACTCAGGAGCAACCGACCATGATGACCAACCCCACCGGCCGCATCACGCAGGGCCAGTTCAGCTTCCTGCCCGACCTGACCGACGACGAGATCCGGCTGCAGATCGAGTACGGCCTTGCCAAGGGCTACGCGTGGAGCGTCGAGTACACCGACGATCCGCACCCGCGCAACACCTATTGGGAAATGTTCGGCATGCCGATGTTCGACCTGAAGGATGCCGCCGGCGTGATGATGGAACTCGCCCAATGCCGCAAGACCTTCCCCAACCACTACATCCGGCTGATGGCCTTCGACTCCACCCGTGGCGTCGAGTCGATCGCAATGAGCTTCATCGTCAACCGGCCGAGCAACGAGCCGGGCTTCGGCCTGGCGCGGCAGGAAGTCGACGGCCGCAACCTCCGCTATACGGTGCATTCGTACGCGACCGACCGGCCCGAAGGCGAGCGTTACACCGGCTGACGGCGCCAGAGCCCGGCCCTGCACTGCCTGCCGACCCCGCGAATGACCGCGCCGCTGTACTCGATTCCCGGCTCGACGCAGTCGGCCGCGTCCGTCCCCACGCCGGCGGCGGACGCGGTCGGCGCCGCGCGCACCGTCAACGAGGTGCTGGCGCAAAGCCGGGTCGAGGCAGTGATGGACGAACTGGATCGCGACCTCATCGGCCTGGCGCCGGTGAAGAGCCGCATCCGCGACATCGCCGCGCTGCTGGTGATCGACAAGCTGCGCGCCAACCTCGGCCTGGCGGCCTCTGGCAGGCACTCGGCGCCGAGCCTGCACATGTGCTTCACCGGCAACCCCGGCACCGGCAAGACCACAGTGGCGCTGCGCATCGCCGAGATCCTGCATCGGCTGGGCTATGTCCGTAACGGCCATGTGGTCAGCGTCACCCGCGACGACCTCGTCGGCCAGTACATCGGCCACACCGCGCCGAAGACCAAAGAGGTGCTGAAGAAAGCGATGGGCGGCGTGCTGTTCATCGACGAGGCCTACTACCTTTACCGTCCGGAGAACGAGCGCGACTACGGGCAGGAGGCGATCGAGATCCTGCTGCAGGTGA
>CAZDXQ010000085.1:0-7427 GCA_964509545.1 uncultured Burkholderiaceae bacterium | reverse complement strand
GAAATGCCGTCCACGATCAACCCGAAACGCCGTCTACGATGGGCTGAAATACGCAGCCAACTCATCCAGTCCGTCGACGATTGGTTTCGATGCGCGCCGCCCAAAGGCGGTGCCGACCAAAGGTGTGACGGCCGCAGCGCGAAG
The DNA here is from genome assembly GCA_964509545.1 of uncultured Burkholderiaceae bacterium. GTDB lineage: Bacteria > Pseudomonadota > Gammaproteobacteria > Burkholderiales > Burkholderiaceae_F > JADJWR01. The sequence goes on along the minus strand of CAZDXQ010000085.1, from coordinate 7,283 downwards.
GAGTTCGCCCGGGCGTGGGTCGAGTCCGGTGTTGAGGATCGCTTAAATCTGACCCAGGAAGGCCTGCGCGTCTCCACCATCAGGCCGGATGTCGGCGACTAAGGACCACGCGGCCTCGGCGTCAGCCCGGCAATTGACCGCCCCGCGCATCCGCTGCGCGCGCACAGCCGTGCCACTGCGGTCCCGATGCGGTGGGAGCCCCCCGCGACGAGGACCAAGCCGCTCTCATGCTCGGGCCGCCCGCGACTTCGTGCGACCACGGGTTGCCGCCGAGACGGCCGTCGCCGCGCGTACCCGCCCGGGCGTCGTGCCAACCAGCTTGCGCATCAGTCGGCGCAGCGCGGTGGCATCCTCGTAACCTACCGCTGCCGCCACCTCGTCGATGCTCGCCCGGCTGTTCTGCAGCAAGGCACGCGCCCGGTGCAGCCTGATGCTCTGGATCATCGTGCGAGTCGCCATGCCGGTGGCCTGTCGGACATGGCGGCCCAGGGTCCGTTCCGATACGCAGAATTCCCGTGCGAGTGTTGCCACCGAAGGCACGTCGGGCAACGCCCGTTCAACACGATCGGTGAGTCGTGTGACCAGCGGATCACCGCTCGCCAGCATCGACGGCAGAACATACTGCGCAGATTCGGTGCGCTCGTGCAGCAGCAACACGCGGGAGACGCCGTCGGCAATGGCACCGCCGAATCGCTGGCGCAGCAGGTAGAGCATGATGTCGGCCTGGGCAAAAGCGGCGCCTGCTGTGATCACTGCCCCGTCGACGCAGAGGATTCGATTTCCCTCGACGCGGGCCGAGGGCTCCTGCCGCGCCAGATCCGGTGCGAGCCACCAACTCGTGGTGGCATTGCGATGGCGCAGCAGGCCCGCAGCCTGCAGCAGGAACACAGCGGAGCAGGACGCCGCCACCGTCGCGCCCGCCGCCGCGCGACGTGCGATGTAGCGGATAGCCTTCTGGCAGTCCTCGCGCTCGAGGCGTACGCGCAGTTCGCAGGGGTGCTCGACCCACAGGCCCGGGACCAACAGGACCGGCGCCCGTTCGGAAGCGCGCGGGAACGGGCGTGTCAGGACCGACAGCCCGCCCTGCAGGCGAACGTTGCCGCCGTCGGGCGAATGGAATGATGCCGTGGGCACCGGCCCACCCGCTCGCTCCGCCAGCAAGCGCGCGGCGTCGAGGACGTCGCGCGTCATCGAGACGCCGGTGGGATTGGTGCCTTCGAGCACCAGCACTTCGAAGTCCTTCATCGTGGGCGATCTGAGGCGGGCTTCCAATGCGCCGAAGATAGCCCAGCGCGGGTGCGGATGCGCTTGTCCGATTGTGCATGAAAAATGTCGCTAAGGACACTCACTGGCTGCGCGCCCCGGCCTCGAAAATGAGCGGCGAAAGCCTCAGCGCGGCGGCAGACGGAAGCAGCGCGGAATCGTCAATGCCCGCCACCCCGACCCCGGATACGTGACCCGAGCGGACCGTCATCACCAGGAGCAATGAACACCATGGTCCAAGAAGCACCAACGAAACATGAGCCCGCGCAGAAGGATGCCTTGGCGGATTTCGAGCCGCGCATTTTCGAGTTCGAGGGCATCGCCAAGCGCGTACTGGTCAGCGGACACGGCCCGGCCGTCATCGTCATGCCTGAGATGCCCGGTATCTCGCCCGACGTTGCTCGCTTTGCGCGCTGGGTGCGCGATGCCGGCTTCCGCGTGTATCTGCCCTCGCTGTTCGGTGTGGACGGGGCACTGCCCCAGGCCGCCCCGGGTGTCGAGGTCTTCCGCCGCACCTGCATCAGCGCCGAATTCCGCGCGCTGTCCGCAGGCGGCGGCCGGCCGATCACCCGCTGGCTGCGCGCGCTGGCCAGACAGGCGCATGCGGAGTGCGGAGGCCCGGGCGTTGGCGCGGTGGGCATGTGCTTCACCGGCAACTTCGCGCTGGCGATGGTGCTCGAGCCCGCGGTGATCGCACCGGTGCTCGCCCAACCCTCCTTGCCTCTCGAAGCGCCTGGGCAAATCGACCTCTCGCCCGAGGAGGCCGAGGCCGTCCGTAAGCGCGTGGAGGGCGGAAACCTCAGCGTGCTCGCCTACCGCTTCGAAGGCGACGCGCATTGCCGCGCCGAACGCTTCGATGCCTACCGGCAGCTTCTCGGTCCGCGTTTGATTGGAAGGGTGCTGCCGGATGTGGCGGCCAATCCGGATCCCCCGCCTTTCTTCCGCGACGTGGTGAGAACGCCACACAGCGTGCTGACCGCGCATCTTGTCGACGAAGCCGGCTCGCCCACCCTGAAAGCCAGGGACGAAGTCATCGCCTTTCTTCGCAGCCGCCTGAAGGACGCCCACAACGCACACCGCGGGACGACCACATGAGCATCGGATTCATCGGGCTGGGCACCATGGGGATGCCCATGGCGGGACGACTACTCGACGCCGGCTTGCCGCTGGTCGTGTGGAACCGTTCTCCGGAACGGTGTATGCCTCTGGTCTCGCGTGGCGCGGTCAGCGCCAGGAGCGTTGCGGACGTTTTCGAGCGCTGCGGGATTGTGATGCTGATGTTGCTTGACGAGAACGCCGTCGATGCCGTGCTCGAGCGCGGTACTCCCGCCTTCGCTCAACATGTGCGTGACGTCACCCTAGTGATGCTTGGAACGACATCTGCAACGTACTCGGCGCGTCTGGCGGCCGACGTTCAGGCGTGTGGCGGCGCCTATGTCGAGGCCCCGGTCTCGGGCTCGCGTGTCCCAGCGCAGGAGGGCACGCTTGTGGGCATGTTGGCCGGCGCGCCCTCGAGTCTCGACCGGGTGGAGCCTCTGCTGGCGCCGCTGTGCCGCATGCTGGTGCGCTGTGGCGACGTGCCTGCCGCGCTCAAGACCAAGCTCGCGGTGAATCACTACCTCATCGTGCTCGTGACGGCGCTCGCCGAGGCCTTCGCGTCCGCGAGAGCTGCTGGAGTCGATCCGCGCATCTTCCAGGAGGTTCTCGACGCTGGCCCGATGGCGAGCGCGGTGTCGCGCATGAAGCTCGGCAAGCTGGTCACTGGCGACTTCACCGCCCAGGCGGCGATCCGCGATGTGGCCACGATCGCCGAACTGGTTTCCGATCAGACCAAGGCCGCAGGCATCGACGCGCCGCTTATCGAGACTGCAGCGCGACAGTTTCGCGTTGCGCTCGGTCGGGGCATGGGCGCACTCGACATGGTCGCCGTGCTGCAGCCCGAAGCCCATGAGAGGACGAAGACATGAGCACAGAATCGAACGTACCGCCGAATGTGCTCGCCGCACAAGTCGCACCGCGGAGCACGCGCTCGGTGTACCCGGAGCCCTTTGCCTCGCAGATGGCGGGGCGCGAGAAACGCGTGCTCGGGGATCTGTTCGGACTCACTCATTTCGGGGTCAACCTGACCACCCTCGCCCCGGGTGCCCGTTCGGCCCTTCGGCATGCCCACACGCTGCAAGACGAGTTCATCTATGTCATCGAGGGGCAACCAACCCTGGTCACCAATACCGGCAGCCACCGGCTGGCACCCGGCATGTGCGCGGGCTTCAAGGCCGGCTCGGGCGATGCCCACCACCTCCTCAACGAGTCCGACCGGCCGGTGGTCTACCTGGAGATTGGCGATCGCACGCCCGGGGACGTCGTGAGTTACCCCGACGATGATCTCGTCGCAGTCGCCGGCCCCGCAGGCTGGCGCTTCACGCACAAGGACGGGACGGCGTACTGAGCCATGGCGCAGATCTGGGCATTCAGGGAGCTTTGATGCTTCGAGGCAGTTGCCTTTGCGGTGGCGCACGCTACGAAATCAGCGGATCGCTTTCCTACCCGCTGAATTGCCATTGCTCGATGTGCCGCAAGGCGCACGGTGCCGCGTTTCGTAGCCGCGCACGTGTCAAAGCCGAGGACTTCTGTTGGACGCAAGGCGTGGAACTGGTCACGTACTATGAGTCCTCGCCCGGTAATCATCGCGGGTTCTGCCGTGTGTGCGGATCGCCCCTACTCAGCCGCTTCGATCACAATCCGGAGTATTACGGGCTACCCCTCGGAGCGCTGGACGACGACCCTGGCATCAAGCCAGGCTTTCATGTATTCGTGGCCCACAAGGCACCGTGGTACGACATCACCGATGATCTGCCGCAATTCGCCGAGCTACCACCGAGAAAAGTTCCCTAACAGGCTGTTGAAATTCGACCGCAGGAATCATTTCTCGTGATTGATCTGGAAGGCATGGTTTTTCTGGTCGGGGACGAGTGATGCGCGGCTTCGAGAGCAATCAAGCGGGGCTGTTCAGCTACGTCTCGCCGGAGGCGCGGGTGCCGGCCGAGCATCCGCTGCGGGCGATCCGGGTGTACGCCGACGAAGCGCTGCGGCGGATGAGCCGGGTGTTCAATGCGATGTACGCCGACAGCGGCCGGCTGTCGGTGCCGCCGGAGACGCTGCTGAAGAGCTCGCTGCTGATGGCGCTGTACTCGGTGCGCTCGGAGCGGCTGTTCTGCGAGATGCTCGAATACAACCTGCTGTTTCGCTGGTTTCTGGCGATGGGCATCGACGATGCCGCCTTCGATCACTCCACCTTCAGCAAGAACCGGCAGCGGCTGCTGGCGCACCGGGTGGCGCCGCGCTTTCTGGGCATGATCGTGCGCATGGCGCGGCGCAAGGGGCTGGTCAGCGACGAGCACTTCAGTGTCGACGGCACGCTGATCGACGCCTGGGCCAGCATGAAGAGCCTGCGGCCCAAGGACGGCGACGATCGCGGTGTGGGCGGCGGCAATCCCGAGGTCGACTTCAAGGGCCAGCGGCGCAGCAACGACACTCACGCCAGCAGTACCGATCCCGAAGCGAAGCTGGCGCGCAAGGGCAAGGGCCGGGAAAGCCGCCTGGCCTATGCCGGCCACGCCCTGATGGAGAGCCGCAACGGCCTGGTGCTGGGGCTGAGTCTCACGCCCCCGCACGACAATGCCGAGGTCAAGGCGGCCGAGGCGTTGCTCGATGAGCAGCGGCACCAGGGTGTCGAACCCGACTCGCTCGGCGCCGACAAGGGCTACTGCCAGCGCGGCTTCGTCGAGCAGTTGCGCGGCCGCGGCATCAAGCCGCACATCGCGCTGATCGAAGGCCGTCGGATCCCGGGGATGGACGGCCGCACCACCGGCTCGAAGGGCTACGCGGTCTCGCAGCGGGTGCGCAAGCGCATCGAGGAGTGCTTCGGCTGGCTGCACACGATCGGCGGCACCAAGAAGGTCAAGGTGCGCGGCCGGGCAACAGTCGAGATGAGCTTCGTGCTGGCCGGCTGCGCGCTGAACCTGCTGCGCATCGCCAAGCTGGCACCGCCGTAGACAGGAGCAGTCCGTCGGCAGGACGGCAAACCAAGGCCCGAGGGCATCAAACACGTTCGCGGAGGCTTCCAAAATGGCTTCCCAAGCGCCCAATGACCCCGATAACCATCGGCTCGCGTTTGCGCACCGCCTCGATAGCCTCGAATTCATGCGCTTTTCAACAGCCTGCTAAGGAAGGTCTGAACCGTTATCCGTTTGATGGACGCCACGATCCGGCACAAGTGTTATCCACGGCCGGCCGTCGTGGTCGTGTCATTCGAACACGACGACGGCCGGCCGTGGGTAATGCGTGTTTCCTTCATCGCACTGCCCGTTCATGCTCGGCGCGCCAGCGCCACTCGAATTCACTCGGGCTCAGGTAGCCGAGCGACGAATGCAGCCGCTCGGTGTTGTACAAGCCGGCGATCAAACACCCATAGCATCGAGACGCGGGAAGTCCAGTACCGATGGCATCCATGGTATGGCCGTTCGGTTTCGATTTACCAGGTTGTCGCGCGGTCGGGTCATATCGTGGTGCGTTGTGGCGACGAGCAGGCTGGACGCCCGCGTCGTCTCGAACTGCCTCGATGGATGTTCGACGCCGCGACGTGCCTTACGCTGCAGATGGCGTCGACGCCCATCGTTGATTGCGAGGCGTTGCTTGAACTGAAGTCGCTTTTGGCCGGCGCCGCGCTTGAGCGAAGTGGCGGCGCAGAACAAGCTGGGCACCTTTCCTTGCCATGCACGGAGGGTGCACATGCAAAGGTTGCCGCGGCGGCAGCAGGCTGCTCGACTCGTCCAGCTCAAGCTCTTTCATCGGCCGTCGACGGTTCCGGACTGGCCCCAGTTGCCGCAGGAGATCCGCCAGCAGACTGTGCGGCTTCTGGCAAGGCTGCTGCGCGAGCATCTGGCCCTCGTCGCGATGCTCGGCGCGAGGGAGGCGAGCGATGAGTGAGAAGATCAGAGCGCAGCATCTGCAGCGCAAGGCGATTTTGTACGTGCGTCAGTCATCGGCATTGCAGGTCAGTCGCAACACCGAGAGTCAGAAGCTGCAGTACGCGATGCAGGAGCGCTTGCGCAGCCTGGGCTGGAGCGAGATCGAGGTCGTCGACGAGGACCTGGGTCGATCGGCGTCGGGCACCGTCACCCGCGCCGGCTTCGAGCGCATGGTGGCCGAAGTGTGTTTGGGCAAGGTGGGTGCGGTGGCGGCGCGCGAAGTGTCGCGCTTTGCGCGCAACAGCCGTGAGTGGCAGCAGCTGGTCGAAGTCTGCCGCGTCGTCGATACCGTGCTCGTCGACCAGGAGACGGTGTACGCCCCGCGGCAAAGCAACGATCGACTGCTGCTTGGACTCAAAGGCAGCCTGAACGAGTACGAACTGGATCTGCTGCGGCAGCGCTCGGTCGAGGCGCATCGCGAGAAGGCGCGGCGCGGCGAACTGATCGTGGCCAGCCCGGCGGGTTACCTGAAGACCGACGAGCAGCGCCTGGAGAAGGATCCGGATCGCCGTGTGCAGGAGGCGGTGTTGCTGCTGTTCGAGAAGTTTCTCGAGTTGAGCACGGTGCGGCAGACGCTGCTGTGGTTCCTCGAGCACGGGTTGCAGCTTCCGGTGCGCAGCGGCCGTGGCGACCTGTCATGGAAGCGGCCCAGCTACGGCCTCGTCTACCGCATGCTGACCAATCCCGTGTACGCCGGCACGTACGCCTACGGCAAGACGGAACTCAGGACCCAGTACGACAGTGGTGAACCGCGCCGGGGCTTCCGTCGCAAACCGCGCGACCAGTGGCTGGCGCTGATCCCGGGCACGCACGAAGGCTACGTGAGCTGGGAACAGTTCGAGCGCATCCAGCGCACGATCTCCGAGAATCTGCGTGGCGTCGAGAACACCGGCGCGGCGGGTTCCGGCGCGGCATTGGTCGCCGGCGTGTTGCGCTGCCGACGGTGCGGCCATAAGCTCACCGTGCGCTACACGGGCAATCGGCACGACGTGC
>CAZDXQ010000084.1:4720-8087 GCA_964509545.1 uncultured Burkholderiaceae bacterium | reverse complement strand
TAGGAATTTGAGGTGGACATCGCCGGTGCCGCGCGTGTTGCGTCACGCGGCACCGACGAGCGGCCGCCTCTCCTCTCAGTAGCCCGGCCCATTGGGGCGGAATTTCTGCGCCCGCTTGCCGGTGTCGACCTCGGCCGTGTAGATGTTGCCCTTCGAGTCGACGGCCAGGTTGTGCACCCAGTGGAACTGGCCGGCGCTGCGGCCGTTGCGGCCGAAGCTGTTCAGCACCACGCCGTCCTTGCGGTCGAAGATCCACATCATGTTGTTCTCGCCGTCGGCGTTGTACAGGCGCGACTGCCAGCGGTCTGGCGACAGGTCGATGTCCCACATGGCGCCGTTGCCGAGCGTATTGCGCGCCAGGAAGACTTCCTTGACGAAGGTGCCGTTCTTCTGGAACACCTGATAGCGGTTGTTGACGCGGTCGCAGACGTAGACGAGCCCGTCGTTGGCGATGCGAACGCAGTGCACCGGGTTGCGGAACTGCGTCGCCACCGGCGCATTGGGATCGTACGGGCCGGGGTTGGTGTCGTCCGGCACGTTGCCATAGGCGCCCCAGTGCCGCTTGTACAGCCCGGTGGCGGCATCGACGACGAGCACGCGCTTGTTCTGGTAACCGTCGGCGATGTAGAGCTCATTGTTCGTCGGGTCGACTTCCATGTCGGCCGGCTGGCCAAGAAGCGGCCGGCCTCCAGGGCCGCCATTGGTGTCGTTGCTGCCGCCCGTGAGGCCGGCCTTGCCGATTTGGTAGACGAAGGTGCCGTCGTTGGTGAACTTCAGCACCTGGTGATTGCCCCCGCCATTGCCGGCGATGTAGACGTAATCGAGGTGATCGACGTAGATGCCGTGCTCATTCGTCGGCCCTCGCAGCCCATCGCCGGCGTGCAGCGACTGGTCAGGAAGTCCGGGTCAGCGGCGCCGCCCCAGGCCTTCAGCAGGTCGCCGTCGCGATTGAAAACCATCACCGCCGGGGCGCGGTTACAACAGACTGAGCGCACCGGATTGGGAGGCGCAGGATCGGCGCCGCGCTCGTCTGCGGTCAATGTCGACTGCCGCTGCACGATCCAGATGCGGTCGTGGCGGTCGACGGCCACGCCGGCAACCTGCCCGACCAGCCAGTTGTTCGGTAGCGGTTTCGGCCAGTCCGGATCGACAGTGAAGCGTGGGCTGCCCTTGTTGACGGCAACGGCGTCGCCCTGGAACTGCCATGTGATGAGCCCGGCGGCCAGCGCTGCCAGCGTTGCTCCGGTAAGCAAGATCGGTCGCTTCATGCGTGTCTCCTGCAGTCTTGTTGGAAGCGGCAGCAGCGGGCGCCCGATCGCTGCGGGCTATGATCGGTCGCCAGGCCAATGCCTGCGTCGGACGATGCTTTCGTCGGCGGGCAGTGTCATCACGCCGTTGCGTGCGAACTTCCGCAAATTCGACCTTCCTTTGCAGATTTCGACAAAAGATGCCTTGGCGCACGGCGGCGGACTTGGCCGGCTGGAGCGATGTGATCACCCGCTCACCATCGAGGATTTCGACTACCCGCTGCCGCCTGAACTGATCGCCCAGCATCCACTGCCCGACCGCGCGGCCAGCCGGCTGCTGCACGTGCAGACGAATGCGCTCGCCGATCTCTTCGTTGCTGACCTGCCGGCGTTGCTGCAGCCGGGCGAAGTGCTCGTGTTCAACGACACGCAGGTGATCCGCGCGCGACTGGCCGGCCGCAAACCCACGGGGGGCAAGGTCGAGGCGCTGATCGAACGCCTGCTCGACGACCGGCGCGCGCTGGCGATGCTGCGCACCAGCCACGCGCCAAGGAGCGGCACGTTGATCCTGTTCGGCGAAGGCGATGACGCGGTCAGCGCGACCGTCGTCGGACGCCACGAAGAATTCTTCGAGCTTCGTTTTTCTGCCGACGTGCAGCGAACGCTCGATCGGCTCGGCCACGTCCCGCTGCCGCCGTACATCCGGCACGACGACGACGCTCAAGATGCCGAGCGCTACCAGACGGTCTACGCCTGCCAACCCGGCGCGGTCGCGGCGCCGACCGCGGGGCTGCATTTCACTGACGCGCTGCTCGACCAGATGCGCGCGCGCGGCGTCGAGTTGGTGTTCGTCACGCTGCACGTCGGCGCCGGCACCTTCCAGCCGGTGCGCGTGGTCAACATCGCCGAGCACCGGATGCATTCCGAGCGCTACACGATTTCGCCGCCGGCGGCAGCTGTGGTCAACGCCGCCAGGCGCGACGGGCGGCGCGTCACCGCGGTCGGCACGACCAGCCTGCGCGCGCTCGAATCGGCGGCGCAGGACAGCACTGTTGTGGCCGGAAGCGGCGAGACGCGGCTGTTCATCACGCCCGGCTACCGGTTCAGGATCGTCGATCGACTGGTCACCAACTTTCATCTGCCGAAGTCGACGCTGCTGATGCTGGTGTCGGCTTTCGCCGGCCTCGGGCGGATACGCGCCGCCTACGCCCATGCCATCGCGCAGCGTTACCGCTTCTTCAGCTACGGAGACGCGATGCTGCTGGAGCGAGGCAGGCCCGCATGAGCGCCGGCTTCGAGCTGCTTGCGCGCGACGGCGAAGCGCGCCGCGGCCGCCTGCGGCTTGCGCACGGCGAAATCGACACGCCGGCGTTCATGCCGGTCGGCACCTACGGCACGGTGAAGGCGATGACACCGCGCGAGCTCGAGGAGCTCGGCGCGCAGATCGTGCTCGGCAACACCTTCCACCTGTGGCTGCGCCCCGGCCTGGAGGTGATCGGCAGGCACGGCGGTCTGCACCGCTTCATGGGCTGGGCGCGGCCGATCCTGACCGACAGCGGCGGTTTTCAGGTGTTCTCGCTCGGCCAGCTGCGCAAGATCAGCGAGGAAGGCGTGCGCTTCGCCTCGCCGGTGAACGGCGACCGCCTGTTGCTGACGCCGGAGGAGTCGATGCGCATCCAGGGCGTGCTGAACGCCGACGTGACGATGGTCTTCGACGAGTGCACGCCGTTCGAGGTCGACGGCAGCCCGGCCACACACGCGCACGCCGCCGAATCGATGCGCCTGTCGCTGCGCTGGGCCCGGCGCAGCCGCGACGCGTTCGACCGGCTCGCCGAAGGGAGACCGCAGCGCAACGCGCTGTTCGGCATCGTCCAGGGCGGCATGTACGAAGATCTGCGCGATGAATCGCTGGCCGGGCTGGTCGACATCGGCTTCGACGGCTACGCCATCGGCGGACTGTCGGTCGGCGAACCGAAGGAGGACATGCGGCGTGTCCTCGCGCATACCGCGCCACGGCTGCCCTCACGCTCGCCGCGCTACCTGATGGGCGTGGGCACGCCCGAGGACCTGCTCGACGGCATCGCCGCCGGCATCGACATGTTCGACTGCGTGCTGCCGAC
>CAZDXQ010000084.1:0-4620 GCA_964509545.1 uncultured Burkholderiaceae bacterium | reverse complement strand
TTCTACTTCCTGCTGATCCGGCCGCAGGTCAAGCGGCAGAAGGAACACAAGGCGCTGGTCGAAGGTCTGAACAAGGGCGACGAGGTGCTGACCGCCGGCGGCATCATCGGCAAGATCACCGAGCTGACCGACCAGTACGTGACGCTGCAGATCGCCGCCGTCGACGGCAAATCCGTCGAGATCGCGATGCAGCGCTCCGCGGTGCAGACGCTGCTGCCCAAGGGAACGATGAAAAGCCTTTGATCACGACGACGCGGCGGCCGTGGCGCCCTTCCCCTTCGCTGAATCTTCCATCGCGCCGGGCGCCCGGCCGTCTGAAGCCCGGCGCGCAATTGTTCTTCGCGCGAGTGCACGTGCGACACGAAGGGTCGCGTGCACGAGCGTGACCTGACCGATGAACCGCTACCCTCTCTGGAAATACCTGATCATCGCCGTCGCGCTGCTGTTCGGCGCGGTCTATACGGCGCCCAACTTCTTCGGCGAGGCCCCGGCGGTGCAGGTCTCGTCGCAGCGGCCGACGGTCAAGGTCGATGCGGCGCTGCTGTCGCGTGTGGAGAGCACGCTGAAGGCTGCCGGCGTTCCCTATGAAGCGGCCTACGTCGATGCCGTCGGACTGAGCGTCACGGCGCGCGTGCGCCTGTCCGACACCGATACGCAGATCCGCGCCCGCGACGCGCTGGAAACGGCGTTGAACCCGGACCCGAAGGATCCGACCTATGTCGTGGCGCTGAACCTGCTGTCGCGGTCGCCGCGCTTCCTTGCCAGCGTCGGTGCGCTGCCGATGTACCTCGGCCTGGATCTGCGCGGCGGCGTGCACTTCCTGATGCAGGTGAACACCGCCGAGGCCGTGACCAAGCGGCTCGATGCGCTGGTCGGCGACCTGCGCACGCAGCTGCGCGAGAAGGATGTCCGCCACGCCGGCATCGCGCGCGCCGGCGACCGCATCGAAATCCGCTTCCGCGAGGCGGAAACGCGCACCCGGGCCGACGGCGTCATCCGCGACAACTTCCAGGATCTGGCGCTGCGCGAGGACACGAGCGGTGCCGACCTGCTGCTCGTGGCGACGATGACCCCGGCCGCCGCCAAGACCGTCGCCGACAGCGCGCTGAAGCAGAACATCACCACGCTGCACAACCGGATCAACGAGCTCGGCGTGGCCGAACCGGTGATCCAGCAGCAGGGCGCCGATCGCGTGGTCGTCCAGCTGCCCGGCGTGCAGGACACGGCCCGCGCCAAGGACATCATCGGCCGCACCGCCACGCTCGAGGCCAGGCTGGTCGATATCAGCGCCGAGGGCCAGGCGGCGGTGATGGGCGGCTCGCCGGTGCCTTTCGGCTCCGAGCGCTTCACGGTAGGCCGCGGCGCGCCGGTGGTGCTGAAGAAGGAAGTCATCTTCTCCGGCCAGCAGCTGCAGGGTGCGCAGGCGACCTTCGATGAGAACCAGCGCCCGGCGGTGTCGATCGACCTGAACGAATCGGCCGGCCGCCACCTGCGCAAGGTCTCGCGCGAGAACATCAAGAAGCCGATGGCGATCGTGCTGTTCGAGAAGGGCCGCGGCGAAGTGCTGACCGTGGCCACGATCCAGGACGAACTCGGCTCGCGCTTCCGCATCACCGGTCTGGACAGCCCGCAGGTGGCCAACGACCTGGCGCTGCTGCTGCGCGCCGGGGCACTGGCCGCGCCGATGGACATCGTCGAGGAGCGCACGATCGGCCCGAGCCTCGGCAAGGAGAACATCGACCGCGGCTTCAGGGCGACGCTCGCCGGCTTCATTGCGATCGCCGTCTTCATGATCTTCTACTACCGCGTCTTCGGCCTGATCTCGGTGGCCGGGCTGACGGTCAACGTCGGCCTGCTGATCGGCCTGCTGTCCCTGTTGCAGGCGACGCTGACACTGCCGGGCATCGCCGCGGTGGCGCTGACGCTCGGCATGGCCATCGATGCCAACGTGCTGATCAATGAGCGGGTGCGCGAGGAACTTCGCCGCGGCGCCACGGCGCAGCAGGCCATCACCCAGGGCTACGAGAAGGCCTTCGCCACCATTCTCGACTCGAACATCACGACGCTGATCGCCGGCGTGTTCCTGTTCATGCTCGGCTCCGGCCCGATCCGCGGCTTCGCCGTCGTGCACTGCCTCGGCATCCTGACCTCGATCTTCTCGGCGGTGTTCGTCTCGCGCGGCTTCGTCAACCTGCTCTACGGGTCGAGGCGCAAGCTGACGACGATCTCGGTCGGCCAGGTGTGGACCGGCGGCAGGACCGCCGAGGCCAAGGCTTAGGCGAGGGACGCGGCCATGGAGTTCTTTCGCATTTCCCGCACGATCCCGTTCCTGCGCTACTCGCGCATCCTGAACGCGATCTCGATCATCTCCTTCGTCATCGCTGTCGGCGCGCTGTTCGCCCGTGGCCTGAACCTGTCGATCGAGTTCACCGGCGGCACGGTCATGGAAGTGGCCTACCCGCAGGCGGCCGACCTGCCGAAGATCCGCACCGCGATCGAGGCCAAGAACTGGGGCGAGTTCCAGGTGCAGAGCTTCGGCACCTCGCGCGACGTGCTGATCCGCCTGCCGGTGCGCCCCGGAATCAGCGCCGGCCAGCAGGCCGAGGAAGTGATGGCCGCGCTGAAGTCGCAGGAAGGCGGCGTCGAACTGCGCCGCGTCGAGTTCGTCGGCCCGGCGGTGGGCGAGGAACTGGCGCACGACGGATCGCTGGCGCTGCTGCTGGTGTGCCTCGGCATCATGATCTACCTGGCCTTCCGCTTCGAGTGGAAGTTCGCGGTGGCGGCGATCATCGCCAACCTGCACGACGTCATCCTCGTCGTCGGGCTGTTTGCGCTGTTCCATTGGGAATTCTCGGTGCCAACGCTGGCGGCGCTGCTGGCGGTGCTCGGCTACTCGGTCAACGAGTCGGTGATCATCTTCGATCGCGTGCGCGAGCATTTCCGCACCATGCGCAAGGCAGCCGTCACCGAGGTGATCGACTCGGCGATCACCGCCACCATCTCGCGCACCATGATCACGCACGGCTCGACGCTGGCCATGACGCTGTCGATCCTCGCCTTCGGCGGACCGGCGCTGCACAGCTTCGCCCTGGCGCTGTCGATCGGCATCGCGCTGTCCATTTACTCGTCGATCTTCGTCGCCGCCGCGATCGCCATGTACCTCGGCGTCAAGCGCGAGGACCTGGTCAAGCCGGTCAAGAAGGAAGATCCGACGCAGGAACTCGTTCCCTGACGGGAATAGAGAAGGTCGGTCCGCTGTTGCCGCGTTGATGGGCAGTGTGGCGAAAGGCGGCAAGGCACAAAGCGCGGACCGGGTCCGAGTGTGGGACCTGCCGACACGGCTGTTTCACTGGACACTGGTGGCGCTCGTGTCGGCATCGGTGCTGACGGCGAAGCTCGGCGGCCTGTGGCTGGACTGGCACATGCGCAGCGGCTACGCCATTCTGGCGCTGCTCGTCTTCCGCCTGCTCTGGGGCGTGGCCGGCGACCGTTACGCCCGGTTTGCCGCTTTCGTGCGCGGACCGCGAACCGTGCTCGCCTACCTGCGCGGGCTGCATGACGGTGGCGCAGGCCACAATCCGCTGGGCGCGTTATCGGTGCTGGCGCTGCTGGCAGCGATGCTGCTGCAGGCGGTGACCGGTCTGTTCGCCAACGACGCGATCTTTTCCGAGGGGCCGCTGGCCAAGCTGGTGTCTGGCGCCAGCAGCGACCGAATGACCCGAATCCACCGCTTCAACGAATGGGTGCTCTACGGGCTGATCAGCCTTCATCTCGCGGCAGTCGCCTACCATGAGTGGGTGCGCGGCCGACCGACGATCCGGCCGATGATCAGCGGCGACAGGCTCGGCATTCAGGCATCGCCGGCACGCGACGACGCGGCGATTCGCCTGCGTGCCGGCGTCCTGCTCGCGGCCGCGGCCTCCCTCATCGGTTATGTCGTGAGCCTGTAGACGCCCGCTTGTAGTCGACCACAGGTGCGCCGGCGCGGCGTAGGCTGCTTGGCCCTGAAGTCGTCGTGACAGGCCTTGCACGAATGGACGACCGCGCCAACCTGCGCCTGGATCGCCCCGACAGCCCCGCCGCCTGCCACCGTGGCCACCCTGGCGACCTCGGCCTGCATTTGTTCGCCAAGTTCCTTGACCCGGGCGCTGTCCTACCAGACCTCCTGCCTCGCCTTCGAACCGGCAGCCGATTTGGAGCCCGGCGTGAAGGCCTCGAACGGAAGCGGCGCCAGCGTCTGCACCCGCGCCGCGCTCGGCTGGATCGCGAGCATGTCCGGTCTGCCTGACTTCAGCTGACCATTGAAGCGGCTCATGTGGCTGCCCGTCAACGCGAATGCCGACTGCCGGCAATTGACCGCGTCCTCGGGCTTGGCGAACTGGGCGTGCGCCGGCGCGGCCGGCGCGACTGCGGCCGCATACAGTACCGGGTACCGTGGATTTCTCATCGTGTCCGTCTCGAGTCAATCGAGGGAGCGGAACTTCAACCGGCGCCGCACGGTGCAGCCTAGCGGCGGTGCCCGCCCTGCGGCATTCGCACGATCATCGATTTCGTGAACCCGCAGCCTGACTCATTTTCGACAGTTTCAGCGCCTGCGCCTGAACGCAAGTCAGGCGGATC
>CAZDXQ010000083.1:0-8134 GCA_964509545.1 uncultured Burkholderiaceae bacterium | reverse complement strand
ACACCACGCCGCTGATCGACGTGATGCTGGTGCTGCTGATCATGCTGATCATCACGATCCCGATCCAGCTGCACTCTGTGAACCTGAATATGCCGACGGGCAATCCGCCGCCGCCGCTGGAACAACCGGTGGTGGTGACGATCGACGTCGACTTCGACGGCACCGTCTTCTGGAACGGCGAAATGGTGCCCGATCGCACCGCGCTCGAGGAGCGTCTGACGGCAGCGGCCCAGATGGCGGTGCAGCCGGAAGTGCACCTGCGGCCGAACAAGCTCGCCGAGTACAAGGACGTCGCGGCGGTGATGGCCTCGGCGCAGCGGCTCGGCGTAACCAAGCTCGGCCTGATCGGCAACGAGCAGTTCGTCAACTAGCGTACACGGCGGCACGAGGGCGAGAGCCGGCTGTCGATGGCACTGGGCCAGAGCCCAGGCAGTGGCCGCCGCCGGATCCCCGGCCGGCATCGAGCGTGTCGGCGGTAACGCCGCTCGCTGACGAGGTTTCGGCGCACTAGGCGGTTGTTCCGGCCGGTGCTTATCGGAGTGGCGAGAGATGATGGGCTTATCACTGCGCGCGGCGCTTCGCATGACCACGATGACGGCGGCCGTGATTGCCGCCTTCGGGATGCAGATCGAACCCGGGTCGGGCGTGCGCTTTGCGACCGCCCGCGCACAAGCCGAGGCCGTCCGCCCTGAAGTCGGCAAGCCGTTGCAGGCGGCACGCGACCTGATCAAGGCCAAGAAGTACGGCGAAGCGCTCGCCAAGCTGCATGAGGCCGAGGCGGTGCCGAAACGAACCGCCTATGAGTCCTTCCTCATCGAGCAGATGCGCGCCTCGGCAGCCGTCGCGGCAGGCAACAACGAAGAGGCGATCAAGGCGTTGCAGGCGCTGATCAGCTCGGGGCGGCTGCCGGAAGCCGAGCAGGGCCGCTACGCGGCGAGCCTGGCCGGCATCTACTACCGCATCCGCGACTACAAGAGCGCCGCCAACTGGGCGCAGCGCGCGCTGAAAGCGAATCCCGGCGACGGCGCGTCGCGAACGCTGATGATCCAGTCCCTTTATCTGGCGGGCGACCTCGCCGCGGCCGGACGCGAGGCGCTGGCCGACGTGCAGGCGGCCGAGCGTGCCGGCCAGACCCCGCCGGAAGACAAGCTGCAACTGCTGGCCAACATCGCCGGCCGCAATGGCGGCGACAAAGCGGCGTATTACGCCGCGCTCGAGCGCCTCGTTACGCATTACCCGAAACGCGAGTACTGGGCCGACCTGCTGCGCCGGATCGAGTCGAAGCCGGGCTTCTCCAGCCGACTGAGCCTCGAGGTCTATCGGCTGCGCGCGGCGACGAAGACGCTCGACTCGGCGGCCGACTACATGGAGTACGGGCAACTGGCGCTGCAGCAGCGCCAGGCCGCCGAGGCAAAGAAGGTGCTCGACGAAGGCTTCGCCAACGGCAAACTCGGCAAGGGCGACGACGCCGAGCGCCAAAAACGCCTGTTGGCGCTGGCGACCCAGCGCGCGGCCAGCGCCGCCGAAGACCTGGCGGCCGCCGAAGTCGAGGCGAAGGACGACAAGAGCGGCGATCCGCTGGTGCGCATCGGCCTTGCCTATACCGGGCTGGGACAGCACGACAAAGGCATCGCGCTGATCCAGGCCGGCATCAAGAAGGGGGGGCTGCGCCAGCCGCAGGATGCCAACCTGCATCTCGGCATTGCCCAGATACGCGCCGGGCAGAAGCAGAAGGCCGCGCAGACGCTGAAGGCCGTCGGCGGCACTGACGGCACTGCCGACCTGGCGCGACTTTGGCTGCGCGTTCCCTGAACGCGCTTCGACTGCGGCGCTGAGCACTGCAGCGACCGGTTGAGTTGGCCGCTGCTCCCGCCGGGACGCTTTCGCTCAGCGCCCAACGGCGCCAACAAAAAGGCGGGCCGAGGCCCGCCTTCGTAGTGCGAATATCCTTCGGGGATCAGAACCTAACCGTCGCGCCCAGCGTGTAGAAGCGGCCAATCACGTCGTAGGTCTGCGGGAACGTGTTGCCACTGTTCTGACTGGTCTGGCCGATCGTATTGCCGACCAGCGGCGGCTTCTTGTCAGCGATGTTGGCGATCGAGAAGTTCACGCGGATATTCTTGTTGAAGTTCCACGTCGCG
The DNA here is from genome assembly GCA_964509545.1 of uncultured Burkholderiaceae bacterium. Classification (GTDB taxonomy): domain Bacteria; phylum Pseudomonadota; class Gammaproteobacteria; order Burkholderiales; family Burkholderiaceae_F; genus JADJWR01. Next base: position 5,993 of record CAZDXQ010000083.1, on the reverse strand, counting down.
CCCACGTCGACGTAGTCGAACGCGCCGATCCTTGAAAATGCCGGCAGGAAGTCGGTTCCGCCCGGCTCCTCTTCGACCGCGCTGATGTGCCGCCAGTTGTAGAACATAGAAACGTCGCCGATCGTCCAAGACGTGCGCTGATTCCATTTGTACTTCGGATTCGGCGAGGGACCACTGGCGCCGCAGGCGATGCTGTAATAGCCGAGGCAATCGCGGTTGACGGAGTTCGGCGTCGCTTGGAATTTCGACTTCTCCACGAAGTTGCCATTGAAGCTGATGTCCAGACGACCCAAGGCCGGATTCAGACCAAGGTCGCGCAACGCCAGACCGTAGGAAACCGCAACATCCCAACCACTCGTCTCGAGTTTGCCGAGGTTCGACAGCGGCAATACCACGCCCGGCGCGGCGGCGCCGTTGAAAGTGCCGTTGTTCGGGTTGCGCAGCACCTGCGCGCAGGCGGCATTGAACACCAGGCCCGGATTGCGCGCGGGGTTGTAGCAGTCCTCGAGGATATCGGTTTCGCTCGGGTTAGACACCGCATCCTTCAGTTTGATGCGGTAGTAATCGACGCTCATTGTCAGGCCGCGGGCGAATGCCGGTTGCCAAACGAAGCCAAGGGTCGTGGTATCGGCTTTCTCCGGGCCGAGGTTTGGGTTCCCGCCTTGCTGCACGTTGATCTGTCCGGCAGAAGGTTCCGGCAAGACGCCGATGGCGCTCAAGGGCACGCCCGTGAGGCGGCACAGGTTGGACAGCGTGCCCGGGGTGTTGGCATCGGCCAGATTGATGCTTGTCCCCTGGCAGGGGTCCACGTCGAGGTTCGAAAGGCCGGAGACCAGCGGCTGGTAAAGTTCATTGATGTTCGGCGACCGCGTCGCCCGCTGTGCCATCGCGCGGATGCGGAAGCCCTGCACCGGCTCCCAGTCGCCGCCGTACTTGTAGCTGCCGTAATCTTGGGCAGCCGTCGTCTTGAACTCGGTGTGGCGATAGCCAAGTTCCAGCGACAGCTTCTTCGCTAGCGGCATGTCGGTGATCAGCGGAATCGACGCTTCGGCGAATGCCTCCTTCAGTTCCACCGTACCGGCGCGGTCCGGCGTCGGCGCACCAGTGCCGAGAACCTCGCCCTGGATTTGCGACGGCCCGTCGGACTTGTTGGCGGCCTTGTCGCGGCGGTATTCAACGCCGAAGGCAAGCCCGATCGGCGCCTTGGACAGCGGACTGCGAATAGCACCAAGGTCGCCAGATACGACGGCGGCGAGATTCTTCATCTCGACCTTCTGCAACAGCACCGCGTCAAGGTTGAAGAAGGAGATCATCGCCGGCGTGATCGAACCGGCCGGGCCGAAGAGATTCAGGGGCACGCAGCCGTTGGCGGGATCGATACATTCATCGGTGCTCAACGCCCGCAGGGCCTGTTGCACCTTAGAGAACGAGCCCCAGTTGCCGCGCGTCTGTACCTGGTCGGACTTGCCGAGAGACCACCACGCGTCGTAGGTCCAGTTCGCGAACAGGTCGCCGCGGAGGCCGAGCGTCGTCTGGTGCGTCTTGTTCTCGAAGTTGTTCAGCCGCGGCCCGAGTTCGACAAAGCGGCGACCGAGCGACAGCAGCACTTCGGTCGGGTTTCCGACCACGCAGTCTGCCGCCGCGACGCCACCGAACGCGCAAATCTGCTGCCGCGCCGCTTCGGGAATGAACGGATTGCCGACTGGGACCGAGTAATCGTTGAAGAACGTGCCGCTCGGCGCCAGATTGCTGATCACGTCGCTACGCGTGTAGTAAAGCCGCGCATAGACTTCCGCATGGTTGTTGATCGTATAGCTGCCCAGCGCCGTCAACTGCTGACGATCCAACGTGGTCTGATAGTAGTTGTCCGGGTTGAAGTTGAATGTGCTGTATCGGGGCACGAATGAACCCGTAGCCAGATCGATTTGCTGCGCCCCAGGCAAGAACGCGACCACGGGCACCGCAGTGCTCGACCCCTGCGGCGCTCCCGAGGCTGACGACAGGGACCGTACGCCGATCGACCGCCGGTCTTGACGCAGCGGTTCAACATCGGTGAAGCCCATGCTCAATGCCACGTTGCCCCGGCCGTCATCGAACCCGGCGCCCATCGTGACGTCAGTGCGCGTGCGCCGCGCGTCGGACTTATGCGACTTGCCGTAAGAAGTGTCGACCTCGAAGCCCTTGAAGTCCTTGCGGAGGATGAAGTTTGCCACGCCGGCGACTGCGTCGGCGCCATATACGGCAGAGGCACCGCCGGTGATCACGTCCACCCGCTGCAGCAGCGCCAGCGGAATCGAATTGGTATCGACTTGGCCAAACAGATCGAAAGGTACGAAGCGGCGACCGTCGATGAGAGTGAGCGTTCGATTCGTTGAGGTGAGTCCGCCACCGCCCGACAGGCCACGCAGATCGATCGTTGCTCCGCCACCCGTGCCGTTGTTCGTGCCCGGACCGATCGCGGGTGCGGCCGCCGGCAGCGCCTTGAAGAACTCTTCGACCGCGACCGGTTGCGTCGACTTGATCTCCTCGGCCGTCACCGACGAAATTGGCGAAACAGAAGTCGCGCCCGGCGTGCGGATCCGCGTGCCGGTGACGACCACCTCCTCCTGAACCTGCGGCTGCTGCGCGTTTGCCGAGGCGATCATCAGTCCGCCAAAGGCCACCGCCAGCCCGTGCACGACGGGTTTCACTCTTAGCTTCATCGAAAGACTCCCCCAGAAGTGTGCTTTCCGGCCGGACAACGTACGGCCAGCAATCTGCAGTGCGGGGCAGCGATGCCCGAGGAACATCAGGCATCTGTTCGGACGACACAAATCCCGCACAAGCGGTCGGATTCTGGCCGCCGGGTTACCCGTTGGCAACAAAGTGACGCGAGCTGTTCGGTGTCTGTTGCGTCCGCCGAACACTGGCATTGAAGAAGGAGTCGAAGGCTTCGCGCAAGGATCACTCCTCCGTCGAGGAGGTCGCATCATGCTGCGATGCGGCAGTCACGCCGACCTGCCAACGAGATACATCCCGCCAGCGCGCCAGTACGTAGAAGTCGGAAGCTCGGCCTCGACGTGAACGCGCTCGGCACCGACCCGAGACGCCACCGCGCGGACGAAGGGCCACCCGTGCCGCACCGTTCGCGCGGCGGCAACAGCCAAGGCAGCAAATGCAAGCGCCGACTTCGGCGCTAAGCGCGCATCGGTGCTCGGTCGGTTACGTCTGTGACGCAGCGCCGGTCAGGCATGTACGTGGATAGGTCTCCCCGACCTGACGACGCCCAGGGCAAGAGCGGGTGGTCGTCACGTGCGGAGGTCGACGCGCAGCGTTGTGCCGCGTCCAAGCTGCCGCCGCGCTTGGCACTACGCTCGCAACCAATTGCCGCATCGCATCATCGCGACTCGAGCGAGTTTGCGTCGGCGATGCGTTTCGCGGTCTCAGCCGACCCCGGCGACGAGCCTCCCGGCGATCGCGACCGTGTTCAATGCAGCGATCACGCCGCCCGCGCCAGCCGCGGTACGGCGGCAAGCAGCGTCCGCGTGGACTCGTCGAGACTGTCGCAAATCAGTTCGCTCCGACGACCGCCTTGAGTTGGCGGTGCAGCGGCGGCAAGCCTTCAATTACGGTCGTCCAGAGGATGTCACGGTTGACGTCGGCGTACGCATGAACCAATCGGTTGCGCATGCCGATGATGGCTGGCCAATCGATTTACGGCAGTTCGGCCCGTCCTGCCGCAGAAACCCTCCTTGCCGCCTCGCCAACGATCTGGACCGGGTAGATAAGCGCGTAGCGCAACATGGGATCGGCATCGAGGTCCTCGCGCCGGCGGCCACCGACGAAGGCCAGTGCCGACTCCGCAGCCTCTGCCATGTGGCGAAGTCGAATCAAATCATCCGGCGACATACTGCGGCTCAGCGGTCCGCACGACCTCGTCTCGGAAGTACCGGCTGAGGTCTTCGGCCGTGCGCAGGTCCACTTTTTGGCCGCCCAGCAACTCCGACAGTTCGATCTCGATCCGCACCATGTCAAGCAGCGACACCGGGGCGCCCGGTTCGAACTCCACCAGCAGATCGATGTCGCTGTCGGGCCGCGCCGTGCCCTTCAGGTGCGATCCGAATAGCGACAGCTTGCGGATGCGCCGGCGCGAGCACAATTCGGCGAGCGCCGAAGGATCGATCGGAAGACGTGCACCCATGCGTTCTCCAGTAGCCGTCCGACGCGTGTCGCCCGGACCGCGACTCGAAGCAGCACCGCAATTCTGCCGGACTCCTCGACTGCCGGGTGCAGTTGCTCGACAGCGTACGGGGCATGCAGCAGCAAGCTACTCAGCGCGCCGGCCGGCGATACATAACACCTTCGCACCCTGTGTCCCCCTTCCTGAACTTCTCCGCCGGTGACACCTGGGCTCGTCACGCCGCCCGCGCCAGCCGCGGCACGGCGGCGAGCAGCGTCCGCGTGTACTCGTGCTGCGGACGCTGCAGGATCTGCTCGGCCGAACCGGCCTCGACGATGCGCCCGGCCTGCATCACCGCGATGTCGTGCGCCAGGTACTCGACGACGCCGAAGTTGTGCGTGATGAAGAGATAGGCCACGCCGAGTTCGCGCTGCAGTTGCGCCAGCAGGTTCAGGATCTGCGCCTGGACCGAGACGTCGAGCGCCGAGGTCGGCTCGTCGCAGATGATCAGCCGCGGCTCCACGGCCAGCGCGCGGGCAATCGCAATACGCTGGCGCTGGCCGCCGGAGAACTCATGCGGATAGCGGCTGACGGCATCGGCGTGCAGGCCGACCTTCTTCAGCAATTCGACCACGCGGCTGCGCCGCTCGGCAGGGCCGATCTCCGGCCGCAGCGAGGCCACGCCCTCCTCCATGATCTCGGCCACGCGCAGGCGCGGGTTCAGTGAGGCAAACGGGTCCTGGAAGATGATCTGCATGTCGCGCCGCGCCCGGCGCAGGGCTTCTCCGTGCAGTTGATCGAGCCGCTGCCCGCCGAGCGTCGCCGCGCCTTCGACACGGGCGATGCCACGCAGCAGTTGCAGGATCGCCTTGCCGATGGTGGTCTTGCCGCAGCCGGATTCGCCAACCAGCGCCAGCGACCGCGCCGGCGCAATCGAGAAGGACACGCCATCGACCGCCTTCACATAGCCGACCGTGCGCTTCAGCAGCCCCTTGCGGATCGGGAACCAGACCTTGTAGTCACGCACTTCGAGCAGCGGCTGCGCCGTCGCGGGCGGCGGCGCAGAATCCTTCACTGGGTCTGGCGCCGCATGCGGCGGGCGCTCGCCCCGATCTTGCGACACGGCTGCCGGCGAGTCCGTCCGATAGAGCAGGCAGCGCACCTCGTGCCCGGACCGCGGCGCATACAGCGCCGGCGGCGTGCTGCGGCAGGCATCGAAGACGCGCGGGCAACGGTCGGCGAAGCGGCAGCCGGTGAACTCGCGATCGAGCCTGGGCACAGTGCCGGCGATGGCGGCGAGCGGCTGGCCGCGCTTGGCGGTATCGGGCAGCGCGGCAAAGAGCATTTGCGCGTAGGGATGCAGCGGCCGGGCGAAGAACTCGTCGGTCTTCGCCACCTCGACGATCTGCCCCGCGTACATCAGCGCCACCTGGTGCGCCATCTGCGCCACGATGCCGAGGTCGTGCGTGATCAGCAGCATGGCCATGCCGGTGTCGCGTTGCAGTTCGCGCAGCAGGTCGAGGATCTGCTTCTGGATGGTTACGTCGAGCGCGGTCGTCGGTTCGTCGGCGATCACGAGATCCGGCTCGGCGGCCAGCGCGATGGCGATCATCACCCGCTGCTTCTGCCCGCCGGAAAGCTGGAACGGGTAGTCGTCGATGCGCCGCGCCGGCTCGGGGATGCCGACGCGGGTCAGCCAGTCGATCGCCTTCGCCCGCGCCGCTTCGCCCTTGATCGCCGTGTGCCGCTCGATGACCTCGACGATCTGCTCGCCGATTCTCATCACCGGGTTCAGGCTGGTCGCCGGCTCCTGGAAGATGATGCTGACGCGGCG
>CAZDXQ010000082.1:0-8390 GCA_964509545.1 uncultured Burkholderiaceae bacterium | reverse complement strand
CGCTCGCCTCGTGCGCCGCTTAAACGTATAGACATTTACGAGACACAACACTAGACGGCGTGATCCTGGTCGAGGCCGAGGACGCGCGCGAGATGGCGCGCCGCGCCGCCCGCGAGGAAGGCATGCTGATCGGCATCAGCTCCGGCGCGACGCTGGCGGCGATCGCGCAGAAGCTGCCGGAACTCGCCGCCGGCAGCCGCGTGCTCGGCTTCAACTACGACACCGGCGAGCGCTACCTGTCGACCGAAGGATTCCTGCCGGCCGAGGCGTGAAGCGCCCGCGCAGCGCCCGGCCGTGCCGGGCGCATGCGGGTCCGTATCATCCGGCTCTTCGCTCGACCTCGCGCTGCCATGGTCGCCGCCGTTCGCTCGCCCGCAGTCACCGTCCCCGCCGCCGCCGTGGCGCCCTACGCCGCCACCATCTTCCTGTCGGCGTTCCTGCTGTTCCTCGTGCAGCCGATCATCGCCAAGCAGATCCTGCCCTGGTTCGGCGGCGCGTCGTCGGTGTGGACCACCTGCCTGGTGTTCTTCCAGAGTGCGCTGCTGGCCGGCTACGCCTACGCCGATGCGACCACGCGGCTGGGCAGCCGGCGGCAGGCGCTGCTGCACGCGGCGCTGCTGCTGGCCTCCCTGGCCACGCTGCCGATCCTCGCCGCCGACAGCTGGAAGCCGCAGGGCGACGAGGCGCCGATTGCGCGCATCCTGCTGCTGCTCACCGTCACGATCGGCCTGCCGTACTTCCTGCTGTCGACAACGACGCCGCTGCTGCAGTCGTGGTACTGGCGGCGGTTCCGCACCGTGGTGCCGTATCGGCTGTTCGCGCTGTCGAACTTCGCCTCACTGCTGGCGCTGCTCGGCTTCCCGGTGCTGCTCGAGCCGTGGTTCGAACTGCGCCAGCTCGGCCTGGCGTGGTCGGCGCTCTACGGTGCGTTCGTTGCGCTCTGCGCGTTCACTGCGTGGCGCTCGCTGCGGGCCGAGCGCGGCGTCGAGGGCGAACCGCAGCCGGCATCGGCCGCCGCAGCGGGCGCGCAGGCGCTGCGGCCGCCGGCCGCCTCGACGCAGGTTCTATGGCTGGCGCTGGCGGCGATGGGGTCGGTGATGCTGCTGGCGGTGACCAACCACGTGACGCAGAACATCGCCAGCGTGCCGTTCCTCTGGGTGGTGCCGCTGTCGCTTTACCTGGCGAGCTTCATCCTGTGCTTCGAGCACCCGCGCTGGTATGTGCGGCGGCTCTTTTTCGGCGCGGCGCTGCTGCTGGTGCCGGCGATGGCGGCGCAGATCGCCTCGCTGAACCTGCACGCCGCGGTGCCGCTGTACTTCGCCGGGCTGTTCGTCGCCTGCATGATCTGCCACGGCGAACTGGCGCGGGCCAGGCCGGCGCCCGAGCATCTGACGCGTTTCTACCTGATGCTGTCGCTCGGCGGCGCGGCCGGCGCGGTGCTGGTGGCGCTGGTGGCGCCTAACGTCCTCAGCGGATATTTCGAACTGAACATCGTGCTGGTGGCGCTGGCCTTGCTGATCGCGCTGCGGCTGTCGGGTCCGATGCGCTGGATCGGGTTCGCTGCCGCGGCGCTGACCGGCTACTTCGCGGTCGATGCGGCGATCGAATACGGCGCCGGCAAGCGCGTGATCGAGCGCGATTTCTACGGCGTCGTGCGCACGCACGACCGCGAGGTCGACGGCGTGCGCTACCGCGCCATGCTGCACGGCGCGATCATGCACGGTGGCCAGCTGCTCGATGCGCAGTACCGCGGCATGCCGGCCGATTACTTCGGGCCGACCTCGGGCTACGGCCGGCTGTTCGCGGCACTGAACGACCAGCGGCCGGCGCCGCGCAAGGTGGGCATCATCGGCCTGGGCGCCGGCGTGGTCGCCGCCTACGGCCGCGCCGGCGACCGGATGGTCTTCTACGAGATCAGCCCGAAGGTGATCGAGATCGAGCGGCGCGAGTTCACCTTCCTGCGCGACTCGAAGGCGAAGACCGACGTTGTGCTCGGCGACGGCCGGCTGAGCCTGGAGAACGAACTGAAGGAAGGCGGGCCGCGCCGCTACGACGTGCTCGGCATCGACGCCTTTTCCGGTGATTCGATTCCGATGCACCTTATCACGCGCGAGGCGATGGCGCTTTACGTGCGCCATCTGGCGCCCGACGGCGTGATCGTCTTCCAGGCCACCAACCGCTACATCGATCTGGCGCCAGTGGTGCAGCGACTGGCTTCCGAGCAGGGCCTGGAAGCGGTGATGGTGTCCGACTATCCGGAAGGCCGCGACGGCGTGAACTACTGGATGTCGGCCACCGACCAGATCCTGGTCACGCGCGACGCGAAGCTGCTGCAGCATCCGCGCGTCCTGCAGGCGTCGCAGCGCATTCCGGCGCGCTTCGATCTGCCGACCTTCACCGACGCGCGGCACAACCTGTTCCGGATCCTGAAGTGATCGCCGGGTTGTCCGCCGCCACGTCGCACGCTTCCACATGCGCGCCCTCGTCGCAGTGACGCTGGCAGCTTTGGCGGCCGCCTGCGCCGCGGCGCCGGAAGGACAATCGCCGACCGCGTCGCCGCCGCCGATGATGACGATGAATCGAGACCTGAAGTCGATGACCGAGGCTGCGCTGGAAGACGCAGTGCGCCGCACCGGACTCGGTCGGCCGCAACTGAGGGTGATCAGCGCCGAGGCGGTGACCTGGGCCGACGGGTCGATCGGCTGCCCGCAGCCCGGCGTGTACTACACGCAGGCGCTGGTGCCGGGCTACCGGATCCGCATCGAGGCTGGGCGCGAGGTTCTCGACTACCACGCTGGCCGGCGGGGACAACTGATCCTTTGCCCGCCCGGGCGTTCGGTCGAACCATCACCGGGCGGACCGACGTAGTCTTTCTCGCGGGAACGTTGGCGACGGTCGTTCCTGCGGGCTTCGGCGGCAGCAAAGAAAACGCCCCGGAGATTTCTCCCCGGGGCGTTCAAATGATGCGGACGTCGGCCTACGGTGTATCGATGCGGACGATCGTCGGGTTCGGCAGACCCGCGGCGCCGTCGTAAGCGATCGCACCGAGGTACTTGGTCGCGGGTGCCAGATTGCTGAAGCCCAACATGATCGTGCCGGTCGCACCGATTGTCGCCACGGCCGGCGCGCTGACTGTCATGTTGCCCGCATCGGCCACGCCGAGCGTCCAGGTGTGCAGCTTGAACGGCGAAGTGCCGACGACGCCCCAGCCCTGCACGACCACGGTGTAGGTGTCCGCCGCTGGGTTGGTCACGTTCACCTCCTCAGCCGAAGTGCCGCTGCCGCTGCTGCCGACGAGCGTCGTGCCGCGGAACACGCACAGATCGATGTCCGTGCCGGGGTTGACGTCGGCGTCGAACAGCGAGAAGCGTGCGTACGTGGTCCCGAGCGGGATGACGACTGGGATCAGCTTGGCGTTGGGCGAGGTCAGCGAACACGCGCCGTTGGTCGGATCGTCGGCCACGGTGTCGGCAGTGACCGCCGCCGCCACCATGCCGCGTGCTGTGGCGGTGAACGGTCCGTCGTAGCCGAAGGTCACGCTGTAGTTCATCGCGGCGCCAGTGCCCGAGACCTGTGCTGGCGCCGCGAGCGCGACCGGCCGCACGACCACTGGCACGCGCACGACATGCGAGCCGTCGGTCAGCGTGAGCTGGCCGCCGGTGTAGGCGTTCAGCGCGGCCCCCGTGCGCAGGAAGCGAATCTCGATCGCCTTGGTCTCGCCCGGCGCGATCGAGAACGCCCCCGGCAGCGAAACCGAAAAGCCGGCCAGGCCGGTGTACGACGCGGTGTAGGTCGCGGCCGAACCGCCGACATTGGTGACCTTGCGCTTGACCGTCTGAACTCCCGCCATGTCACCGATCGCGATCGACGCTACGTTCACGTCGCTCGGGTCGGTCGAGTAGCCGAGGTTGCGCAATGTGTTGCAGGTCGATGCGCTCAGGGCATTGGTAGTGCCGCAAAGGAAAGCGAGCCAGTCGTTCCACGAGTGATCGAATACCAGGCCCGGGTCGAGCGCGTAATTCGGCCGGACATGACCGGCGCCGTGGCGGAAGATGAGCCTTGCAACCGGTTCTATCGAGATTTCGCTCGTACTCTGAGGGTCGACGCCGAGCGTGTCGTAGGCGGTGGTCATCAGTGCCGACTTGATCGCCATTGGCGACCAATTGGGCCGGGCTTCCTTGAACAGCGCGGCGATGCCCGCGATATGCGGACTGGACATCGACGTGCCGCTGAGTGAATCGAACAGAAGCCCGAAGTGGCCCAGGGGCGAGACGCCGGCGATGATGTCCTGCCCCGGCGCGATGATGTCGGGCTTGAGCAGGTCGCCTGCGGCGGCGCGCGACGGGCCGCGCGACGAGAACGCTGCCGTGAACGGCGCGGCGGCGTTGTAGATCACCGTCGAGTTGTTGATCTTCGCGGTCGGCCCCGTCGCGGCGGCGTAAGCAAGGATCGCCGCCCGGTCGGTATGCGCCACGTGCACCGTCGGCACGAAGTGCAGGTCGGCGTTGATCGAGTTGGCGCTCGTATTGGCGAGGATCATGCCGACGCCGCCGGCCTGCTTGACCGCCAGGCTCTTGTTCACCCGCGCCGTGACGCCGCGGTCGCAGACGACGATCTTGCCGGCCACCTTGGCCGGGTCGAGCACCGGCGTGCCGCCGTTGTCGACCGCGGCAAAGCACAGGCGCACCGCCGTCGGGTCGGCGCCGGCAAGGCCGGCCGCAGTAGACGCGATCAGCGGCGCCGGACCGACTGCCGAGGCGATCGAGGCGCCGTTGTAGGTGGCGCTATTACCGAGCGTCACCGAGCCCTGGCCGTCGCGGTTGTGCGTGCCGGCAGCCACCGTCGTCAGCCAGGGGCTCGGGTGCGCGACCGTCGATGTCGTCGGCCCGCTGTTGCCGGCCGAGGCGGCGACGAAGACGCCGGCGTCGGCAGCGAACAGGAACGCGATTTCAACCGGGTCGAGGAAATTCGTCAGCGTGCCGCTGATCGAGAAGTTGATCACGTCGACGCCGTCGGCCACCGCCTGGTCGATCGCCGCCACCGAGTCGGTGTTGAAGCAGCCGCCCTCGTCGCCGGTGCCCCAGCAGACCTTGTACGCGGCGATGCGCGCGCGCGGCGCCATGCCGCTGATCGCGCCGAACACCGAAGCGGGACCCGTGGCCGACACGTTGGCATTGCCGCCCGCCGTGGTCGCGGTGTGGGTGCCATGGCCGTCGTAGTCGCGCGGCGAAAGAAACTCGTAGGGCAGTTCGGCAAGCACGCCGGCATTGCCGCCGAAGCCGGCGTTGTAGAAACGCGCACCGATCAGCTTCTGGTTGCAGTTCGAGGCGTTGAACTGAACACCCGGCGTGCACTTGCCGTTCCAGCCAGGAATCTGCTGGTAGCCGAGCTTGCCGTCCTTGGTTGCGTTGCCATTCGTGTCAGTGCGGTCCGACAGGCTCGGGTGCTCCGGCCAGATGCCGGTGTCGACGATCCCGATCACCACACCCTCGCCCTTGGCGCCGGACCAGATGCCGCCCGGCGCGTTCAGTCCGAGGAAAGCCGGCGTCGAGGCGGTGTCGAGCTTGCGCGCCTCGTCCTTCGTGACGGCAAGGACACCCGGCATCTGCTCCAGCTTCGCCGCCTGCGCCGCCGTCAGTTCGGCGGCGACGCCGTTGAACACGTAGCCGTAGTTGTACAGCTTGCGGCCGCCGCCGACGCTGGCCAGCAAACCGTCCTGCTTCGCGGCGAGATAGCCAAGGTAGCGGATGACGTTGGGGTCGTTCGGATTGATCTTCTGGCCCTTGGCGGGCTTCGTCGCCGCATAGCCGGAGATGCTGCCGTCGTAAGCGACGACTGGCTGCTCGGCCAGCTGCACGATGTAGGCCTTGTTCGAAAAACGGCTGGCGGCTTTCGCTTCACCGTTCGCCGCCGCCGCGACGAGCGACGGTGACGACAGCGCCGTCAGCGCGGCGGCCGACAGCGATAACAGCAATCGCTTCCTGTGCATGAGTCCTCCCGCAAGACGTTGAGCTCTCTCGATTAACCCGTCCGGGCCGGAGAGACGCCTGCACGATGCGAGGAAAGGGTGATTCCCGCGGTGCACGGCGCGAACTCAACTGCGGGAGGCGATGTTCGATGCGCGCATCAGCGCGTGCACGTCATCGTCTCCCCAGGCAACCCAGCCCTCTTGTTCTTTGCTTGAGCAAGAGCTGTGGCTTTGCGACCCCGCTTTGCAGCGGGTGTGCCCTTCGACCTTGGCAGTGGGCGCAACGTACGCGCAGTCCACGACTAAAGCAAGACTCGCAACACGCAGCGCGTCACTTTGTTGTTGCAGTGCGCGAGCGCAGTCGCTTGAAGTGAGTCCTCGCGCTCGGCCCGTGCCTCAAATCGAAAATGGACGTGTATTCGGCCGCGATCGCATGCGGCCGAATGCGGCTCTCACCGCGTCCACGGCGGCGCGACGCTTGCATCGATGCCGAAGCGCTGCTGCGCCTCGGCTGCCGTTGCCGGGTCGATCATCGCCAGCGCGGCGAGCGCGATCGCATCGCGGTTGACCTCGAAGAAGCGGCGCAGGTTGGCTCGTGTGTCCGAACGGCCGAAGCCGTCGGTGCCGAGCGCAATCATCCGGTCGCGCAGCCATGGTCGGATCAGGTCGGGCAGCGCGCTGACGTAATCGCTGGCAGCGACGATCGGCCTGCCGTTGGCCGGCAGCAGCTGCTCGACCCACGCGGCGCCGCGCGCGTTGCCGAGCCGCCGGCTGCGTTCGAGGGCCATCGCCTCGCGGCGCAGTTCGGTGTAACTGGTCACCGAGTACACGTCTGCGCCGATGCCGAACTCGCCCTCGAGCAGTTCGGCCGCGGCGAGCGCTTCGCGCAGGATCGTGCCCGAACCGAGCAGCCGTACGCGCGCCGCGCCGCGGTCGCTCGGGCGCAGCAGGTACATGCCGTGCAGGACTCCGTCGCGGACGTTCTGCGGCAGGTTCGGCTGCGCGTAGTTCTCGTTCATCACCGTGACGTAATAGAACACGTCGTCCTGGCTGCCCAACATGCGCCGCATGCCGTCTTCGAGAATCAGCGCCAGTTCGTAAGCGAAGCAGGGGTCGTAGGCGCGGCAATTCGGCACCGTGCTGGCGATCAGATGACTCGTGCCGTCCTGGTGCTGCAAACCCTCGCCGGCGAGCGTCGTGCGGCCGGCCGTGGCGCCAAGCAGGAAGCCGCGGCTGCGCGAATCGGCGGCGGCCCAGATCGCGTCGCCGACGCGCTGGAAACCGAACATCGAGTAATAGATGAAGAAAGGCAGCATGGCGAAGCCGTGCGCCGAATAACTGGTCGCCGCGGCGACCCAGCTGGCGATCGCCCCGGCCTCGGTGATCCCTTCCTCGAGGATCTGGCCGTTGACCGCTTCCTTGTAGTAGCTGACCTGTTCGCGGTCCTCGGGTTCGTACAGTTGCCCAAATGGTGCATAGATGCCGACCTGGCGGAACAGATCGGCCATGCCGAAGGTGCGCGCCTCGTCGGCGATGATCGGCACGATGCGTGGCCCAAGGGCCGACTCCTTCAGCAGGCTGCCGATCATGCGCACCAGGGCCATCGTCGTCGACATCTCCTTGCCGCCGGCTTCGAGCGCGAATTTCGCAAAGGCCTCGGCCTTCGGCGTGGCCAGCGGCGCGCATTGCCGCTGCCGCGCGGGCAGGTAACCGCCGAGCTTGGCGCGCCGCGCGTGCAGGTACTTCATCTCGGGGCTGTCGGCAGGAGGCCGCACGAACTCGCAGTCGTCGACCTGCCGATCGGTCAGCGGCAGCGAGAACCGGTCGCGGAACTCGCGCAGCTGCTCGACGTCGAGCTTCTTCTGCTGGTGTGTGGTCATCCGGCCCTGGCCGGTGCTGCCCATGCCGTAGCCCTTCTTGGTCTTGGCCAGGATCACGGTCGGCTGGCCGCGGTGGCGCACGGCATGCCAGTAGGCGGCGAAGATCTTCACCGGGTCGTGGCCGCCGCGGCGCAGACGGTCGATGTCGTCGTCGGACAGGTGCGCGACCAGTTGTTGCAGCTCCGGGTACTTGGCGAAAAAGTGTTCGCGGTTGAAGTGGCCGTCGGTGGCGGCCAGCTGCTGGAACTCGCCGTCGACGGTCTCGTGGAACGCGCGCAGCAGCAGGCCATGCTCGTCGCGGGCAAAAAGCGGATCCCAGTCCGATCCCCACAGCAGCTTGATGACGTTCCAGCCGGCGCCGGCGTAAAGGCCTTCGAGTTCCTGGATGATCGAGCCGTTGCCGCGCACCGGTCCGTCGAGCCGCTGCAGGTTGCAGTTGACGACGAAGACGAGGTTGTCGAGTCCCTCGCGCGCGGCGAGCGACAGCCCGGCGAGCGACTCCGGCTCGTCCATCTCGCCGTCGCCGACGAAAGCCCAGACCT
>CAZDXQ010000081.1:0-10334 GCA_964509545.1 uncultured Burkholderiaceae bacterium | reverse complement strand
TGATCGGCGTCTCGATGATCGAGCCGTCCGGCTTGGCCATCAGGCCGCGCATGCCCGCAAGCTGGCGGATCTGCGCCACCGAGCCACGGGCGCCGGAGTCGGCCATCATGAAGATGGAGTTGAACGACTCCTGCTTAGTGTCCTGACCGTGGCGATCCCGCGTCTCCTCGGTTGCCAGCTGCTCCATCATGACCTTGCCGACCTGGTCGCCGGCGCGGCCCCAGATGTCGACCACCTTGTTGTAGCGCTCGCCCTGCGTGACCAGACCCGAGGTGTACTGGGCCTCGATTTCCTTCACTTCGCGCTCGGCGCTGCGGATGATCTCCGCCTTCTGCTGCGGGATCAGCATGTCGTCGATCGCGATCGACAGCCCGGCGCGAGTGGCCAGCGCAAATCCGGACTGCAGCAGCTTGTCGGCGAAGATCACCGTCTCGCGCAAGCCGCAGCGGCGGAAGGCGGTGTTGATCAGGCGCGAGATCTCCTTCTTCTTCAGCGGTCGGTTCAGCACCGAGAACGGCAGGCCGGCAGGCAGGATCTCCGAAAGCAGTGCGCGGCCGACGGTCGTTTCGTAGCGGGTCAGCCGCTCGCTGCGCGCGCCGCTGGCGCGATCGATGTCGCTCTCGCGGATGCGCACCGTAATTCGCGTCTGCAGCTCCACTTCCCTGTTTTCGTAGGCGCGACGCGCCTCGGCCACGTCGGCGAAGAAGGCGCCTTCGTTCCTGCCGTTGATCTTCTCGCGCGTGGCGTAATAAAGGCCCAGCACCACGTCCTGGCTCGGCACGATCGACGGATCGCCATTGCTCGGGAACAGGATGTTGTTCGAGGCCAGCATCAGCGCCCGCGCCTCGAGCTGCGCCTCCAGCGACAGCGGCACGTGCACGGCCATCTGGTCGCCATCGAAGTCGGCGTTGAAGGCCGCGCACACCAGCGGGTGCAGCTGGATCGCCTTGCCCTCAATCAGCACAGGCTCGAAGGCCTGGATGCCCAGCCGATGCAGCGTTGGCGCGCGGTTCAGCAGCACCGGATGCTGGCGAATCACTTCTTCCAGAATGTCCCAGACGATCGCCTCCTGGGCGTCGACCATCTTCTTGGCCGCCTTGATCGTGGTGGCCATGCCCATCAACTCGAGCTTGTTGAAGATGAACGGCTTGAAGAGTTCAAGCGCCATCAGCTTCGGCAGGCCGCACTGGTGCAGCTTCAGCTGCGGCCCGACGACGATCACCGAGCGGCCCGAGTAGTCGACCCGCTTGCCGAGCAGGTTCTGGCGGAAGCGGCCGCCTTTGCCCTTGATCATGTCGGCGAGCGACTTCAGCGGTCGCTTGTTGGCGCCGGTCATCGCCTTGCCACGGCGGCCGTTATCGAGCAGCGAGTCGACCGCCTCCTGCAGCATCCGCTTCTCGTTGCGGACAATGATCTCGGGCGCCTTCAGCTCAAGCAGCCGCTTCAGCCGGTTGTTGCGGTTGATCACGCGCCGGTACAGGTCGTTCAGGTCGGACGTGGCGAAGCGCCCGCCATCGAGCGGCACCAGCGGCCGCAGCTCCGGCGGCAGCACCGGCAGCACTTCCATGATCATGAACTCGGGCTTGATGCCCGAGCGCTGAAAACCTTCAAGTGTCTTCAGACGCTTGGCGAACTTCTTGATCTTGGCCTCGGAGCCTGTCGCCGCGAGATCCTTGCGCAGCGTGTCGATCTCCTTGTCGACGTCGATCGCACGCAGCAACTCGCGGATCGCCTCCGCCCCCATCAGGGCGCGGAACTCATCACCGTATTCCTCAGTCTTGGCGATGAAGTCGTCCTCGGTCATCAGCTGGCCGCGCTTCAGCGGCGTGAAGCCGGGGTCGACCACACAGTAGGCCTCGAAGTAGAGCACTCGCTCGATGTCGCGCAGCGTCATGTCGAGGACCATGCCCATCCTCGACGGCAGGCTCTTCAGGAACCAGATGTGCGCCGTCGGACTGGCCAGTTCGATGTGGCCCATGCGCTCCCGGCGCACCTTGGCCAGCGTCACCTCGACGCCGCATTTCTCGCAGATCACGCCCCGGTGCTTCAGCCGCTTGTACTTGCCGCAAAGGCACTCGTAGTCCTTGATCGGGCCGAAAATCTTGGCGCAGAACAGGCCGTCGCGCTCCGGCTTGAAGGTCCGGTAATTGATCGTCTCCGGCTTCTTCACTTCGCCGAACGACCACGAACGGATCTTCGCCGGCGAGGCGATGCCGATCTTGATCGCGTCGAACTGCTCCTGCTGCTGTACCTGCTTGAATAGATCGAGTAGCGCTTTCATGCGTGCTCCTCAGTGATTCTCTGTCGCGTGCACTTCGGGCCGGTCAGCTCCGCTCCAGATCGATGTCGATCCCGAGCGAGCGGATTTCCTTGACCAGCACGTTGAACGACTCCGGCATGCCGGCGTCGATCGAGTGCTCGCCCTTGACGATGTTCTCGTACAGCTTGGTTCGGCCCTGCACGTCGTCCGATTTGACCGTCAGCATTTCCTGCAGCGTGTACGACGCGCCGTAGGCCTCCAGCGCCCACACCTCCATCTCGCCAAAACGCTGGCCGCCGAACTGTGCCTTGCCGCCGAGCGGCTGCTGCGTGACCAGCGAGTACGGCCCGGTCGAGCGCGCATGCATCTTGTCGTCGACGAGATGATGCAGCTTCAGCATGTGCATGTAGCCGACGGTCACCGGCCGCTCGAACGCGTCTCCGGTGCGGCCGTCGAACAGCCGCGCCTGAGTCTTGCTCGGGGTCAACCCGAGCCGCTGCGCCACTTCGGGCGGATAGGCCGTCTCCAGCATCGCCCTGATCTCCGACTCGGAGGCGCCGTCGAACACCGGGGTGGCGAATGGCACGCCCGAAGCGAGATGCTCGGCAAGCTGCGCGACGGCCTCGTCCGACAGGACATCGATTTCCTCGGCCTTGCCCGATTTGTTATACAGATCGCGCAGGTAGTCACGCACCTGCGCGTTCCTCGCCTCGCCCAGCAGGTCGCCGATGCGCTGGCCCAGACCTTTGGCCGCCCAGCCCAGGTGTGTCTCGAGGATCTGGCCGACGTTCATCCGCGATGGCACACCGAGCGGATTGAGCACGATGTCCACCGGCGTGCCGTCGGCCATGTGCGGCATGTCCTCCACCGGAACGATCTTGGACACGACACCCTTGTTGCCGTGCCGGCCGGCCATCTTGTCGCCGGGCTGCAGGCGCCGCTTGACGGCCAGGTACACCTTGACCATCTTCAGCACTCCCGGCGGCAGCTCATCGCCCTGGGTGAGCTTGCGCCGCTTGTCCTCGAAGGCCTCGTCGAACGACTTGCGCTTGGCCTCGATCGACTCTTTCAGCGCTTCGAGCTGCGCCGCGGCCGCCTCGTCGGCCAGGCGGATGTCGAACCAGTGGTACTTCTCGAGCGAATCTAGGTAATCCTTGCTGATCACCGTGCCCCTGGCGATCTTGCGCGGCCCGCCGGTGGCCTCCTTCTTGAGCAGCAGCTTCTCGATCCGCGCGAACGCGTCGGCCTGGACGATGCGCAGCTGGTCGTTGAGATCCTGGCGGTAGCGCTTCAGCGCATCGTCGATGATCTGCTGGGCCCGCTTGTCGCGCTCGATGCCCTCGCGCGTGAACACCTGCACGTCGATCACCGTGCCGTTCATGCCGGAAGGCACGCGCAACGACGTATCCTTCACGTCGGACGCCTTCTCGCCGAAGATCGCGCGCAGCAGTTTCTCCTCCGGCGTGAGCTGGGTCTCGCCCTTGGGCGTCACCTTTCCGACCAGCACGTCGCCGGCCTGCGCTTCGGCACCGATGTAGACGATTCCCGAGTCGTCCAGCCGCGCCAGCTGGCTTTCCGACAGGTTGGAGATGTCGCGCGTGATCTCCTCCGAGCCGAGCTTGGTGTCGCGGGCGACAACGTTCAGTTCCTCGATGTGTATCGACGTGAAGCGATCGTCGGCAACCACCCGCTCCGAGATCAGGATCGAGTCCTCGAAGTTGTAACCGTTCCACGGCATGAACGCGACCAGCATGTTCTGGCCCAGTGCGAGCTCGCCGAGGTCGGTCGAGGCGCCGTCCGCGATCACGTCGCCCTTGGCGATCACGTCGCCTTTCTTGACGATCGGCCGCTGGTTGATGTTGGTGTTCTGGTTGCTGCGCGTGTACTTGACCAGGTTGTAGATGTCGACGCCGACACCGCCGGCGACGTTCTCGCTCTCGTTCACGCGCACCACGATGCGGTCGGCGTCGACATAGTCGACCACGCCGCCGCGCAGCGCCTGCACGGTCGTGCCCGAGTCGACCGCCACCGTGCGCTCGACGCCGGTACCGACGAACGGCTTCTCGGGCCGCAGGCAGGGGACCGCCTGCCGCTGCATGTTCGAGCCCATCAGCGCGCGGTTGGCGTCGTCGTGCTCGAGGAAGGGGATCAGGGAGGCGGCCACCGAGACGATCTGGCTCGGCGCAACGTCCATGAAGTCGACCCGCTGCGGGTTCATCAGCACGAACTCGCCGCTTTCGCGGCAGCTGACCAGTTCGTCCTGGAAGCGGCCGCTCTTGTCCAGCGGCGCGTTGGCCTGCGCGATCACGTACTTGTGCTCCTCGATCGCCGACAGGTAGGTGATCTCGTTGGTCACCCGCCCGTTGTCAACGCGCCGGTAAGGCGTCTCGAGGAAACCGTACTCGTTCAGCCGCGCGTAAAGCGCCAGCGAGTTGATCAGACCGATGTTCGGACCTTCCGGCGTCTCGATCGGGCAGACGCGGCCGTAGTGCGTCGGATGCACGTCGCGCACTTCGAAGCCGGCGCGCTCGCGTGTCAGCCCGCCGGGGCCGAGCGCCGAGACGCGCCGCTTGTGCGTGATTTCCGACAGCGGGTTGGTCTGGTCCATGAACTGCGACAGCTGTGAACTGCCGAAGAACTCGCGGATCGAGGCGCTGATTGGCTTCGAGTTGATCAGGTCGTGCGGCATCAGGTTCTCGGTCTCGGCCTGGCCGAGGCGCTCGCGCACCGCTCGCTCGACCCGCACCAGGCCGGCGCGGAACTGGTTTTCCGCCAGTTCGCCGACGCAGCGCACGCGGCGGTTGCCGAGATGGTCGATGTCGTCGATCTCGCCGCGGCCGTTGCGCAGTTCGACGAGCACCTTCATCGTGTCGATGATGTCCTCGTGCGTGAGCACCATCGGACCGGTGATCTCGGGCCGACCGAAGCGGCTGTTGACTTTCATCCGGCCGACACGCGACAGATCGTAGGTTTCGTCGTCGAAAAACAGCCGGCGGAACAGCGTCTCGACCGCGTCCTCGGTCGGCGGCTCACCGGGCCGCATCATCCGGTAGATGGCGATGCGCGCGCCCAGCTGGTCGACCGTCTCGTCGATGCGCAGCGTGTTGGAAATAAACGGTCCCTGATCGAGGTCGTTGGTGTAGATCGTGCGGATCTCGCGGACCGCGGCCGCGCGCAGCTTGCCGAGCAGTTCTTCGGTCAGTTCGTCGTTGGCATTGGCCAGCACCTCGCCGGTGTCGGCGTCGACCACGTTGCCCGCCAGCACGCGGCCGACCAGGTAGTCATCGGGCACCTCGATGCGCTTCATGCCCGCCGCCTCCATGTCGCGGATGTGCTTGGCGTTGATGCGTTTGTCGCGGGCGACAATGACCTTGCCGGACTTGTCGACGATGTCGAAGCGCGCCATTTCGCCACGCAGGCGCTCGGCGACCAGTTCCATCTGCGCCCCGCCACTTGCCGACAGCGTGAACGTGTCAAAAGCGAAGAAGTGAGCCAGGATCTGTTCCGGCGTCAGGCCGATCGCCTTGAGCAGGATCGTGGCTGGCATCTTGCGCCGGCGGTCGACGCGGAAGTAGACGATGTCCTTCGGATCGAATTCGAAGTCCAGCCACGAACCGCGGTACGGGATCACCCGCGCCGAGAAAAGAAGCTTGCCGCTCGAGTGCGTCTTGCCGCGGTCGTGCTCGAAGAACACCCCCGGCGAACGGTGCAGCTGCGAAACGATCACCCGCTCGGTGCCATTGATGACGAAGGAACCCGTGGTCGTCATGAGCGGGATCTCGCCCATGTAGACCTCCTGCTCCTTGACTTCCTTGACCGTCGGTTTCGACGCCTCGCGGTCCATGATCACCAGCCGCACCTTGGCCCGCAGCGGCGAGGCGAACGTCAGGCCACGCTGCTGGCACTCCTTGACGTCAAATGGGGGGTCGCCGAGCGTATAGCCGCCGAACTCCAGCCGCGCCATGCCGTTGTGGCTGCTGATCGGGAAGATCGACAGGAACGCCGCCTGAAGGCCCTCGGTCTTGCGCTGCGACGGCGGCACGTCGGCTTGCAGGAACTGCATGTACGACTCGAGCTGGGTCGCCAGCAGGAAGGGCACGGCCTGCACGGCCGGCCGCTTGGCGAAGCTCTTGCGGATGCGTTTCTTTTCGGTGAACGAGTACGGCATGGGCGCTCCGTTCAGGAGGGAATCAGCAATGCGCGGGGCAGCAGGACGCAGCCAGCCACGCGGGGCACGCGCTCCGCGTGGCGTTCAGCCGCTCGAGTTGTCCGCTCATCAAGGGGAAGACTTTGATGTGCGCTCGCACAGACATTGTGCTAAACACACATCGAAGCCTTCCGGCGAAGACTTCGCGGCGGCCCCGGCCAAGCCGCGGCCGCCTCCAAGAGAAAGTTACTTGACCTGAACCTTGGCGCCGGCCTCTTCCAGCTTCTTCTTCGCGGCTTCGGCATCGGCCTTGTTCACGCCCTCCTTGACGGGCTTGGGCGCGCCGTCGACCAAATCCTTCGCCTCCTTCAGGCCGAGGCCGGTCAGTTCGCGGACCGCCTTGATGACGTTGACCTTGTTGGCGCCGACTTCGGCGAGCATGACGGTAAATTCGGTCTGCTCCTCGACCGGCGCCGCCGCCGCGCCACCGCCCGTCGGCGCTGCCACGGCGACCGCCGCCGCCGCGGCGGAGACACCGAACTTCTCTTCCATCATCTTGATCAGCTCGGAGACCTCGAGCACCGACTTGGCGGCGATCGCGTCGAGGATTTCAGCGTTCGAAAGTGCCATTGCAAGACTCCTGATGCGTTGTGAACGTGTGGAAAGGTTTCCGGATGGGGCTCAGGCGGGCGCCTGCTCTTTGGCGTCGCGAACAGCCGCCAGCGTGCGGACGAGGCGCGCGGGCACCTCGTTCAGCGTGCGGACGAACTGACCGATCGGCGCCTGCATCGTTGCCATCAGCCTGGCGAGCAGTTCCTCGCGGCTGGGCATCGTCGCCAGCGACTTAACACCCGCTTCGTCCATGACGAAGTTGGGCATCGCGCCGCCCTTGAGCACGAGCTTGTCATTGTCCTTGGCAAAGCCTGCGAGCACCTTGGCGGCCGATACCGGATCAGCGGAAAAGCCATACATCAGCGGCCCGACCAGCTTGTCCGACAAGCCGGCGAAGGCGGTTCCGGTGACGGCGCGACGCGCCAGGGTGTTCTTGAGCACCCGCAAATGGACACCTTCACCGCGCGCCTGCTTGCGCAGCTTGGTGACCGAGCCCACATCCAGACCACGGTATTCGGCCACGACGATCGTGTGCGCCTTCGCCACAAGGGCGGAGACCTCCTCGACCTTGGCCGCCTTCTGCTGCCGGTTCATACCCACGGTACTGGCTCCATCTAGTCAAATTGGTGCTCGCCTCGCGGCGTTCGCACCGGCTCCAAAACCCGGCGACCAACCGAGATGCCCTTGAGCCGCTTGCCCCGGACGGAGCGCACAACGCAAAAACTCTCTTCGGGTGCACCGTCTGCGCTGGATCCGGCGCGTCGTTCGGCAAGTGTGTAGCGACGAACGTGACCACTTGCCGCGACTACCGGTGATTAACGAAGGCCGGCTCGAGCTTTCACGCTTTACGCCGCACGCCTGTCGCTCGACCTTCTTCCAGCGGTCTTTGACAGCGGCGTCACCGTCGCCGGCGACGCTGCCCAAAGCCCTGTACAGGCCCGGCCGCTGCCGGGCCCTGAAATACCTCTTTCTAAGCGTTAAGACTCGACTGATCGATGCGAACGCCGACGCCCATCGTTGACGACAGCGACACCTTGCGCACGAACACGCCTTTGCTCGATGCCGGCTTGGCCTTGTTCAAGGCGTCGAGCAGCGCGTTCAGGTTCGTACGCAGGCGCCCGGCCTCGAAGGAGGCCCGGCCGATCGTGCAGTGAACGATGCCGCCCTTGTCGGTGCGGAACTGCACCTGGCCGGCCTTTGCGTTCCTGACCGCGCCGGCGATGTCGGCCGTCACGGTGCCAACCTTCGGGTTCGGCATCAGGCCGCGGGGGCCGAGAATCTGGCCAAGCTGGCCGACGACTCGCATCGCGTCCGGTGATGCGATCACGACATCGAAGTCCATGAAACCGTCCTTGACCTTCGCCGCGAGATCGTCGAAACCGACGACGTCGGCACCGGCCGCGCGCGCCTCCTCGGCTTTGGCTCCCTGCGTGAACACCGCCACTCGAACCGACTTGCCGGTGCCTTCGGGCAGGACAACCGAGCCGCGCACGGCCTGGTCCGACTTCTTCGCGTCCACCCCGAGCACGACCGCAACGTCGACCGATTCGTCGAATTTCGCGGTGGCCGTCTGCTTGATCAGCGCCAGCGCGGTGTCGACGGGATAGCTCTTGTTCGGCTCGACCCTGGCGCGAATCGCCCTGGTGCGTTTGGACAGTCGCGGCATTTAGACCCCCTCCACCGTGATGCCCATGCTGCGGGCCGAACCAGCAATCGTGCGCACTGCGGCATCGAGATCAGCGGCCGTGAGATCCGGCATCTTGGCCTTGGCGATCTCCTCGGCCTGCGCCCTCGTGATCCTGCCGACCTTGTCGGTATGCGGCCGTGGCGAGCCCTTCTCGATCTTGGCCGCCTTCTTGATGAGGATCGTGGCCGGCGGCGTCTTCATCACGAAGGTGAAGCTCTTGTCCGCGTACGCCGTGATTACCACCGGGATCGGCAATCCCGGCTCGACACCTTGAGTCTGCGCGTTGAACGCCTTGCAGAACTCCATGATGTTCAGGCCACGCTGGCCGAGTGCCGGACCGATGGGCGGTGACGGATTCGCCTTGCCGGCCGGCACCTGCAACTTGATGAAGCCGACGATCTTCTTGGCCATCGAGAAACTCCTTGAGTGCAAACGTCGGTTCGGGCGCGCCCTACTTCGACTCCTCGACTGAAATATTCACTGCACGACCACTGCGCGGGTCGGCTGCGGCCGCCCGCAGGCGGCGGGCACTGCATCAAACCTTCTCGACCTGCCCGAATTCCAGGTCGACCGGCGTCGAGCGGCCGAAGATCGTGACCGACACGCGCACCCGGCTCTTGTCGTAGTTGACCTCCTCGACATTGCCGTTGAAGTCGGCAAACGGTCCATCCTTCACGCGTACCATTTCGCCGACCTCGAACAGCACCTTCGGCTTCGGCTTCTCGTAACCCTCCTGCATGCGCTGCAGGATCTCGTCGACCTCGCGCTGCGGCAGCGGCGACGGCCGATTGGCGCTGCCACCGAGGAACCCAGTCACCTTGGGCGTGCTCTTGACCAGGTGCCAGGCCTCGTCGGTCATTTCCATCTCAACCAGAACGTAGCCGGAATACAGGCGCCGCTCCGTGA
Organism: uncultured Burkholderiaceae bacterium; assembly: GCA_964509545.1. Lineage (GTDB taxonomy): Bacteria > Pseudomonadota > Gammaproteobacteria > Burkholderiales > Burkholderiaceae_F > JADJWR01. Next base: position 722 of record CAZDXQ010000081.1, on the reverse strand, counting down.
TCGCCTTCTTTCCCCCTTTGACCTCGACCACTTCCTCCGTCGGCACCAGGATGCGGCCGAACTGCGACTGCAATCCCTCGCGGTCGATGCGCTCCTGCAGCGCCCTGGCCACGCTTTTTTCCATGCCCGAATAGGCGTGGACCACGTACCAGCGCTTGGTTCCGCCGCTCTTGTCGGCCTCGGTGGCCGTTGCCGCTTCGCTCATCATCTCCACCCCAGCAACAGGTCGTACAAGCCCCACTCCAGCAGCTTGTCGACGATGAACAGGAAAAGGGCCATCACGACGACCAGCGCGAACACGATTCCGGTCATGTTCACGGTCTCCTTGCGCGACGGCCAGACGACACGGCGCGTCTCGTCGTACGACTCGCGCGCAAAGCCGAGAAAGCGCTTTCCGGGCGGCGAAAACCAGGCGATGACAACACCCAGCACGATGCCGCCAAGCAGGATGCCGACCCGGTTCAGCATTGGCTGGTCGGTGAGGAAGCTGAAACCGAAGACGCCGGCCAGCACGGCGACGATGGCGAGCGCCACCAGTGCGTTCGCCGCCTTGCTTCCTACCGTTTCAATGTTCTGTGTCGTCATCCGTCTTCCGCGTGCCGGCCCTGCAGCGCTTACTCAGCCGCCAGCGCCTGCATCGTCCTGACTGTCGTGGCAGGGGCAGAGGGAATCGAACCCCCAACCTTCGGTTTTGGAGACCGACGCTCTGCCAGTTGAGCTAT
>CAZDXQ010000080.1:0-10339 GCA_964509545.1 uncultured Burkholderiaceae bacterium | reverse complement strand
TGTTCCTCGAAGGCGAGCCGGGCACCGGCAAGACCGAGATCGCCAAGGTGCTCGCCGCCGGCCTGAGCGCCGATCTGATCCGGCTGCAGTGCTACGAGGGGCTGGATGTGAACGCGGCCGCCTACGAATGGAACTACGCCCGGCAGATGCTCGAGATCCGGCTGGCGGAGGCGAAGGAGACGGCGCGCGAGCAGTTGGCCGAGGGGTTGTTCACCGGCCGCTTCCTGATCGAGCGGCCGCTGCTGCGGGCGCTGCTGCCGCACGCGGTGCCGCCGGTGCTGCTGATCGACGAACTTGACCGCACCGACGAGCCGTTCGAGGCCTACCTGCTCGAGGTGCTGTCGGATTTCCAGATCACCATCCCGGAATGGAAGACGATCAGCGCGGCCGAGCCGCCGGTGGTGATCATCACCTCCAACCGCACGCGCGAGATCCACGATGCGGTGAAGCGCCGCTGCATCTACCACTGGGTCGACTATCCGTCGGCGGCGCGCGAGCTCGAAATCGTCCGCCGCAAGGTGCCCGACGCGAAGGAGGCGCTGTCGAGGCAGATCGTGGCCTTCGTGCAGAAGCTGCGCACGATGGATCTTTACAAGCTGCCGGGCGTTTCCGAGACGATCGAGTGGAGCCGCGCGCTGCTGGCGCTGGATAGCGTGGCGCTCGATGCCGACACCGTCAACAACACGCTCGGCGTGCTGCTCAAGTACCAGGACGACATCGCCAAGGTGCAGGGCAGCGAGGCGGCGCGGCTGGTCGAGAAGATCCGGCTCGAAGTCACGGCCTGATTCGGCCGCGGGCGCGACAGCCGATGTTCCTTGGCCACTATGCCGTCGCCCTGGCCGCCCGGCGCGTGGCACCGGCGACTTCGCTCGGCATGCTGTTCCTCGCCGCGGTGTTCATCGATCTGTTGTGGCCGGCGCTGCTGCTGGCCGGCATCGAGCGGGCGCGCATCGACCCCTCGGTCGCGGGCCTGGGCCCGCTGCTCTTCGAGCATTACCCGGTTTCGCACAGCCTGCTGGCGGTGTGCGTGTGGGGCGTGCTGCTCGGCGGCGCGTACTACGCGGCGCGGCGCGAATGGCGCGGCGCGTTCGTCGTCGGTGCGCTGGTGGCGAGCCACTGGCTGCTCGATGCGCTGGCGCATCGCCCCGACCTGCCACTGGCGCCGGGCGGCACGCTGCGGGTCGGGCTCGGCCTGTGGAATGCGCCGCTGGCCTCGGCGCTCACGGAACTGGCGTTGTTCGGCGCGGGACTGCTGCTTTTCCTGAGCGCGACGCGCGGCCAGCGCCGCTGGCCGCTGTGGGCGCTGTGCCTGCTGCTGCTTGCCATCTTCGTCGGCGACATCGTTGGCCCGCCGCCGCCGTCGATCACCGCCGTCGCCTGGGTTGGCCTGGCGCAGTGGCTGCTCGTCGCCGCCGGCTGGTGGGTCGATCGCCGGCCGGCGCTGCGCGCCGTGGCGGCCTGATCGGCGAGGCGATGCTGCCCGCGCTGAGCGTCGAAGCGCTGCCCGGCCGGCTGGCCGAGAACGTCGTGCATTTTTCGCGCGTGCTGCGCGCTGCCGGCGTGCCGGTGGGCACGGATCGCGTGCTGCTGGCGCTGCAGGCGCTGAAGGTGGCAGGCATCGAGTCGCGCGGCGATTTTCGCGCGGTGCTGGCCTCGTGCCTGATCGACCGGGCGCAGCACCGGCAACTGTTCGAGCAGGCTTTTCACATTTTCTGGAAGGACCCGGATCTGCTCGGCCAGATGCTGCGGCTGCTGCTGCCGCAGGTCAGCCAGAAAAAGGGCGGCTCGCCACCGGGCCCGCCGGAGAACCGCCGCCTCGGTGAGGCCCTGGCGCCGAAGCTCGAGCGGCCGCCGCCGCAGCAGCAGCACGAGCGCATCGACATCGACGCGCAGCTTTCGTGGACCGATCGCGAGCAGCTGCGCAAGGCCGACTTCGACACGATGAGCACGGCCGAATGGGCCGCGGCGCGGCGCATGCTGGCGACGATCGCGCCGTTCTTCGTGAAACTGGCCACGCGGCGGGAGGCGCCTGCCAGCCGTGGCAGCCGGCTCGACCTGCGCGCCGTGCTGCGCGAAAGCGCACGGCGCGGCGGCGACATCGCCGAGCTGCCGCGGCGGCGGCGACGCACGCGCACCGAGCCGCTGGTGGTGATTGTCGACATCTCCGGCTCGATGAGCCGCTACTCGCGCATGTTCCTGCACTTCCTGCATGCGCTCGCCGGCGGCTTCGACGCGGCCAACTACCGCATCCACGCCTTCGTCTTCGGCACGCGGCTGACGCACATCACGCGCGCGCTGCGCCAGCGCGACCCCGATGCGGCGATCGCCGACGTGGTGCACGCGGTCGACGACTGGTCCGGCGGCACGCGCATCGCCGCCTGCCTGCATGAGTTCAACCGGCACTGGGCACGGCGCGTACTGTCCGGCAGTCCAACGGTGCTGCTGGTCACCGACGGCCTGGAGCACGCGTCGATCGACGAACTCGGCCGCGAGGCCGAGCGGCTGGCCAAGTCGTGCCGGCGGCTGATCTGGCTCAATCCGCTGCTGCGCTACGCGAGCTTCGAGCCGAAGGCACGCGGCGTGCGCGCGCTGCTGGCGCATGTGTCAAGCTTCCTGCCGGTGCACAACATCGAGAGCCTGGAGCGGCTGGCCGAGACGCTGGCCGGCACCAGCGCCCGGAGGCTGGAGACGCGAACGTGGAACTGAAGGGGGAACGGCTGCTCAGCAGCGATCGCGCCACCGCCTGGGCGGCGCTGAACGACACCGAGATGCTCAGGAACTGCGTGCCGGGCTGCGAGAGCATCACGGCCACGGGCGAGAACCAGTTCGAGATCGCCATGACGGCGGCAGTCGGACCGGTGAAGTCGCGCTTCAAGGGCAAGCTGGCGCTGGAGGATGTCGATGCGCCGAACGCGTACACGATGAAGTTCGAGGTCTCGGGCGGGCCGACCGGATTCGCTCGCGGCGAAGCGCGGGTGACCTTGACCGAGAGCGCGGCGCAGCAGACGCGGCTGAACTACGTGGCCAATGCGCATATCGGCGGCAAGCTGGCGCAGGTGGGCTCGCGGCTGATCGATGCCGCCGCCGGCGCCACCGCCGACAAGTTCTTCGAAGCCTTTGGCGCGCAGCTGGCCGCGCGCGCCGCGCCTGTCGCGGGTGCGCCGGCGACCGCGCCGGCGCCGGCGAAGATTGGCTTCTTCAGCCTGCTGCTGGCGTTCCTTAGGCGGCTGATCGGCCGCAGCGGCTGAAGCGCGCCGCGCTTAGCGCGCCATCCGTTCAAGGACGCGCCGGAAAAGCGCGAGGTACTGGCCGGCGGCCTCGTCCCACGAGAAGTCCTGCGCCATGGCCCGGCGCATGACCTGCTGCCAGCGCGGAAGGTCGTCGTACAGTCGCTGCGCGCGGTGCAGCGTGGCGTGAAGCGCCGCCTCGGTCGCGTTGACGAAGGTGAAGCCGGTGGCTCTGTCCGCCTGCAGATTCGCTTCATTGGCGTCGACCACGGTGTCGACCAGGCCGCCCACGGCGTGCACGACGGGCAGCGAGCCGTAGCGCAGCCCGTAGAGCTGGGTCAGCCCGCAAGGTTCGTAGCGCGACGGTACGGCCACCACGTCGGCGCCGGCGATGATCCGGTGCGAGAACGCCTCGTCGTAGCCGAGGTTGACCGACATGCTCTCTGGGAGCTGCGCGGCGACCTGCAGCAGGTCGCGCTCCAGCTGCGGATCGCCACTGCCGAGCAGCACCAGCTGCACGTTCTCGGCCGCCAGCACGCGCATGGCCTGGGCCAGCAGATCGACGCCTTTCTGGTAGGCGAGCCGGGTCACGACGCCAATGAGAAGCCGGCGCGGATCGACGCGCAGGCCGAGCGAGCGCTGCAGCGCCGCCTTCACTTCAGCCTTGCCGCCGAGATCGCTGCTGTCGTAACGCGCTTCGAGGTAGGCGTCGGTGGCCGGATTCCACACCGCGTTGTCGACGCCGTTCAGGATGCCGGCGAGCGCGGCCGCGCGGCGCGTCAGCAGGCCCTCGAAGCCGCAGCCGAAGGCCGAGGTCTGGATCTCGCGGGCGTAGGTCGGGCTGACCGTGGTCAGCTGGTCGGCGTAGTACAGGCCGGCCTTCATGAACGAGGCCTTGCCGTGGAACTCGAGTCCCTCTGCGGTGAAGATCGAGGTCGGCAGCTGCAGTTCGGGCAGCAGCGCCGGATCGAATTCGCCGACGAAGGCGAGGTTGTGCACGGTGAACACGCTCGCCGGCCGCGGACCGGGATGCAGCGCCAGGTGCGTGCAGGCGAGCGCCGCGTGCCAGTCGTGCGCATGCACGAGGTCGGCGCGCCAGTGCCGATCGATGTCGCCGCAGCCCAGATGCGCCGCGGCCCAGCCGAGCAGGCCGAAGCGGCGCGGATTGTCCGGCCAGTCGGCGCGCGCCGGGCTCAGGTACGGATTGCCGGGCCGGTCGTACAGGTACGGCGAGTCGATCAGGTAGACGGGCAGGTCGAGGCCGGGCAGGCGGCCGCCGCGCACCTTGACGGTGGCCGCACCGAAGGTGCTGCCGAGCTGGGCCACGACATAGCCCTCCTGCAGCGCCTGCAGCAGCGGCGGATAGCCCGGCAGCAGCAGCCGCACGTCGGCGCCGGCACGTGCCAGCGCCGCCGGCAGCGCCGCGACAACGTCGCCGAGCCCGCCGGTCTTCACCCACGGGAAGACCTCCGCCGCAACCTGCAGCACCTTCATACGATGATCTTGTCGTCTTGCTCGGACGTTTCTGCGGGCCAGGCCGCCCGGCGGTTCGGCCGGGTCGCGCCGACGGTCGGCTTCGGATCAGCCCAGCTTCGCCAGCATGCCGCGGGTGATCAGGGTCACGCCGCCTGCCGTGCGGCGGAAGCGGCGCGCGTCGTCTGCCGGATCCTCGCCGACGACCAGGCCATCGGGGATGCGGCAGCCGCGGTCGACGACGGTCCGCGTCAGGCGCGCCCGCCGGCCGACCTCGACGTTGGGCAGCAGCACCGACCAGTTGACCAGCGCCCACGAATGCACGCGGCAATTGGAGAACAGCAGCGAACGGAACAGCGCTCCGGAGATGATGCAGCCGCCGGAGACCATCGACTCGATGGCCAGGCCGCGCCGGTCCGGTTCGTTGTGCACGAACTTCGCCGACGGCAGCTGCTCCTGGTAGGTCCAGATCGGCCAGGCGCGGTCGTACAGGTTCAGCTGCGGCTTGGTCGCGGTCAGGTCGATGTTGGCCTCCCAGTACGCGTCGATGGTGCCGACGTCGCGCCAGTAGGCGGCTTCGCCTTCTTCACTGCGCACGCAGGCGTCGTCGAAAGGCTGCGCGTAGGCCACGCCTTCGGCCACGGCCGCCGGCACGAGGTTGCGGCCGAAGTCGTGCACCGAGTGCGGATCTGCGGCGTCGCGCGCCAGCGCCTCGTACAGGTACTCGGCGTCGAAGACATAGATGCCCATGCTGGCCAGCGCCAGGTCGGGATGGCCGGGCATCGGCGGCGGCTGCGGCGGTTTCTCGACAAACTCGACGATTCGTCCCTGGTCGTTGACCGACATCACGCCGAAGGCGCTCGCCTCGGCGATCGGCACCTCGAAGCAGGCCACCGTGCAGCGCGCGTCGTGTTCGACGTGGAAGCGCAGCATCGCGCCATAGTCCATCTTGTAAATGTGATCGCCGGCCAGAACGACGATGTACTCGGGTCCCTCGCTGCGAAGGATGTCGAGGTTCTGGAAAACTGCATCGGCGGTGCCCTGGTACCAGGTGGATTCGTCGATGCGCTGCTGCGCCGGCAGCAGGTCGACCCATTCGTTCAGCTCCGGCTTCAGGAACGACCAGCCGCGCTGCAGGTGGCGCAGCAGGCTGTGGCTCTTGTACTGCGTCAGCACGGCGATGCGGCGCAGGCCGGAGTTCAGGCAGTTCGACAGGGTGAAGTCGACGATGCGGAACTTGCCGCCGAAGTAGACGGCCGGCTTGGAGCGGATGTCGGTGAGTTCATGCAGGCGGCTGCCGCGGCCGCCGGCCAGCACCAGGGCCAGCGCGCGCTTGGGCAGCTGACTGACCGCGAACGGTTCCAGCTTCATTCCTTGTCCCCGTCGAATCCACGCTTGAAGCGTAACGCCGAGCCTGCGGCGCAGCCAGCCGCGCAACGGGACTTACAGCAGGGATTTGACTGCGCGCAACGGCCGTGCGCGCGCGCGTCGCCGGCGCGCTTCTCAAGGAAACGCCGGGCCGCCCCAGGTTTCCTTGACCCCCGCGGGGCGCGGGCCGGGCGCAGCCCGGCCCTGGGCTCGCTCAGTACACCTTGCCGCGCGCATCGATCGGCCAGACGTCCTCGACCTTGCCCTTGCGGACTGCGACGATCCAGTCGTGCAGGTTGATCGTCGGATCGCAGTGGCCAGGCACGAGCAGCGCCTTGGCGCCGAGCTTGATGTCGGGTCCGCTTTCGTCGATCCGGGTAAGCACCGAGTGTTCGTCGCTGACCGATCGGACCTGCCAGCCGCTGAACGTCGGTCGCGCCGCGCCGGAGTCGGTTGAGAACGCCTTCAGACCGGCGTCGAGCGTGGCCCGGTCGCCGCGCATGCTCATCACCGAGGCGAGCAGGAACAGCGCATGCTCGAACTGCGGCACTTCGGGATCGGGCTCGTTGCGCGCGTAGTCGAAGTCCATGAAGGCGAATGAGCCCGGCTGGATCTCGTCGTAGACGCGGCTGCCGATGTCGTACATGAAGGTGCCGGTGCCGCCGCCGGTGACGATCTCGCACGGCAGGCCAGCCTCCTGCATCAGCGCGCGTGCCTCGGCGGCGCGTTCGGCCGCGCGCTGCGCCGCCTCGCGCCGCTCCGGCACGCCGCGGCGGTGTTGCGCCGAGCCGGCGTAGGCCTGCAGGCCCATCAGGGTCAGACGCGGGTGGTGCATCACTTCGCGCGCCAGTTCGAGCGCATCGGCCGGCGTGGCGACGCCGGCGCGGTTCTGGCCGACGTCCAGTTCGATGTAGACATCGACTTCGGCGTCCTCCTCGCCGCAGATCAGCGACAGTTGGCGGACCACGCTCGCGTCGTCGACGCACAGGCCGAGGCGGGCGCTGCCGAACATCTTCGCCAGCTGTGCGAGGCGGCGCAGCTTGCGCGGACCGACGACCTCGTTGGTGATCAACACGTCGCGAATGCCGCCACCGAGGAAGATCTCGGCCTCACCGATCTTCTGGCAGCAGATGCCGATGGCGCCGGCGGCGACCTGCCGGTGCGCGATCTGCAGCGACTTGTGCGTCTTGGCGTGCGGCCGCACGCGCACCCCCGCAGCCTCGGCCGCCGCCATCATCCGTTCGAGATTGGCGTCGAAGCGGTCCAGGTCGAGGATCAGCGCCGGGGTATCGATGTCGGCGAGCGCGTCGCCCGGCTGCGCCGGCATCCAGTGCGAACTCATGGGCCTAGAGTCTAGCCATGCGTCGGGTTGCCGGCGAAGGAAGGGAACTGCGTCGCGCATAGGCCGTGTATAGGTCGAACGCAGGCGCCGAGGCCCTGCGTGGGTCGGTCAGTGCCCACTAATTTGACCTCGGCCGGGCGGCAGCCGTCATCACCGAAGCACGGGGTTGCGCGCTGCGTACTTTGCGCAGGACGGGTCCAGACCGCGTTTCATTAGACTGCGCGCGTTGATCAGCCGACCGGGCGGACAGATGAGCATCAAGAGCGACAAGTGGATTCGCCGCATGGCGGCCGGCGGCATGATCGAGCCGTTCGAGCCGGGCCAGGTGCGCGAGGTGGCGGGGCGGAAGATCGTCAGCTACGGCACCTCCAGCTACGGCTACGACATCCGCTGCGCGCGCGAATTCAAGATCTTCACCAACATCAACAGCACGATCGTCGATCCGAAGGCCTTCGACCCGAACTCGTTCGTCGATTTTGTCGGCGACGTGTGCATCATCCCGCCGAACTCGTTCGCGCTGGCGCGCACCGTCGAGTACATGCGCATTCCGCGCAACGTGCTGACCATCTGCCTGGGCAAGAGCACCTATGCGCGCTGCGGCATCATCGTCAACGTCACGCCGCTGGAGCCGGAGTGGGAGGGGCATGTGACGTTGGAATTTTCCAACACCACACCGCTGCCGGCGAGGATCTACGCCGGCGAGGGCTGCGCGCAAGTGCTGTTCATCGAGAGCGACGAGGTCTGCGAAACCAGTTACCGCGACCGCGCCGGCAAGTACCAGGGCCAGACCGGGGTGACGCTGCCTAGGGCCTGACGACCCGTCAATCGGCACATCGCCCACGCGCGTATCCGTGGCGGGCGAGCCCCTGACCGCCATAGGCAGCGCTTTTCCCGGCATCGAGGTACTGCGTGCGCGTCTAGATTTGCCGGATCGGGCGCCGCCCCGGGGCGCCGGAGAGATCGCCTTGCCCGACGGCGGAGCCACCCAGTCGCTGAGCCCTGGCCGCACGACCACCGCGGCGGAGGAGGTGCTGCGCGCGGCGCGCGAGCGCGGCGGCCTGCCCGCGGCCGGTCCGGCCATCGCCCGACTGACCCGGTTGCTGGCCAGCGACAGCGAGGCCGTGCATGCGCTGGCGGACGCCATCCTTGCCGACGCGTCGCTCACTCAGCGCCTGCTGCATCTGGCCAACACGATGCCTTACCGCACCGGCACACCGCCGGTGACGACCGTGACGCGGGCGATCCTTCTGCTCGGCGTCGACCGCGTGAAAGCCGCGGCGCTGTCGCTGCTGTTGCTCGACGGGGTCGTCGGCGCCGACGCACCGCGCGTGTATGCCGACTTCCGCCAGGCGTTGCTCGCCTCGAGCCTGGCGCCGCTGCTGCTCGGCACGGCCGCGGCGGAGCAGGCCGAGATCGCCTGCATCGCGGCGCTGTTCCGCAATGTCGGCCGCATGCTGCTGGCAGTGTATGCGCCGCAGGCGCTGGCGGCGGTGCGCGACGGGCAGGATGCGCGCAGCGTGGTCGGCTGCAGCCTCGAAGAACTGACGACGCAGTTGCTGCGCCAATGGAGCCTGCCCGAACGGCTGGTGCTGGCCACGCAACCGCTGCCGGCGCGAATCGATGCGGCAACGGTCGATCCGATCCGGGCCGCCGCCCATTTCGCCGATGCGGTGGCCGAAACGCTGCGCGCCGCCGGCGGCTGCGCCAGCGAAGCGGCGCTGCGACAGGTGCGCGAACGCTTCGCCCCGGCGCTGCTCGTCGAGGATGGCGCATTTGCGGCGGCGATCGAGGCCGCGACAGAGCGCGCGCGGCAGTTCGAACGGGCCGCGGGGATCGATCGGGAGGGCGAGCGCAAGGCCAACGACGCCGCGCCGGTCGGCGCGCTTCCCGAAGACGAGGACACGCCCAGCGCCGAACGCGACCCGGTGGGGCGACCGCTGAACGCGATGGCGGTGCTGCTTGCCGGCCTGGCCGACGCCACCGATGCGCTGGCGCGCGGCACCGAATCGTCGACCGTGGTCGATCTGGTGCTCGAGACCATCTACAACGGTCTCGGCTATGCGCGCGTGGTGCTGGTGCTGCGCGATGGCGCCGCCGGCACCTTGCGCGTGCGCACGGGCTTCGGCCAGCCGCGGCCGCAGTTCACGCTGCCCGCGCACGGCACGGATCTGTTCAGCGCCGCGCTGGCCAAGACGACCGACCTGCACATCGCCGATGCGGCGGCCGAGAAGATCCGCAACCGCCTGCCGCCCTGGTTCGCGCAGCAGTGCGCGGCGACGAAGAGTTTCCTGCTGATGCCGATCGCGACCGCGGGCCGCGCTGCCGGCCTGCTTTACGCGGAGCGCCGTGTCGTCGACGCCGGCGGGCCGAGCGCCGAGGAACTGCGCGTGCTGCGCGCGCTGCGCAGCCAGATAGCACTGGCGCTGCGCTCGGGCTCGCGCATCTAGCGCGCGCCGGCCGCGGCCCGCGGCGCCGCCTCGCTCCGGGGCGGCGTTGGATAATCGGCGCTTTGTTCGCCTGCGCAGCGCCGGACCCCCATGCGATTCCGCTTCCCGATCGTCATCATCGACGAGGACTACCGCTCCGAGAACGCCAGCGGCCTGGGCATCCGCGCGCTGGCCCGCGCGATCGAGGGCGAGAGCGTCGAGGTGATCGGTGTGACCACCTACGGCGACCTGGCCAGCTTCGCCCAGCAGCAAAGCCGCGCCTCGGCCTTCATCGTCTCGATCGACGACGAGGAGTTCGCCGAAGGCGGTGACGACGCCGACAATCCGGCGGTCAAGCATCTGCGCGACTTCGTCGGCGCCATCCGCTGGCGCAACGCCGACATCCCGATCTTCCTGTACGGCGAGACGCGCACCTCGCGCCACATCCCGAACGACGTGCTGCGCGAGCTGCACGGCTTCATCCACATGTTCGAGGACACGCC
>CAZDXQ010000079.1:0-10826 GCA_964509545.1 uncultured Burkholderiaceae bacterium | reverse complement strand
CGCGATTGTGAAAGCTCATGACCTCGCGCTCAAGAGTTTTGAGATAGGTTCTAGAGACGATCCCCGTAAAATTCAAATCGGCGCTTGCCCGAATCCTATGTCCCGGAGCCGAATGAACACTGCCGAGAAGAAGGAAGACAGCGAACTGGCCAAGGCGTTCGAGCCGGCGGCGATCGAGGCCCGATGGGCGCCGGTGTGGGAAGCGCGCGGCTACTTCGATGCCGGCATGCAGCCGGGCCGGCCGGCATTCAGCATCCAGCTGCCGCCGCCGAACGTGACCGGCATCCTGCACATGGGCCATGCGTTCAACCACACGGTCATGGACGCGCTCGCCCGCTACCACCGGATGCGCGGCTTCAACACGCTGTGGCTGCCCGGTACCGACCATGCCGGTATCGCCACGCAGATCGTCGTCGAACGGAAGCTGGAAGCGGCGGGCATCGACCGGAAGAGCATCGGCCGCGAGAAGTTCGTCGGGCACGTCTGGGACTGGAAGGAGACCTCGGGCGGCGCGATCCTCGGCCAGATGCGGCGGCTCGGCGACTCGGTCGACTGGCGGCGCACCTATTTCACGATGGACGAACGCCTGTCCGCGGTCGTGATCGAGACCTTCGTGCGGCTGTACGAACAGGGCCTCATTTACCGCGGCCAGCGGCTGGTCAACTGGGACCCGAAGCTGCAGACGGCGGTGTCCGACCTCGAGGTGGAGAACGAGGAGGAGGACGGCCGGCTGTGGGAGATCCGCTATCCGGCGGCCGACGGCGGTGCGGGCGTGGTCGTCGCCACGACGCGTCCCGAGACGATGCTCGGCGACGTCGCCGTGGCCGTGCATCCGGGCGACGAGCGTTATGCGGCGCTGATCGGCAAGCGCCTAGTGCTGCCGCTGACGGGCCGCGAGATTCCGGTGATCGCCGACGAGATGGTCGACCGCGCCTTCGGCACCGGCTGCGTCAAGATCACGCCGGCGCACGACTTCAACGACTTCGCCGTCGGCCAGCGGCACGCGCTGGCCCCGATCCCGATCTTCACGCTCACGGCGACGGTCAACGACAACGCGCCGGCGAAGTACCGCGGCATGGACCGCTACGTCGCGCGCCGCGCGGTGCTCGACGACCTGAAGGCCGCGGGCCTGCTCGTCAGCGAGAAGCCGCACAAGATGATGGTGCCGCGCTGCGGCCGCACCGGCGAGGCGGTCGAACCGATGCTCTCCGACCAGTGGTACGTGGCGATGAGCAAGTCGGCCCCGAGCGGCACGCGTCATCCCGGCAAGTCGCTGGCGCAGGTGGCGCTCGAGGCGGTCGAGACAGGCAGCGTGAACATCTTCCCCGAGCAGTGGCGCACCGTGTACCGGCAGTGGATGGAGAACATCCAGGACTGGTGCATCTCGCGCCAGTTGTGGTGGGGCCACCAGATCCCGGCCTGGTACGACGAGGCCGGCAACGTCTATGTCGCCCGCACCGAGGCCGAGGCACAGGCGAAGGCCGGCGCCGGCGTGAAGCTCAGCCGCGATCCGGACGTGCTCGATACCTGGTATTCGAGCGCGCTGGTGCCGTTCTCGACCCTGGGCTGGCCCGCGGTCGAGAACGAAGAGGGGACGGCGCAGCGCCTCGCCTACGACCTGTACCTGCCCTCCACGGTGCTGGTCACCGGCTACGACATCATCTTCTTCTGGGTCGCGCGGATGATCGTGATGACGACCCACTTTACCGGCCGCGTGCCTTTCAAGGACGTCTACATCCACGGCATCGTGCGCGACGCAGAAGGCCGCAAGATGAGCAAGTCGGAGGGCAACACGCTCGACCCGATCGACATCATCGACGGCATCGACCTCGACTCGCTGGTGAAGAAGAACACCACCGGGCTGCGCCGTCCGCAGGACGCGCCGAAGGTGGCGGCGAAGATCCGCCGGCACTTCCCCGAAGGCATCGCCGCCTACGGCGCCGATGCGCTGCGCTTCACGATGGCCGCCTACGCGACCCTCGGCCGCAACATCAACTTTGATCTGAAGCGCTGCGAGGGCTACCGCAACTTCGGCAACAAGCTGTGGAACGCCACGCGATTCGTGCTGATGAATACCGAGGGCAAGGACTGCGGCGCCGATGCCTCGGCGCCGCTGGAACTGTCCGAGGTCGACCGCTGGATCATCGGCGAACTGCAGCGCGTCGAGGCCGAAGTCGAAAAGGGCTTTGCCGAGTACCGCCTCGACCAGTGCGCGAACGCGATCTATTCATTCGTGTGGAACGAATATTGCGACTGGTACCTGGAGCTCGCCAAGGTGCAGCTGGCGCGCGGCGCGCAGGCCCAGCAGCGCGGCACGCGGCGCACGCTCGTGCGCGTGCTGGAGGCGGCGCTGCGCCTGGCGCATCCGATCATCCCGTTCATCACCGAAGAACTCTGGCAGAAGGTCTCGCTGCTCGCCGGCAAGCGCGCCGGCGGCGAGAAGACCTCGGTGATGATCCAGCCCTATCCGCAGACGGATCCGGCGAGGATCGACGCGTCGGCCGATGCATGGGTCGCGCAGCTCAAGCAGCTGGTCGACGCGGCGCGCAACCTGCGCGGCGAGATGAACCTGTCACCGGCGCAGAAGGTGCCGCTGGCCGTCAGCGGCCCGGCGGACGAGGTCGCCGCGTTCGCGCCCTACCTCGCCGCGCTGGCCCGGCTGGCCGACGTCAAGCATGTCGCCGAGCTGGCGCACGCCGCGCAGGGTGCTGCGGCCCCGGTGGCGGTGGTCGGCGACTTTCACCTGATGCTGGTGATCGAGGTCGACGTGGCCGCCGAGCGCGAGCGCCTGGGCCGCGAGATTGCCCGCCTCGAAGGCGAGATCCGCAAAGCGCAAAGCAAACTCGGCAACGAGAGCTTCGTCGCCCGCGCTCCGGCCGAGGTCGTGGCACAGGAACGCAGCCGCCTGGCCGGCTTCTCCGGCACGCTGGCCAAGGTGCGCGAGCAACTGGCGCGACTGCCGGGCGGACAGGCGCCGTCCTAGTACTCTGCGATCAGCGTCTGCCGGCCCCACCACTGCTCGCCGCCGGCGAGTCGCATCGGCCGTTCGATCAGCGCCGCTTCGACGCAGAGGAAGCGGCGGAAATCGCCGGCGGCCAGATCGGTCATGGCGCAGCACCGGGTTGCCCACGGATTCCAGACCACAACTTCCGGGAAATGCGCCGCCTCGATGCGCAAGCGGCGCTGCGCTTCGCTGAGCAGCAGCGGCGCGTCGACGCCGAAGTAGACGCGGTCGGTCTCGTCGTCGATCCGCACCGCCTCGGCGTCGTCGACGTGCATCGTGCCGCGGGTGAAATCCTCGTACCGGCAGCCTTTCAGTCCCGCCAGCCGCGTCGCCTCGACCTCGTCGACGCGCAGATAGGTGTGCAGGGCGGCCATGAAGTCGAAGGCGAGCTCGGCGGTATTCGTCACCGCCAGTTCGATGTCGAGGCGTTCGCCGCGCACGCACACCGTCAGTTCGAGCGCGAACGAATGCGGCCAGAGGGCGCGCGTCTCGCCGTCGTCGATCAACTGCAGCACGGCCAGCGCGTCATCGGCGCCGCTTTCGGCGCGCGCCAGCGTCCATGGCCGCGTGCGCACGAAGCCATGCCGCGGCAGCGGGCCGCGCTGGTTGAACTGCGGAAAGATCACCGGAACGCCGCCGCGCACCGATGCGCCGGAACCGAAGCGCGAGCGCTCGGAAAGGAACAGCCGCTCGCCGCCGCCCGCCGGCCGCCACGACAGAACCTGCGCACCGTGCAGCAGCACCAGCGCCGTTGCGCCGTCGGGCGCGTGCAGTGCGACCGCTGGCTGGCCGCGGAACTCGAAAAGCCCCGTCTGTTGCATCAGCGGCCCGCCGCTGCAGCCAATTGCGCGCGCAGCGCGGCAACCTCGGCGCGCAACTGCTCGACTTCGGCCGCCAGTTGATCGACTCGCGCAGCAACATCGCGCGGACCGGCGGCTCCCGCAGCGTCCTGCACGTCGTCGGTCACGGCCGCGGTGGCGCCAGCCGGCGGCGCGCCAGTCAGCAGTTGCGCCCAGCGCTGCTCGCGCTCGCCGGGGCGGCGCGGCAGCTTCGTCACCAGCGCTCCGCCCTGCTCGCTCGCACGCGCGGCGAGTTCGTCGAGGAAAGCCTCGACCGAGGAAATGTCGGCGAAGCGGTGCAGCCGCTCGCAGGTGATGCGCAGTTCGCCTGCGGTCTGCGGCCCGCGCAGCATCAGCGTGGCCAGGATCGCCACCGACTGGTCGGGCACACGCAGCACGCGGCCGACGTTGTGCGAGTAGCGCATCACGCGCGAGCCGCTCGATTCGATCACCAGCGAACGCCGCTTCAACTCGTCGACGGCCGCCTGAACCTCGGCTTCGGTTGCCGCCATCACCGGGTCGCGGTTGTTCTTCTGGTTGCAGCCGGCCGTCAGCGCGTTCAGCGACAGCGGATACGTGTCGGGCACGGTCTTTTCCTTCTCGACCAGTACGCCGAGCACGCGTGCCTCAAGCGGGGAGAGCACGACCGTCGCGTTCATGCACGCTCGCAACAGGCACGGCGATCCGGCGCCTGCTTCCTCCGGCGAAGAACCGGAAGACCGCGGCCTGCCGGCCCGCTGCCTGCGACCACTGCCGCCGGCAAGCCGCCGCAGGTGGATCGCGCCGCAGACGGACGCGGTGTCATGCGCATGTCGGTCGGTTCACTGGGTCGGCGGCCGCGGCCCGGTCCTCGGCTCGACCGGCACCTGCGGCGGAACAGGCTGCGGCAGCCCCGGGACAGGCTCCGGCGCACCCTGCGGCACGGCGATTCCCGGACCGAGGGGAATGTCGTGCACCACCGTCACCTTGTTGACCCAGTGCCGCGTTTCGCCGAAGCAGCTGGTCGGCAGGCCGACCTTCTCGTCGTAGTGCAGCGACACGCGCTTGCCCATCGCCGCGTTGATCTGGCGCGCGACCCCGTCGTCCCAGACGGTGAAGAAGAACTTCTCCTGCGCCGCGCCGGGCATGGTGATCATCGCCAGTTCGCCCTCCCACGTCTTGCAGATCCAGCCTTTCCTGCTGAACTTCTGCACCCAGCCTGCGCGCTCGCCGGTCGAATAGTCCCAGCTCAGCGCCGCCCAGAAGTAAAGCGCGACGAGCCCGCCGGCCAGCGGCACGCCGAGCAGCAGCAGTCTGCGCACCGGAGTCAGCGCCGTTTCAGGAAATGGATGAAAAGCTCGTCCTGCGTTTCCTGCGCCAGCAGCTCATTGCCGGTCTGTTTGGCAAAGGCCTTGAAGTCGCGTATCGAGCCCGGATCGGTGCAGACGATCTTCAGCACCTGGCCGGAGGACAGTTCGGCCAGCGCCTTCTTCGCGCGAAGGATCGGCAGCGGGCAGTTCAGGCCCTTGGTGTCGAGTTCCCGGTCGAAAACGATCGCGGTGCTCATGCTCGGCGGCGGTATCCGTCAGGTCTTAAGCGGCAGAAAGTTTACCGGCAGGCCGCGTGCGCGCATCCAGTCCGCGAGCGCCTGTCCCGTGCCCTGCGGCCACGGACGCAGGCGCGCCGGCTCGACCAGCCGGTAGTCGGCGAGTTCCTCGCCCAGACGCACGACGCCGCGCGCCGGCACGTGATAGGCGATGATGACCTGGTTCATGCGCGCGAAATCGTAGACGCCGATCAGGCGCGCGTCTTCGCCGTCGAGATCGGTCTCCTCCTTGACCTCGCGCAGCACCGCCGCCGACGGCGACTCGTCGCGTTCGAGAAAGCCGGTCACCAGCGCGAACATCTTCTCCGGCCAGGCGCGGTTGCGGGCGAGCAGCACCTGGCCCCGGTATTCGACGACCGCGGCGACGACCGGCGTCGGGTTGTCCCAGTGCACCCAGTCGCAGGCAGAACAGGCGTCGCGCTCACGTTCGCCGACGAGGCGCCGCGCCAGCGTGCTCGCGCACAGCGGGCAGAAGCGCCACGGCATCATGGCTGGCGGGGCGGCGCCGGTCGCGGCTGCCCGGGCGCGGTCTCGACGGGCGCGGTCTCGACGGGCGCGGCCACGTCATCATCGGAGCCGCTGATCGCGTCGGCCGCAGCGCCGATCGCCTTGCCCGTCACCTTGGCGGTGCCGACCGTCACGTCGACGGCGGTACCGACCACCGCCGCACCGACCGAGACCGCGGCGCCGGCGACGGTCATGACGGTGCACCCCGATGCGGCGAGGACGAGCACGCCCGCGCCCGCGACGCGCAGCGCGTTCACGCCGATGCCGCGGGCAGACGCGGCGGGTTCGGATGCAGCCGCGCCGTCGCGTGCACGTCGGCGTAGGCACCGTCGCGCAATGCATCGGCGCGGTGCGTGCCTTCGTCGACGAAGCCGAATCGTTCGTACAGCGCGACGGCGCGCGCGTTGTCGGTGAACGCCGTCAGCTCGATGCGCTCGATGTTCAACCACTGATCCGCCGCCTCCGTAAGCGCACGCATCAGAGCGGTGCCGACACCGCGGCCCCAATGGCTCGACAGCACGCCGATGCCGAGCATCGCTGCGTGGCGGCGCCGCGGCCGGTCATTCATGTGCAGGCTGCCACCGCCGACCACCACACCTTCCGTCTCGGCGAGCAGCACGAAGTCGAGCGGATTGAAGCGGGCGAACCGCTCGCGCCAGGCCTGGACCGACGGGTAGGGAATCTGCAGCGTTGCGGCCATCACCGCCGCGTCGCCGAGATAAGCCGCCACCGCTTCCGCGTCGGTCGGCTCCTGGCGGCGGATGACCAGCCCGGTCACAACCTCGCCTCGGCCCAGCCCTTCACGCTCGCCAGCGCCTTGGGCAATGCCGCGGCATCGGTGCCTCCGGCCATCGCCATGTCGGCTCGGCCGCCGCCCTTGCCTCCCACCTGCTGGGCGACGAAGTTGACCAGTTCGCCGGCCGGGATCTTCTTCGTCGCATCGGCCGTCACGCCCGCGGCGATCTGCACCTTGCCACCGTCGACCGCCGCCAGCACGATCGCCGCCGTCTTGAGCCGTGCCTTCAGCTTGTCGACGGTCTCGCGCAGGCTCTTCGCGTCCGCCCCTTCGAGGGTGGCGGCCAGCACCTTAACGCCCTTGATGTCGATCGCCTGGCCGGCGAGATCCTCGCCCTGGCTGGCGGCGAGCCTGCCCTTCAGCCGCGCCAGTTCCTTTTCGAGCGCGCGCAGGTTGTCCATCAACTGGCCGATCTTCGCCGGCACCTCGGCCGCCGGCGCCTTCAGCTGGCCTGCGATCTCCGCCAGCTGCGCGTCGAGCTTCTGCACCCAGGCCACCGCGCCGGCGCCGGTCACCGCCTCGACCCGTCGCACCCCCGCGGCGATGCCGCCTTCGGCGACGATCTTGAACAGGCCGATATCGCCGGTGCGCCTGACATGGGTGCCGCCGCACAGTTCGGTCGACAGGTCGCCGCCGTGCTCGCCCATGGCGATGACGCGCACCTCGTCGCCGTACTTGTCGCCGAAGAAGGCGAGCGCGCCGGCGCGGATCGCCTCGTCGTACTTCATCACCGTCGCCGCCACGGTGGCGTTGGCGCGGACGGCGTCGTTGACGATCTCCTCGACGCGGCGGATCTCCTCCGGCGTCATCGGCTTGTCGTGCGCGAAGTCGAAGCGCGTGCGCTCGGCGTCGACCAGCGAGCCCTTCTGCTGAACGTGATTGCCGAGCACCTTGCGCAGCGCCGCGTGCATCAGGTGCGTGGCCGAGTGGTTGTGCATGGCGCGCGTGCGGCGGGTGACGTTCACCCGCGCCGTGATGCGTTCGCCGAACTCGAACGAGCCCGTCGTCACGACGCCGTGGTGGCCGAAGACGTCGGACTGGATCTTCTGCGTGTCGGTGACCTCGAAGCGGCCGCCGCTGCCGACCAGTTCGCCGACGTCGCCGACCTGACCGCCAGCTTCGGCATAAAACGGCGTCATGTCGAGCACGATGATGGCGTTCTGCCCGGCGCGCACCTCGTTGACCGCGGTGCCATCGACGTACATCGCCACCACCTTGGCCTCTGCGGTCATGTAGTCGTAGCCGACGAATTTCGTCTTGCTGCCCGAGTACTCGACGCCGGCGGCCATCCTGAACTTGCCTGCGGCGCGCGCCTGCTCGCGCTGCCGTTCCATCGCCTGCTCGAAACCCGCATGGTCGACAGCGATGCCGCGCTCGCGGCAGATGTCGGCGGTCAGATCGACCGGGAAGCCGTAGGTGTCATACAGCAGGAACACGGTCTCGCCGTCGAGCAGCCGCGCGTCGCCGCTGCCGAGCCTGCCGAGCGCGGCGTCGAGGATCTTCATGCCGTGTTCGAGCGTCTCGCCGAAGCGCTCTTCTTCCTGCCTGAGCACGCCTTCGACGCGGCTGCGCATCTCCTTCAGTTCCGGGTACGCGGCGCCCATCTCGGCCACGAGGTCACCGACGATGCGATGGAAGAACGGCCTCGTCTGGCCGAGCTTGTAGCCGTGGCGCAGCGCGCGGCGGATGATCCGCCGCAGCACGTAGCCGCGGCCTTCGTTGCCGGGAATGATGCCGTCGGCGATGAGGAAACTGCAGGCGCGGATGTGGTCGGCGATCACCTTCAGCGAGTTGCTGGCGAGGTCCTTGGTCGCAGTCTCGCGCGCCGCCGCCTTGATCAGGCTCTGGAACAGGTCGATCTCGTAGTTGGAGTGAACGTGCTGCAGCACCGCCGCCAGCCGTTCCAGCCCCATGCCGGTGTCGACGCACGGCTTGGGCAGCGGCGTGAGCGTGCCCTTGTCGTCGCGGTCGAACTGCATGAAGACGAGGTTCCAGATCTCGATGTAGCGGTCGCCGTCGGCGTCCGGCGAGCCCGGCGGCCCGCCGAGAACTGTCGGGCCGTGGTCGTAGAAGATCTCCGAGCACGGGCCGCAGGGGCCGGTGTCGGCCATCTGCCAGAAGTTGTCCGAGACATACTTGGGCTGGCCGGGCTTGTCGCCGATGCGGATGCAGCGCTCGGCCGGCACGCCGACCTCCCGGGTCCAGATGTCGTAGGCCTCGTCGTCGTCGATGTACACGGTGGTCCACAGCTTCTCGGCCGGCAGGCGGTAGACCTCGGTCAGCAGCTGCCACGCATACTTGATCGCGTCGCGCTTGAAGTAGTCGCCGAAGCTGAAGTTGCCCAGCATTTCGAAGAACGTGTGGTGCCGCGCGGTGTAGCCGACGTTCTCAAGGTCGTTGTGCTTGCCGCCGGCGCGCAGCGACTTCTGCGCCGTCGTGGCGCGCGTGTACGGCCGCTTCTCGCGCCCGGTGAACACGTCCTTGAACTGGACCATGCCGCTGTTGACGAACAGCAGCGTCGGGTCGTTGGCCGGCACCAGCGACGAGGCGCGCACGATCGTGTGCCCCTTGGAGTCGAAGAACTTCAGGAACTGGTCGCGGATTTCGGCGCTTTTCATGATTGGGGGAGATCGATGCATGCGGCGGAACCGACCGCGGGTCGCCGGGGATGGGCGAAGGCCGAAGATGATATCAAGCAGGCCTGCTCACCCTCGGCCCGCGGCCGGTGCTGCGCGCGCGCTTCGTCCGTTCCGGCAGGCTTGCGCAGGGTCAAGAAAGGGCGGGTCCGGCGCCGCATACTCGCGCCAGCCACAGCCGGCTGTTTCGCGGATCGCGCGAGCCGCGGTATTTTTCGCAATTGCCGATCCGCCTCTGACCCATGTCGTCTCCCGCGCCAGTCAACATTGCCGTCCGTCCGGGTTCGCTCGATGCCTGGCGAATCGCCATCCGCACACGCACGCTGTGGATCGCCACGGTGCCGGTGTTCGTCGGCACCAGCTTCGCCTACCTGGCCAGCGGCCAGGTGGACGTGCTGTTCGCGTCGCTGGCGCTGGCGGCGGCCGTGCTGCTGCAGGCAATCGCCAACCTGCAGAACGATGTCGGCTATACGGCGCGCGGTGCCGAGACCGGCACCCGCGTCGGGCTGCCGCGCGCAACTTCGGCGGGCCTGCTGACTGCGCGCGAGGTGCGGCTGGCCATCGTGCTGGCGGTCGCGGCGACCGTGCTGATCGGCCTGCCGCTGGTGGCGCGCTGGGGCCTGCCGGTGCTGGCGATGGGCCTGACTTCGGTGGCCGCAGCGCTCGGCTACATGGGCGGGCCGCGGCCGATCGCCTATACGCCGCTCGGCGAACTGATGGTGTTCATTTTCTTCGGGCTGATCGCGGTCGCCGGCAGCGGCTACATCCAGCTCGGCGTCTTCACGCCGGCGCTGGCCACCGCCGGCGCAGCGATCGGCATGCTGGCAGCGGCCGTGCTGGTGGTGAACAACCATCGCGACATCGTGCACGACGCCAGCACCGGGCGCCGTACCTTCGGCGTGATGTTCGGTGCGCGGGCGTCGTCACGGCTGTACGCGGCGTTGCTGCTGGCGCCGTTTGCCGTCGTGCCGCTGCTGGTCTGGCAGACGGAGAGCCGGCTGCTGTGGCTGCCGATGCTGGCGCTGCCCGGAGCGATCAATCTGGCGCGCGCGCTGCCGGCCACGCCGCCGGGGCTGGCCTTCAACGGCCTGCTGATGCGCAGCGTGATGCTGCAACTGATCTACGGGGCCATGCTCACCATCGGCACCCTGCTCACCGCCTGGCTGTGAGCGCTGCGCCGTCGCCGGCGGCTGCGGGCGAGACGCAACCGGCTGCCATCCAGTGTCCCGTATCAGAAGTCCGCCGAGCAAGAACGCCACGGACCGCGCCATGCTCTGGCGCCGTGCTCGCCTGGTTCCCAACCAGGCTCCGCGCGGCTTCGCGCCTGACACGCCCCTCGACGTTTTCGCCTGTCGAGCACCGCGGCAGGCGAAACATCATTCGACGAACCTCTGACTCGGGACACGAGAACCTATCTCAGAATCCCCGGCGGCCGCGGCGGGGCCGCCTGGGGATGCAG
>CAZDXQ010000078.1:0-11346 GCA_964509545.1 uncultured Burkholderiaceae bacterium | reverse complement strand
CATCCGGCCGCTTCTCGTCACAACGCGACCGTCGGGGATTCTGAGATAGGTTCTACACTGCCGTCGATGTCGATCCCGAACATCAGCGCAACCACGTCTGCCGCGGCGCCAACCGCAGCGCGCGAACGCCGCGCCGCGTGGGAACTGCTGCTGAACGTGGCCCATGCCGTCGACCACTGGGTGCTGCTGATCTTCGCCACCGCGGTGTCGAGCATCGCGGTGGACTTCGGCTTTTCGCGCTGGGAAGACCTGATGCCGTACGCCACCGGTGCCTTCTTCGCCTTCGGTTTCGGCTCGCTGCCGGCCGGGCGGCTCGGCGACACCTGGGGCCGGCGGCCGATGATGCTGACCTTCTTCCACGGACTCGGCGCCTCGCTGCTGCTGGTGGCCGTGTCGACGGGGCCGTGGCAGATCGCCATCGCGCTGACCATCATGGGCGTGTTCTCGGCCATTTATCACCCGGTCGGGATCCCGATGCTGCTGCGCGACGCCAAGCGCCCCGGACGGACAATCGGCATCAACGGCCTGGCTGGAAATCTGGGCATCGCACTGGCGGCGCTCATCACCGGCCTGATCGTCAAGTACTTCGGCTGGCGCATGGCCTTCGTCGTGCCGGCGCTGGTCTCGATCGGCTGCGGATGGCTGTTCGCGCGCCTGTCGCCTGCCGAAGGCGAACCGCCGACGCGGCGCAAGGCGGCGGGCAACGCGCTGCCGCCCGCAGTACTGGTGCGCGTGGTGGCGGTGATCACCGTCATCGCCACCACCGGCGCGCTGCTGTTCAACTTCACGACCAACGGCAACACTGAACTGCTGCGCGAACGCATGGCCGCGGTGGTCAGCGACCCGGCCGTCCTCGGCCTGCTGCTGGCGCTGGTCTATGCGATCGCCTCGTTCGCGCAGTTGCTGGTGGGCGGCCTCATCGACCGGCTGCCGATCAAGCGGCTGCTGCTGGCGATCGTCGCCCTGCAGATCCCGCTGTTCGCCCTCGCTTCGCAGGCGCAGGGCTGGGCGTTTTTTGTGCTCATCGTGCTGTTCATGGGCGTCGTGTTCGGTGCGATCCCCTTCATCGACGCGATCATCGTCCGTTTCGTCGACGACCGCATCCGCTCGCGCGTGGCCGGCGCCCGACTGGCGATCTCGTTCTCGATCAGCTCGCTCGCCGTCTATCTGCTTGGCCCGGTGGTCAAGAGTTCCGGCTTCGACTTCCTGCTGCTGACGATGGCAGCCATTGCCGCCGTCACCTTCGCTGCCGCCGTCTGGCTGCCGGCCACGGCGAAGCCCTGACGCAGGCCATTGCGGTCGCCACGACCGCATTCGGGAAGCTGCGCCGATTCCGCGCCAAGCCGCCCCGAGGTCGAGCCGAGGGGCGTGGCGAGGTACACGCTGCACACGCTCCGCGCGCAGCAAGCCTGTTTGCCGCTCAGGCGAACAGCCGCGCCAGTTCGGCTCCGGGATCGGCCGCGCGCATGAAGGCCTCGCCAACCAGGAACGCATGCACCCCGGCCGCACGCATCTTCGCCACGTCGGCCGGGGCGAGGATGCCGCTTTCGGTGACCACCAGCCGGCTGCTGTCGATGCGCGGCAGCAGTTCGAGCGTGGTGGCGAGCGACACTTCGAACGTGCGCAGGTTGCGGTTGTTGACGCCGATGAGCCGAGTCTTCAGCGCCAGCGCACTGTCCAGTTCGCGCGCGTCGTGCACCTCGACCAGCACCGCCATGCCGAGTTCGCGTGCCGCGGCCTCCAGCTCGGCGAGCTGCGCCGGCGCCAGCGCGGCGACGATCAGCAGAATGCAATCGGCGCCCCAGGCGCGCGCCTGCGCCACCTGGTACTCGTCGATGATGAAATCCTTGCGCAACGCCGGCAGGCCGCTGGCGCGGCGGGCGTCGTCGAGGTGATCCGGCGCGCCCTGGAAGAACTGCCTGTCGGTCAGCACCGACAGGCAGGCTGCGCCGCCACGCGCGTAGCTGGCGCCGATCGCCGCCGGGTCGAAGTTTTCGCGCAGCACGCCCTTCGACGGCGACGCCTTCTTCACTTCGGCGATCACCGCAGCGCGCCCGGCGCCGATGCGGGCACGCAGCGCGCCCTCGAAGTCGCGCAGGTCGCGCCGCTCGGCGGCGCGAGCGCGCAATGACGCCAGTGATTCGGCCGCGCTGGCGGCCGCGATCTCCTCGCGCTTGACGGCAAGGATCCTCTGCAGGATGTCGCTCATGCGCCGGATTGTGGCAGGCGGCGCGCCCGCCGCTCACGCGGCGAGCTTCCGCGTGGTGGCGACGAAGGCATCGAGTTTCTTCTTCGCCGCGCCGCTGGCGATCGCCTCGCGCGCCATGCGGATGCCGTCGTCGATCGAGGCGGCGACGTCGGCCGCGTACAGCGCCACGCCGGCGTTGAGCACCACGATCTCGCGCGGCGTTCCCGGCGTGTTCTCCAGCGCCTCCAGGATCATCGCCCGCGACTCGCCGGCGTTGCCGACCTTCAGCCCCCTGTTCGACACCATCGACAGGCCGAAATCCTCGGGGTGGATCTCGTACTCGCGCACCTCGCCGTTCTTTAGTTCGCCGACCATCGTCGCCGCGCCCAACGAGACCTCGTCCATGCCGTCCTTGCCGTAGACGACCAGCACGTGCCGGCTGCCCAGCCGTTCCAGCACCCGCACCTGAATGCCGACGAGATCGGGATGAAAGACGCCGAGTAGCTGGTTCGGCGCGCCGGCTGGATTGGTCAAGGGTCCCAGGATGTTGAAGATGGTGCGAACGCCGAGCTCCTTGCGCACCGGCGCGGCGTGCTTCATCGCCGCGTGATGGTTGGGCGCGAACATGAAGCCGATGCCGGTCTCGGCCAGGCAGGTCGCGACCTTGTCCGGGCTCAGGTTGATGTTGGCGCCGAAGGCCTCGAGCACGTCGGCCGCGCCGGAACTGGACGACACCGAGCGGCCGCCGTGCTTGGCCACGCGCGCGCCGGCGGCGGCAGCGACGAACATCGACGCCGTCGAGATGTTGAACGTGTGCGACGAATCGCCGCCGGTGCCGACGATGTCGACGAGGCCAGTCTGATCGGCCACCGGCACCTTGGTGGCGAACTCGCGCATGATCTGCGCCGCGGCGGCGATCTCGCCGATCGTCTCCTTCTTCACCCGCAGGCCCATGATCAGGCCGGCGATCTGCACCGGCGTCAGCTCGCCGCTCATCAGCTTGCGCCAAAGCGACAGCATCTCGTCGTGGAAGATCTCGCGGTGCTCGATGCAGCGGACCAGCGCTTCGGTGGGGGTGATCGCCATTTCGTTACTCCTTCGCCTTCTTGTCTTCCGTGGCCGGCGCCAGCATCCGCAGCAGCGCCTCGCGGCTGCGCAGCAGGTCGACCTCGCAGCCCAGCTGGGCGAGGCTGGCGCCGGATTCGTAGGCGCGCAGCACCACCTGGCAGTGCGAGTTCAGATAGCGCTCGAAGTCGCGCTGCGATTGCTTCAGCAGCGACACCTTGCCGCTGCGGCCCGTTTCCTTCTCCAGCGCGGCAAGCGACTGCTCGACAGCGAGGAACTGCTCCAGCATTTCGTCGGTCGCCGCCTTTTTCTGCGCGTTCAGGCAGGGCGTCATCTCAGCCTGAGTCCGAACGCGCCGCGAACATTCGTCCAGCGCGCCGGCTGCGGCCGCGCCGGACCACGCCGCCATTACTCCGGCGGCAAGAAGCAGCGCAGGGATCACGCCCGCCCCCGCGCGAGGAAGTTCTTCAGCAGTTCATGGCCGTACTCGGACGCGATCGACTCCGGATGGAACTGCACACCCTCGACCGCCAGCGACTTGTGCCGCAGGCCCATGATCTCGCCGTCGGCCGTCCACGCCGTCACCTCGAGGCACTCGGGCAGCGACTCGCGCTCCACAGCCAGCGAGTGGTAGCGCGTGGCAGTGAACGGGCTCGGCAAGCCGGCGAATACGCCGACGCCCAGGTGCTCGATGGCCGCCGTCTTGCCGTGCATCAGCGCCTTGGCGCGGATCACCCTGCCGCCGAAAGCGTGGCCGATCGCCTGGTGGCCGAGGCACACGCCGAGGATCGGCACCTGGCCCGCGAAGCGGCGGATGACGTCGAGCGAGATGCCTGCTTCCGACGGTGTACACGGGCCGGGTGAGATGCAGATGCGCGCCGGCTTCATCGCCGCGATGTCGTCGCCGCTGATCTCGTCGTTGCGGTAGACGCGCACATCTTCGCCCAGTTCGCCGAAGTACTGCACCAGGTTGTAGGTAAAGGAGTCGTAGTTGTCGATCATCAGCAGCATCTCAACCTCCGAGCCGCTGCGCGAAGAAATCGGCGAAGGCCCGTACCGCACGATCGACGCCTGCCTTATCGACATCGAGGTGGGTCACCAGCCGCACAGTCGGCGAACGCGCCAGCGTCAGAACGCCCTGCTGCTGCAGGTAGTCCTGAAGCGGGCTCAGCCGGGCGGTCGGAACCGTGACGAACACCATGTTGGTGTGCGGCCCGTCGACGACGAGCTCGTCGATCCGTTCCAGCCCGTCGGCCAGCCGCCGGGCGTTCGCATGGTCGTCGGCCAGCCGCGCGACGTTGTGTTCGAGCGCATAGATGCCGGCAGCGGCCAGCACGCCGGCCTGGCGAAGCCCGCCGCCGAGCATCTTGCGCGGGCGGCGGGCGCGGTCGATGAACTCGCGCGAGCCGAGCAGAACGCTGCCGACGGGCGCCCCCAAGCCCTTGCTCAGGCACACGGCTACCGAGTCGAAGCCGGCGGCGACCTCGCGCGGCGCGACGCCGAGCGCGACGGCGGCGTTGAACAGCCGCGCGCCGTCGAGGTGCGTAGCGAGTCCCCGCTCGTTCGCCAGCCCGATCGCCGCGTGCTGGTACGGCAGCGGCAGCACCTTGCCGCCGATCGTGTTCTCCAGGGCCAGCAGCCGCGTGCGCGCGAAGTGCGGATCGTCGGGCTTGATCGCGGCGGCGATGCGGTCGAGCGCGATCGAGCCGTCGGCCTCGTGCTCCAGCGGCTGCGGTTGAATCGAACCGAGCGCCGCGGCGCCACCGCCTTCGTACCTGTAGGTGTGCGCGTGCTGGCCGAGCAGAACCTCGTCGCCGCGCTGGCAATGCGTCATCAGCGCGGCGAGATTGCTCTGCGTGCCGCTCGGCATGAACAGGCCCGCTTCGAAGCCGAGCACTTCCGCCAACAGCGCCTGCAGCCGGTTGACGGTCGGATCGTCGCCGAAAACGTCGTCGCCGACCTCGGCCTCAAACATGGCCCGGCGCATGCCGGGCCCGGGTCGGGTGACGGTGTCGCTGCGCAGGTCGACGAGTTCAGAAGTCGCCATCGAAGCCGTCCTCCACCTGCTCGGCAGCCCTCAGCACCGCCCGCGCCTTCGCTTCCGTCTCGCGCCACTCGGCCTCCGGCACCGAATCGGCGACGATGCCAGCACCGGCCTGCACATACAGCACGTTATCCTTGACCACGCCGGTGCGGATGGCGATGGCGAGATCCATGTCGCCGGCGAAGGACAGGTAGCCGACGGCGCCGCCGTAGATGCCGCGCTTGCCCGGTTCCAGTTCGTCGATGATCTCCATCGCCCGCACCTTCGGCGCGCCGGACAGCGTACCGGCCGGAAAGGTGGCGCGCAGCACGTCGAGGTTGGTCAGCCCCGGTTTAAGCCTGCCCTCGACGTGGCTCACCAGGTGCATCACATGCGAGTAGCGTTCGATCACCATCTGCTCGGTGACCTTCACCGAGCCGATCTCGGCGATGCGGCCGATGTCGTTGCGGGCGAGATCGATCAGCATCAGGTGCTCGGCGCGTTCCTTCGGGTCGGCCAGCAGTTCGGCGGCCAGCTGCTCGTCCTGCTCGACGTTGCCGCCGCGCGGCCGCGTGCCGGCGATTGGCCGCAGGGCGACGATACGTTCGTGGCCGTGCATCGTCGTCCGGTCCTCGCTGCGCACCAGGATCTCCGGCGAGGCGCCGACGACCTGGTGGTCGCCGAAATCGTAGAAGTACATGTAAGGCGACGGGTTCAGCGTGCGCAGCGCGCGGTACAGCGACAGCGGCGCGTCCGCATACGGCTTGCTGATGCGCTGGCCGATCACGACCTGCATCGCGTCGCCGGCGGCGATGTATTCCTTGGTGCGCTCGACGGCGCGCAGGAAATCGCCCTTGGCGAAGTCGCGCCGCTCCGGCCGGCGCACGCTGGCGCGCGTGTGCGGCGGCTCGATGTGCCGGTGCAGCCGCGCCCGCAGCTCGCGCAGCCGCTCGCGCGCCCGCGAGTAGCCCTCGGGATGGCGGGCATCGGCGTAGACGATGATGTAGGCGCGGCCGGTCAGGTTGTCGATCACCGCCAGTTCTTCGGTCTGCAGCAGCAGGATGTCGGGCAGGCCGAGGTCGTCGGGCCTGGCCCGCGCCAGTCTTTTCTCGAACAGCCG
Organism: uncultured Burkholderiaceae bacterium; assembly: GCA_964509545.1. Lineage (GTDB taxonomy): Bacteria > Pseudomonadota > Gammaproteobacteria > Burkholderiales > Burkholderiaceae_F > JADJWR01. The sequence continues at coordinate 4,950 of CAZDXQ010000078.1, read as the reverse complement.
CACCGTGTCGTAGCCGAAGTAGCCGGCCAGCCCGCCGCAGAAGCGCGGCATGCCCGGCCTCAGCGCGACCTTGAACCGGGCAAAGTACTGCTCGATGAAGGCCAGCGGGTCGCCGCGTTCTTCGCGCACGACAGCGCCGTCGGTGATGACCTCGATGCGGTGCCGGGCCGGCTCGCCGATGAAGCAGCGGATCGCCGTGCGCGCCGGCAGGCCGATGAACGAATAGCGGCCGAAGCGCTCGCCGCCGACCACCGATTCGAGCAGGTAGGAGTTCGCGCCCGCGCCCTGCGCCCGCGCCAGCTTCAGATACAGCGACAGTGGCGTTTCGAGGTCAGCGAAGCTCTCCGCGATCAGCGGGATGCGGTTATAGCCCTGAGCGGCCAGGGCCTTGTATTCGAGTTCGGTCATGCGTCACCTGATGATGCATTCGCGGCGCCGGGGCCGCGAGCAGAACTGCGGAATTCAACGATCGATGCTGCCTGCGGCAGCGGCGCGGCGGTTCTAGCGTCGCCAGCACCAGACCCCCCGGGCCTGCCAGCCGTGCGGCTTGCAGCTCGCCCAGTTGGGCATCGATGCGTTGCGGTGACTCATCGTGTCTTGGCGTCTTCTGCCGCCGTCGTCTGCCGCTGAACGATCCAGCGCACGGCCTCGGCGAGCGAGGCGAATATAGCATCGACCCCGGGCGCGCCGGCGAGGCTCGCCACGCCTTCGCCCTCGTTGTAACCGGTCTCGACGAGCACGCAGCCGCAGCCGGCCGCACGCGCCGCCTGCGCATCGTTGACCGAGTCGCCGATCAGCCTCACGTCGACGGGCTGCAGTCCCAGACGGCGGCAGGCTTCGAGCAGCAGTGCCGGATGCGGCTTCTTCTGCGCGACCTCGTCCCCGGCCACGACCACGTCGAAATACGGTGCCAAGCCCATCTTCCCTAGCAGCGGCGCGGTGAACTCCTTCGGTTTGTTGGTCACGCAGGCCAGCTTCAGTCCATGGCTGCGCAGTTGCTGCAGCGCCTCCGGCACGCGCTCGAAGACGACCGCCTGCAGCCCGTTTTCGGCCGTGTAGTGTGCGTAGAACGCGGTGCGACCGCGCGCAAACGCCTCCGCGTCGGCGCGGCCGTTGATGTCGTCGGTGAGCGCCCGGTGCACCAGCACCTCGGCGCCTTTGCCGACAAAGGCAGCCACGCGTTCGAGCGGCAGCGGCGGCAGGCCGAAGTCGGCACGCATCCGGTTGGCGGCGGCGGCGAGGTCCGGCGCCGTGTCCATCAGCGTGCCGTCGAGGTCGATCAGCACTCCCCGGATCGACGCACGTCCATGGGCCCTTTCGGCGGCGGGCGCGATTTCAGTCGAGATCATCGAGGCTCGCAGGGAGTCTGTGGGTGAATTCACCTTCAAATCGGCGGTTAAAAGCATCACTGTTGATGGAACACTGTTCGCGAGTTGCGCTGCGCACCTGCGCCGGAATGCGCCTCGGCTCCGATTCCTCCACCCTGTCGGAACGGCTCCGCGGATCTGCAAATGTATTCTGTCACCGAACTTGCGTCCCTCGCCCTGTTGCTGGCCGGCGTGGCCACGCTCGCCGCCGGGCTGCTGCCGCTGCGCCGGATCATCCTGCAGTTGCCGACGGGAGGCACGCGTCGCGTCTGGTACCTGCAGGGTGCCCTGACTGTGTTCTTCATCTGCGGCTATCTCGCCTACGGTGCGGCGACCTGGGGCCGGGACCACGGGCATTCCGGACTGATCGTCCCGTCGGTCTTCTTCTTCGGCGCCTGCTTTGTCTGGCTGAACTTCACGCAGGCGCTGCGCACGGCGCTCGACGTGCGCCGGATCGCGCTTCTCGAGCAGGAAAGCATCACCGACCATCTGACCGGCGTCTACAACCGCCGCTATCTGCAGCGGCGTCTGCAGGAGGAGTTCGAACGGGCGCGCAGGTACGGCCAACCGCTATCGATCCTGCTGCTCGACATCGATCACTTCAAGCGGATCAACGATGAGCGCGGGCATGCGGTCGGCGATCTTGCCCTGCGCCATTTCGGCACGCTGTGCCTGAACGCGGTGCGGGCCATCGACGTCGTCGCCCGCTACGGCGGCGAGGAACTGCTGGTGATCGCGCCGCACACGGCAGCCGCACAGGCGATGCTGCTGGCCGAACGCCTGCGCCAGCAGGTCGAGTCGAGCGTGCTGGTGGTGGAGAGCGAACCGAGCCTGCGCCATGAGTTGCGTTTCACGGTCAGTGTCGGCGTCGCGTCGCTGGCCGCGGAAGACTCGAACAGCGGGGCGCTGTTCGAGCGCGCCGACCGAGCGCTGTACTGCGCCAAGTCGTCGGGTCGCAACCGAGTATCGACTGAAAGCTGCGCGGCAACGCAGGCGAGCCGCAGCGCGCCGACCGATGCACGCTCACCCGTCGCGGCGTAAGGCAGGTCCCGCCGCGTCGCGCCCGCATCATTCGCCGGCGTGGCCTTCGGCCCGCGCTCGCCCAGAGCCGGCCTGTGCGGCGGCGACCGCGCTCTTCATCGCCGCGATCGTCGCCTTGTAGTCCTTCGAGCCGAAGATCGCGCTGCCGGCGACGAAGGTGTCGGCGCCGGCAGCGGCGATGGCACCAATGTTGTCGACCTTCACGCCGCCGTCGATCTCCAGCAGGACGCGGCGGCCGCTGGCCTGCGTGTAGGCATCGAGGCGGGCGCGCGCCGCGGCCAGCTTGGCCAGCGCCTCGGCGATGAACGACTGACCGCCGAAGCCGGGGTTCACGCTCATCAGCAGCACGATGTCGAGCTTGTCGAGCACGTGCTCCATCCATGCAAGGGGGGTGGCCGGGTTGAACACCAGCCCGGCCTTGCAGCCCGAATCACGGATCAGTCCGAGCGTGCGGTCGACATGCCGCGACGCCTCCGGGTGGAAGGTGATGACGTTGGCGCCGGCCCTGGCAAACATCGGCACTAGGCTGTCCACCGGCTCGACCATCAGGTGAACGTCGATCGGCACCTGCACATGCGGTCGAATCGCCTCGCACACCAGCGGCCCGACCGTCAGGTTGGGCACGTAGTGGTTGTCCATGACATCGAAGTGGATCCAGTCGGCGCCGGCAGCGACGACGTTGCGCACTTCCTCGCCCAAACGCGCGAAGTCGGCGGACAGAAGGCTGGGGGCGATGCGACAATCCACGGCGGACTCCTCAGTTGTTGCCGGCATTGTACGAAGGCAACGCAAGCCGATGGCTCGTTACGAATTCACCGTCCAGGTGCAGCCGCGCTACCTGGAGGACCAGTCCGACCCCGACGAGGGGCGCTATCTGTTCGCCTACACGGTGACGATCCGCAATACCGGCGACGTCGCGGCGCAGCTCGTCTCACGGCACTGGATCATCACCGACGCCGACGGCCAGGTCGAGGAAGTGCGTGGCCCTGGCGTGGTCGGCGAGCAGCCGCTGCTGCGCCCGGGCCAGGTCTTCCAGTACACCAGCGGCTGCCCGCTGCCGACGCCGGTCGGTTCGATGCACGGCGCCTACCAGTGCATCGCCGAAGACGGCACCGCGTTCGAGGCACCGATTCCGGAGTTCGTGCTGTCGGTGCCACGCACGCTGCACTGAACGCTATTGCCTCGGCGGTTTGCGCCGGCCATGGAACATCGTCCACCAGACGATGAACACCAGCAGCGCCAGCGCCAGCGCCGCCTCCAGGATGATCAGCCACACGACAGCACTCCGCCCGATCCGACAGTCGCATTCTAGGAAGCCGAGCCGCGTTGCTGCCTTGATCGCCGCGGCGGCCTTGATGTTCGCCGCGACGGGCTGCCAGGTGCCGTCGCCGCCGCGCGCCGCGCCGGCGATCAAGACCATCACCGAGGCCCGGTTCGAGCGCGTGAGCGCCGAGGCACTGCCGGCGCTCGCCGATGCCGACCTGATCGGCGCCTGGCCGGCGCTGCTCGCCTCATGCCGCCATTTCGAGCGCAACGCCGCGCGCCGCGCCGCCTGGTCGCAGGCCTGCGAGCACGCCACCACTGCGCCGGCGCAGGATGCTGCCGCATTGCGCGCCGTCCTCGCGCGGCACTTCGATGCCTATCGCGTGCTCAGCGTCACGACCGAGGACGGCGCCGATGCACGCCTGCTCGGCAGCGAAGTGCGCGGCCGCATCACCGGCTACTACGAGCCGCTGCTCAACGGCAGCAGGACACGCGGCGCGCCGTTCGTCGTGCCGCTGCACAGCCCGCCGGCCGACCTGCTGACGATCGACCTGTCGTCGCTGCACCCGCAACTGGCCAGCCTTCGCCTGCGCGGCCGGCTGGTACGCAGCGAGAAGGGCGCGCGCGTGGTGCCGTACTGGTCGCGCGCCGAACTGACCGGCGAGCGCCTGCGCGGCGCCGAACTGCTGTGGGTCGACAGCGTCATCGAGGCGTTCTTCCTGCAGATCCAGGGCTCCGGCCGCGTGCGCCTGCCCGATGGATCGATGGTCCGTCTCGGCTACGCGGACACCAACGGTCATCCGTATCAATCGATCGGCCGCATCCTGGTCGAGCGCGGCGAGCTGAGCCTTGAAGAAGCGTCGATGCAGGGCATCGCGGCCTGGGCGCAGGCGAACCCGCAACGCCTGGACGAACTGCTGAACCAGAATCCCAGCTACGTCTTCTTCCGTGAGTTGCCGCTCGGCGACCCGAATGCCGGGCCACTCGGCGCGCTGGGCCTGCCGCTGACGCCCGGCTATTCGCTCGCCGTCGATCCGCGCTTCATTCCGCTGGGCGCGCCGCTGGTCATCGCCACGCAACACCCGCTGAGCGGTGCGCCGCTGCAGCGTCTGGCTCTGGCGCAGGACGTCGGCGGTGCCATCCGCGGGCCGCTGCGTTTCGACCTGTTCTGGGGTTTCGGCACCGAAGCCGCGTCTGCGGCGGGCCGCCAGCGGCACGACGTCCAAGCGTGGCTGCTGGTGCCGCGCGGCGCGAAGCCCGAGGCACTGCTGGCGAATTA
>CAZDXQ010000077.1:0-12036 GCA_964509545.1 uncultured Burkholderiaceae bacterium | reverse complement strand
TCGAGGGCTGCATCATGATGCGCAAGTGCCATCTGAACACCTGCCCGGTCGGCGTTGCCACGCAGGACCCGGTGCTGCGCAAGCGCTTCAGGGGCCAGCCGGAGCACGTGGTCAACTACTTCTTCTTCGTTGCCGAGGAGGTGCGCGAAATCATGGCGCAGCTCGGCATCAGGAAGTTCGACGAGCTGATCGGACGCAGCGACCTGCTCGACACCAAGAAGGGCATCGAGCACTGGAAGGCGAAGGGTCTGGACTTTTCGCGCATCTTCTACCAGCCGCCGATGCCGGCCGAGGTGGCGCGCCATCACTGTGAGGAACAGGACCATGGGCTGGACCGCGCGCTCGACCACAAACTGATCGCCATCGCTCAGCCGGCGCTGGAGCGACGCGAGCGGGTCAGCTTCATCAGCCCGATCCGCAACGTCAACCGCACGGTCGGCACGATGCTGTCGGCGCAAGTGGCGCGGCGCTACGGCCACGAGGGCCTGCCCGACGACACGATCCACATCCAGTTCCAGGGCACCGCCGGGCAGAGCTTCGGTGCCTTTCTCGCCCACGGCATCACGCTCGACCTTGTCGGCGACGCGAACGACTACACCGGCAAGGGCCTGTCCGGCGGGCGCGTGATCGTGCGCAGCCCGAACGACTTCCGCGGCTTCGGCCCCGAGCACATCATCGTCGGCAACACCGTGCTCTACGGCGCCATCGCCGGCGAGGCCTACTTCAACGGTGTGGCCGGCGAACGCTTCGCCGTGCGGCTGTCCGGGGCCAGCGCGGTGGTCGAAGGCACCGGCGACCACGGCTGCGAGTACATGACCAAGGGCACCGTCGTTGTCCTCGGCGCAACCGGGCGCAACTTCGCCGCCGGCATGAGCGGCGGCATCGCCTACGTGTACGACCCCGAAGGCGACTTCGCCCAGCGCTGCAATACGTCGATGGTGGCGCTCGAACCGGTGCTGCGCACACAGGAGCAGCAGGAAAGGGTCGACGAGTCGATCTGGCATCTCGGCGAGACCGACGAGTTCGTGCTACGCGACCTGATCGAAAAACACTTCCGCTATACCGGCAGCTTCCGCGCCCGAGAGATCCTGCATGACTGGCCGAACAAGCGGGCCAGGTTCGTCAAGGTCTTCCCGCACGAGTACCGACGCGCGCTCAAGGAACTGCACGAAGCGCAGAAGACGGCCGAACCGCAGAAGCTGGCCGCGTGAGGATCGCGAATGGGCAAGATCACAGGTTTCCTCGAATACCAGCGGCTGGAAGAAGCGGCGGAGGCGCCGGAGAAGCGCAAGCGGCACTGGCGCGAGTTCGTCACGCACCTGACCGAAGAGCAGGCAGCGGTGCAGGCGGCGCGCTGCATGGACTGCGGCATTCCCTTCTGCAACAACGGCTGTCCGGTCAACAACATCATTCCGGACTTCAACGACCTCGTGTACCGGCAGGACTGGAAGGCCGCGCTCGACGTGCTGCACTCGACCAACAACTTCCCCGAGTTCACCGGACGCGTCTGCCCGGCGCCGTGCGAAGCGGCGTGCACGCTCAATATCAACAACGACCCGGTCGGCATCAAGTCGATCGAGCACGCGATCATCGACAAGGGCTGGGCCGAGGGCTGGGTGCAGCCGAGGCCGGCGCCGCGGAAGTCCGGCAGGAAGGTGGCGATCGTCGGCAGCGGTCCGGCCGGGCTGGCCGCCGCGCAGCAACTGGCGCGCGCCGGGCACGAGGTCACGGTGTTCGAGAAAAATGACCGCGCCGGCGGTTTGCTGCGCTATGGCATCCCCGACTTCAAGATGGAGAAGTCGCACATCGACCGCCGCATCGCGCAGATGCAGGCGGAGGGCGTGACCTTCCGGACCGGGGTGCGGGTCGGGAAACTGAATGGCGCCAGGATCAACGATTTCAGCGCGCAGGAAATCGGCGCCGAACAGCTCAGAGCCGAGTACGACGCGGTCGTTCTTGCCGGCGGCGCGGAGATGCCGCGCGACCTGCCGGTGCCGGGACGCGAACTGCGCGGCGTGCACTTCGCGATGGAGTTCCTGCCGCAGCAGAACAAGGTCGTCGCCGGCGACAAGGTCAAGAACCAGTTGCTCGCCACCGGCAAGCATGTGGTGGTGATCGGCGGCGGCGACACCGGCTCGGACTGCGTCGGCACCAGCAATCGCCACGGGGCGAAGAGCGTCACCCAGTTCGAGCTGTTGCCGCAACCGCCGGCGCAGGAAAACAAGGAACTGACCTGGCCCTACTGGCCGGTGAAACTGCGCACCTCCAGCAGCCACGAGGAAGGCGTGGAGCGCGACTGGGCGGTGACGACCAAGCGTTTCGTCGACGACGGCAAAGGCAACGTCAAGGCGCTGGTCGCGGCGCGCGTCGAGTGGAAGAAGGATTCGATGACCGGCCAGATGAAGATGGTCGAGGTCGCGGGCTCCGAGTTCGAACTGCCCGCCGACCTGGTGCTGTTGGCGATGGGTTTCGTGTCGCCGGCATCGCCGGTGCTGGAGGCCTTCGGCGTCGAGAAGGACGGGCGCGGCAATGCGCGCGCGACGACCGACGGCAGCGGCTGCTACAGGACCAACGTCGACAAGGTCTTCGCCGCCGGCGACATGCGGCGCGGCCAGAGTCTCGTGGTGTGGGCGATCCGCGAGGGCCGGCAGTGTGCTCGCGCGGTCGACGAGTTCCTGATGGGGTCATCCTCGCTGCCGCGCTGACCCTCGCCGCTCGCCCGACGGCGGATCGCGCCGCGGGAACCTTGCACGGAACACGCGCGCGGGCGGACGTGGGCCATGCGCCCCGGTGGTGGGCGGAATCCGGACCGCGGCGGCGGCAGCGGTGCTGACCGTCGCGACTCGCGCGAAGCTTCTGCCCCTCTACCTCGTCAGCCGCGCAAGCGTTTCTTCATCCGGCAGTTGCGGCCGGTCGCGCTGCTTGCTGACCAGGCAGAGGAAGCCGAGCGGGCTGTCGCCGGCCGCGGTGAACTGGTGCCAGGTCAGCGGATCGATGGTCACCAGATCGTTCTCGCCGACCGGTTGCACCTCGTCGCCCAAACGCACGGTGCCATGTCCGCGCAGGATCAGCACCGCGTGCGTGTGCTGGTGCCGTTCGAGGGTCGAGTGGCCGCCGGGCGCGACCTCGAAGTAGCGCAGCTCGCAAGCTTGGTCTGGTTGCGCAAAGAGCACCTGGCGCGTGACGTCGCGAAACGGCGCGCTGCCTTCTTCCTTGTAGCGCAGCGGCTCGACCGCCTGCCAGCGGAATTCACCGTCCAGCGGGGCGAAGCGCCGGATGTCGCTCATGCGGCGACCTCGTCGGCGGCGGCGACGGCATCGACGAACGCGCGGCTGCGCTCGGCCAACTGCTCGCCGGCGATCAGCAGCGAGCCGCCGATCAGCAGCATGCTGTCGGCGCCGTAGTCGCGTCTGATCTCGGCCACGCGTTCGACCGACATGCCGCCGGCGGGCACCGGCATCGACGGGCGCAGGTCGTGCCATGCGGCGCGGTTGTTGCGGGCGATGGCGAGGCATTCGTCCCGAGGGTAGGAGAAGCGGCCGCCGTGGTTGGGAAAGATCACCGCATCGGCGCCGAACAGCCTGAACAGCCGGCCGAGCAGCACGGCCGGTGCGATGCGGTTGCCGGCGAGCGCCGGATGCGCCATGAAGAGCATGTCGGGGTGCGCCCGCGCCAGCTCGTTCATCGTGGCCACGCCGCAGTTCATCGGCGCGATCAGCAGCATGCGCACGCCGTGCGCGCGTGCCAGTTCGACCTGCCGGTGCATCTGCGTGGCGGTGCCGTAGAGGCTCGGCGCATAGAGCGCCGGTTGCGGACGGCCTGGGGCGTCGGCCTCGGCAACGGCCCGCTGGCAGGCGGCGACGCGCTGCGCGAACGGACTGCTCGTCTGGTCGGCCCAGCCATGGTCGTCCTTGATGACATCGATGCCGGCGCGCGCAAAGGTTGCGCAGAGCTGCGCCAGATGTTCCGTGCTCGAGCCGATCGGCTTGAGCGCCGTGCACGTCAACGGCCTGCCCGAGACGCCCGCGAGCCGGCGCAGGCCGTCGATGCCGTGATTCGGCCCGCCGAGGCTGCGTGCCAGGGCGTCCGGGACATCGACATCGGCCAGTTCGACGTCCGGCTGCAGCGAACAGTTGCCGAACAGCATGTTCATCAGCTGGCCCGCATCGGCGCCGACGCTTTCCAGGCTCAGGCTCAGTACGGCGATGCAACTGCCGTCGCGCTGCGGCTCGACGCGTTCGACCCGTGCCGCGACCTGCTGCAGCACGCGGCGGTCGGTTACCGCCTCGGCCGGCATCTCGAGGCTCTGCTCGAGCGCCAGCGCTGCCGCCCGCTGCGCCGCCTCGCCCGCAGCGACGCGCAGTCGGTAAGTGGCGGAAATGCGATCCTCGCTCATGCCCGCGATTTTACGAGGCGCGCCGACGGCCCCGCCCAAACCGGCCGCGCGGCGGACGGGGGTTGTCGGCCGTCAAGAGTCGCTTCGACAGCGCCTGCCAAGCCGCTTCGACGGCCGGCTGCCATGCGATGCTTGCGTCTGTACGGATTCCCGTCGCCGCCCCCGTGGCGCGCGGCCGACACCGATGTCAGCACGGCACCCCATTCACAGCGTCGAGAACGTCACCTACGCCGAGCTGCGCGTCGGTTCCAGCGCGACGGTCACGCGGCGTATCAGCGCGACCGAGGTCGAGGCGCTTGCCCTGGTCAGCGGCGACGTCGACTCCTTCCACCTCGACGCCCGAGGCGACGGCCAGCCCGAGGGGGTGATTGCGCGGGCCGTCGGCGCCGAGGCGATCGTCTCGGGCATGCTCAGCAGGCGGCTTCCCGGTCCCGGAACGATCGTGCTCGAGCAGCAGCTTCGGTTCGACGGAACGATCGCGGCCGGCGACGAACTGACGGTGCAGGTGACGGTGCGCGAGCTGCTGTCCGGGCACCGGGCCTTGTTCGACTGCGCGGTGCGGCGGGGCGAGCACGTGCTGGCCGAGGGCAGCGTGCTGGTGCGTGCGCCCACCGAGCGCATTCGTTATTCGGACGTGGCGACGCCGGAGATGATCCTGCGCCGCACCGACGAATTCGCCAAGCTGCTGCACCGTTGCGAGTCGATCCCGGCGGTGCGCTGCGCGATCGTCCATCCGTGCGACCGCGACTCGCTGCTCGGTTCGCTCGAGGCGGCACGGCGCGGCCTGATCGCGCCGGTCCTGGTCGGACCGACGGCACGCATCCGCGCCGTTGCCGAGGCCGAGGGCCTGGACCTGTCCGCTTACCGGATCGTCGATACCGAGCACAGCCACGCCGCTGCGCAGCGCGCCGTCGCGCTGGCGCGCGCGGGCGAGGTCGAGGCACTGATGAAAGGCAGTCTGCACACCGACGAGCTGATGTCCGCCGTGGTGCCGTCGGACAGCGGCCTGCGCACGGCGCGGCGCATCAGCCATGTGTTCATCCTCGACGTGCCCGCCTACCCGCGGCCGCTGCTGATCACCGACGCCGCGGTCAATATCCAGCCCTCGCTGCGCGACAAGGTCGACATCGTGCAGAACGCGATCGACCTGGCGCATGTCCTCGGCATCGCCGTGCCGAAGGTGGCGATCCTGTCGGCGGTCGAGACCGTCAATGCCGAGATTCCATCGACGCTCGATGCCGCGGCGCTGTGCAAGATGGCCGACCGCGGCCAGATCACCGGTGGCGTGCTCGATGGTCCGCTGGCCTTCGACAACGCGATCAGCGCCGAGGCGGCGAAGACCAAGGCGATCGTCTCGCCGGTGGCCGGACAGGCCGACATCCTGCTCGTGCCCGACCTCGAATCGGGCAACATGCTGGCCAAGCAGCTGCAGTACCTTGCCGGCGCCGACAGTGCCGGCATCGTGCTCGGCACCCGCGTGCCGATCGTGCTGACCAGCCGCGCCGACAACGTGCGCACGCGGCTCGCATCCACAGCCGTGATGGCGCTGCTGGCCAACGCCCGGCGCGTGCCGGCGCGTTCATCCGCGGCGGTGCCTGCTTCGCCGTCGGCGTAGACGGCCCGCGGGACGAGCCGGTGTCAAGCGCCATCGTCGTCGTCAACGCCGGCTCCTCGAGCATCAAGTTCTCGCTGTTCGAGGACGCGGGCGAGAGCCTGCGCCTGAGGCTGCGCGGCCAGATCGAAGCGCTCGCAACCGATCCGCGCTTCATCGCTCGGGACGCTGACGGCACCGTCATCGGCCGTCGCGAATGGGGCCGCGGCGAACGTCTCGGGCACGACGGCGCGCTCGACTTCCTGCTCGAGCAGATGCCGTCGGCGCTGCAGGGCACGAAGGTCAAGGGCGTCGGCCATCGCGTCGTCCACGGCGGCCTGCAGTACTCGCAGCCGGTGCGCATCGACGCGGCTCTGGTCGAGGTGCTTCAGCGCTTTGTGCCACTGGCGCCGCTGCACCAGCCGCACAACCTGGCGCCGATCCGCCGGCTGCTCGAGCGGGCGCCGGAGCTGCCGCAGGTGGCGTGCTTCGACACGGCCTTTCACCGCAGCAACGACGACCTGGTGCAGATGTTCGGCCTGCCCTACGCCATGTTCGAACAGGGCGTGCGCCGCTACGGTTTCCATGGCCTGTCGTACGAATACATCGCCAGCGTCCTGCCGCGCCATAACGCGCGTGCCGCGGCCGGCGGCACCGTGGTCATGCACCTCGGCAACGGCGCCAGCATGTGCGCCCTGCGCGCAGGGCGCAGCGTGGCCACCACGATGGGCTTCACCGCGGTCGACGGGCTGATGATGGGGACGCGCACCGGCAACCTCGATCCCGGCGTGGTTCTCTATCTGATGGACCAGCATCGCCTCGACGCCCGCGCGATCGAGAAGTTGCTGTACCACGAGTCGGGCCTGCTCGGCATATCCGGTGAATCGAGCGACATGCGCACGCTGCTCGCCTCGGCGGAGCCGCGCTCGAAACTGGCGGTCGACCTGTACTGCTACCGGATCCGGCGCGAGCTCGGCTCGCTGGCGGCCGCGCTCGGCGGGGTCGACGCCATCGTCTTCACCGCCGGCATCGGCGAGAACTCGGCGCCGATCCGTGCCCGCGTGCTGCGCGATGCCGGCTGGCTCGGCGTGCGGCTGGACGAAGCAGCCAACGAGGCCGGCGGGCCGCTGATCAGCAGCGCCGACTCGGCAGTGATCGCGCTGGCGATCCCGACCGACGAGGAACTGATGATCGCGCAGCACACCAAGCGCGTGATCGACGACGGCTAGCGCGGCCGGCGGCCGCGAACGTTCCGCGGGGCCGCCGCGCGCCTGCCGGCACCCGCGGCGCTGCGTCGAATCGCTATGCGACAATTCCGCGCCACTGCCCAGGCTCGGTCGGTGCCGATCGGCATCGGCGCCGACCGGTCGCATCGCCGGATCCGACCAACAACAGCAAGATTCCTGCGCCGGCCGCCGCGCAGACCCCGTGAAATCTGACGCCCTGATCACCGTCGATCGCGTGACCTTCGGCTACGACGCCAGCCGAACGATCCTGCAGGACGTGTCGCTGACCTTCGCGCGCGGCAAGATCACGGCGATCATGGGCGGCTCGGGCTGCGGCAAGACGACGCTGCTGCGCCTGATCGGCGGCGTGCATGCACCAAACAAGGGCGCGGTCACATTCGACGGCGAAGTGATCGATACGCGCAACAGGGAACAGCTCTACCGCCTGCGCCGGCGGCTGGGCATGCTGTTTCAGTTCGGCGCTCTGTTCACCGACCTTACGGTTTTCGAGAACGTCGCCTTTCCGCTGCGCGAGCACACGAACCTGCCCGAGACGATGATCCGCGACATCGCGCTGATGAAGCTGAATGCCGTCGGCCTGCGCGGGGCGGCGCAGCTGCGCATTTCCGAGGTCTCCGGCGGCATGGCGCGGCGCGTCGCACTGGCGCGCGCGATCGCGCTCGACCCGGAGCTGATCATGTACGACGAGCCGTTCGCCGGCCTTGACCCGATCAGCATGGGTGTGGCGGCGAATCTGATCCGTCGCCTGAACGACGCGACCGGCGCCACGTCGCTGATCGTCTCGCACGACGTGCAGGAGTGCTTCCTGATCAGCGACTACGCCTACCTGATCTCGTCGGGGCGCATCGTTGGCCACGGCACACCGGCGCAACTGAAAGCCTCGGACGATCCGGAGGTGCGGCAGTTCATCCGCGGCGAGCCTGACGGGCCGGTGCCGTTTCACTATCCGGCGCCGCCCATCGCCGCGGGCTTCGGCATCGGCGCATGAACCCGCTCGACCTGCTGGCGCGGCTCGGGCGCTGGGCCATCGGCTACCTGTATCGGCTCGGCCACGGCGCCTTCTTCTTCGGCGAACTGCTGAAGAACCTGCTGTCGACGCTGCGCCGGCCGTACCTCGTCGTGGCGCAGGTCCACGCCATCGGCAACTACTCGGTCGTGATCATCGCCGCCTCGGGACTTGCGGTCGGCTTCGTGCTCGGCCTGCAGGGCTACTACACGCTTTCGCGCTATGGCGCAGCGGAGTCGCTGGGCCTGCTGGTGGCGCTGTCGCTGGTGCGCGAACTTGGCCCGGTGGTCACCGCGCTGCTTTTCGCCGGTCGTGCCGGCACGTCGCTGACCGCTGAGATCGGCCTGATGAAGGCCGGCGAGCAGCTGGCGGCGATGGAACTGATGGCGATCGATCCCAAACAGCGGGTGCTTGCGCCGCGGCTGCTCGGCGGCATCATCGCCATGCCGCTGCTGGCGGCGATGTTCTCGGCCGTCGGCATCTTTGGCGGCTATGTGGTCGGCGTGCTGATGATCGGCATCGACCCCGGCCAGTTCTGGTCGCAGATGCAGGCTGGCGTGGACGTGTGGGACGATGTCGGCAACGGCATCATCAAGAGCTTCGTCTTCGGCGTGACCTGCACCTTCGTCGCCCTGTTCGAAGGCTACGAAGCCAATGCCACGCCGGAAGGCGTGGCGCAGGCCACCACGCGCACGGTCGTGATCTCGTCGCTGGCGGTGCTGCTGCTCGACTTCGTGTTGACCGCGGTGATGTTCTCGACGCCGCGCTAGCGCAACGGGGAATACGATGACACGCAAGGGGATCGAAACGCTGGTCGGGCTGTTTGTGCTGGCGGGCTTCGTCGCCATCGGCTACCTGGCTCTGAAGGCGGCCAATCTGGCGGCGATGACAGTCGGCGAGACCTACACCGTCGTTGCCCGCTTCGACAACATCGGCGGCCTGAAACCGCGCGCACCGGTGAAGAGCGCCGGTGTGACCGTGGGGCGGGTCGCTTCCATCTCGCTCGACGGCAAGACCTTCCAGGGCGTGGTGACGCTGGAACTGGAGAAACGCTTCGCGTTTCCCAAGGACACGTCGGCCTCGATCCTGACCGCGGGGCTGCTCGGCGACCAGTACGTCGGGCTGAACCCGGGGGGCGACGAGCAGAATCTGGCCGCCGGCGACACGATCGGGATGACGCAGTCGGCGGTCGTGCTCGAGAACCTGATCGGCCAGATCCTCTACAACCGCGCGGCCGAAACCGGCGGCGAGGCGAAGAAATGACGACGACAACGCGCTTGCTTGCACGTCTGCGCGCGCTTGTCCGCGCGGGCGGGCTCGTTGTGCGGACGAGCTTGGGCCCCGGCCGGAGCCTGCCCCCGAGTGCTGTTGTCGGGGGCCGGGGCGACGAGCCCGCGGGCCGCTCGGTCTGGCTGCGCCTCGCGGCGCTTGCTCTTGCGGGCGGGCTCGTCGGCTGCGCCTCGATCCCGCAGGGCGCGGGGACGAATCCGGTCGATCCCTTCGAGGTCTACAACCGGCACATGTTCGAGTTCAACGATCGCGTCGACCGTGCGCTGCTCAAGCCGATCGCGCAGATCTACGAGGCGTCGCTGCCTGAGGTGGTGCGCAACTGCGTCGGCAACATCTTTGCCAACCTCGGCGAGCTGCCCACGGCGCTGAACAACCTGCTGCAGGGCAAGCTGGCCGACGCTGCCGCTGATGTCTGCCGCTTCGCGCTCAACAGCACGGTCGGCCTGCTCGGCTGCTTCGATGTGGCGGCAAAGGCCGGGCTGCAAAGAAACAACGAGGATTTTGGCCAGACGCTGGGCCGCTGGGGGCTGCTGCCAGGGCCGTACTTCGTGTTGCCGTTGCTCGGCCCCAGCACGATCCGTGACGCGCTGGGGCGCGTGGTCGATATGGGCGTGACCGATCCCGTGGGCTACGTCGACCATGTCCGCACGCGCAACACGCTCACGGGCACGCGGGTCGTCGACACGCGTGCCAGCCTGCTGCAGGCGGAGAAGGTCCTCGACGCGGCTGCGCTGGACAAGTATCAGTTCGTTCGCGATGGCTACCTGCAGCGTCGGCGCAATCTCGTCCATGACGGCAATCCGCCTCGCTTGCGCGATCCCGAGGAAGAGGAAGACACTCCCGCCGACAAGTCCGGCGCAACACCGCAAAGGGATCAACCGGCAGCACAGCCGCCGCGTTAATGTTCACGTTTCCGGCGGCCCCGCGGTCGCCGCAGCGCCTCGGGATCGCGGGGCGCCGGACCCGGGCGCCTGAACGAGCCGAACGGGCAGAACCTGACGAGGAATTGCAGCGATGCGTAACACGATTCTGGTCGTTTCTCTCGCCGTCGCCGCGCTCGCGGCCGGCGGCATCGTCGCCACGCCGGCCGCCAGTGCGCAGGGAACGGCCAATGCCGCACTGAGCGCGCCCGACGTGCTGATCAAGAAGCTGTCGGAGGATGTGCTCGAGTCGATCCGCAAGGATCCGAGCCTTCAGTCCGGCGACATCAACAAGCTCAATGCCCTGGTCGACGAGAAGATCCTGCCGTATGTCGACTTTGGCAAGATGACGCGGCTGGCCGTCGGCCGCGGCTGGCGCGATGCGTCGGCCGAGCAGCGGCAGGCCTTGACCCGCGAGTTCCGCTCGCTGCTGGTGCGCACCTACGCCGGCGCGGTTTCGGTGGTCAAGGACCACAAGGTCGAGCTGCGCCCCTTCCGTGCCGCGCCGACCGACACCGACGTCACCGTGCGCACGCAGGTTGTGGCCTCGCGCGGCGACCCGATCCAGCTCGATTACCGGCTGGAGAAGACCGACGCCGGCTGGAAGATCTACGACGTCAACGTGCTCGGCGTATGGCTGGTGGAGAACTACCGCAACACCTTCGCCGGCGAAATCAGCCGCGGCGGCGTCGACGGCCTGATCAAGTCGCTGGTCGAGCGTAACAAGGCGCTGGAAAGCAAGTCCTCCTGACCCGGTGCCGCAGCCGATGAAGGTCGAAGCAAGCTCGATCACCAACGCCAATGCCGGCGAACTCCTTCTCAAGGGCGCCGCGGCCATCGCGCGCGGCGAGTTCGAGTTCGACCTGTCCGCGGTGGCCGAGGTCGACAGCGCGGCCGTCGCCATGCTGCTCGAGTGGCAGCGGCAGACGCAGGCGCGCGGCGGCCGCCTGGTCCTGAGCGGCGTGCCGGGCGACATCGCCAGCCTGGCCAAGCTTTACGGCGTCGACGGGCTGCTTCCTCTCGACGGCCATCGTGCCGCATAAGGCGGGGCCGGAGGAACTCTTACAATGGGTTGGCCGCCGCCTTGATCGCAAGGCGGCGGCCTTTTCGTTTCTGCAATGCCCGCTGCTGCCATCGAAGCCACCGACGTCGTCAAGCGCTATTCGCGCGTGACGGCGCTCGACGGTGTCAGCCTGCGCATCGAGCAGGGCGAGTTCTTCGGCCTGCTCGGCCCGAACGGCGCCGGCAAGACGACGCTGATCTCGATCGTTGCCGGACTGGCCCGGGCCACGTCGGGCCGCGTGACGGTCATGGGCCATGATGTCGTGGCCGCCTATCGCGGCGCGCGCAGCCGCATCGGCGTCGTGCCGCAGGAACTCGTCTTCGATCCGTTTTTCACCGTGCGCGAGACGCTGCGCTTCCAGTCCGGCTACTTCGGCCTGCGCCGCAACGACGATTGGATCGACGAGGTCATGGCGAACCTCGACCTCACCGGCAAGGCCGAAGCCAACATGCGCACGCTCTCTGGCGGCATGAAGCGGCGCGTGCTGGTGGCGCAGGCGCTGGTGCACCGGCCGCCGGTGATC
>CAZDXQ010000076.1:0-12425 GCA_964509545.1 uncultured Burkholderiaceae bacterium | reverse complement strand
CCGACAACCCCGGCGAAATCAACACCTTCGCTCGGGCTGGGCATCAAAGTTCGGCTTAGAGCTTGAGACGGCCGCCCGCGCCGGGAATGCGGGTCGCCGCAGGCGGCGGCGTTGGTTAGCCTTGCCCGGATCACTCCGGAAGGGAGGCGCAGCGATGCAACGAGCGAACGTGATCCGTCCGGTCGACCTCGAAGGCGAAGCGATGGGCGTCGACCTGAACGCCTACGCGCTGCGTCTGCTCGCCGAAGGTGACTCGTGGTTCTCGCTCGGCTCGATTCCGCCGAAGAACATCGTCTTCGAGCTGCGCTTCGACGAAAGCGCGGTAGTGCTCAATCTCGCCTATCCGGGCGACGAGGTGCACAGGATGTTCCGCCGCATGTTCGACTACGGCGACGAGTTCGCCGGCTGGATGACGATGCGCAGTACCTACCGCTGGGACGCCATCCTGCTTTCCGGCGGCGGCAACGACCTCATCGCCGCCTTCCCTCACCTGCTGCGCGCCGACATCGGCACGGGCGACATCGATCCCGAGCGCCCGGAGCGATTGGTCGATGCCACCGCCCTCGACCGCCTGCGCAACTACCTGAGCGACAGCTACACCGGTTTCGTCAATGTCCGTGACCGGCCAGGCAGCCCGAATGCCGGCGTGCCGATGTTCGCGCACACCTACGACTACCCGACCCCGAACGATGCCCCGGCGCGCGGCCCGATCGGCATCCGTCTCGGCGGTCCATGGCTGTTCCCGCAACTGAATGGCCGCCTGCCGCCGGAGGTCTGGCAGCCGCTGTCCGATTACCTGCTCGACCAGGTGGCCGAGACACTGCTCGCGCTGCCGGCCAGGCTGCCGCAGTTTCATGTCGTCGACACGCGCGGCACGCTGCGCCGCGCGCGCGCCGGTGCCGGCGGACCTTCCGGCGACTGGGAAAACGAGATCCACCCGGACCGCAGCGGCCATCGCAAGCTGGCGGCGAAGATCGCCGCCGCCGTCGAGCGCGAACTGGCCTCCTGACCGCCGCCGGCGCACGGCCCAAAGGACCGTCGTCGGTTCACGTCCACGCGCCGACGGCGCTACATTTGGTCGCCGCGGCCAAACAGGCCGCCTCGAAACGATTCTTCTGTCCGCGAGCGCGCCATGCTGATGTCTGCCGACGCCTACCGCGAGTCGCTGCGCCGACTGAAGCCGACTGTCTACGTCGACGGCGAACAGATCGGTTCAGTTGCCGATGCGCCGCAACTGGCGCCGGGCGTGGCCGCGGTGGCGAAGACCTACGAGATGGCCCTGGCCGCCGACCTGGCTGCGCTGATGCAGGCCAACGTTCCCGGCTTCGTCGCGCCGGTGAACCGGATGGTCGCGCTGACGTTTTCGACCGCCGATCTGCTGAACAAGCTGGAAGCCGTGCGTCGCGTCTGCCAGCAGACCGGTTGCGCGCAGCGCTACCTCGGCGGCGACGCGCTCAACGCCCTTTTCTTCGGCACGCATCGGACCGATGCCGAGCATGGCACCGAGTATCACGCACGACTGAAGCACTATCTCGGACACGTTTATGCCAACGACCTGACGCTGGGCGCGGCGATGACCGACGCCAAGGGCGACCGGTCGCTGCGCCCCGGCCGCCAGCCGAATCCGGACAGTTACCTGCGCATCGTCGAGCGCAATACGCGCGGCATCGTCATTTCCGGCGCCAAGGCCATCGTCACGGGCGCGCCGTACATGCACGAACTGCTGGTGCTGCCCGGTCGCGCCATGACCGATGGGGACGCCGCCTTCGCCGTCGCCTGTGCGGTGCCGATCGACGCCGAAGGACTCACCATCGTCGCCCGGCCGGCCGGAAGGCCGGGCGAGGCGGCGGCGACGTTCAGCGCCAGGTTCGGCCAGTCCACGGGCGTTTGCCTGTTCGACCGCGTCGAGGTGCCCTGGGAGCGCGTCTTCCTTGCCGGCGAGTGGGCCGAGGTCGGGCCCATGCTGTACAACTACACCAGCCAGCACAGGCACACCTGCATCGGCGCGCGCGCCGGATTCGGCGACCTGCTGATCGGCGCCGGCGCCCTGATCACGGAAGCCAACGGCCTCGATCTCGACCGCCACTACAACCTGCGCGACGCGATGATCGAACTGATCAGGATCGTCGAGGGCTTCTTCGCCTGCGGCGTGGCGGCGTCCGTTTACGGCGAGGCCAGCGCCGCCGGCAACATCGCACCCGATCCAGTATTCGCCAATATCGGCAAGCTGCTGCTCGCCACGCAGATCTACGACATGCACCGGCTGGCGCATCACGTCTCCGGCGGCCTGATCGTCGCCCTGCCCGGCCCGGATGAAGACCACAATCCGGCCACGGCGGGCCGCCTGTCCGAGGTACTGACCGCGCGCAGCGACATTCCGTACGAGAAGCGCATCGAAGTGGCGCGCTTCATCGAGGACCTGACCGCTTCGTACCAGGGCGGCTGGTATTCGGTGATCAGCCTGCACGGCGGCGGCTCGCCGGATGCGATGAAGACGGAGATCTACCGCAACTATCCGATCGGCAGCAAGGTCGATCTGGTCGAAAGGCTGCTCGACCGCGGTGTTCTGGCCGATGCCACGCGCAAGATCACGCGCAACCGCCAGCCCGGGCGCTGCTGCGTGGCCGGTTGCCAGATGTCCGATCTGCCGGCGCCGCAGGCGCTTGCGCTGCCGCGGTCAGCGGCCGCCACCTCCAGCGATTCGCAACCAACCGAAGCCGGCATTCCGGCGAAATAGGCTCAACATGCGCGCGAACCGGGACAACTCCCTGCTCCTCGTCATCGACATCCAGAGCAAGCTGGCGCCACATATCGCCGGGCACGAGCAGATCATCCGCCGCACCGATGTTCTGCTCGACGCCGCGGCGCTGTTCGGCATCCCGAAGCTGCTGACCGAGCACTGCCCCGGCCAGATCGGGCCCGTGATCGAGCCGATGCGCAGCCGCTTTGCCGCCGATGAGATCTACCAGAAGACCGCCTTCGGTGCCGCCGATCATCCGCAGTTCGTCGAACTCGTGCGCGGCAGCGGACGGACGCAGATCATCGTCACCGGCATGGAGGCGCACGTCTGCGTGATGCAGACCGCGCTCGCCCTGCGCCGCGAAGGATTCGGCGTCACCGTCGTCGCCGACGCGGTCGGCTCGCGCGAGGTACGCCAGTTCGACCGCGATCTCTCGCTGCGGCGGATGGAACAGGCCGGCTGTCTGCTCGCCGGCACGGAAACGATCCTTTTCGAGTGGACCGGCGCCGGCACCGACCGGAACTTCCGCGACGTCCTGGCGCTGGTCAAGGCGTTGTAGAGGGGGCCACAGTGATCCCGTGCGCCCGACTGCGCGAACGTGGCCCTCTGCCGCAAGGCGAAGGCGTCAGAGGCATGCCGCCCGCCCGCCGCGGTCGGTCTCGCGGCCCGGGACTTCGGCCGACCGGTGAGCGGCGATGATTCGAAGCGGCTTCAGCGGCAGCGTCGGCAACACGCCCCTCGTCCGGCTGGAGAAACTCAGCGCGGAAACCGGCTGCGAGATCCTGGCCAAGGCGGAGTTCCTCAATCCCGGCGGCTCGGTCAAGGATCGGGCGGCGCTGGCGATCATCAGCGATGCGGAGCGGCGCGGTGCGCTGCGGCCGGGCGGAACGGTCGTCGAGGGCACGGCCGGCAACACGGGCATCGGGCTGGCCCACCTCTGCGCCGAACGCGGCTACCGCTGCATCATCGTGATCCCCGACAACCAGTCGCCGGAAAAACTCGATCTGCTGCGCACGCTGGGCGCCGAGGTGCGGCCGGTGCCGCCGAAGCCGTACCGCGACCCCGACAACTATCAGAAAATCGCCGGCCGGCTGGCCGCGGAACTGCCGAACGCGATCTGGGCCAACCAGTTCGACAACGTCGTCAACCGGCAGGCGCATTACGAAAGCACGGGCCCGGAGCTGTGGCGCGACACCGGCGGTCGCCTTGATGCGTTCGTCTGCGCCACCGGCACCGGAGGCACCCTGGCAGGCGTGGCCCGCTTCCTGAAAGAACGGCGCGCCGAACTGCGCATCGTGCTCGCTGACCCGCAGGGCAGTGCCCTTTACAGCTGGGTGAAGACCGGCGAACTGAAGGCCGAGGGCAGTTCAATCACCGAGGGTATCGGCACGACCCGGGTGACGGCCAACCTGGAAGGTACGCCGATCGACGATGCGGTGATGATCGATGATCCGACCTGCGTAAGGATGGTCTACCGGCTGCTGCGCAATGAGGGCTTCTTCGTCGGCGGCTCCAGCGGCATCAATGTTGCGGCTGCCGTCGAGGTCGCTCGCCGGCTCGGACCGGGCCATCGGGTGGCCACGCTGTTGTGCGACCGCGGCGGACTGTACGCGCAGCGCCTGTTCAACCCGCAGTGGTTGCGGCAGCGGGGCCTGTCGGCGCAATAATTCGCTCACGACACGTCGAGATCCCGTTTCGAGGAGGCTCCCATGTACAAGCGCATCCTGCTGGCTTATGACGGCTCGGAGTCCGGGCAAAAGGCGCTGCTCGACTCGCTCGACATCGCGCAGTGGAGCCACGCCGAACTGCACCTGATCGCCGTGATGCCGCGGCTGGCGACGACCTACGCCGGTCTCGAAGGCGGCCTATACATCAACGAGAGCGAGGAAGAGGAAAAGCAGCGCTTCCAGGGCATCCTCGACGATGGCCTGCGCCGCCTCGCCAGCTCGGGTTATCCGGCGCGCGGCGAGGTGGTGGTCGGCGAACCGGTGGCGGAGATCAGTGGCTACGCGAAGAAAATCGCCGCCGACCTGATCGTCATCGGCCACAAGCACCTCGATAGCTGGGCCGCGCGCTGGTGGAGAGGCTCAACCTCGCCGGCGCTGATCGAACACGCGCCGTGCAGCGTTCTGGTGTCGATCACGCATTGATCGATCGGCGCGCACGGCGGCGGCCGCGCGCGCCTTCACCAGGTGCGCACCGGCCCCGTGTCCAGGTGCACGAAGTTGGAACGGGCGTAGTAGCCGACGCCTCCGGCCTGCAGCGCCAGCGCCGCATCGCGCAGGCGGCGCGTGTCGCGGCCGTTCAGGCGCACATCGATGGCGCGGCCGGAAAGGTGCAGGCTGTTGGTGGCCACCCGCCTGCTGTGCTGGCGCAGCATCTGGTTGGTGCGCTCGGAACGGTAGGCCGAAACGACCTCGTAGGTTCCCTCGCCGCAGGCGAGATTCAGCGCATGCAACGTGTCGAACAGCCGCGCGTCGAAAGCGCAGACATCGCCGGTACGGAAGTCGCGCAGCAGACGGCTCAGTTCGGCGATGGCGTCGGGCAGGTACTCGCCATGCTCGAAGTAGACGGCGTCGAAGCGCTCCCCGGTGTGCGTGTGATACAAGGACAGAGAACGCGGCGCGGAAGCCCATGCCGCCGGCGAATACGGCAGCGCGAGCAGCGCTGCCCAGCCAAAGGCACGCAGAATGCGCCGGCGCCCGCCAGCGTGGTCGCCAGAACCCGATTGCATGTGGATCGCCCTGAATACTCGCCCGACAAAGGCGCCGATGGTACAGCGCAGCCGCGGGCGGCCACCCTCGGCCGCAACCCTGAATACGGTACTTGGTATCCGCCAAAAGGTCGTGCCGCGTGGCCGGATGCGCACGCCCCTGCGCCCGTGGCTGCTGGGGCTGCTGCTTGCCGCGTCCGCGCTTTTCGGCGTCGCCGCCGCCGAGCCACTTAGCGAGGCGCTGCGCAACCGGGTCGAAGCCCTGCGCAGCGCCGGCGACGCGCGCATCGGCGCCGGCTCCGCGGCGGCCCGCGCGCTCGTCGCCGCGCTCTACGAGAAGCGCGGCTTCGTCCCGCTCTGGGCCGAAGCGACGCGCGAGCGCGCGCTGCTGGCGGCGATCGAGGCCAGCCGCACGCACGGGCTCGACCCGCGCGACTATCACGCGGACCTGCTCGCCAACGCTGCGGCCGACGGCGAACGCGCGCAGGCCGAGCGTGAACTGCTGCTGACCGACGCCTTCGTCCGCCTGGCTTATCACCTGTACTTCGGCAAAGCCGATCCGCGCAGCCTGCAGCACGGCTGGAACTTCGCCCGCACGCTCGATGGCGCCGATCCCGCAGCCGCGCTGGCCAACCTGCTCGCCGCGGCGGATCCGGGCGCCGCGCTCGAAGCGCTGGCGCCTCGCCTGCCTCTGTATCGAGACCTGCGCCGTGCGCTGGCGCAGTTGCGCGAGATCGAGCGCCGCGGCGGCTGGCCGAGGGTCGACGACGGCCCCAAGCTCGAACGCGGCGCGGCGGGTCCGCGTGTGCGCCAGCTGCGCCAGCGGCTGCGGGCGGACGGCGAACTCGATGCGACCGACGACGGAACAGCCTTCGATGCGGCGCTCGAAGCCGCCGTGCAGCACTTCCAGGCGCGGCACGGACTCGAGGCCGACGGCGTGCTCGGACGCGCCAGCCTGGCGGCGATGAACGTGACCGTCGCCGAGCGCATTGCCCAGGTGCGCGCCAATCTCGAACGGCTGCGCTGGGTGGCGCGTGAACTCGCCGGCGACTACCTGCTGGTCGACATCGCCGGCTTCGGTGCGCAACTGTGGCTCAACGACAGGCCTGCCTGGTCTTCGCGCGTGGTCGTCGGCCGGCCGTTCCGCACCACGCCGGAGTTCCGCGCGCTGATGAAGTACCTGGTGCTCAATCCGGAATGGAACGTGCCGCCGACCATCCTGCGCGAGGACGTGCTGCCGAAGGTGATCCGCGATCCAAGCTACCTGCAGCAGCACGACATGCGCATCCTCGACCGCGCCGGCCGCCGCATTGATCCGTCGACGATCGACTGGTCGCTGTACCGCAGCCAGCCGCGCGCCTTCCCGCACCAGATCGTGCAGGCGCCGGGACGGGAGAACCCGCTCGGCACGATCAAGTTCATGTTCCCCAACGAGCACTCGGTATACCTGCACGACACGCCGTCGCGCGCGCTGTTCGAGAAGACGGTGCGCGCCTTCAGCTCCGGCTGCATCCGCATCGAACGGCCGCTCGACCTGGCCACGCTGCTGCTCGACGATGCGCAGCGCTGGTCGGAGCCGCAGTTGCGCGAGGCGATCGCCAGCGGCAGGACGCAGACGGTCCCGGTCCGCCGGACCGTGCCGGTGCTGCTGCTGTACTTCACGGCCAGCGTGACCGACGGCGAACTGCAGTTCCGTCCCGACCTGTACAACCGCGACGGGCCGATCGTCCGGGCGCTGGCAGCGCCGTTCCGGTTCGCGCCGGTCGATCCGGGGCGACGGCCCGCCGCCGCACGATAGATCCGCCGCCTCGGTCGATTCGCCGAAGGCGACCGGCGCCAAGACACGGCATGGCCCTGTGGCGCCCGGGACGATCGCTCCGGCCGGCCGTGCCGCGGTCGGCAGACGCGGAGTCTGAACGCAGATCAGCCGTCGCGGAACTTTCTCCGGCATCATGGTCTCGTGTGCGCCGACGCCTTCAACCACGACACCGAGCGCTTCGTGCTCGAACTCGACGAAGCCGCGCAATGGCACATGTCGTGGACGCGCCGCATTCTGCGCTGCGCGGTGCTGCGCACGCCGCCGGGCCGCGATGTGCTGGCCGACGACGCGCACCACCGTTGCCGCTTCGACGCCTGGATGCAGCGCTACCGCGAGCGCCTCGATCAGCTCGACGTCGTCGCCGCCCGGCGCCTGCACGAGCACCATCGGCAGATGCACGACGCGGCGCAGCGCATCTGCCACCGCATCCTGGCCGGCGAGGCCGGGGATGCCGGGGAACTGGATATCTTCGAGCGGACACAGGCCGGCGTCGTCGCCGACCTGGCACACCTGAAGACGGCGTACCTCGCCCACAGCGCGCGCATCGACCCGCTGACCGGGCTGCCGCTGCGCTACGGGCTGGAGGAGGAATTCCTGCGCTGCCGCGCCCAGGCGCAGCGGCACGGGGAAATGCTGCTGGCGCTGATCCTCGACCTCGACCACTTCAAGCGCGTCAACGACACGCAGGGCCATGCGGCCGGCGACCAGGCATTGCAACATGTGGCCATCCTGCTGCGCAGTCATTGCCGCGCCGGCGAGCCGGTGTTCCGTTTTGGCGGCGAGGAGTTCCTCGCGCTGCTGCAGGCTTCGGACCGCGAGGCGGCGCGACGCGCGGTGGAGCGCATCCTGCAGGCCCTGCGCACCGCTCCTCTGCGCCTGGCCGATGGCGCGACGCTGCACCTGCGGGCAAGCGCCGGCATGGCGGAAGTAGGCGCGGCGGAACCATTGGCGGACGCGTTGGCGCGCGCCGACCGCGCCCTCTACGAGGCCAAGGCGGCGGGTCGCGACACGTGGCGCTGGGCGGTCGCGGCCGGCTGATTCGGCAACGCCTGCCGGCTGCCGCCGCGCGAGGGCGGCGACCACGCCGCATCGCCAAAGGCCGTGAGACCCGCCCCGCCAATCGGCGCGTTGCGCTCGGCGAGCGCCTCGCAAGCGCTTGTGCCGCCATCGGCACCGGCGCGCCGCAGCCGTTATGCAGCGCGCAGCAGCGGCACCGTCTCCGCCATCGAGGACTCGGTAAAAAGCCGGATCGCCTCGTCCGCTGACGCCGCCTTGAGCAGCCGCTCCTGCACCTGCGCCGGCGACCAGCGGTCCGGGCTCACCGCATCGGCGAATTGTGCCGCCGCGGCCTCGTCGTCGAAGAACTTGCGGAACATCCGCGCCAGCTGGTCGCGATCGCACAGCCCGAGCTCCATGCGGAAGTCGACGCGGCCGGAGCGGATCGCGGCCTCGTCGATCAGCTGCGGATGGTTGGTGGTCAGGAACACCACCGAACCCTCGTGGGCGGCAACGCCGTCGAGCGCATTGATGAAGCCGGAGTACGACACCTTGACGCCGGTATCGGCCTTGTGACGCTGCTGAAAGAAGGCGTCGACGTCCTCGATCAGGATCACCGAACGCCGCGGCACGCTGGCCAGCAGGTTGCCGATCTTCTCGTCGGTGACGTTCGGCGACGCGAGCGACAGCACGCACACGTTTAGCCGCAGCTCGGAGGCCAGCGCCGTGACCAGCGACGTCTTGCCCGTTCCCGGCGGGCCGTACAGCAGGTAGCCGCGCCGCCACGGAATGCCCAGCGTCTCGTAGCGTTCGCGCGAGGCGAAGAAGCGCTCGAGGTCGGCCAGAACCGCCTCCTTTTGCCCCGCCTTGAGCACAACCGAGTCGAGCTTGCGGTTGTTGCCCAGCCGCGCCCGCGTCCACTCGTTGTTGTACGGGCTGGGCACGTACACCGCGATCCGGTTCAGCTCGCGTTCGATGCGCTGGTTCATCGCCGCGTGCACGATCGCCTCCAGCGGCCGCTTGTCGCGACCGGGGGTGGACAGCGTGATCTTCTCGACGACCACCGCTCCGACCTGGACCTCGCGCTTCATCCACATCAGCCGGCCGTCGAGGAAGAAGATGTGGAAACCTTCACCGGGCGAAAACAGCGCCGCCGGCCGCCCGCCCTGCTGCAGTTCGTCCTGCAGGCTCTGGTAGC
The DNA here is from genome assembly GCA_964509545.1 of uncultured Burkholderiaceae bacterium. Lineage (GTDB taxonomy): Bacteria > Pseudomonadota > Gammaproteobacteria > Burkholderiales > Burkholderiaceae_F > JADJWR01. Next base: position 2,959 of record CAZDXQ010000076.1, on the reverse strand, counting down.
TGGAACTTTGCTGGCGCACGGTGCGCACGGTGAAGTTGTTGATCCGCCGCAGCGCGTCGCGGCTGTCCATGTACTCGACCAGCGCCGGAAACATCAACTCGTCGCGGCTGTCGACGGCGAGCGTGGTGACGAGAAAATGCCGCGCCCACGCCGCGACCTTGCTGGGGACCTCGCGCAGCCAAACGGCGAGGATGCCGGCGACGGCCAGCGCGGCGCCACCGGACAGCAGCGGACTCGACGCAAACGCCGATTGCAGCGACTCGACCACGGGATCCCCCTTGCAGCGAACCGGCCCGACGCGGGCCGCGGCGCATCAACGCGCGGTGACGGTCGCGCGCTGACACGGGAGGCCGCCGCGGCGGCGGCCCGTCGCCCGGCGTAATCGATTGCCGCTCGGCGCCTGCGACGGGGCGCGCGTTTCAGCCCGGCAACGGCGTTGCCGTGCCTAACTGCGCCAGAACGCCGGCGTGAGCAGCACGAAGACCGACATCATCTCCAGCCGGCCGAGCAGCATCGCCACCGTGCAGACCCAGGTCTCGAAGTCATCGAGCACCGCGTAGTTGGTCGCCGGCCCCACCTGATTCAAACCCGGGCCCATGTTGTTGACGCAGGCGACGACCGCGGAGAAGGCGGTGATGACGTCCAGGCCGGAGATCGTCAGCAGAAAGGTCAGCGCGATCACCGTGCTGCCGTACATCAGCATGAAGGCGAGCACGGCGAAGATCACGTTGTTCTCGACGACCGCATCGCGCAGCCTCACCGGGCTGATCACGCTCGGATGCAGCGCCCGCAGCATCTCGCGCCGCGCCTGCTTCAGCAGCACGATGAAGCGGATCATCTTGATGCCGGCGCCGGTCGAGCCGGCACTGGTGGCGACGCCGGAGAGCATCAGCATGAACCAGGGCGCGAAGCTCGGCCACTGGTTGAAGTCCACGGTCGCGTAGCCGGTGGTGGAAGCGATCGACACGACGTTGAAGGCTGAGTGGCGCAGGGCCACCCAGGGCTCGCTGTATACGCCCTGCCAGAGCAGATAGCCGGCGACCAGCAACACGCTGCCCGCCAGCACCAGCACCGTGCCGCGCGCCTCGACGTCGGAAAAAAGCACGCCGACCGATCGCTTGCGCAGGACGAGGAAGTAAAGCGCGAAATTGATGCTCGCCACGACCATGAAGACCACTGCGATCCATTCCAGCAGCGGCGAATCGAAGTGGCCGAAGCTGGCGTCATACGACGACAACCCGCCAAGGCTCATCGTCGTGAACATGTGCATCGCCGCGTCGAGCGCGCCCATGCCACCGGCCCAGTACGCGAGGAAGCAGGCCAGCGAGATGGCGCCGTAGACGCTCCACAGGCCGATCGCGGTGTCGGTGATGCGTGGCGTCAGCTTGGTGTCCTTGATCGGCCCCGCCGTCTCGGCGCGGAACAGCTGCGTGCCGCCGACGCCGAGCATCGGCAGGATCGCCACCATCAGCACCAGGATGCCCATGCCGCCGATCCACTGCAGCAGGCAGCGCCAGAAGTTGATCGACGCCGGCAATTCGTCCAAGCTGGAAAGCGTGGTCGCGCCGGTCGTCGTCATCCCCGAAACCGCCTCGAAATAGGCGTCGGTGAAGGACAGGCCCCGCAGGTGCAGCAGCAGCGGCAGCGTGGCGAACGCCGGCAGCACGGTCCAGATCAGCGTCACCAGCAGGAAGCCGTCGCGCGGCTGAAGTTCGCGCTTGAACGGCCGCGTGGCCAGCCATATCGCCGCGCCGCTGACGAACGTGATCAGAAACGCCGTGTCGTATGCGGTCAGTGCCTCCTCGTCGCCGAAGAACGCCACCGCCAGCGGCGCGAGCATCGCCGCGGCGAAGACCGCGATGCTCGCGCCCAGGACATTGAAAAGGGGGAACAGCGAACGCGCGACGGCGGACATCGGGGTCTGCGGCAAAGCGGCCGCGATTATGCTCCGTTTGTTAAGGGTTAGCCCTTAGCAGGGCATCTCCGGCCCGCTGGTCGGCAATTGAGCCTGGCAGTCGACGTCCGGCATTCAGTGGCGCGCGCGCTTCGAGTCGGTGCGACGGCGCACGGCGCTATTCCCCAGCGCACCAGTCGATCGCGCCACGGGCCTTCGATTCGAGAAACGCGTTCGCCAGCGAAAAATGGCCGCAACCGATGAACGGTTGCGGGCCGCGCCGTGCCGACAGCGGGCTCGGATGGTTGGCAGTCAGCACGCAATGGCCGGTTTCCGCCGCGGCGATCCGCGGCTCGCTGGCCTGCGCATGCGCGCCCCACAGCAGGAACACCTTCGGCGAGGCGTGCCGCGCCAGCGTCTCGATCACCGTATCGGTGAAGCGTTCCCAGCCGATGCCGGCATGACTCGCCGGCCGGCCCTCCTCGACGGTCAGCACGGCGTTGAGCAGCAGCACGCCCTGGCGCGCCCAATGCTGCAGGTTGCCGGAGGGCGGCGCCGGGCAGCCCAGATCCCGGTTCAGTTCGACAAAGATGTTGCGCAGGCTCGGCGGCGGCCGCACCCCTTCCGGGACGGAAAAGGCGAGACCGTGCGCCTGGCCGGCGCCATGGTACGGGTCCTGGCCGAGGATGACGGCGCGAACGCGCTCGAGCGGCGTCAGTTCGAGCGCATGAAAGGGCTGTGGCGGATAGATCGACGCGCCGGCCGCCGCGCGCCCTTCGAGAAACGCCTGCAGCGCGGCACCCTGCGGCGAGGCGAGGAAACGCTCGGCCAGAGTCCGCCAGTCGGCCAGCAGGCGGGCGACATGCTGGCGAAGCGGCAGTTGCAGCATGGATGGGAACAGGCAGGCGTGGCGCGCGGCCGCACAATACCCGGCCGCAGCGGGTACTAGAACCTATCTCAGAATCCCCGGCGGTCGCGGCGGGGCCGCCTGGGGATGCAGCGCGAGGCGGGGCGAGGGGACCATTGCCCGAGGCAAGGACCCGAGCCGCAACGACGCGATGCGCC
>CAZDXQ010000075.1:0-12964 GCA_964509545.1 uncultured Burkholderiaceae bacterium | reverse complement strand
TAAGCAACAGACGCTTCGTGCCTTGACTGAGGGCAAGCGCTGCTGACCTCATCAGCGCAGGCTTAGCACTGTCGGCAGTCAGGTTGGACTTGTCGATAAAGAAATTAGTCAGCGGAGGTTCGTATGAAATTGAGATCCACGCTTGCCGGCGCATTCGTCGTTCTGGCCGGCGCAATGACCACGGCCGCGTTCGCGCAGGGCTACGTCGGCGCATCGGTCGGCCAGTCCGACTACAAGGTCGACTGCACCGGATTGACCAGCTGCGACAAGAAGGACACCGGCTACAAGCTCTACGGCGGGTACATGTTCATGCCCTACGTCGGCGTCGAGGCCGGCTGGGCGGATCTGGGCAAGGTCAAGGCCAGCGGCGTGTTCGAAATCGACAGCACCACCGTCAGCGGCACCGGCGAACTGAAATCGCGCGGTTTCTTCCTCGGCGCGATCGCTGCGGCGCCGTTCGACCAGGCATCAGTGTTCGCCAAACTCGGATTCGCCAGCCTGAAGACGAAGCTGACCATCAGCGCGCTCGGTCTGAGCGAAAGTGAGTCGAAGACGTCGACCAACCTGTACTACGGCTTCGGCGGCGGCTACGACTTCACCAAGAACCTCGGCGCGCGCCTCGAGTGGGAGCGCTTCCGCATCAAGTATGGCGACGAGAAGGACAACGTCGACCTTCTGTCGCTCGGACTGCTGTACAGGTTCTGAGCCCGGTATCTGATCCGCAACGGGCCGCGGCAATCGCCGCGGCTTTTTTTTCTGGCGAGGCATCGACCGGCGCGCGCCCGGTGACAATCGCGCGATGCCGACCGCCGCACTGTTCTTCGCCTGCGTGGCGATCTGGGGCACGACCTGGATCGCGATCACCTTCCAGATCGACCGCGCGGCGCCGGAGGTCGGCGTAGCGCTGCGCTTTACGCTCGCCGCCGCCGCGGTGTTCGCCTGGTGCGCCGCGCGGCGCATCGACCTGCGGCTGCCGCGCAGAGAGCACCTGTGGCTGCTGCTGCTCGGGCTGCTCGGCTTCTGCATCAGCTACCTGCTCGTCTATCACAGCCAGCGCTATATCGTTTCCGGGCTGGTGGCGGTCGGCTATTCGGCTGCGCCGCTGGTCAACATGGTGCTGGCGCGCCTGTTCTTCGGCACCAGGATGTCGCGCCGCGTGGCCGCCGGCGGCCTGTGCGGGCTGGCCGGCATCGCGCTGATCTTCCAGCCCGAGTTTGCCCGCCTGCAAAGCAGCACGCCGCTGGCGATTGGCGCGTTGCTGACCGCGGGCGCGGTGCTGGCCAGTTGCCTTTCCAACATGGTGATCGCCGGGCAGCAGGGACGCGGCGTGCGCGGCTGGGTGCCGCTGGCCTTCGCGATGGCCTATGGTGCCGCCGGTTCGTGGCTCGCCGTGCTGCTGCTTGAGGTCGCTGTCGACATCCACTGGTCGCGGCCGTTCGCCGGCGCGTTGCTGTACCTGGCGCTGGCCGGCTCGGTGCTGGCTTTCGGCGCCTATTACGCGCTGATCGGGCGCATCGGCGCGGCGCGTGCAGCGTACGTCGGCGTGATGTCGACCGTCGTGGCCTTGTTCATTTCGGCGCTGTTCGAGGGCTACCCCTGGCGTGCGGCCACTGTGCTCGGCATTGCCCTGGCGGTCGCCGGCAATGTCCTCGCGCTTTCCGGCAGGGCACAGCACGCAACCGTAGAATCGAACGCATGAAAGTCGACGGCGTCTGGTGGCGCTCCATCAGCGAGGACGGGACCGGCGCGGTGCGCATCGTCGATCAGACGCGACTTCCGCATTCGTTCGCGCCGCTGCGGCTGGCCAGCTGCGCCGAGATCGAGCAGGCGATCCGCTCGATGCAGGTGCGCGGCGCGCCGCTGATCGGCGTGACCGCCGCTTACGGTCTGGCGCTGGCGCTGCGGCGCGACGCGGACGACACGTCCTTGGCCGGGGCGCACGGGCGGCTGCTGGCAACGCGGCCGACCGCAGTGAACCTGCGCTGGGCGCTCGAGCGGATGCGCAGCCTGCTGCAGCCGCTGCCGGCATCGGAGCGGGCCGCGGCTGCATGGGCCGAGGCGGGGCGCATCGCCGAGGAGGATGTCGCGATCAATCGCGAACTGGGCCGCCACGGCGCCGAACTGATCGCCGCGGCACACGCGCGCGGCGGCCGTCCGGTGAACGTGCTGACCCACTGCAATGCCGGCTGGCTCGCCACCGTCGACTATGGCACCGCGCTGTCGGCGATCTATCAGGCGCACGACGCGGGCGTGCCGTTGCACGTGTGGGTCGATGAAACGCGGCCACGCAACCAGGGCTTGCTGACCGTCTGGGAACTGGCGGCGCATGGCGTGCCGCACACGCTGGTGGCGGACAACGCCGGCGGCCTGCTGATGCAGCGCGGCCAGGTCGACATGGTGCTGGTCGGCGCCGACCGTGTCAGCCGCGACGGCGACGTGTGCAACAAGATCGGCACCTACCTGAAGGCCCTGGCGGCATTCGACAATGGCGTGCCCTTTTTCGCTGCCGTGCCTTCGCCGACCATCGACTGGCAGCTGAGCACGGTGGCTTCGATCCCGATCGAGGAACGCAGCGGCGACGAGGTGCGCCTCGTCCTCGGCCGCGGCGGCGACGGCAAGCCGTCGCAGGTCGCGCTCGCCGGTCCATCGACGCCCGTGGCCAACCCGGCTTTCGACGTGACGCCGGCGCGGCTTGTCGCCGGCATCGTCACCGAACGCGGCATCGCCCGGCCGCGCGAACTGGCGGAGTTGTTTTCACCGGCGCGCGCCGCGGCATGACACCCCTGCCGATGGACGAGACGAAGCCGCTGCCGGCCGAGGACTCGACCGCACTGCGCCAGGCGGTCGTCCGCACCGCGCGGGCGATGAACGAAACGGGCATCAACGTCAACAAGGCCGGCAACGTTTCGGTGCGGTGCACGCGCGGCGCGCTGGAGGGGCTGCTGATCACGCCGACGGGTATGGACTACGACCGGCTGCAGCCGGCGGACCTGGTCTTCATGCGCCTGTCCGACGGCAGCCACATCGGCAAACGGATGCCGAGCAGCGAATGGCGGTTCCATCTCGACATTTACCGGATCCGGCCGGAGTTCGCGGCGATCGTGCACTCCCATTCCGCCGCCGCCACTGCCCTGGCCTGCCATGGCCGGGGCATCCCGCCGTTTCACTACATGGTCGCTGCCGCCGGCGGCGTGGACATCCGCTGCGCGCCTTACGCCACCTTCGGCACTCAGCAACTGTCGGACCACGCTGTCGCCGCGCTCGTCGACCGCAAGGCCTGCCTGCTGGCCCACCACGGCGTGATCGCCTGCGAGGCCTCGCCTGAGCAGGCGCTGGCGCTGGCAATCGAGGTCGAGCATCTGGCGCGCATGTACCTCGCCGCCCAGGCGCTCGGCGAGCCGCCACAGCTTGCGGCCGATGAAATGCAGCGCGTCATCGGGAAGTTCGCCGGCTACGGCCAATCGCGCCAGGCCTGATCCGCTCCCAGGCAAAGCTGCCCGGCCTCCCGCGCAGCGGCTGGCCAGCCCGACCTTCCGCCGGTCGTCACCTGCCACTGGTAGCTGGTTGGTCGGTGGAATACCGTCTTTGCGGTATAACTACCGTACCTAAGGTACCGAAGCAAGGGCAACTTCCGGAAAGCGGGCGCTCGCCCGGCTTTGCCGCGGGAACGACCGCCCCGCTGTCCAGCCAACTGCCCAACCGGATCTCGCACCTCTTGACGAACGCATTCGCTGCTGATGACCGCCGAAAGCAATAGAGAAACGAGCGCAGGCGCTGCTCCGCGACACGCAAACCTGTTGCCCGGGCAGCGGCTGCTGGTCTGGGCCTTCATCCTGGTCGGCCTCTGGTACCTGCAATGGCGGCCGTCGAGCTTCAATCCTGAGGCGCCGGCGTTTTCCTGGTTGATCTACGGCGCCGAGGTCTTCGGCTTTGCCTGCGCCCTGCTCTACATCTACATGTGCTGGGGCCTGACGCAGCGGCGGCCGCTGCCGGTCGCCGAGGGGCTGCGCGTCGCCGCCTTCATTCCGACGATCAACGAGCCGGTCGAACTGGTCCGGCGGACGCTGCTGGCGGCGAAGCGGATGAAGTACCCGCACGAGACCTGGCTGCTCGACGACGGCAATCGGCCCGAGATGCGGGCGCTGGCCGAGGAACTGGGTTGCCGTTACCTGGCCCGCACCGAGAACGCGCACGCCAAGGCCGGCAACCTGAACAACGCCCTGCGCCATTGCGATGCCGACTACATCGCCATCTTCGACGCCGACCACGCACCGGCGCCGGGATTCCTCGAGGACACGCTGGGCTTCTTCACCGACGAGCGCGTCGCGTTCGTGCAGACGCCGCAGGACTTCTACAACCTCGATTCTTTCCAGCATCGCGCCCGCCGCGGCGGCTCGCTGGTGTGGAACGAGCAGGCGCTGTTCTTCCGCGTGATCCAGGCCGGCAAGGACCGCCTGAACTCGGCGTTCTTCTGCGGCAGCTGCGCCGTGATCCGCCGCACCGCCCTCGACGACATCGGCGGCTTTGCCACCGGCACGGTCACGGAGGACATCCATACCTCGCTGAAGCTGCACAAGCGTGGCTGGCGCTCGGTGTACTACACGCGGCCGCTCGCCTTCGGCCTGGCGCCGTCCACGGCCATCCCCTTTCTGAAGCAGCGCCTGCGTTGGGGCCAGGGCGCGATGCAGATGTGGCGCCGCGAAGGCATCCTGTTCACCCGCGGCCTGACGCTGGCGCAGCGCCTGTCGTACCTGGCGACGATGCTCGCCTACTTCGAGGGCTGGCAGCGCGCGATCTTCTATCTGGCTCCGGTCGTCGTGCTGACCACCGGCGTGATGCCGATCGCAGCGTTCGACTACGAGTTCCTGCTGCACTTCATTCCGTACTACCTGCTGACCTTCTGGGCCTTCGAGGAGGTGGCGCGCGGTTACGGCCGCAGCATCCTCACCGAGCAGTACAACATGATGCGTTTCGCGGTGTTCATCGCCGCGACCTTCGGCTTCTTCCTGCGCAAGCTGCGCTTCATCGTCACGCCGAAGACGATGGGCGCGACCGATGCGACGCGCCGCTCGCTGTGGCCGCAGTATCTGGTGCTGGCACTGAACGCCATCGCCATTCCGGTCGGCATCGTCATGCACTTCCGCGGCTCCGATCTGCCGCTCGGCGCGCTGATCGCCAACGTGATGTGGGCGGCGATCACGCTCGGGCTGGCCGGCGTGGTGGTCAAGTTCGCCCTGTGGGTCGCGAGTTTCCGCCGCCGCGACTACCGCTTCCCGCTGTCGATGCCGCTGCGCATCGACACGCTGGCCGGGACCACCTTCGGCCTGGCCACCGACTTGTCCTCGTCAGGCTTCCGCCTGAGCGGCCGGATCGTCGACCATCTGCTGGTCGGCGACGAAATCGAGGCCGAACTGTGCCTGCCGACCGGCCGATTGCCGGTGCACGCAAAGGTGCGCAGCATCGTGTCCGGCGATCCTGCGGGTGCAACGACAGCGACCACTGCCGGCTGCGAGTTCACGTGGAGCAGCGCCGCCGATGCCGATCAGCTCGACATGTTCCTTTTCGGTTCCGATCTGCAGTGGGGCCTGAACGGCATGCAGGAACGCACGCCGACGCCGATCGAGAGGCTTTCGATCCGCATCGCACCGCCGGCGCGCGAACTGCACCTGAACATCGACCATCACTGGGTGCCGATCGTCTTCGGCGGCGGCAGCGGCGCCACGGATATCGGCTTCATTTCGCGGCCCGAGGCGGCGTCGCACCAGCGCATGCTGGTGACGTTCAATGCGCTGCCACAAGGCATCGCGCTGCAGGCCGACGAACTGACCGCGGAGGGACCGCGCAAGGTCGTCGCGCGGATCGTCGAAGAAAGCCGGATCGACGACTATTCAGAACCGGTCTACCTGTACAAGCTGGCCGCATGACGAGATCTTCCGCGCTGTCCCATGCCGCCGTCGCGGCGCTGGCCTGCCTCGCAGCCGGCGCTGCCACGGCCGACGATCGCTATTTCCTCGCCGGCGGCGAAGCCGCGCCGGACGCCTACTACAGCTATGCCGGAGTCGTGCTTCCCGGGCCGATGCGCGAGGCCGGCCGCGGCCTCGTGCAGCGCTACTGGCTCGATCGCTTCGGCTACGAATACGACGGCGGCCCCGGCCGGGTGAAGGCGAGCGCCCATGGCGCCGAGGCTGCCCTCGGTTACAGCGCGCCGACGAGCGCCGGCTGGTGGGGCGCCTACATCGGCCTGCGCTACACGGACACCCGCCTGAGTCCCGACGACACAGGCGCGAAGGCGCGCGGCAGCCAGACGGGCGTGAAGTTCCAGCTCGAAAGCGAGCACGAATTCATGCCCGCCTGGAGGGCGAATGCGATCGCCTCCTACACCAGCACGCAGGACGCGCACTGGTCGCGGCTGCGCCTGATTCATCGGACCCAGCCAACGCTGAGCCTCGGCGTCGAAGCGGTTGCAGCAGGCAATCGCGAGAGCAGCTTTCGCTCGGTGGGGGTGGTGCTGGTGGCCCAGCCCGCGGGCGCCGGATGGTCGATAGGACTGAAGAGCGGCTACCGCAGGCAATCCGGCGACAGCGGCGCCTACGGCGGCGTCGAGTTCGGCGTCGCCTTCTAGCCCGAGTAGCACCAAGGCGCCGGCGCACGCCGGTAGACGCCGGCGACCGTTGATGCGGCGCCGGGCATCCCGCAGTCGAGAACGAGTGGGACCGCGTGGTCGCGCGGCGGCCAGCGCCGTTTCCGCGCGGCGCGACCGATCGTCGCTCGCTGTCGACGGGCTGGTGCGCCGCCGGGGCGTCAGGCGAACTTGGCCAGCGTCCGCGCCATGCGCTGCACGCGCTGGTTGGTCTTCTCGCCCTTGGCCGAGGAAAACTGCGGGTGCTCGATGGCGCAGGCGACCATCTCGAAGAAGGCCTTGTCCAGCGCCTTGCGGCTGGCGGACATCTGCAATGCAATCTCTTCGCAGTCGGCGCCGTTCTCGATCATGTTCTGAATCCCGCGCAGCTGGCCTTCGACCCGCTTCAGCCGCAGAACCAGACCGCGTCGCGCTTCCTCGGCACTCTTGTCCATCAGGGCACACTCGTTCATGGTGAGACCGGGCGTGATTCTGGCACGCCCGCCTTCTTAAGTATCCAACCCAGCGGACAGACGTTGGTAAAGCCGAACTGCAGCAGGTTGGCGCCGACGAAGGCCGTAAAGGCGAGCCACCACTTCGAAACGAAGAGCGGACTGCCCTCGACGCCGAGGGCGAGCGACAGCAGGATGAAGCTGCCGGCAAAGATGCGGATCAGGCGATCAACGGTCATGGCTTGATTCCTTCAGGGGCGGGGGTCGAAGCGGCGGCCGCCGTGGTCGAGCCGAGGCGGCGATGGTTGGCGGCGTAGTACAGCACCGGGATGACGACCAGCGTCAGCAGCGTCGAGACGAAGATGCCGCCGAGCAGCGCGATCGCCAGCCCGTTGAAGATCGGGTCGTCGAGGATGAACAGCGCGCCGAGCATCGCCGCCACCGCGGTCAGCACGATCGGCTTGGCACGCGTGGCTGCGGCGTCGATCACCGCCTGCTGGAAGTCGGCACCCTCGGTGAGCTTCAGGTTGATGAAGTCGACGAGCAGGATCGAGTTGCGCACGATGATGCCGGCCAGCGCGATCATGCCGATCATCGACGTGGCGGTGAACTGCGCGCCCAGAGCCGCGTGCCCGGGCATCACGCCGATGATGGTCAGCGGGATCGGCGCCATGATGATCAGCGGCGTCAGGTAGGAGCGGAACTGCGCCACCACCAGCAGGTAGATCAGGATCAGCCCGACGCCGTAAGCGATGCCCATGTCGCGGAAGGTCTCGTACGTCACCTGCCATTCGCCGTCCCATTTCAGACCGAAGGCGCCGTAGCGGTCCGACGGCGGCGCGATCCAGTGTTCGTTCATCGCCAGCCCGCCCGGCGGCGCGATCTTGGCCAGCGCCGGGCGCATGTCGAACATGCCGTACAGCGGCGAGTCGGTCCTGCCAACGCCGCCGGCGACGTCGCCGACGACGTAGACGACCGGCTGCAGATCCTTGCGGTAGATCACGCGCTCGCGCGGCGCGGCCACCGGCGTCACCAGTTCGGCGAGCGCGATCTCGTAGCTCTCGGTGCGGCCATCGGCGGTCGGCAACTGGCCGCGCAACTTCAGCTTGAGCAGCGCCTCCAGCCCACCCTTAGCCTCCGGCGCCAGCCCGACGCGCACCGGCACCGCGTACTTCGACTGGCCGTCGTGCAGCGGCGTGATGTCCTCGCCTGCCATCGCCAGCCTCGCCGCACGCGCCGCGTCCGACGCGGGGATGCCGTACAACGCCGCCTTGGCGGTGTCCACGCGCAGCAGAAGCCGCGTGCCCGGGTCGAGCATGCTGTCGTCGATGGCGACGATGTCCGCCGTGGACTCGAAGACCCTGCGCACCTCGCGCGCCAGCGCCATCTGCGCGTCGTAATCGGGCCCGTAGATCTCGGCCACCAGCGGCGACAGCACCGGCGGTCCGGGCGGCACCTCGACCACCTTCAGGTCGGCGTTGTAGCGGCGCGCGATCGCTTCGAGCGCCGGCCGCACGGCCTGCGCGATCTCGTGGCTCTTGCGCTTGCGCTCGTGCGCATCGACGAGGTTCACCTGCAGGTCGCCGACCTCGCCGCCGGCGCGCAGGTAGTACTGCCGGACGAGGCCATTGAAGTTGATCGGCGCCGACAGGCCCGCGTAGGCCTGGTAGTGCGTGACCTCCGGCAGCTTTGCCACCTCGGCGCCGAGTTCACGCAGCAGCGCCGCGGTGCGCTCGACCGGGGTGCCGGTCGGCGCGTCGACGACGACCTGGAACTCCGACTTGTTGTCGAACGGCAGCATCTTCAGCACCACCAGCTTCAGCGGCGCCAGCGCCACGGCAGCCACGATCGCCAGCCCGATGCCCGCGGCCAGCAGCCAGCGGTTGCGCCGGCCGGCGGCGCCGCGCAGGAACGGCGTCATGACGTTGCCGAAGAACCGGGCCAGCCAGGCGCCCAGCCTGTCGGCGCTCGACGGCTGTGCGTGCGCGCCCGAGCTCCGGTGGTACAGCAGCCGCAGCGCCAGCCAGGGCGTGACGACGAAGGCGATGGCCAGCGACAGCAGCATGCCCATGCTGGCGTTGATCGGGATCGGGCTCATGTACGGGCCCATCAGCCCGGTGACGAAGGCCATCGGCAGCAGCGCGGCGATCACCGTCAATGTCGCCAGGATCGTCGGCCCGCCCACCTCGTCGACCGCGCGCGGAATCATCTCGGTCGGATCGAAGCGGTGGATGTTCTGGCTTCGGCCGGGCGCTTCCGCGCCCTTAACGTCGGCTGCGTCGACGTTAGCCTGCGCCGAAACACTCATCGCGTCGCCATGGGCGACGCGATGAATGTTTTCCACGACGACGATGGCGTCGTCGACGAGAATGCCGATCGAGAAGATCAGCGCGAAGAGCGAAACGCGGTTCAGCGTGAAGCCCCAGGCCCAGGAGGCGAACAGCGTCGTGGCCAGCGTCAGCACGACGGCCAGGCCGACGATCACCGCCTCGCGCCGGCCGAGCGCCGCCCAGACCAGCGCCACCACCGACAACGTGGCGAAGACCAGCTTCTGGATCAGCTTGTTGGCCTTGTCGCGCGCCGTATTGCCGTAGTTGCGCGTCTCGACGACCTTGACGTCGGCCGGGATCAACTGGCCCTTCAGCTGTCCGACACGGGCGATCACGTCGTCGGCCACGGAGGAGGCGTTTTCGCCGGCCTTCTTCGATACCGCGATCGTCACCGCCGGGCGCTCGGCGGCGCCCGAGCCGCCCTGCTCGCGCGTGCCGTGCCAGACGTATTGCGTCGGAAGATCGGCGCCGTCGGCCACGCGCGCCACGTCGGCGAGGTAGACCGGACGCCTGCCGCCGCGGCCTTCCGGCCGTACGCCGACGATCAGTTCGGCGACCTCGCGGCTGCTGGTCAGGAACTGGCCGGCGCGCACCTCGATGTCCTGGTTGCCCGCGGTGACGGCCCCGGCCGGCATTGACACGTTGGTTGCCGCCAGCGCGCGCTCGATGTCGGCCAGCGTGACACCGTGCGCGTTCATCCGCTCCGGCTCGATGGTCACGCGCACGACGTGGTCCGGTCCGCCGAGCGTGACCACTTCGCGCGTGCCCGGCACGCGCTTCAGTTCCACTTCCACCGCGTGCGCGATCTTCGACAGCGCCAGACTGCCCACCTCCGGCCGCTCGCTGTGCAGCGTGAGCGCAACGATCGGCACGTCGTCGATGCCCTTCGGCTTGACGATCGGATCGAGCACGCCGACATGTCGCTTGACCCAGTCGCTGTTCGACATCAGCGTGTCATACAGCCGCACCAGCGCCGCAATCCGGTCCTCGCCGACCTTGAACTGCACCGTCAGGATGGCCAACCCGGGGCGGGTGACCGAGAACACGTGCTCGACGCCGGTGATCTGCGAGATCACCTGCTCGGCCGGCACGGTGACGATGTTGTGCACGTCCTCTGTTCCGGCGCCCGGAAACGGGATCAGCACGTTGGCCATCGTCACGTTGATCTGCGGCTCTTCCTCCTTCGGCGTGACGAGCACGGCGAACAGGCCCATCAGCAGCCCGACCAGCGCCAGCAGCGGCGTGATCTGCGTGGTCAGGAAAGCGCGGGCGATGCGGCCGGAGATGCCGAGCCCGCCCGCCTGCGGACCATGTGCTTGCGCACTCACGTCAGGTCTTTGCCTTCAGCTTGGTGATGCCGAGCGCGTTCATCACGTACTTCTCGTAGATCGGCTCGGAGGTGCCCTTCTTCAGCTTGCGGATGAAATACTTCTCGAAGCCGATCTTGGCCAGGTGCACCCACTTGCCCTCGGAGAACCAGTTGACGTTGCGCGGCGGGATCTGCGGCAGGGCGACGAAGGCGATGCCGGTGTCACCCATGTCGGCCAGGCACACCGCGTTCCAGGTCGCCTTGTGCGACGGCGCCCGGCCATCGAGTTCATCGCGGATGTTGTGCGCGGTGGCGGTGACCATCGACTCGATCATGAAGCCGGTCTTCGGCGCGCCGGTGGGCACCGGCGTCGCTTCCACCGGCGGGATCGCCACGCACACGCCGACCGAGTAGATGTTCCTGTACGTCGGGTTGCGCTGGTGCTCGTCGATCAGGATGAAGCCGCGCGGGTTGGTCAGGCCCTCGATGCCGGCGACCGCATCGACGCCCTTGAACGCCGGCAGCATCATCGAGTAGGCGAACGGCAGCACGTGTTCCTTCTTCGGCTTGCCGTCCTCGTCGTGCTCGGTGACGTGCATCCTGCCGGGCTCGACCCTGGTGACCTTGGCGTTGCAGATCCACTTGATGTGCCGTTCGCGCAAGGCGGATTCGAGCATCGTCTTCGAGTCGCCGACGCCGCCCAGGCCGAGGTGGCCGATGTACGGCTCGGAGGTGACGAAGGTCATCGGCACCCTGTCGCGGATCTTCCGCCGTCGCAGGTCCGTTTCCATGATGAAGCAGAACTCGTAGGCGGGGCCGAAGCAGGAGGCGCCCTGCACCGCGCCGACGACGATCGGCCCCGGCGCCTTGACGAAGCCGTCCCACGCATTGGCGCCCTGCTCCGCGTGATCGACATGGCACACCGACTGCGTGTTGCCGTGCGGGCCGAGGCCTTCGATCTCGTCGAAGGCCAGCTTCGGCCCGGTAGCGATCACCAGGTAGTCGTAGCGCAGGCTCGAACCGTCGTTCAATTCGAGCCGGCTCTCCTGCGGATGCACGCGCTTCACCCCGCGGCCGTCGTAGGCGATGCCTTTCTTGCCGACGTACGGCGCGATCGGGAACTCGATGTCGGCGCGCTTGCGCCAGCGCACGGCCACCCAGGGGTTCGACGGCACGAAGTGATAGTTGTCGCCCTGCCCGACGAGCGTGATCCGGTCCTCGCCGCGCAGCAGTTCCTTCATCTCGTAGGCCATCGGCATGCCACCGAGCCCTGCGCCCATCACGACCACGTGTGCCATCGCTGCCTCCCTGGGGGTCTTCGTTTCGATCGTTCAGATGGCGCCGCGGCCGGCGAGCGGATCGACGGCAACGCGCTCGCCCGCCGCAAGGCCGGCCAGCACCTCGACGGAACCGTCTGCAACCGCGTTGCCGACGCGCACCTGGCGCAGTTGCCGGGCGCCGTCGACCAGCACGTAGACGGCGGTCAGTTCGCTGCGGCGGACCACCGCCGCCGCCGGCACGACCAGCTTCTGCGACCGTCCGATCGGCACCAGCACTTTCGCCGCCGTGCCGGGAACGATTCCGGCGGGCACATCGGCCGGCAGTTCGGCGCGCACCTGCGTCGACAGCAGACGCGCATCGGCAGCGGGCAGCACCATGACGCGCGCGGCCTTGATCCGCCGCTGCAGCGACGGCAGCTCCACCTCGGCGCGCTCCACGCGCGCCGTGCGCGGCAGCACGAACTGCGGGATCGTGCCCACTGCGCGCAGCGCGGCCGGATCGTGGATCTCGACCACGCCGCGGCCGGGCGTGGCCAGTTCGCCCGGTTCCATCAGCCGCCGCGTCACCACACCGTCGATCGGCGCGCGCAATTCGGCAAAACTCCGGCCGGTGGCCGCCTGCGTGGTGCCGGCGCGCGCGGCATCGAGCGCGGCACGCGCGGTCTTCAGGTCGGCGTCGGCCTTGTCAAGGGCCGACTGACTGAGAAAGTTCTGCGCCACGAGGCTCTTCGTGCGCTCGTGGTTCAGTTGCGCCTGGGCCAGCGCCGCCTCCGCCTGCGCCACCTGCGCGCGGGCGCTGGCCAGCTGGGCATCGGCTTCGCGGGTATCGATGCGCGCCAGCAACTGGCCGCGCCTGACCCGGTCGCCGGCGTCGACGTGGAGCTGGGTCAGCTGGCCGGCGATCTGCGCCGACACGGTCGCCTGCCGCACCGACTCGATCACGGCGTCGGCCGCGTAGACGTCTTCGACCTCGC
>CAZDXQ010000074.1:0-13167 GCA_964509545.1 uncultured Burkholderiaceae bacterium | reverse complement strand
ATCAGCGTGCCAACGAGCAAGAACGAAATTACAGAAACGATGTTGCACTAACCGCTTGACCCGCACAGCGGGGCTTAAGCCCAGCCGTCAAGTGGCCAGGATGGTCCATAACGGAAAGGGATAGGAGCACACCTCCGGACCACAGTCCTTTGACACACCGGGCCCGCGCCCAAGCCCAGAACCGGTGGACTGAGGTGCGATCTCTTGCGTTTTCCTGTTCGGGCGGCGGTGATTTCTTCACAAGGCCGTAAGACAGCTATCGCCCGCGAGCGCGCCCGCACACCAGTGCGCTCTGGCTGCCTGCTCCCGCTCCCTGCGCATCGGGGCTGGCGCGCAGGCACGGGATCGTCGTCAGCGGCATTCCCTCGGCAGCAAGCTGATCCCACGCCACGTTCTGCAGCTTGACGGCGTCGCCGGGGCTGATGCCCAGATCGGCGGCCGCCTTCTCGTTCGCGCCGAAGGAGGCCGGGTTGATTCCCGTGAGCTTGCCGAAAATCACCAGCGCGCTCAGGTAGGAGCCGTGCTTGCTGGCGTGCAGGTAGTCGATCCACCACAGATTGATCTTGTCCTGCGGCACCGCGTCGGCGTAGACGCCGTCGGCCGTGTAGAAGCCGTCGCCCTTGGCGATTCCCGTGTCGACCGCCCGCTGGAAGGCTTCGCCGACGGGGATGACGCCGGCAAGGTTGGGATTTGCCTCCAACTTGCTCTTGAAGGCAGCGCGCAGATCGCTTGTCATCCCAGCCAGTCCTTCGTTCTCGTAGTACAGCGTGTCCGGGAAGCCGTTCGGATAGGCAGGGTTGCTCGTGTCGACGATCGGGCGCCCGTCGGGCACCGTTGGATAGTTGGCGTCCGCGACCGTGCTCAGGTGCGGAAACACCATGTCCGGTCGCGCCCAGGTCTGCAGCAGGTAGACCTTGGTCAGGGCGCTGGCATTGGGGTTGGCCGGGATCCTCCGCGTCGCGGTACTGCCGCAGGAGGACGACGTGCCACCGGCGGCGACGCAGTTGTCGACGCTGCCGTAGATGGCCGTGTACATGTCCCGCTCACGGTAGGTCTCGGCGGCTCCGAAGTGAATGAACTTCTCGATCTTGTCGACGTAAGCGCTGAACTGCGGGTTGTTCGCATTGGCGCCTCGTCCCGCCGGCAAGGCCGCGTCGCTCTGCTCCTGCAGCACGACGATGTCCCACATGCGCTTGGCGATATTGCCGCGCATGTCCCAGTCCGCGTTGGCCGTGTTGAGGAAGTGCCCCCGCAGCGAGGCGGCGTTTCGGGTCGACAGCGAAACGTCGAATTCGACGCCGGCTTGGTCGGCAAGCTGCTTGAAGATGCCCGGCACGCCGCCCCACGGGTGGGGCTCCCACGCGCGCGTGCCCGCTGTCTCGGTGAAGTTCGGGTCGGGCAGGTCGGGTCGCGGCCGCGTCATGTCATCGACGTTCGCGGTGTTGTAGCTCAACACCGGATCGACACGGCCGAACGTGTAGCTGTTGCCGACGAAGAGGATCGTCGTTGGCGCGGCCACCGCGGTCCCGGAAATGGCCACGGCGGTTGCGAGAGCGAGGACGTGTTTCATGGCGAGCTCCTGACGAGTCGGCGGACGGCGGGACGGTAGCTGCCCTAGCCTCTAACATCAAATATCTGAGAATGGACGTTTGCATACGTTCTGCATATGGAACTGCGCCAACTTCGATACTTTGTGGCGGTCGCTGAACTGGGCCACATCAGCCGCGCGGCAGAAGCGATCGGAATACAGCAGCCTCCCTTGAGCCAGCAGATCAAGGCGCTGGAAAGGCAACTTGGCGTGGCGCTCTTCAAGCGGCACCCGAAGGGCGTCACGCTGACGGACGCCGGTCAGGCACTGCTGGTCGATGCCCGCCGGATTCTGGACGGTGTGGCGGCAACCGAAGAGCGCATGCAGCGAATTGCCAGGGGGCTGGGTGGAGTGCTTGCTGTCGGATTTACCAGTTCGGTGGCAGCTCATGCCTTCACGCCGAAATTGCTGCGCTCTTGTCGTCGCGACTTCCCAGGTATCGACCTTCAGCTAAGCGAGGCGAATGCCGCCGAACTGATCGAGCGGGTCGAAGACGGGAAGCTGCACTGCGCGCTGCTGCGCGTTCCGGTGGCCCGGCCGCAAGGCGTGACCTTTGAGACGCTGCTGAGCGAGCCGGCAGTGCTGGCGCTGCCGATCGATCATCCGCTAGCAAAGGCCTACGGGCCGCGCGACGCCGTGCCGTTGAAGGCCCTGCAGGGGCAATCGCTGATCCTCGTCCGACGGCCGGGCGCGCCTGGACTGTATGGCAACTTCTTGGCGTTGCTCGATCGGCACGGAGTCGAGGTTGTCGTCGTAGCCGAGCTCGAACGCATGATGTCCAATCTCAACCTCGTCGCCTCCGGCGCCGGCATCACGGTCGTGCCGACTTCGATGAAAGGCGCGCACCCTAACTCGGTCGTATACCGGGCACTGCCAGCGCGTACGCCTCTGGAAGCACCGATCACGATTGCCTACCGCAAGGACGAGGGGCACGGCGCGACGGAGACCTTTTTGCGGCTGGCGCGACGCATCGCCGTGCCCACGGCCAATCGCGTGGCCGGCGCTTGATTAACTTGGTGATGTGTGACACCGCGCCACATGTACTGGTGCAACTCGCGCCTTGTATCTCGTCGGTTGCCGCACGGCGTCAGCACGCCAACTGCAATTGGCGCATCGCCGAAGCGCAGTATCGACACACCGGCACCGACCTACGTCCAATTCGCCCCGACTCCGGTCGTAGCCAGCGTCGGCTTCAGCGCGGGCGGGTGGAAGGAACTGGCCGAAACCCGCCCTTGTCGGCGCGGCCATGATGTCTAGAAGTCGGCCTTGCCGAAACGAGCCACACCCTGGTTCCTGCCGGGCGGATCAAGCACGGAAAGATCGAGCGGTACCGGTTCACCGATCCATTGGGCCAGTGGGGTGTGGTCGGCGAGGTCATCGTCCGTGAGCGGATGAACGAGCGCGGTGAGGCCGGAGGCCTTGATCAGCGCAAGCACCCCCGGCAATGAGTCCGCGAGGAAGTGAACCTCGAACTGCGGCTTTGGATGCGGGCCCACGGGTCTGTCGCGCAACTCGCCCACGAAGACGACACTGCCCGGTTCGCGCGCGCCCCTGGCTTCGGACAGCTTTCGATGCAGTCGATCGGCCGCGGCGCGCTCGCGCGAATCGAAATAGACGTGGGCGTGGTAAGGCTGAAGTTCGGCGGCCACGGGACTCCTCGCGAGGCAGGTTCATTGCGGATCGGCGGGACGCGCTCGCCCTCGGTGTGCACGTGGCATGCAGTGTCCCGATCTGTCCGTCAGCGCTCGTCCGGATCGACGGCGATTGCCGTGAAGGTCGGCTCCTGCCGCAGGAGTTCCTCGAAGAACTGCGCACAGGCGTCGTCCGGAGTCATCCGCGCCTGGCCGAGCAGTTTCTCTTTCATCGAGCGTTGCTTTTCGATCTGCAGGATCCATTCGCGCCCACCTTCGTCCTCCGAGGCGCTGGCGCCGAGCAGGTACTGGCGGCCGTTCCAGTCCGCATACGCATACCAGCCCCAGTCTTCCGCGTCGGGCGCGGTCAGCCGAACGTGCGGCCCAGCCCGCTCGCGCAGCCACAGCAGCAGCGACTCGCCGGCGATCGGGTTGATCGGATTGCGACGTTCCTTCGAAACGTCGAACCTGTCCGTCATGAACCGGATCACCTTGGCCATCGGGCGGTCGCTGCGACAACGTCGAGCGCAGATTCTCCCTGGCGAATGTCATGACGGCAACGAGCCGTCGCCTGCCGTTGCCGCCCGAGGTTTCCGGCAAGCGGATGTCGTGATCGAGGCACCGCCCGCCTCTCTTCACCAACCGATGCCGTGGTCCTCGCCGTGGTTCGACGAGGCGCCCCAGAAGGTGCGGTGGCGCGGATCGATGAGGATCGCGTTCACCGGGCCCATGGTGCGCGCAGCGTAGGTCGGCTTGTAGCCCATCTGCACGAGATCCTTGCGCACATACGGCGGCGTCAGGTCGTTCAGCCAGATGACGCCCGGCTTCGATTCGTGGTTTTCGAACGATTCACGCATCTGAAAACTGACGAAGGCCGGTGACTCGGCCGCTTCCTGCGGCGTCATGCCGAACTCGACGATGTTGAGGAAGTACTGCAGCAGGTGCTGGTCCTGGCCGTCGCCGCCCTGGATGGCGAAGGCAAGCCAGGGCGAGCCGTCCTTCAGCGCCAGCGACGGCGTCAGTGTCACGCGCGGCCGCTTGCCGGGTGCGACGACGTTGAACGGGTTCTCGGCCGCGTCGAGGACGAAACTCTGCATCCGCTGCGACAGGCCGATGCCGGTCTTGCCGGCGATCACCGCCGGGATCCAGCCGCCGCTCGGCGTGATCGAGACCACCCACCCCTCGCGGTCGGCGGCGATGACCGACGTCGTACCGGCGAAGAACGCGCCTTCCATGGTGTCGAGGGAGGCCATCGGCGTGCCCCCGGTGCTCTGCGGTCTGGCCCGCGGCTCGTGCCAGCGCTTCAGCAGGTCGAGGTAGGGGTTGCGTCCGCCCTGGAATGGATATGGATCACCCGGCCCGATCTTCGGGTCGTTGCGTGCGGGATCGATCAGTTTGGCGCGCGATCTGGCGTAGTCCTTCGACAGCAGCCCGGCCACCGGCTCTTCGGGCGGCTGCGTGGTGTCGCCGTAGTAGAAGTCGCGGTCGGCATAGGCGAGGTTCATCGCCTGGTACACGGTGTGTATGTAGCGCGTGCTGTTCAATCCCATCGCCGCCAGGTCGAAGTTCTCCAGGATGTTCAGCGCCTGCAACAGCACCGGCCCCTGAGTCCACGCCGTGAGCTTGTAGACGTCGATGCCCTTGTAGGTGGTCTTCACCGGCTCCTCGATGCGGACCGACCACTGGGCCAGGTCCTGGCGCGTGAAGAGCCCGCCCTGCGCGCGCACGCTGTCGGCCAGATCGGCGGCGATGTCGCCCTTGTAAAAGCGGTCGAACGCCGCCTGGATTGCCGCCTTGCGATCCTTGCCTGCGGCCAGCGCCTGCTGTTCCGCCTCGACCAGCTTGCGCAGCGTGGCGGCGAGTTCCGGCTGGCGGAAGATCTGTCCGGCCTCCGGCGGCTTGTTTCCCGGATTGGGAAACATCACGCGCTTCGAGTCCGGCCACTGCTCGAGTTCCTTGCGCTCATGCTCGATATATCGGGCGGTCTGCGCTTCCATCGGGTAGCCGTCGGCCATGCGGATCGCCGGTTCGAGCACCTGCGCCAGCGAAAGTCGCCCGTACTCGGCCAGCATCACCATCAGCCCGCCCGGCGTGCCCGGCGTCACCGCCGCCAGCGGACCGTACGGCGGCGGGTAACTCATGCCCTTGGCCTTGAAGAACTCCGGCGTCGCGCCGCTCGGCGCGACGCCGAGCGCGTTGATGCCGAACACCTTCTTCGCCCGCGGGTCGAAGATCAGCGCCTGCGTCTCGCCGCCCCAGTGCAGCACGTCCCACATCGTCGCCGTTGCGGCGAGCATGGCGCAGGCGGCATCGACGGCATTGCCGCCCTGCAGGAAGATCTTCGCGCCGGCGGTGGCGCCGAGCGGCTTGCCGGTCACCGCCATCCATTCCTGGCCGTGCAGCGGCGGCTTGTGCGTGCGTTGCGCGGACGCGCCCAGCGGCAGCAGGGCGGCGAGCACGAAAGCGATCAGGCGCGTGAGCATCGGAGCCTCCTGGGCATTCGACCGCGCGATGCTATCCGGCCGGTCGGCCGATCGAGATCCCGCACCAGCGGCGGGTGGTCTGGTCGTCGCGGCCTGTGCCGCGGCGGGCTGCCGATGCCGAGCGAGGCCTGGCGTGCGCGGCAGTGCGGTGGTCGTTCAGCCAGCGCCGTCGATGACCTCGACCAGGACTTTCGCCGCCTGCGCGCATTGCTCGCGCGTCACGTCCAGATGTGTCACCGCGCGGACCGTGCGCACGCCGAAGGCGAACAGCAGCACGCCGCGTTCGCGCGCCCGCGCGACGACGGTGGCCGCGTCCGGGCCGCCCGGCGCGAGGCCGAAGACGATGATGTTGGTCTGAACGGTGCTCAGGTCGAGCAGCACGCGCGGGCTTTTCGTCAGCCGTTCGGCGAGCAGGCGGGCGTTGGCGTGATCGTCGGCTAGCCGGCGCAGGTGGTGGTCGAGCGCGTGCAGGCCGGCCGCGGCGAGGATGCCGACCTGGCGCATCGCGCCGCCGAGCATGCGCCGGTGGCGTACCGCGCGGTCGATCAGGTCGTGCGTGCCGGCGAGCAGCGATCCGCCCGGAGCGCCGAGGCCCTTGGACAGCGAGACGGCGACGAGATCGAACGGCGCAGCGAGTTCTTTCAGAGAGCGCCCGCTGGCGATCGCCGTGTTCCACAGACGTGCGCCGTCGAGGAAAGTGGCGATCTGCCGTTCGCGCGCGGCGGCGCAGATGCGCACCGCCTCGGCCTGCGGAAAGATCACGCCGCCGGCGCGGTTGTGCGTGTTCTCGACTTCGACCAGCGTCGTTGGCGGATAGATCGGATGTCCGCGCGGCTTGCACGCGGCGCTGAAGTCGTCGACCGTGAACGTGCCGCGCGAGCCGACCTCGGTGAACTGCACGCCGGCATTGGCCGCGCCGCCGCCGGTCTCGTGCCATACGGCGTGGCTTTCACGGCTGACGATCACGTCGTCGCCTGGCCGCGTGAGCACGCGCAGCGCCACCTGGTTGGCCATCGTGCCGCTGGGCAGCCACAGGGCCGCCTCCTTGCCGAGCAATGACGCCACGCGCTGCTGCAGCGCGTTGGTGGTCGGATCCTCGCCGTACTGGTCGTCGCCGACGGCGGCGGCGGCGATCGCCGCGCGCATGGCCTCGGTCGGGCGGGTGACGGTGTCGGAACGCAGGTCGATCGGGTTCGTTTTCGTCATCGGGTGTCTCTCGGGATTTGGACCGAGCGGTAATGTTCGGTCCTGACGATGCCGGAAAGCAAGGAGCAGTGATGGAAGGACCGATCAAGTCGATGGCCTGGGAGACACTCGGCGAGCGCGTCGGCACGGATCTCGGCGCCTCGCCGTGGATCGCGATCACGCAGCCGATGGTCGATGCCTTCGCCGACGTGACCGATGACCACTATTTCCTGCACGTCGACCCCGTGCGCGCGGCGGTGCCGCCGTTGACCGGCACGATTGCGCACGGCTTCCTGACATTGTCCTTGCTCGCGCCGATGGCCTATCACGTCTGCCCGTTCGTCGAGGGCGCGCGCTACCCGTTGAACTACGGCTTCAATCGCGTGCGCTTCGTCGCGCCGGTGCCGGTGGGCTCGCGGATCCGCGGCCGCTTCGTGCTGCGCCAGGCGCAGGTGGTCGGCACCGAACAGCGTCAGCTCGTCTACGACGCGACGGTGGAAATCGAAGGCGCGGACCGGCCGGCGCTGGTGGCGCAATGGCTGATGCGCTATGCCGTGTAGGAGGCGGCGCTGCCGCTTCCGGCGTCGACGCTAGAGCCGCTCGAGCGCCGGCCCGTTCGCCGGCCCGAACCAGGTCTTCTCGTACGCCTGCCGCGCTGCTTTCTCCGCCCCGGCGTCGCCCTTGCGCTTGTAGGTTTCGGCCAGCCCGGCCAGCGCCCAGCCGTTGTTGCGCACGCGCGCGAGCGAGTCGCGGAAGGCCTTCTCCGCCTCGTCGAGCTTGCCCTGGCGCAGCCGCACGCTGCCTAAAGATTGGCGCACCGGGTAGTACCAGTAAGGCGGTTCCATGTAGGCGAGCGAATCCTCGATGAAGACCGCTTCCTCGTAGGCGCGCGCCGCGCCGTCGAGATCGCCGTTGGCGTCCGCCAGGCGCCCGGCCGCCACGAGACGGGCGGTCTGGATGATCTCCTTCGCCGGAATCGCCCATTCGCCGAATGGCTTGAAATCGGTGTTCTGCTCAAGGCGCGCCAGCGCATCGATCTCGTTGCGTGCCGAAGCAGCGTCCTTCTTCTGCGCGAAGGCCACCGCCCGCGCGTAGTGGTACATGGTTTCGACCAGCGTCAGCCCCTTGGCCGGCGCCGGCAGTGCCAGGATCGTCTCCGCTGCGCTGAACTGTGCGTGCGTGGTGTACGGCGCGGCCTTCACTGGCTGCATGATCGGAAACTGGCCGACCACGTCGGCGTCCATCGACGCATCGAGCTTGGCCGCCGCGTCGATCGCGGATTTGCCGTCGCCGCCCATCTGCGCCGAGACCATCAGGAAGTGGATGTTGTGCGGGTAATAGCCGGCCTTGTACAGCGGGTCCGACGGCGAGGTCTTGAAGTAGCGCTCGTCGGCGGCCATTGCACGCTGGTTGGTCCGCAGCGATTCCCGGTACATGCCGAGGCGGTAGTAGATGTGCGCCGGCATGTGCACGATGTGGCCGGCGCCCGGCATCAGCGCGCCGAGCCTGTTTGCGTAGGGCAAGGCTCTGCCCGGCTGCGTCGAGGCCTCGACGGCGTGGATATACAGGTGGATCGCGCCCGGATGGTCGGGGCTGCGCTTGAGCACCTTCTCCAGCGTGGCGACGATTTCCGCGCCATGGCCCTTCGGCTTCGCACCGCCGCCTTCCCAGTAATCCCACGGCTGCGTGTCCATCAGCGCTTCCGCGTACAGCGTCTGCACAGTGTCCTCGGCCGGATAGCGCGCAGCGACCTTTTTCATCGCCGCCGCGTAGGCGGCGTCGAGCGCGGCGCGCTCGGCCTTCGGGTCGGCCGAGTAGCGGCTGCGCAGCGCCTCGACCAGCGCGCGGTCGCGCGCAGGGGCAGCCGCCGCCAGTTCGACCGCCTTCGCCAGCGCGGAAAGCGCGGCCGTGTTCGCCTCGGGCGTCATCGGCGCGTTGATGTTCGGGCCGAGCACCAGCGCCTCGCCCCAAAAGCAAAGCGCGCAGCGTGGGTCGCGTTCTTGCGCCTCGCGAAACGCGCGCTGCGCCTCAGCGTGGTTGAAGGCGAAGGCCAGCCGCACGCCCTGGTCGAACCAGGCCTGTGCCTTGCCGCTGCGCGTTCCCGCCTTGAAGCTGAGCGTGCCGAGCTCGCCGTACAGCACCGGCGTCTCGCCGAGCGCAGGCCTGGCGGGCTGCGGCTGGAAAGGCGCCGTTTCGGTTGCGGCCAGCAGCAGCTCTTTCAGCAAGACAGGCGAGCCGCCGGCCGGCGTGCCGCAGCGCGCGCCGTCGGCCAGCAGCGGATCGAAGCCGCGGTCGCCGCCGAGACTCGACGCGGTTGCAAGCGTGGCGAGCAAAGCAGCGGCGACAAGTGCGAGACGCAACGGCTTGGCGGGCATGGCGGCTCCTTTGAAGCGCCCTGGCATCCGGCTCGCCACGGCGACGATGCTGAAGTCCCGCACGGAACCGGCGCAGCGACCGCGTGTGCGGCGGCTCCGCGGCAGGGAAGCCGGCAATCTCGGCTTCGATACAGGCAGTGTCAAGCCTTGCGGCGGCACGGTGCCGCATCGACGGCACGATCCGATGCGCGTCGCTCGGCACGGTCGTTCACCACCCCGGGCGCCGGCCCGGGGTGTCGGATCAGGTGCTTCGGTGTCGCCGGTAAACTCGTTGCGTTTCGGCGGGGCCGCGACCTGAGGTCCGATGCAGGCAGAATCGCCGTTTCGAAGCCGGTTCGTCGTGTCGTCGGGCTGCGGCGCCGCCTGCGACGGAGCAGTGACATGACGCCGTCGCCGGTTTCAGGGGAGAGAGTCATGCACCAACACGTGATCGTGTCGTTCGACGGGGACAAGCGCTTCGAGTACCGGCTGACGGAGACTCACCTGGCCGGGTACACGGCCGAGCAGGCGCGTCAATGGTTCGACCGCCAGTTCCAGGAACTGGAGTGCGACGTGCCGACGCCGATGGGCAAAGTGCTGCTTGCCGACCGGATTCTTAGCGTGGCCAAGTACGCCGGCGAGCGCCGCTTTCGCGAAGATTCGGACTGGGCCGACCAGTTTGCCTGCAATGCGGCGGCGATGATGGGGCGCGAAGTGATCCGCGTCGACGTCGGCAAGTACACGATCGAGTACTGAGCGTCCCCGGGCCCGGCCGCGCCCGGCCCGCCACCCTCGGGGTCAAGGAAACTCGGGGCGGCGTTGGGTCTGCCCGAGCGCGCGGCGTGCTACTGCCGCCGGCCGGCGATCAGCGCCGCACGCCGCTGCAGGCTTTCCTGCGGCCAGTGTTCAGAAGCCCGGTAATACTCGTCGACGGCCGTTGCGCCGGCCGGCAGCACGACCCAGGGCTGCTTCGATGCCGTGTAGATGTGGATGTCGGGCGGCAGCCGGTCCGGCTCGTCGAGCGTGCCGACGCGGACGAAGCGGACCGCATCGCCACCGCCGCCATAGTTGCTCCACACGGCGATGCGGCACCTCGGGCAGCGGCTGATCTTCTGTCCTCGACCGCTCGCCGAAGGCGTGTCGATGACCTCGACTTCGCCGCCGAGCAACTGCACCCGATCGGCCTCGATCAGCGCATTCAGCGCGAATGCCGTGCCCGTTTCGCGCTGGCACCACCGGCAATGGCAGCAGTGAACGAAAAGCGGCCTGGAGGTCATGCGGTAGCGGACATACCGGCAGGTGCAGCCGCCGTCGAACGGCCCGGAATCACTGCTGTCCATCGTTTCCTCCTCCAGCCGCGGTCAGGATCCGTCTTGCACGACCTGGATGCGCCGGCGCAGTCGCTGCGCTTCGGCGCCCGCGCCGGCCTTCTCTGCGCGCATCAACTGCACGTTCAGCCAGGCGAGCAGCGGCCGCCTCCAGCCTTGCGCCGAGGCGGTGTCGACCGCCAGTTGCAGCGCTTCCGGGCCGGCGCGCCCCGTCTTGAACAGCACGCCGATGGCGATCAGCCTCGACAGCGGATCGTCGATCGCCGCCAGCGCTGCGGTACTCCCGCCTGCGGCGGCACGCTGCGGCGGCGGCAGCAGCGCGATGTCCTGTGGCTGAAGCTGCCCGGCCAGATAGTCGGCATACGCGCGCTCCGCCGGCGCGGCGTCCGCCCTGAGCTTGTCGAAACCTGCGCAGGGTTCGAACACCAGGCTCGCTACCCCTGCGGCGCAGCGCATCAGCTCGGCCCGGGCGAGCAGGTCGATGCGGCCGGTGCGCGCGATCTCGCCGCGCGCGCGGGCGAACTCGGCCGATTCGACACGCGTATTGCCTTCGAGATAGGCGGCGACCGCGTTGTCGACCGCCTGCCGCGCGTTCATCTGCCAGTCGGGCGGCGGTGGCCGGCTGGCGCAGGCGGCGAGCAGCAGGCCGATCGCCAGCGCCGCGATCGAGCCGACGCCGCGACCGGCGCCGCGCACGTG
This sequence comes from uncultured Burkholderiaceae bacterium, assembly GCA_964509545.1. Lineage (GTDB taxonomy): Bacteria > Pseudomonadota > Gammaproteobacteria > Burkholderiales > Burkholderiaceae_F > JADJWR01. The sequence goes on along the minus strand of CAZDXQ010000074.1, from coordinate 1,899 downwards.
CGGCAGGCGGGACCGGCGCTTGTGGCGGGCGCCACTCATCGCAGTTTCAGTTCCGTGTCGCGGGCGAACGGCCATTTGCGATTGATCTCGTTGACCAGGTGTTCGACCTTGCGCAGGCTCGATTCGACTTCGGCGCGCAGCGTGCCCAGGTCGGCCGTGGCCACCTTCGCGTTGGCGGCGACCCCCTGCGCTTCCTCGAGCAGCGCGTCGGCCTTCTTCAGCGTCGTTCGAGCGTCTGAAAGCGTGGCGTTTAACTGCACGATCGCCGCGCGCGTCTCCGGCATCACGCCGTCGGGGCCGAAGACCTGCACGTCGGCCTTCGCCACCATGCCGTCGACCTTCGCCGCCAGGGCATCGACACGGGCGAGCAGGGTGTTGGTCCGGTCGAGCGCGGCGATCAGTTTCTTCGCATCGTCGTCGTTGCCGAGCAGCACGCCGAGCGCGCCGTGCCTGCCCTTCAATCGTTCGGTCGTGGCCTGAACGTTGCCGAGGGTGGCGGTCAACGCCGAGTCGGCGCTCGACAGCGCCGTCAGGTTCTGCACCAGTTCGCGGGTGGCCGAGACGAGCCGCGGGATTTCGGCGGTGGCATCGCCGGTCAGCACCTTGCGCTCTGCGCCGTCGGGCAGCGGCGGGTCGTCGAGCACGCCGCTGTAGGCGCGGATGTTCACGCCGCCGACCAGGCTGCGCACCAGCGTGAAGACGCTCGATTCGCGCAGCCAGTGCGCGTCCTTCTTTGGCACGTCGATCAGGATACGCGCGTTGCCGTCTTCGCCCAGCTCGACGCGGCGCACGCGGCCGATCGGGAAGCCGGAGAACGTCATGTCCATGCCGACCCGCACGCCCTCGGAATCCTCGGCGATCAGCACCAGCCGCTGCGTGGCCTCGAAGGCGCCGCGCGCATACAGCACGTAAAGCGCCGTGCCGATCAGAAGCAGCACGAGCAGCGCCAGCAGCAGCGCCGCCTTTAGTTCCAGATGCGCGACCGGCGGCGGAGGCGGCGGGGCCTGGGGCTGGCTCACGGATTGGGTCTCAATAATAGTTTCCGACCAGCGAGGCGGCTTCGATCAGCAGCATGACCAGGAACAGCCGCACCAGCGCCTGCAGCTCGGCGCTTGTGCGCGAGCGCGTGCGCGGCAGATCGTACAGAGCGGAAGCCACCGGCAGCAGCGCCACCGCAAACGCCATCAGCAGCGTCTTGAGCATGAAGATCAGCGTCACCGGCGGGCTGAACACCTGGCCGACGGTGCGCGTGTAGCGCTCGAGCCCGCCCGGCGTGAAGCCGTACACCGACAGGTAGGCGAGCAGCAGCGTTACCACGCCCGCCACCGCGGCCAGCATCAGCACGGCGAAGGTGCCGGCGGCCACGCGCGGCAGCACTTCCTGGCGCAGCGCATCGACGCCCTGCTGCTCAAGCCGCTCCAGCTCGCCGCGGGCGCGCATGCGCGCGATCTCGCGGCCGTCGGGCAGCGAAATGCGCAGCGCGACGAAAATGGCAGCAGTCAGCGGGATCAGTTCCAGCACCAGCACACGCACCACCATCTGCAGCGCGTACTGCGACAGACCGTAGCTGTCGGCGGTGACGACGACGATGCGGATCAGCACCAGGCTGATCAGCGACGACAGCAGCGTGAACCACAGCAGCGTCGGCGCCGTGCCGAGATACAGGTGGCGCGCCATCGCCGCGCGCCTTTCGCGCGTATAGCTCGAAGGTGACAGCGCCAGCACGACAAGCAGCGCGCCGAGGTGAACGATTCGCGACCAGCCAGCGAGCCAGCGCAGCAGCGTGCGGCCCATGTCGGCCAGCGCGCCGGGGCGCGAGATCAACGGGATCATGGCGACAGTTGAGTAGAACCTATCTCAAAACCCCTTCAGCAGGATCGATAGTGCCGCGAGCTGCAC
>CAZDXQ010000073.1:0-13330 GCA_964509545.1 uncultured Burkholderiaceae bacterium | reverse complement strand
TGCCATCGGTTGAGACATGACTATTATTGATCTATTGAAAGAGAAATAGAATAACAATCCGCCGCAAGAAGGGCCTTGAGGCGAGCCAACGATCAAGAAACGTGGACCTGCGGAGAATTGACGCGCTGTTGCGCAAACAGTCACGCAACGCGCCGTTGAAGACCGAAGGAGTTCAGAGACTCAAGCGACAGCGCGCGTGCCACTGCGCCGGGGTGCGATGGAGTTCTACCGCGAGCACACCTGAGGCAGCCGGGCGCGCCCTTTGGCGCTGCGGATTGCGAGCATGACGGGCGGTGCCATGCCGATTCGGTTCAACAACTCCATCGGCCTCCCCGCCGCGGGTGCTGCGGGCAACGGCACGGCCGCACGGTCGCGCCACTCGTCAACCCGCACAATCCCGCAGCCGGCGGCGTGAACCCGGCCGGCGGACGCCGGTCTGATGAGAGCTTTCACGTCGCCGGACGGTGCCGGTCGTCCGGACCCGTTGTGACGCCGGTTTTCGGCGCATGCGGCCTGCATTGACGTTTCCATGGACACGCTGACCCACGCCTTTTCGGACGCCCTGCTGGCCCGTGCGCTGACGCCGTCGCAACCCGGCGCTGCCGCCGCGCCGCGCGTCTTCGGCCCGGCGATTCCCGCATGGCAGGCGGTTGCGCTCGGCACCGTGGCCGCCGCGTTCCCGGACAGCGACTTCGTGCTGAAGTATGTGTCCGACCTCGCCCACCTGCGCGGCCATCGCGGCGTCACCCACTCGCTCGTCATGCTGCCGCTGTGGTCGCTGCTCCTGGGCGCGCTGGCAGCGCTCGCCTTCCGCCATCGCGCCGGCCTGCGCCGCTACGCCTGGATCGCCGCTGCGGCGATTGGCATTCACATCGTCGGCGACTGGATCACTCAATTCGGCACCATGCAGCTGGCGCCGCTGTCGAATGCGCGTTTCGGCATTGGCTCGACTTTCATCATTGACCTCGTTCTGAGCGGCATCCTCGTCGTCGGGCTTGCCGCCTCGGCGCTGCTGCCCCGCTCACGCCTGCCGGCGGTACTGGCACTGGCGGCTCTGCCGCTGTGGGTCGGCGTCAGCCTGACCGGCAAGAGCGAGGCGATCGAGTTCGCCCGCGCCTGGGCCGAACGCAATGGCATCGCCGCGGCGAGGATCGACGCCTCGCCGCGGCCGGCCTCGCCATTTAACTGGACCGTTTTCGTCTTCGACGGCGACGCGTACCACGTCGCCCACGTCAACACGCGGCGGAGCGCACCGTTGGCCGCCGGCGAAGGCGACAGCATCATCCGCCGCCTTTCCGCCCCCTACCAGCCACTCGCGATGGCCCGCTGGGAGCGCCTGCCCAAGTTCGGCGACGGCGAACGGGCGCTGGCGCACGAGGTCTGGCAGCACCCGGACTTCGCGTTCTTCCGCTGGTTCGCGATGTATCCGCTGGTTCACCGTGTCGACGCCGGCGGCGACGAAACCTGCGTCTGGTACCGCGACCTGCGCTTTTCCTTCCCCGGCCGAGACGCCATTCCGTTCCGCTTCGGCATGTGCCGCAACGGACCGGGCAGCCAGTGGTCGTTGTTCGCGCTCGACGATATCGTCGGCCGCGCCGCGATTCGATAGAGATGCGGGATCGCCCAAAAAGGCGTGCAACGCGCTTGGCGGTTGGCGGCCCGGCGCATTGCTCGTCGCCTGCGCCGCGCGCCTAAACTGCGGCGGCGCGCCGTGCCGAATCGGCAGGCGGGCGCGAAGACGAAAGCGGCGAGTGAACAAAGACGACATCCGTGCTGCCGTGCTGGCGACGATCGCATCGATCGCGCCCGAGACCGACCTGCGCAGTCTGCGCGCCGACCGACCGCTGCGCCGGCAGGTTGACCTCGATTCGATCGACTGGATCAACGTCGTTGCCGGGTTGCAGACGCGGCTTGGTATCGACATCGCCGAAGTTGACCATGAGCGGCTGACCTCGCTCGATTCGATCGTTGCCTACGTCGCGGCGAAGCGCACCGAAGCTGCGGGCAGGCCGATGCCGCCGCCGACGCAAGGCGCGGTGCCACTGCCGAGCGCGCAGCACCTGGTCAACGGCACTACGGTGACGGTGCGGCCGATGCGCCCCGACGATTTGCCGATGGAGGCGGACTTCGTCCGCCACCTGTCGACCGAGACGCGCTACCAGCGCTTCATGGCGACGATCAAGGAACTGCCGGAACGCAAACTGCACTACCTGACCGAGGTCGACCAGCTGCGCCACGTGGCGCTGGTCGCCACTGTCGAGCGCGACGGCAGGCAGATCGAAGTGGGCGTGGTCCGCTACATCGTCGATGACACAGGATGCGGCTGCGAGTTCGCGGTCGCGCTCGACGATGGCTGGCACGGAACGGGGCTGGCCGGGATCCTGATGCACACGCTGATCGGCATCGCGCGCGTGCGCGGCCTGCAGACGATGGAAGGTTTCGTGCTGGCGACCAATTCGCCGATGCTGAAGTTCGCCCGCCAGCTCGGTTTCGCCCAGAAGCGCGATCCCGAAGACCGCGACACGGTGCGTGTCGTGCTGGCGCTCTGAGCGATCCGGCGCCACCCGCGTCGCGGGCGCGACGCAGGCAAGTCGTTGCGCAGCAAGCGGTGACGCTCTCCCTCGTACGTCGCGCCACATCATCCAAGCCTGATGGCGCAGGCGTGATCTGCTGCAAGCCGGGCGCCTTTCCACCGGAACATTGCGGGCACGGCGGGGCGACGGCGACGCCGTGCTCAACGACCTCAAGGGCGAGAGGCTGGGTCGTGGCGCGTGCTGCGGCCCTACGACGCGCAGTTGCACGGCCGCGCAGCACGCACCGTCGCTCACTGCCGGACGCCGGCGCGCCCGGCCGCGCCCGCATCGGGCTGCGCGTCGGGCGCTGTCTCGAGTTCGGCCGCCGAATAGCCGTGACGTGCTGCCGCGCGGGCCAGCATGTGCGAGGCCACCGGCAGCGTGACGACCAGCATCACGAGGATGGCCGCGACGCGCCAGGCCCACTGCACATTGCCGCCGTAAAGTGCCGCTCCGATCAGGATGAGCCCCAGCGCAAGCGTGCCGGACTTGGTTGCCGCGTGCTGACGGGCCAGCGCATCGGGCAGCAGAAACAGGCCCGCCGCCGCCACCAGCAGCAGCAGCACGCCGCAGGCAACCAGCACGAAGGCAACGAAGCTCATTGCGGCTCCCGCGGCGACTTGTCGATCAGCCGCGCCCAGACGATGGTGGCGACGAAGCCGACGATCGCCAGTCCGATGCCGATATCGAGAAACAGGGCGCGGCCGGTGGCGATCGCCGCCGCGGCGGCCAGCGCGATGCTGGCCGAAAAGATGACGTCCAGCGCGATGATGCGATCGGCCTGGCTCGGCCCGCGCAGGATGCGCACCAGCGCAAGCGCCATCGCCACAAGCGCGCCGACGACGAGCAGTAGCGACAGCAGCATCGTCATCGGCGTTCGGCGGGAAAGAGTTCGCGAAGTGGCCGCTCGAAGTCCTCGTGCACAGCGGCGAGCGCCGAGGCGGGATCGGCGCCGTCGAGGAGGTGGACCAGCATTTCGCTGCGTTCCATGTCGATGTCGATCGTCGTCGTGCCGGGCGTCAGTGTCATCATGCAGCCGAGCAGTGCGGCGCCGGTTTCGTTCAACCCAGCGAACTTCATCCTGACCAGCGCCGGCGTGGGCCGCGCACGTGGGCGCACGATCAGCCACGCCGTGGCGAGTCCCGAGGCGACGATCTGCCAAAGGAATGTCGCCAGCAGCGTCAGCGCAATTGCGGCGCGCCGCATCATGGCGCTCGCCCCATCGATTCGGCCGCCTGCTGCGCAAACTGCGCAAGCGGCTCGGGCCAGAGCCCGATGGCCACGGTCAGAAACGCCAGCGCGACCGTTGCCAGGTAAGCGGGCGCGAGTCGCGTGCCGGTGGGCACTGCCCAGCCCGGATCGGGATGCTTTTTCCAGAACGCTTCGAACCAGATCTTCATCATCGAATACAAGGTGAGGAAGCCGACGAGCAGCGCCGCCGCCGCCCACGCGTAATGGCCCTGCACCAGCGTCTCGCGAACGACAACGAACTTGGCCCAGAAGCCCGATAGCGGCGGAATGCCGACCAGCGACAGCGCCGGCACGAGAAAGAGCAGGCCGAGCCACGGCCGTGGCCTGTAAAGGCCGCCGCAACGGCGCAGGTCATAGCTGCCGGTCAGGCGAAAGACGATCGCTGCCACCAGGAAGAGGTTCGCCTTCACGATGATGTGGTGGATGATGTAGAAGACCGTGCCTACGGTGCCTTCCCGGCTCGCCAGCGCAATGCCGAGCAGCATGTAGCCGATCTGGCTGATGATGTGGAAGGCGAGGATCCGGCGCATGTCCCAGTGCCAGGCCGCGCCAAGCACGCCGAAGACCATGGTACCCACCGCGATCCAGCCGAGGGCCTCGAACAGCCAATGTGGAGATGTGGTGAACAGATCGCCGAGCAGTCGCAGCACGGCGTACACGCCGACTTTGGTCAGCAGTCCGGCGAACAAGGCCGCCAGCGGTGCTGGCAGCGTGTGGTACGACGCCGGCAGCCAGGCGTAGACGGGGAATGCGCCCGACTTGATCAGGAAGGCGAGCGCCAGCGCGACGACGAAGGGCACCAGGCGCAGCGCATCGGCGGAATGTCCGGCGCGTTCGAGCGCGCCGAAGTTCAGATGCCCGGTCGCGCCGTACACGTAGGCGATCGCCATCAACAGCAGCAGCGTGCCGATGGCGTTGAGCACGAAGTACTTGAGGGTGGCGTCGAGGTGGCGCGGCTCCGCGCCGTGCGCCAGCAGGCCGAGCGCGGCGATCAGCATCAGCTCGAACCAGACGTAGAGGTTGAACAGGTCGGCCGTCAGGAACGCCGCGCCGACGCCGGCGAGCAGCGCATGCACCAGTGGCGTCAGCGTCGGCGAATGCGGCGCCGGGTCGGCATCCGACAGTTGGAATACCAGCGTGGCCGCGCCCATAATGGCCGTGATCAAGGCCATGCTGGCGCCGAGCCGGTCGGCGGCGAACTCGATGCCGAAAGGCGAAGGCCAGCCGCCGAAGGCGACGCGGAGCGTGCCGTTCGCCTCGACCTGCGCCAGCAGGCCAATCGTGCACGCGAGCAGCGCGAACACACCGGAGAGGCTCAACACGCGCTGCAGCTTCGGTCGCTCGGCGACGAGCAGCGTTGCCAGCGCGGTGCCCAGCGGCACCAGCAGCGGCGCGGTGACCAGCAGCCCCACTCAACGCTCCTGTTCCAGCGCCGGCTTTCCGTCGGCGCCGGACGGCGGCTCGGCCACCCGCAGCACTTCGCTGTCGGCCACGTTGATGCGGCTCTTCAGTGCCAGCACCAGCACCAGCGAGAAACAGGTCAGCGCGAACCCGATAACGATGGCGGTGAGCACCAGCGCCTGCGGCAGCGGATTGACCGCGGCGGACAACACCGTCTCGCCGGCCGGAATCACCGGTGGCACCATCGTGCCGACGCGGCCGGCGACGAACACCACCAGGTTCGCCGCGGCGCCGATCAGCGAAATGCCGATCACACAGCGCAGCAAGTCGCGCGACAGCGCCAGATAGGCGCCGGCAGCGACGGTGGCGAAGACGGCGATGGCAAGCGCCCAGATCATCCGCCGCGCCCTCCTACGTCCGCTTCCTCGTCCAGTCCGACCATCTGTGCGCACAGTCCGCCGAGCGCGCCCCACACTGCGGCGAATACGCCGAGATCGAAGGCCAGCACGGTGGAGATCGGCAGATTCTCGGAGCCGAGCGGCAGGCTGGCCCACAGGTGCGTCATGTAGGAACCGCCTGCGGCGAACGCCGGCAGCCCACTGGCGAGCGACAGCAGCACGCCGGCGGCCGCCAGGCGCAGCGGGCCGAGTGGCATCTTCCGTTGCGCCATCTCGGCGCCGCGGGCCACGGCCAGCATGGCCGTCGCGGCCACTGCGACCATGCCGCCGATGAAGCCGCCACCCGGCTCGTTGTGGCCGCGCAGCAGGATCCAGATCGACGCTGCCAGCATCACCGGATACAGCCCGCGGACGAACACGTCGAGGATCACTGCGCGCGGCGTCATCGCGTGCCTGCCCCGCGGGCCCGCTGACGCGCCAGCCGCAGCAGCGGAGCGGCGGCGACGAAACTGATCGCGACCACCGCGATCTCGCCGAGCGTATCGACGGCGCGGAAGTCGACCAGGATGACGTTGACCACGTTGCGGCCGTGCGCCTGCGGCACCGAGCGCTCAGCGAAAAACTGCGCCAGCGCCGGATCGATCGGCCCTGTCGCCGCCGCGAGCAGCAGGCCGGCGGCCAGCCCTCCGAAGGCGAGCGCGATCAGCGCCCGCGGCCAGCGGCGCTGCGGTCCCGGCCGTTCGAGATCAAGCCGGCGCACGCGCAGCAGGATCGCCGCGATAACGACGACAAAAGCGACCTCGACGGCGAACTGCGTGAACGCCAGGTCCGGCGCGCCGAGAAAAACGAAGATCAGCGCGCAGCCCAGGCCGACCATCCCGCTGGCGAGCAGCAGCACGAATGAGTCGCGCACGACACAGACGGCTGCCGCCGCCACGACGATGCCGATGCTGGCGCCGCCGACGGCCAGTGACGGCGGGTTCAGCGCCAGCCCGACCGAGATGTCCGCAGCCAGCCATGCCGCCGCCAGGGCAAGGACGACGAAGCCCATCATCAGGCTGGCGTAAGCGACGAGGCTGCCGTTCTGCAGCCGCGGCGTGATCGCGGCGGCCGTCGGGATCGCCGCCACGAGGCGCCGGTAGGACGCCGCCGGACTGAGGCGATCGAGCCATGGCAGCGCTTCGAGCGCCGCGTGCAGGCGGTCCCAGAACAGGTAGATCGCCGCGCCAACGCCAAGCGCCGCGACGAGCGCACCGAGCACCGAACCGTCATCGAGACTGAAGGACAGGCCCTGATACTCGAGCAGCGGCCGCATCGCCTCGGCCGACGCGCCAATCAGCGGGTCGACCAGATGCGGCATCGGCCCGAACAGAATGCCGAGCAGCGCGATCGCCAGCGGCGGCAGCGCAAGCGCCCAACCGCCTTCTTGCACGCCCTCGCCGCGCGCGCCGCCACGGTGCCAGAAGACGCGGATCGCCGCGACACCGGCCACCGCCACCGAAACCGCGCTGACGAACAGGCTCGCGTAGCCGACCCATGCGTAGACTTCGCCTTCGCTCTTGGCGATGGCGATCAGGTCCTTGGCGACGAAGCCGAAAGACAGCGGCATGCCGGCCATCGAGATGCCCGCAGCGAGCGCCGCAGCAGCGGTCAGCGGCAGCGCCGGTGCCAGCCCGGCAAGGTCGTCGATGCGCCGCGTGCCGGTGGCGTGGTCGATGTTGCCGGCGACGAAAAACAGCGGCGCCTTGTACAGCGCATGAGCCAGCAGGAAGGCCGCGGTGGCCGTGGCGGCACCGTCGCCGGGTACGCCGATCAGCATCACCAGCGTGCCGAGCGCGGCGACCGTCGACCAGGCGAGGATGCGCTTCAGATCCCGCTCGCGCAACGTCAGCGCCATCGCCAGTGCCGAGGTGAATCCGCCGATGCTGACCAGCACGACCTGCCACAACGGCAGATCGCTGAACGCCGGGTGCAGCCGAGCCAGCAGGTAGATGCCGAGCTTGACCATCGTTGCCGAGTGCAGGTAGGCCGACACCGGCGTCGGCGCGCTCATCGCGTTCGGCAACCAGAAATGAAACGGGAACTGCGCGCTCTTGGTGAAGGCGCCGATGAAGATCAGCGCCAGCGCGACCGGCAGCCGCGGGTCGTCGATCCACGACGCGTGGCTGGCCATCAGCGAGATGATCGAGTAGGAATCGCCGATTTCGGCGAGCAGGATGAAGCCGGCCAGCAGCACCAGCCCGCCGCCGCCGGTGATGAACAGCGCCTGCTGCGCAGAGCGGCGGCTCGCGTCGTCCTCGTGCTTGAAACCCACCAGCATGAAGGAAGTGAGGCTGGTCAGTTCCCAGAATACGAACAGCGCGATCAGGTTGTCGGCGGTGACGCAGCCGAGCATCGCCGTCATGAAGACAAGCAGGAGAACGAAAAGTCGCGCGCGCCCGGGCGTGCCGGCCATGTAGCCGGCGGCATAGACGAAGACGAAGCTGCCGATGCCGGTGATCAGCAGGATGAATTGCAGGGACAGGCCGTCGATATGCAGGGTCAGCTCGACGCCGAGCGACTCCGCCCATGGTACGTACAGCACCCACTGCGGCGGGCCTTCGGCCAGGTACGAGGCCACGGCCAGCGCGAACAACGCAAGCGGAACCAGCGCCAGCCAGCCGAGACGCGACACGGCCTGGCCGCTGGCGCCCATCAGACACCTCCGGCCAGAGCGAGCACAACATCGGCGCCGCCGGCTGCGGCGTCCCGTGATGTGTGCACCGTTACTGCTCCTCGCCGCGGCCGGACCGTGGCGGCGGTGGCGCGAGCGAAGGATCGAGCTGCTTGGCCGCCTTGACGAGCAGGTGTGCCGACACGGGCGCGGTCAGGAACAGGAACAGCGCCACCAGCAACTCATGCAGGCTCAGTCCCTCGTCCTGCCAGCTGAAAAAAAGCGCGGAGGCGAGCAGCACCCCGCCGACGCCGAGCGTGGTCGCCTTCGTCGGCCCGTGCAGACGCTTGACCAGGCTCGACAGCTTGGCCAGCCCGAAGGAGCCGACCAGGGCGAAGAAGGCGCCGATCGCCAGCAGCAGGCTGAGCACGACGTCCAGCAGGAGCGGCAATTGCGTCATTCGGCGATGTCTCCGCGCAGCAGGTGCTTCGACAGCACGACAGTGCCGACGAAACCGAGCAAAGCGATCATCAGGGCCGCCTCGAAATACAGCGCCGTGCGGTAGTACATGCCGAGCAGCACCAGCAGCGCCAGCGCATTGATGTACAGCGTGTCCAGCGCCAGGATCCGGTCGGGCAGCGACGGACCGACGGCCAGCCGATACCCGGCCAGCAGCAGCGCCACCGACATGGCGCCGATCGCCCCCGGCAGTACGGTTGCGAAAAGGCTCATCTACTCTCCGTGGTCGAAGATCTGGATCAGCGGCTGCTCGTAGCGCCGCTTGATCGTGGCGACGAGCTGCGCCGCGCCTTCGTCGCCACCGTCGACGTGCAGCGCGTGGACCAGAAGGTGGCGGCGGTCCGGGCTCAGCTCGGCGGAGATGGTGCCCGGGGTCATCGTGATCATGCCGGCCAGCGTCAGCACGCCGTGCGGGTTACGCAGCGTCAAAGGCACCCAGACAAAGCGCGGTTGGATGGCAGCCTCCGGACCGAGGATGCGCCGTGCCACGTCGATGTTCGACATGGCGATGTCGCGCAACAAGACCAGCGCCAGCCGCAGCGCGACATCCCAGCGCCGGATCCGCGGCACATCGGGGCGCAGCGGCGCCGTGATCCACGGCAGTGCCACCGCCAGCAGCAGCGCCAGAACGACGTGCGCCGGATCGAGCGTATTGTTCAGCAGCAGCCAGACGACAAACACGAGCGCGCTGGCCAGTGGCGACGGAAAGACTCGGCTCATTTCTTCATTCCCTGGCGCGGCGTCCACAGCGGCGCGACCGGCCTTGCGCCGAGCACGGCGTCGATATAGGGCCGCCGCTCCGCCAGTTGTCGCGCCGTCGACTGTGCATACTGTGCCAGCCGTCCGGCGAACAGGGCATTGGCGATGACCAGAACAAGCAGCCAGGTCAAGGCGACCTTGCGCGCGTCCCCCACTGGCGCCGAGCCCGCGGCACTGTTCGAACCTCCCTGCCCGGCCCAGAACAGGGTCGTGCCGGCGCGCGCCATGGCGATGACGATGCCGAGACTCGACAGCAACACGACCGTCCATGCGGCCCCGACCAGCGTTGTCGTCCGCGCCGCGTCGAGCACGAAGCTCTTGCCCAGGAAACCCGCCAGAGGCGGCAAACCCGCCGCCGACACGGCGACGAGCGTGTACATCGCGCCCGTGCTGGCCCAGCCGCGTTCGGGCAGCGGTGCCGGACGCAGGCGGTCGCGCAACTCGCCACGCATCGCGGCGATCCGGTCAACCAGTAGGAACAGCGCCGCCGCCACCAACGTGCTGTTGACCATGTAGAACACCGCAGCGGCTACGCCGGCCGCGGTTCCCAGACCGATCGCCAGCAGCAGCGTGCCCGCCGACGCGATCACGATGTAAGCAACCAGCGTGCGCATCCGGGTCGATGCCAGAGCGCCGACCGCCGCCAGCGCCAGCGTGCCAAGGGCAAACACCGGCAGCCAAGGCCAGGCCACGGCTGCCGCTACGCCACCGCCATCACCGAAGACCAGCGTGTACATGCGTGCGATCGCGTAGACGCCGACCTTGGTCATGATCGCGAAAAGCGCCGCCACCGGCGCGGTGGCCGAGGCGTAGGCGTCGGGCAACCAGAAGTACAGTGGCAGCAGCGCCGCCTTGACGCAGAACACGACCAGCAGCATCAGCGCTGCCGCGCGCACTAGCACCGCGTCCTCGGCGCCCAGCCCGGCAACGCGTTCGGCGAGGTCGGCCATGTTCAGTGTGCCGGTGACGCCGAACAGCATCGCCACTGCGATCAGAAACAGCGCCGAGCCTGCAAGGTTGAAGGTGACGTAGTGCACGGAGGCACGCAGCCGCGCGCTGCCCGCACCATGCAGCAGCAGACCGTAGGAAGCGATCAGAAGGACCTCGAAGAAGACAAACAGGTTGAACAGGTCCGCGGTCAGGAAGGCGCCGTTCAGCCCCATCAGCTGGAACTGGAAAAGGGCATGGAAATGCGGACTGAGCGCCTCGTCGCCGCCGCGTGCGTACACGACGCTGGCCAGCGCCACTGCCGCGGCCAGGACCAGCATCAGGCTGCTTAACCGATCGAGCGCCAATGCGATGCCGAAAGGCGCCGGCCAGTTGCCGAGCAGGTAGGCACCGACCGTTCCGTCTGCGGCCTGCACCAGAAGGTACATCGCCACGGCCAGTTGTGCCAGCACCGCAGCCAGCGATAGTTCGCGCACCAGCGCCGGTCGCCGCCGTTCGAGCAGGACCAGCGTGCCACCGGCGAGCAGCGGCAGCACCACCGGAACGATCATCCAGTGCGATGGCATGGTTTCAGCGCTCGTCGCCGCCGGTGCCGGAGCCATCCGTCTCGGGCGGCTCGACGCCATCGACGTGATCCGAGCCCGTTTCGGCGTGGGTGCGCAACGCGATCACCAGCAGCAGCGCGGTCATGCCAAAGCTGATCACGATCGCGGTCAGGACCAGCGCCTGCGGCAGCGGATCGGCGTAGTTGGCCAGCGTCGGCGCCAGCCGCTTGTCGATGATCGGCGGCACGCCGATACGGACGCGCTCCATCAGGAAAATGAACACGTTGACTGCGTACGACAGCAGCGTCAGGCCGAGAATCGCGTCGAAGGTGCGCGCGCGAAGCAGCAGCCAGATGCCGACGGCAGTGAGCAGCCCCAGGCTGGCGGCGAGCATCAGCTCCATCGCGCGACCTCGAACGCTGCGGTACCGGCCGGATCAGACATGGCGGTCATCGGTGGCAGGCTCCGCCACGTGCAGGCGGGCGATTGCCTTCAGCGACACCAGGGTGGCGCCGACCACGGTCAGGTACACGCCCAGGTCGAAAGCGACCGCGCTTGCCACGGGCACCGGGCCGATCAGCGGCAGCACCGGGTAGTCATAGGTGCTGGTGAGGAATGGGTGGCCGAGGAACCAGCTGCCGACGCCGGTGAGCCCGGCGGTAATCAGCCCGCCGCCGATCCAGTCTCGAAAATCGATCCGCATCCGCGGCTGAAGCCATTGCTGGCCGTTGGCAACGTATTGCAGAATCAGTGCGATGGCCAGCACCAGCCCGGCGATGAAGCCGCCACCCGGCGCGTTGTGGCCGCGCAGGAACAGGAACAGCGACACCGCGATGGCAAGCGGCAGCAGCAGCCGCGCCACCAGTGCGAGCATCAGCGGGTGCCGGTCTTCCGCAAAGGGCGTGCGCGCTGTCCACGGCGGCGCCTCGAATCGCGGCAAGAAACCGGACAAGGTGGCATAGATGACCAGCCCGGCGATGCCGAGCACAGTGATCTCGCCGAGTGTGTCGTAACCGCGGAAGTCGACCAGGATCACGTTGACGACATTGGCGCCGCCGCCCAGGTTCACCGAGTTCTCCAAGAAATACGGCGCAATCGTGTTCGATGGCCGCGTCAGAAGCACGAGCGTGGCGAGCGCCACGCCGACCCCCGCGGCGCCGGCCAGCAGCGCGTCGGCCAGCTTGCGCCCTGGCGCATGTTCGGCACGACCCTCACGTGGGAGGAAGTTCAGCGCCAGCATCATCAGGATGATGGTTACGAACTCGACCAGCAGTTGCGTCAATGCCAGGTCGGGCGCCGACAGAAAGACGAACAGCAGGCTTACCGCCAGTCCGAGCGCGCCGATCACGATCAGCGCCAGAAGGCGCTGCCGATGGACGAACGCCGTTGCGATCGTGGCGCCGGTGGCAACGATCCAGAAGGCGACGAAGCCGAAGCCGACCGGCAGCAGATCGGGCAGCGACTGCCAGCGCGCGGCAGGATTTCCGAGCCAGGGCACGAAACCGGCGAGCACCGCGATCACCACCAGCAGGAAAAGGTAGTTCTGCAGCTTGCCGCTTTCCAGCGCACCGGTGACCGACTGCGCGCCGCGCACGGTCAGGTTCAGCAACGCGAGGAAGCCTTCACGACCGCCGCTGCGGATCCATCCGGGCAGGCTCACGAGCCGGTGCAGGTTGACGCGCCGCTGCAAGCCGAAATACAGGGCGAAGCCCCCGGCAAGTGCGACGACGCTCATCGCCAGCGGCAGGTTGAAGCCGTGCCAGATGGCGAGCTTGTACGCGGGCAGCGGCGCGTAAGGACCACCGAACAGCGCCGCCTGCGCGCCGACGGCAAGCACGGGGCCGACGATCAGCGCCGGGAAGATGCCGACCAGCACGCACAGCACGACCAGCACTTCGACCGGCAGGCGCATGAAGCGCGGCGGCTCGTGCGGCGTTTTCGGCAGCCCCTTTGGCTCGCCGTTGAAGAACACGTCGTGGATGAAGCGGGCACTGTAGGCGACCGAGAAGATGCCGGCCAGCGTCGCCCCGGCGGGAAGCCACCATTTCGTCACGCCGCCGGCATCGGGACGCACGGCTTCGGTGAAGAACATCTCTTTCGACAGAAAGCCGTTGAGCAGCGGCACGCCGGCCATCGCCGCCGCGGCGACCATGCCGAGCACCGCGGTGATCGGCATGTACTTCCACAGCCCGTTGAGCTTGCGCATGTCGCGCGAACCGGACTCGTGATCGATGATGCCGGCGGCCATGAACAGCGACGCCTTGAAGGTGGCGTGGTTGAGGA
>CAZDXQ010000072.1:0-13611 GCA_964509545.1 uncultured Burkholderiaceae bacterium | reverse complement strand
ACGAACGCCGAACGAATCGCTCAGGCACGATTTACAGAAAAGAAGTTGCGCAGCCCCGAGGCGGTGAGGTCATAGTCGATGTTGACTACGGCGGCCTGCGTCGTGGTGCCGCAGAACAACGCTGAGCACAACACAGCAAATGCCACAGTCTCCAGGGGTTTTGCCATCTCGCACCTCCTGTTCCGGGAACCGGATCGTGGAGCGGCAGCACGCAAGTTTTGTACCGAAGTTGCCAATGCGTGCCCTATCAGCGACTTGAGTCAAGCGCGGCCCTGCCTCTGTAAACGATTCCGACTGCGGCGCGGACCAGACCACCAAGCGGCTCTGTGCCTATAAGCGCATAGCGACCTCGATGCCAAAGCACCCCGACACGGGGCCAATCGGAGGCACGAAACGCAGCGTGGCGCTCAGCCGCTCGCCTTGGGCGCGCAAGAACACTCCCCCGCCGGGGCCGAAGCGGTGATGGTTGTGCGGATATCCGGAAGCAAGGCCGGCGAAGAGGCCTGCACGCACGCCGATCACTGTCGCCGGCGTCCATTCGCCGATCAGGTAGACGGTCGTGCGGTCGTAGCTGTTATGTAAGGCACCCGCCTGAATGCCGAAATCACTCTCACCACGAAGCGACAGCCCCAGACCGGGGTTGACTTCCTCGTACGGCCGCCCGGAGTTTCTCTTGCCGTAAGGGTGCTTGCTGAGGCCATGGACGACGAGATGCAGTTCGGCAGCGTTGGCGACTCCCGGGGGAGCCCACGCTGTCAAAGCCGCGACCAGAAAGACGGGCAGCAGACGTCGGACAGTCCACGCCCGCGTCGGCCTCGGGGCCCTCCAAGCATCCCGAAGCATCTCGTCGATCTCGCTGACTGAGTACGTAGAATCACGATTGAGAGGCAAGACAGATGCCAGCGCTGTACGTCATTGAACTTCTGATCCAATTGCCCGGCCTGGCAGGCGCCCGTGTAAAAGAAGCCGACGCATGTTTCCCGGTGACCGGGGTCCGAAGGCGAAGTCGGCGTCCGGACGGCCGGCACCGGCGACGCGAGTCGGTAGACAGCGATCGCCCGGGTCAAGTTTGTTCAGCGCGGCCGGAGGCCGGCGGGCGGCTCGCCTCCTTCCATCCACGTGCTTCGATCGGGTTGACGGAAACCGTGACGGGTGCTTGCGCGCGCTCTACGCTGCGATCGCGTCAACGTGAGGACTGGAAAAATGAACTCGATGCTTTTCAGAGGCGGCCAGGCGGCCGGAGTACTCGGCACGCTCCTGATCGTGGTCGCGGCTGTGGCTCGGCTCGCGGGCAGCTACACGCTGGGCGGATACGCGACTGTCACCCTGATGGTGGCCGGCATCGCCGGCGTCAGCGTGGGCTGCTTCCTGCTGCTGCTGGCCGTGAACGAGCGACTGCCGCGCTAGGTTGATGCCGACACGGAGCACCGGTCACAACGGCATGTGCCGTTGTAGAAGCGGCACCGCGCGTGAGGGCAGTCAACGCCGGAACACGACCAACAACAAGTTGACTCCACTTCGCGCCCGTTCGTCCTCTCCGCCGCCAAGATGAAACAAGGCCAGGTCGCGGCCCCTGCGCATCGCGATCGACCGATCCGCGTCGCGGCGCGGCCGCCGCGCATCGGAGGCATCGTCTTTTCGGACTGCGGCGCTAGGCCGTTCGGGCGTATGTCAGGCGCCTGGGCGCGGGCGTTAGCATGGTCGAGCGACTTCGACGATGTGAGGAACCTCTATGAAGGCAATGCTTGCCGCCGCGGCGGCGATCCTGGTGGCGATGCCGGCGGCCCATGCGACCGACGTCGGCGTGTCGATCGGCATCAGCCAGCCGGGTGTGTACGGGCGCATCGATATCGGCCGTTTCCCGCAGCCTGCCGTTGTCGTTCCGCAGCCGGTCATCATCGCGCCGCCGCCGCAGGTCGTGGCGGTTCCGGCGCAGCCGGTCTACATGTGGGTGCCGCCCGGCCATCAGAAGAACTGGCGCAAGCACTGCCACAGGTACAACGCCTGCGGTGTTCCGGTCTATTTCGTGCGCCAGGACTGGTACGAGCAGAACGTCCGTTATGCGAGTGCGCCGAGCCGGGGCTGGGACGATGACCGCGGCCACGGCAAAGGTAAGGGTCGCGGACACGGAAGAGGCAGGGACTAGGCGCAGCCGATCGCCCCACGCCGGCGAATGCAAGGCAAGACGGCCCCGCAAGGGGCCGTCCGCTTTTTCAGACGACGATCGACCGCGCCAGACCGGAACGAGGCCGGCGCGGTCTCGTTGCCGCGGGAAAGGTGGCGTAAGGACGCCGCCGTTGCCGCCATCCGTTGCACCGGCCATGCCGCCGAGCGTCGGTTCTGAACCGATCCTCGTGGATCACCTGATCGCGCGCGAGCCCCAGAATTCCGGCTGATAGTTGGCGATGCTGCGCCTGCTTCGGCCGCTCTGGTTGTTACTGACATAGGTCAGCAACGCGCTGGCGATGGTTGATGTCGAGTGCGATGTGGAGGTCGTGCCGGACAAGGCGCGCTGACCGCCCCGTCAAATGGCTATCTCGCTGCGGTGCGTCACAAACTGACGCGGACCTGTAAGGTTGAAGTAAGCCGTCCTGCCTAAGTTTCGCGCAGCGAAAAGTGCGGAAGGCTGATAAGCACGGTTACAGGACAAGGGGATCATGGCAAACATCGAATCCGTACTGCATGAAGGGCGTGTCTTCGAGCCGAACCCGGAAATCGTCAAGGCCGCCAACATCTCGGGCATGGACGCGTACCGCGCGCTGTGCGCGGAAGCCGAGCGCGACTTCACCGGCTTCTGGAGCCGGCTGGCGAAAGAGAACCTGCACTGGCATAAGCCGTTCACGCAGGTGCTCGACGAGTCGCAGGCGCCGTTTTACAAGTGGTTCGCCGACGGCGAACTGAATGCGTCCTACAACTGTCTGGACCGCAACCTCACGAACGGCAACGCCGAAAAGACGGCGATCATCTTCGAGGCCGACGACGGAACCGTCACGCGGATCAACTATCGGGACCTCCACGCCAAAGTCTGCCAGCTCGCCAACGCGCTGAAGCATCACGGGGTCAACAAAGGCGATCGCGTGCTGATCTACATGCCGATGTCGATCCAGGTCGTGGTCGCGATGCAGGCCTGCGCGCGCATCGGCGCCACGCATTCCGTGGTCTTCGGTGGCTTTTCGGCGAAGAGCCTGCAGGAACGGATCATCGACGCCGGCGCAACCGAAGTGATCACCGCCGACGGGCAGTTTCGCGGCGGCAAGGAGATTCCGCTGAAGCCCGTGGTCGACGAGGCTTTCGCGATGGGAGGCTGCGACGGCGTTCGCAACGTCATCGTCTACAAGCGCACGGGCAGCGCAGTGCCGATGAGCTCGCCGCGCGACAAGTGGTGGGACGATGTCGTCAAGGGCCAGCCCGAAACCTGCGAGCCGACGTGGGTGAATGCCGAGCATCCGCTGTTCATCCTGTACACGTCGGGCTCGACCGGCAAGCCGAAGGGCGTGCAGCACTCCACCGCCGGCTACCTGTTGTGGGCGATGCTGACGATGAAGTGGACGTTCGACCACAAGCCGAGCGACGTCTTCTGGTGCACGGCTGACGTCGGGTGGGTGACCGGGCACACCTACATCACGTACGGGCCGCTGGCGGTGGGTGCGACCGAGGTCATGTTCGAAGGGATCCCGACCTACCCGGACGCGGGGCGCTTCTGGAAGATGATCCAGGACCACAAGGTCAACGTCTTCTATACGGCGCCGACGGCGATCCGCTCGCTGATCAAGGCCAACGACGCGAACCCGGCGACGCATCCGACGAAGTACGACCTTTCGCGCCTGCGCATCCTCGGCACGGTCGGTGAGCCGATCAATCCCGAAGCGTGGATGTGGTACCACAACAACGTCGGCCGTGAGCGCTGCCCGATCGTCGACACCTGGTGGCAGACGGAGACCGGCGGCCACCTGATCACTCCGCTGCCCGGCGCGACGCCGACGGTGCCCGGCTCGTGCACGCTGCCGCTGCCCGGAATCATGGCGGCAATCGTCGACGAGACCGGGCACGACGTGCCGAACGGGCAGGGCGGCCTGCTCGTGATCAAGCGGCCGTGGCCGGCGATGATCCGCACGATCTGGGGCGATCCGGATCGGTACAGGAAGTCTTACTTCCCCGAGGAACTCGGCGGCAAGCTGTATCTGGCCGGCGACGGCTCGATCCGCGACAAGGACACCGGCTATTTCACGATAGTCGGCCGCATCGATGACGTGCTGAACGTGTCGGGCCACCGGATGGGCACGATGGAGATCGAGTCCGCCTTGGTGGCCAATCCGCTGGTGGCGGAAGCCGCTGTCGTCGGCAGGCCCGACGAGATGACGGGCGAGGCGATCTGCGCGTTCGTGGTGCTGAAGCAGGCGCGGCCGACGGGTGAGGCGGCGCAAAAGCTGGCGCGCGAGTTGCGCGACTGGGTCGGCAAGGAAATCGGTCCCATCGCGAAGCCGAAGGACATCCGCTTCGGCGACAACCTGCCGAAGACCCGCTCCGGAAAGATCATGCGCCGGCTGCTGCGCTCGATCGCCAAGGGCGAGGAGATCACGCAGGACGTTTCGACGCTGGAAAACCCGGCGATCCTGGATCAGCTCAAGGTGACGCTGTGAGCGACAGCGCGCGGCGGCAACGTCTGCCGCGCAGCTTTCGCTGAGTCGATCGCGGCGGGCGCCATCGGCCCCCGCCGCGGGAAACGAGGCAAAAAAAAGAACGCCTCGCCGCCGTACGGGGGCTGTATGGCGGCCGGACATGGAGACAGCGCCGTCGGCTCGGCGCGTTGGGGACAGAGCGAAGTGGCGATGTTTTTGGTGGTACTGCATACACTGATCCTGGTGGCCGGCCTGTCCCTGCTGGGCCAGGGCATCGTCGGCATCTTCAACTGGCGGCGGCGACATGACAATTTCGTCTATCAGCTGTTTGCCATCATTACGCGGCCGGTGGTTACGGCCGTGCGCGCAGTGACGCCGCGGGTGGTGCTCGACGAGCACGTGCCGCTGGTCGCATTCCTGCTGCTGCTGATCGGCTACTTCGCGGTTGGCCTCTGGCATCGCGATGTCTGCCTCGACGACCTGACCCAGGCGGGCTGTGCCAAGTGGGCTGCGGCACGGGCGGGGGCGCAATGAACGCGCTAGGCACTTGGCTCGCCAAGTTCTGGCTGCGGCGTCAGGTGGCGCTGGCGGTGCTCCTCGGTCGCAAGCGGCGTTCGATCGAACTGATGCGCAAGGTGCTGCGGCTGGATCCGGACGACGCGGATGCGCGCAATGCGCTTGGCGCGCTGCTGGTCGAAGTTGGCGAGCCGGCGGCGGCAGTGAAGCAGTTCGTGCAACTGGTCGAACGCGCGCCGGACAACGCCGAGGCCTGGTTCAACCTCGGCTTCATCTACGAGAGTTGCGACGATCTCGGCAATGCCGAGCGCTGCTTCCGCCGCGCGCTGGCGCTTAACGCGAAGATCGACCGTGCGTGGTACGGACTGGGCCTGACGCTGATCCGCAGCGGACGGCTGCCGGAGGCGGTCGAGGCGCTGAAGAAGAACATCGAGCTGCAGCCGTTCTCCCCTTACGGCTACTACCAACTCGGCATGACCTACCACCATCTCGGCCGCGGCGACGAGGCACAGCGCATCGTCGAAAGACTGCAGAACTTCGAGCCGAAGTTCGCCGCAACTCTGAAGCGCGATATCGAACGGCAGCGCGGGGCATCACCGGCTGCCGGCGCCGCTACCCCGCCTACAGCCCACGACAAGGAGGCCGCCGTAACTACCGTCTGAAGCCTGAACCACCAAGGAGCAACCAAGGAGGAAAACATGCAGTTGACAGAAAGACATCGTGAGTACTGGAGCAAGACGCTGATCCTGACGATCGTGCTGCTGGCGATCTGGTTCGTCGTCACTTTCGTGATGGCGTATTTCGCCATCGGGCTGCACAGCATCGTGATCGCCGGCTTCCCGGTGTCGTTCTACATGGCGGCACAGGGATCGCTGATCGTTTACGTGGTTCTGATCTGGTACTACGCCCGCAGGATGGGGCAGCTTGACCAGGAATACGGCGTCGCCGAGGGAGAAGACTGATGAGCGCACAGGTCAGCTCGAACCGAGCCTTCTTCAATCAGCTGAAGAAGTACTACTCCTGGTACACGGGCGGCTTCGCCGTCTTTGTCATCACTCTGGCCATCCTCGAGCAGCTTGGGCTGCCGCGGGTGTGGATCGGCTACGTGTTCCTGTTCGCCACCATCGGCCTGTACGCCGGCATCGGCGTGATGAGCCGCACCGCGGACGTCGCCGAGTACTACGTGGCCGGTCGGCGCGTGCCGGCGATCTTCAACGGCATGGCAACAGGCGCCGACTGGATGAGCGCTGCCTCCTTTATCGGCATGGCCGGCACGCTGTACCTCACCGGCTTTGACGGGCTCGCCTTCATTCTCGGCTGGACCGGCGGTTACTGCCTGGTGGCGTTCCTGCTGGCGCCGTACCTGCGCAAGTTCGGCCAGTTCACGATCCCGGACTTCCTCGGCGCGCGCTACGGCGGCAACATTCCGCGCACGATCGGCATCATCGGCGCCATCCTGTGCTCGTTCACCTACGTGGTGGCGCAGATCTACGGCGTCGGCATCATCGTGTCGCGCTTCGTCGGCGTGGACTTTGGCATCGGCGTGTTCCTCGGCCTCGCTGGCATCCTGGTGTGCTCGTTCCTCGGCGGCATGCGCGCGGTGACCTGGACGCAGGTGGCCCAGTACATCATTTTGATCATCGCCTACATGATCCCGGTGGTGTGGCTGTCGGTGAAGCAGACCGGCGTGCCGATCCCGCAACTCGTCTACGGCACCGTGCTGCAGAAGGTTGAGAAGCGCGGCGACGAACTGCGGGCTGACCCGAAGGAGAAGGAGGTCCGAGACATCTTCAAGCAGCGTGCTGCCGACGCCAAGAAGCAGGTCGATGCGCTGCCGGCTTCATGGCAGGAGGGCAAGGCGGCAGCCGAGAAGAAGGTCGCGGATCTCACCGCCGCCAATGCGCCGATCGCCGAGATCAACGCCGCCAAGAAAGCGGTCGACGACTATCCGAAGTCGGTCGACGAGGCCAAGACCAGGTGGACGGCGGCGATCGCATCCAACAACGCCCGCACCGGCGCACCGGCACCGCACTCGACACCGTATCCGAGCGGCAATCCGGACCCGGCCAAGAACGCGGCCGAGCGCGACACCAAGCGGCTGAACTTCCTGGCCCTGGTGTTCTCGTTGATGGTTGGAACGGCCGCGCTGCCGCACATCCTGATGCGCTACTACACGACGCCGTCGGTGAGCCAGGCACGCAAGTCGGTGTTCTGGTCGCTGTTCTTCATCTTCCTGCTGTACTTCACCGCGCCGGCGCTGGCGGTGCTGGTGAAGTACGTCGTCTACACGCAGGTGGTCGGGACCAGTTTCGCCAGTTTGCCGGGTTGGGTGGCCGGGTGGGCGAAGGTTGATCCGACGCTGATGGCGGTTGCCGACATCAACAAGGACGGGATCGTGCAACTGGCCGAAATGGTGATCGGCGGCGACATCATCGTGCTGGCGACGCCGGAAATCGCTGGCCTGCCGTACGTGATCTCCGGCCTTGTCGCTGCGGGCGGCCTGGCGGCCGCGCTGTCGACCGCCGACGGCCTGCTGCTGACGATTGCCAACGCGCTGTCGCACGACATGTACTACAAGATGATCAACCCCAGCGCCACGACGCAGAAGCGGGTGCTGATCTCCAAGATCCTGCTGCTGTTCGTCGCGCTGTTCGCCGCATGGGTCACGTCGCTGAAGCCGGGCAACATCCTGTTCCTGGTCGGCGCGGCGTTCTCGATGGCGGCCTCGGTGTTCTTCCCGGCGCTGGTGCTCGGCGTGTTCTGGAAGCGCGCCAACAAATGGGGCGCGATCGCCGGCATGATCGGCGGGCTGGGCATGTGCCTGTACTACATGGTCCACACCTATCCGCAGTTCATCCAGTGGTTCGGTACGACCAAGATGGACCTGTGGTGGGGCATCCAGCCGATCTCGGCGGCGGTCTTCGGCGTTCCCGTGGGCGTCGTGCTGCTGATCGTCGTCAGCCTGCTGACGCCTTCGCCCGACAAGCAGACGCAGGAGTTCGTCGAGCACGTCCGCTATCCGTATCTGGCGGGGGACACCGTCGAGACGCTGGCGCGCTAGAGCAGGCACGTCGTTCGTCAACAGGCCCGCGGTTCGCCGCGGGCTTTTTTTGCGCTCGCGCAATGGGGTGCGACGCCTGCCGCACGTAGACTGCCGCGACCGGTTGGACGGGGGAAGCATGGAGCAGCGCTGGGACGAACTGCTGAGGCAGGACCACGAGATCACCGAGCAGGTCTTTGCGGCGATGGAGGCAAGGTTCTCGTCCGCCGATGGGCCTTCGGCGGCGCAGGTTGGGCTTTTCGTCGAGTACCTGCACTACGTCGACCAATGCCACAACCAGAAGGAGGAACTGCACCTGTTCCCGCGTCTGGAAGAAAAGGGCATGCCGAGGCAAGCCGGACCGCTCGGCGTGATGCTTCAGGAGCACGAACGGGCGCAGGAGATGCTGTCGCGGCTGCTGCCATTGGGATCCGCCTTTGCCGCGGGGGACAGGGCGGCGCTGCAGGACCTGCGTACGGCGTTCGGCGATTACGCGGCGCTGTGCAAGGACCACTTCTGGAAGGAGAACGACATCCTCTATCCGATGGCCCTGAAGATGCTGGGCGACGCTGAAGCGGCCGAGGTGGTCAAGGGCATCGAGGAAGTGGAGGCGGCTCTGGGGGCAGGCACCCGCGCGCGCTACTACCGGATGGCGCAGGAGATCATCGAGCTGGGCGAACTGCGCGACCTGTCATTCGGGCTGGAGCGCGACGTCATCGCGGCGATCCTGAACACGCTGCCGGTGGAGCTGTCGTTCATCGACCACGACGACCGGGTGCGCTACTTCAGCCATGAGCACGGCACGAAGATCTTCGGCCGTACCCGCGGCGCAATCGGCATGGCGGTGCAGAACTGCCACCCGTCGAAGAGCCTGCACCTGGTCAACCGGATCCTGGCTGACTTCAAGGCCGGCGTACGTGACGTTGCCGAATTCTGGATCGACATGGACGGGCGTATGGTGCACATCCGCTACTGGCCGGTGCGCAGCCCCGAGGGCCGCTACCTCGGCACGCTCGAAACCGTGCAGGACGTCACGGCGATCCGGGGTCTGGCCGGCGAAAAGCGCCTGCTCGACGCGTCGTGAACGGCCGCCCGGCGACGCCGGACCACCTTCGGTGAGCGGCGAACCCGCGTGGCCCGATGGCGCCGCGCCGATCGAGGTCGAGGTGCTGGTCGAAATCCCGCGCGGCAGTTTTCTGAAGCGCGGCTCGACCGGACACATCGACTTCGTCTCGCCGTTGCCCTGCCCGTTCAACTATGGTTCGGTGCCAACGCATATCGGCCTCGAAGGCGATCTGCTCGATGCGGTCGTGCTCGGCCCTCGGCTGGCGGCTGGGACGAAGCTCCGTATTCGGGCCTGGGGCGCGGTGACCTTGACCGATCGCGGCATGAGCGACGACAAGCTGATCTGCAGCGCCGTGCCGCTGCAGCCCGGGCAGCGACGTGACGTGCTGCGCTTCTTCGCCTTTTACGCACGCTGCAAGGGAGTGCTCAACCTGTGGCGTCGCCGACCGGGGCGTAACGCCTGCGACGGCTGGATCGACGCCGCCGATGCGCTGGCCCGTGCTCGTCCCCGGGGCGCCGACTGGCGCGGGCCGCCGGTGGCGTTCTGACCGCGCGCCGCGTCACGCGGCGGTTGCCAGCCGGAAGCCATGGCGGGACAGCGGCAGCGAGCGCAGCCGCCCGCCGGTTGCCGCGGCGATGGCGTTGACCAGCGCTGGCGACCAGCATCAGCGGCGGCTCGCCTATCCCCGCCCAGAAGCCGCCGCTGGGCGCGAGAACGGACTCGCTCTTCGGGCACTCGCGCAGCAGCATCATCCGGTAGTCGTCGAAGTTGCCCTGCTCGACACGCCCGTTCCTGATCGTGATTTCGCCGTACAGTGCCGCGGTCAGCGCGAAGACGACATTGCCTTCGATCTGCGCCCGCGCCGAGTCGGGATTGACGACATAGCCCGGGTCGACGGCGACGATCACGCGCTTCAGGTCGATCAGGTTGCTACTGTCGATGCGCAGTTCGACCACGCAGGCCGCGTAGCTGCCGTAGCCGTCGGCCAGCGCGAAGCCGCGGTACAGCCCCGCCGGAGCCGGCGTGTCCCAACCGGCAGCCCTGGCGACCGCCCCGAGCATGCGCAGGTTGCGCGGTGGCTTCTCACGGGCCAGCAGTTCGCGGCGCAGCGCGTGCGGATCCTTGCCCAGAGTCGCCGCGACTCCATCGACGAAGCATTCGCGAAAAATACGGGTTCTGCGAGTGGTACACCGAGCGCCAGTAGCCCACCGGAACGTGGGTGTTTCGCATCGCGTATTCCACGCGCATGTTCGGCACGGCGTAGGGCGCATCGGCAAAGCTGCCGCAGGCCTGCAGATCGAGCCCGCCTGCTGCACCGAATGCAGCGACGCAGCCTGTGCCAGCGCCTCGATCGTCGCGATGCGCTTGCCCTCGACGCTGCCCACGGGGACAACGCAGGGGCGCAGCACGTCGCGGTCGACGCGCACTGCACATGCGCCGCAGATGCCGGCGCCGCAGCCATAGTTCATGCGCTTCAGGTCGAGTTCGTCGCGCAGAACCCAGAGCAGCGGCATGTCCGCCTCGACGTCGACGCGGTGCGTTCTATCGTTGATGTTCAGAGTGACCACGCGTCGATCCTCTACCGATGCCCTCAGGCGGTTGTTGCAGGTGCCGTGCAACTACTTGCCGATCTGTTCCCTTGTTGGAGAAAGCTCGGGCACTGCCGGGCAGGCGAACCTCGGGCTGGCGCTGCCTCGCCCGGCCGCCGCTGACCGCCAGCGCTGCGGGATCCGGCCGCTGCGCCGTCGATGCCGATCGCTGCAGCCTCGGCGTGGAGCGAGCCTCGCGACCGAAAGCGCGCGAATGCTGCGCGTGGGTGTCGGAAATTCTTACGCCGGCGCCTGGCACTGCTGAATCACTCGCCCAAATGATTGTCTTTTAATGGATTTCTCGGCTGGGCAAGCAAATTGCTATCCAGTCAGGTGGCGGCGGGTTCTGCGTTGCCTGGTTCGGATCACCTTTTCCGTTTCCCTGCGTCCGGGGCCGTGGACCGCCCCGCCTAGACACCGCCGCTTGGTTTGCCGGTTACATGGGGCCCTGCTGAGCGCCTCGCCGGCGTGTGAATAGGGATTGGCGATGAAGGTTTCGGATGTCAGGAGTGCAGGCGCCAGGCAGAGGTTCGACGTGCCGATGGCATCGCGTTGCATCGCCGAGGGACAGACATGACAGGTGTGCCGCAATGACCGAGACTCTTTCCGCTGCGCGCACTGGCGCTGCTGTCGATAACCTGGTCGCTACCCTCTCGATGAAGTGCCCCCACTGCAGGAGCGAGCGGCTTCGGCAGTCGCGCCGCAGGGCCGAAGACGGGACGTGGCGTTCGCTCCTGCTGACCGCTTACCGCTGTCGCGATTGTCGCCGGCGTTCGCAGCATCTGGCGTGGGGACGAGTGATCGGCGTCGTTTCCATGGCGGGTCTGGCGATCCTTCCGGTCGGACTCGTGTTCATCGACTTGCGCCCGGCGCCGTCCGATTCGGCATTGGCAGCCGATGGCGTGCCTGCCTCGGCTGCCGCGGATGGCTATGCGGCGAACACCGCTTCGCTGTCTGTGGGTGACGCCTCGGTCGCCGCGGCGGCCGAGAAAGGAGACGCCCAGGCGCAGTTGCGCCTCGGCATGGCCTACCTGAACGGCGTCGGGGTCAAGCCGAATCTCGCCGTCGGTCTGTCGTGGGTCGAGCGCGCCGCCGCGCAGGGCCTCGCCGATGCGCAGTACGTGTTGGGCGTCATCCACCAGTCCGGACGCGGCACCGTGCAGAACTTTCCCGTCGCGTTCCAGTGGTATGAACGCGCGGCGCAGCAGAATCACGCGCAGGCCCAATATCGCCTCGGCCTGATGTTCCGCGCCGGACAGGGTATTTCGGCTGACAAGTCGAGGGCGTACATGTGGTTCAACCTCGCCGCAGCTCAGGGGCACGAGCGTGCAGGCGACGCACGCGACGACCTGCTGCTGTCGCTCACACGCGAGGAAGTCGTCGCTGCGCAGCGCGCCGCGCAGGAGTGGCGCGTGGCGAAAGTCGCGAAGTAGCGTTGCAGACTCACCGTCGCGCGCAACCGACTTCAGGGCGCGCGACGGCCACGGGGAAAAAGGCCCGGCACAGGGCCGAAAAAAAAGGCCCGCCACGTAGGCGGGCCGAGAAGCTGCCTTGACGGCGGCTCAGGAGGTCGCTTCTCTACCGCCTGCGGCGGGCCA
Source organism: uncultured Burkholderiaceae bacterium (assembly GCA_964509545.1). Taxonomy (GTDB): domain Bacteria; phylum Pseudomonadota; class Gammaproteobacteria; order Burkholderiales; family Burkholderiaceae_F; genus JADJWR01. Next base: position 1,183 of record CAZDXQ010000072.1, on the reverse strand, counting down.
GGGTACCCAGCGCAAGAAGGCCGACTGCAAGCAGGGCGGTCGAGCCAGGCTCGGGGACCCGGTTCGTCAATTCGCTGCCCAGGGTGCCGTTGCCGCGAACTGCCTCGACGGCGAGCGTCGAGGAGACGAACTGCAGCGCGTACGAGTCGCACTGCGATCCGTTGCAGAAGGTCGGCGAGATGGTCACGCCGAGCGTCCCGGTGGTGCTGAGGTTCGCGAGGGACGGCGCCAGAACGTCGAAATTGAAGCTCGTATTGCCGCTGATGTTTGCGGTGTAACTGCTGACCTGCGGCGCGATGCCGAACGAGATCGTGTAGCCCTCGTTGCCGTTGTCGTCGGTCAGGACAATCGTCAGTTCCGCCGACGTGATGCTGTCGATGCCCGCGCTGTAGCCATTTGGCGCGACGTTGTCCGTCAAGTCGTGCACGAATGAAAGCGGAGAACCCACCTTGATGTGGGTCGGTGCTCCGAAAACCTGATCGACGATGGGAACGGCGGACGCCGGGTTGGCTGCCGCCGCGCAGACCGCCAAGAGGACCGCGCTGGCGGACCGGCGGCACTTCTTTCCACGCTCCTTTCCCCTTGTAGCGCCTCGCCTCGGCGAGTGGTTTCTGGAAAAGGAGAAGATCATTTTCGTCACGCGTTCTGACTATAAGTGTTCTATGGTTTTCATTGATCAGATCTATGCACGTTCTGTACCACGATGACTAGTTCATTGTTTTTATTGATTTAGATCTCTGATTTCTTGATACCGCATATTTGGGACGTAAAATTCTTCGACGTTTTATATCGCGCAAGTTTGTTACCGCAACCCACTTCACTGGATCTTGGCGGACTTCCGCCGTCGTGACCCTCCCAATCCGGCGGGTGGCAGGAGCACAGGCGACGGGCGGCTGCCGCGGGGCCAAGGCTGTGACGACTCCTCTTTAGTCCCGATGGGAGCCGCCCACTTCTCGAACGGAAGCTCGGCAGTGGGTCGCCTGCGCCGCCGCAGCGCGGACTCGCCAGCGAACCGGGGGCCCTGGTCTGGCGGGTGAGAACGGTGCGGCCACGGATTCGGTCGAAGTCCGTCCACCGTGCTCTGGGTGGCAATTCAGCGGGTTCGCGGTCATGGAAGTGAAGGCACGCTGTCCGCGCCGAGCGAAATTTGACCCACCCTGCCGATTGGAATCTGACCCAGGGA
>CAZDXQ010000071.1:0-14122 GCA_964509545.1 uncultured Burkholderiaceae bacterium | reverse complement strand
AGTATGACACCGGCGGCTCTTTAGGAATAGTCATTTGCGAGACACTACACTAGCGCGGGCGCGTGCCGCTCCCGCACGGTTTGCCGCAACGCTGCGCCCGCTTGACGCCGCGCAAGGCCGGCGACGAGCCTCCGGCGAAGTCCGGCTGCGCCCATGACTTTGGTCAGCGAATGGCGCGCAGCGCGCTGCTAGCCTTGCGCGCGTCTGGGGCCTCCCGACCGGGTCGGGACGAAGAAGGGCTCGCAATGGCCAACACACTTCTGCTGTATTCCACCGTCTACGGTCTGTCCAAGCAGATCTGCGAACGCATCCAGGATGGCCTGCGGCGGCGGGGACAGCAGGCCGAGGTGGCGCCGCTCGCCGCAGCCGCCGTCGATCCGGCGGCGTTCGATGCGATCGTCATCGGCGCCAGCATCAAGCACGGCAAGCATCATCCGTCCGTGCTCGAGTTCATCCGCAGGCACAAGGCGCTGCTCGACGGCAAGCCGAGCGCGCTGTTCTCGGTCAATCTGGTCGCGCGCAAGCCGGCAAAGAACACGCCGCAGACCAATCCGTACCTGAAGCGGCTGCTGGCGAAATCGCCGTGGCAGCCGAAGCTCACCGGCGTGTTCGCCGGCGAACTCGACTACTCGCGCTACGGGCCGATCGACAAGCACATGATGCGCTTCGTCATGTGGATCAACAAAGGCCCGACCGACTTCAACACGAGGGTGCAGTTCACCAACTGGGACGAGGTCGAGCGCTTTGCCGGCGAGGTGGCGGCGCTGGCGGACGGCCGCGGCGCCTAGGACACGGCGCGGTGCAGGCGCTGCTCGACCGTCTGAACGGGCCGCTGCACCTGGGCCTTGCGCTCGCCGTCGCGTGGCTGATCCTCGGCAGTCCGTGGATCGGCATGTACCAGCAGATGCCGGAGGAGGCGGACTGGATCAACACCAGCCACGTCGTGCTCGGTTTCGCCGCGCTGGCGATGGGCGTCGTCTATACGGCCGGTTGCATGCAGGGCGGGCGCTGGCGCCAGTACTTGCCATGGCTCGGCGGTGACCTTGCCGCGGTCGGCGGCGATCTCACCGGGCTGCTGCGTGGCCGGCTGCCCACGGTCGAGGGTGGCGGGCTGTTGGCGCTGATCGAGGGGCTGCTTCTTCTGGCGACGCTGGCCGCCGGGCTCAGCGGCGCCGCGTGGTTCGTCGTGCAGGGAGCAGAGGCCGCGGTCGCGTGGCGCGAGGTTCACATCGTGGCCGCGCGCAGTTGCGCCGCGCTCGTGCTGCTGCATGTGCTTGGCGTGGCGCTGCACCTGCTCGATTTCGTGCGCGATTGAGTGCTTCTTCGCGGGTCATTCGTACGTGCGACGGCGTGCTGCGGCTCGCCGGGCAAGGCGCGAGCAGTGCCGTTGGTCCAACCCCAGTCAGCGACGGGATACGCCGCCATGCGGGCCGAGCCGGTGCCGCTTCAGTAACGCGCGTCGTCGTCGATCGCATGTGCGGCGCTGAAGTGCTCCGCGCCGATGCTGCCGTTCTCCGATGAGTCGTCGTCGACGGCGATCTTCCAGCGGACGCTCTGTCGCCGCGCGATGACGTGGAACTGGTCGTAGAAGCGGCGCACTTCGCCGCCGGCCTGCTGCTAGCGCGCCGGTGCACCACCTCCGCGTCCGGCAGTTCACCCGCCGGCGCCTTCGCGAACCGCGCTGGCCGAACTCGCAATAAGATGAGGCGGACATCGCCGGGCGGCTGCGGCGATGCCCTGCGGCGCATCGAGGCATCGGACGGCAGGCCGGCCTCGCCCGGCCGCAGCGGGGCTTGCGCGCACGGACGCGTCCGCGATGAGGCAGCCGGCCCGGCGTCCGCCGTACGGGAGCAGTGACGATGTGTCGATGGGTGGCCTACGCGGGCAATCCGATTCCCCTCGAAGCCTTCCTGTTCAAGGCCGACCACAATCTGATCGACCAGAGCATGAACTCGCGCACGAGCAGCAAGGCGACCAATGGCGATGGCTTCGGCGTCGGCTGGTATGGACCGCGTCCGTATCCCGGTCTGTTCCGCAGCCTGCGACCGGCATGGAACGACTTCAACCTGCGCGACCTCGCGGCGCAGATCGATTCCCGCCTGTTCTTCGCTCACGTGCGCGCCAGCACGTTGGCCGCAGTGCAGGAAACCAACTGCCATCCGTTCCGTTACGGACGCTGGCTGTTCGTGCACAACGGCGAGGTGCGCGACATCGAGAAGCTGCGCCGCGACCTGCTGCTGCGGGTCGACCCGGCGCTGTTCAGCTGCATCCAGGGCACGACCGATTCGGAGGTGATGTTCTACCTTGCCCTGACCTTCGGCCTCGAAGCGGACGTGGCCGGCGCGCTGGCGAAAATGGCGGGGTGCGTGGAGCAGGCCGCGCGCGAGCGCGGTGTCGCCGATCCGCTGCGCATGACCCTCGGTGTCACCGACGGCGAATCGATCTGGGCGGTGCGTTATGCCAGCGACGGCAACGCGCCGTCGCTGTTTCACAGCCGCGACGTCAAGGACATTGCCGAACTGATGCCGGATGTCGCGGTCGCCGTCGGCGAGCGGGCGCGCTCGATCGTCTCCGAGCCGATCGGCGGTTTCGCCGAGATCTGGGCCGAAGTGCCGCAGGGCGCGCTTCTGCATGCGCGCGACGGCCGGATCGACATCCGCTCGTTCGCGCCGACGGCGCACTGATCTTTCGAATCGTGGTCAAGGCAGCGGCGCCCGCGGCCGTTGCGCCGCTGTGACCCGCCGCCGTTGATTTCCAGGCCCGCGACTGCGGCGCATCGATGCCCGCAGGCGGAAGCATCGTTCAAGGCGAATTGCCGGCGGTGTTTCGGGGACGTCGGGCGGCCCGATGCGCGCCGTTGCGGCCGGCATGTCGATCGCCTCGGCACGGAAGACGTGGCCTATCATCGTCGGCGATGCCGACTGACCCGATCGCGGATTCGCCCGCTGCCGCGCCTGTGGCTGCGCTGGCCATGGTCGGCCTCGGGCGGATGGGTGCGAACATGGCGCGCCGTCTCGCCCGCGGCGGCCTGGTCGTGCACGGTGTCGATCCCGATGCCGGCGCGCGCGTCGCGCTGCGCGGCACGGCCGGCATCAGCGTGCACGCCACGCTGGAAGCGGCCATCGACGCGCTGACCGAGCCGCGCACGGTGTGGCTGATGCTGCCTTCCGGCGGCCCGACGCAATCGGCGATCGACGCCTTGCTCGATGCGCTTGCGCCCGGTGACCTCGTGATCGACGGCGGCAATGCCGACCACCGCGACTCACGTCGCCGCGCCGAAGCCTTCGCCGCGCGTGGCGTGTCGTTCGCCGACTGCGGCGTCTCCGGCGGCGTATGGGGCCTGGACAACGGCTACTGCCTGATGTTCGGCGCCGATGCCGCGGCCGCGCCGCGCGTGGCGGCGCTGGCGCGCCTGCTCGCGCCGGCGCCCGACCGCGGCTGGCTGCACTGCGGCGCGCCGGGCTCGGGCCACTTCGTCAAGATGATCCACAACGGCATCGAATACGGCGCGATGCAGGCCTACGCCGAGGGCTTCGCGCTGCTCGAAGGCAGCGAATATGGCCTGGACCTCGCCCGGGTGGGCGAGGTGTGGCGCCACGGCTCGGTGATCCGCTCGTGGTTGCTCGACCTCACCGCTGCCGCGCTTGCCGAGCCCGGCGCGCTCGACGCCGTGCAGCCGCACGTGGCCGATTCGGGCGAAGGCCGCTGGACCGTCGAGGAAGCGATCCGGCAGGGCACGCCGGCGCCGGTGATCGCGCTGGCGCTGATGAGCCGGTTCGATTCGCAAGGCCGCGCCGACACCGCCAACCGTCTGCTGGCGTTGATGCGCAAGGGATTCGGCGGGCATCCGGTCAAGGGCAAGTGAACGCCGCGCAGCCGCCGCTGGCCGTCGTTGTGATGGGCGTCTCCGGCTGCGGCAAGACGGCGGTCGGCAGCCGACTGGCGCAGCGGCTGAACGCGCGCTACATCGATGCCGACGACCTGCACCCTCCGGCCAACGTCGAGAAGATGCGCGCCGGCATCCCGCTCGATGACGCCGATCGCGCGCCTTGGCTGGCGCTGCTGAATGCCAGGCTGCGCGACGCCGTCGCCGCCGGCGAAGCGGTGGTGCTCGCCTGTTCGGCGCTGAAACAGCGCTACCGCGACGCCCTGGCGGCCGGTGTGCCCGAACTCCGCTTCGTGCACCTGGCCGGCAGCGGCGAAATCATCGCCGCGCGACTGGCCGCGCGGCAGCACCGCTACATGCCGGCGAGCCTGCTCGACAGCCAGTTCGCCACGCTCGAGCCGCCGGCCGAGGCGATCGTCATCGACGTCGCCCTGCCGCTGGAGGCGGCGGTCGATGCGGCCGCGCGCGCGCTGCAGGCGGCCTGAACGGAACTTTCGCGCTAGCGCTGCCGAACGTACCGGCCCGGCGCTTCGTCGACGACCGGATAGCCCCTGCGCAGCGCGCCCATCGACGGCGGCTTGCCCTTGCCGCCGGAATGCGCGGCGAGCCAGCGATGCAGCGCCGGCCACCACGAGCCGTCGTGCTTGCTCGCCGCCTCGACCCACTCCTCGGGTGCCATGTGCGGGTCGGCCAGCCGGCGTGTTTTGATGCGGTAGTGCCGCTTCGGATTGACCGGCCCGCAGACGATGCCGGCGTTGTGGCCGCCGGCGGTCAGCAGGAAGGTGAAGTCGTCCGAGCGCACCAGGTTGTCGATCTTGTACACCGACTTCCACGGCGCGACGTGGTCGGTTTCGGTGCCGACCACGAACATCGGCACGCGGATGTCCGACAGCCGCACCAGCCGGCCGCCGATCGGGAAGCGGTTGGTCGCCAGCTCGTTGTCGAGGAACAGCCGATACAGGTACTCCGAGTGCATCCGCCACGGCATGCGCGTGCCGTCGGCATTCCACGCCATCAGGTCGATCATCGGGTCGCGCTTGCCCTTCACGTACGTGTTGACGATCGGCTGCCAGAGCAGGTCCTTCGCGCGCAGCATCATGAAGGCGCCGCTCATCTGCTTGCTCTCGAGCACGCCCTTGCGATGCATCGACGCCTCGAGCATCGCCAACTGGCTCGGATTGATGAAGAAGGCCAGTTCGCCGGGTTCGGTGAAGTCGGTCTGCGCCGCAAACAGCGTGATCGACGCCAGCCGCTCGTCCTGCTCGCGCGCCAGCGCCGCCGCGCCGATCGCCAGCAGCGTGCCGCCGATGCAGTAGCCGATCGTGTGCACCTTCGCGTCCGGCACGATCGCCGCTACCGCGTCGAGCGCGGCGAAGAAACCTTTGCGGACGTAATCCTCCATGCCGATGTCGCGATCCTTCTCGTCGGGGTTCTTCCACGACATCGCGAACACCGTGTGGCCCTGGTCGACCAGATACTTGATCAGCGAATTGCGCGGGCTCAGATCGAGGATGTAGTACTTCATGATCCACGCCGGCACGATCAGCAGCGGCTCGGCGTAGACGTTCTTCGTCGTCGGCGTGTACTGGATCAGCTCGATCAGCTCGTTGCGGAAGACGACCTTGCCGGCTGTGGCGGCGACGGTCTCGCCGACGGTGAACTTCTCGGCGCCGACCGGTTCGAGGCCGTGGATCGCGCGCTGCGCGTCTTCGAGCAGGTTCCGCACGCCCTGCGCCAGGTTCTGTCCGCCTTCGGCGAGCGTCAGCGACAGCAGTTCGGGATTCGACGGCAGGAAGTTGGACGGCGAGGCCGCATCGAACAGCATGCGCAGCGCGAACTCCAGCAGCTGGTCGTGATATTCGGTGACGCCATCGACGTCGCGCACGGCATTCTTCAGCAGCGCCACGTTGTTCTGGTAGGCGCGCGCCAGGACATTGAACGGAAACTGCGACCACTCCGGCGCATCGAAGCGCGGGTCGGGGTCGCCGGCGAAGCCCTGTGCCGGCGCCACAGGCGCGCCCAACATCGCGCGCAGGGCGAAGGCCCAGGTGTCCTGCGCGCGCAGGGCAATGCACTGCTGCAGTTCGTTCTGCTTGGCCGGCGCCAGCGCCAGGTGCATTGCCCAGTCGGCCCAGGCCGTGGTGAACGCCGTCGGCGCAAGCCCGGCGGTCATCTGCGCCACCTGGGCGCGGAACTCGCGGTCGAAGTCGCGGCCGCCGGCAGCGGCTGTGTTCTTGGGGGTCATGTCGGCATCATCGAAGCGATCGGGAAACGGCCCGGCGGGCCGCGTTGGCACGAGTCAGGCCGGCGCGTGCCAGCCGGCGTCGACCCAGAGTTCGCCGCTGACCGCGGCGTTGGCCAGCATGAAGCAGATGGCATCGGCGATCTCCTCGGGCTGGATCAGCCGGCCGAGCTGCGTGAACGGCAGGATGTTCTTGGCCACGTAGTCCATGCCCATCGCCCGCACCATCGGCGTGTCGGTGAATCCGGGATGGATGACGCCGCAGCGCACGCCGTAGTACATCGCTTCCTTCATGATCGTTGCCGCTGCGCCCTCGAGGCCGGCCTTGGTGCTCGCATACGAGATCTGGCCGCGGTTGCCCTGCGACGAGATCGAGCCGATGAACACCACCGAGCCCTGCACGCCTTCATCGGCGTTCCAGCGCTTCAGGCCCCGGGCGGCGCGGTCCTCGGCGATGCGGCCGATCATCTCCAGCGCCCAGTACACCGGGGCGATCAGATTGACGTCGACGACGAGCTTGAACTGCTCGAGCGGATAGATGCGCGCCTTGCCGGTGGCCTTGTCGACGCGCACGGCCAGGTCGTCGCGGGTGATGCCGGCCGCCGGCACGCACAGCGACACCGGGCCGAACCTGCGACTGATCGAATCGAAGACCTGCGTGCGGAACGCCGCGTCGGTCGTGTCGCCGCAGAAAGGCACCGCGAATGCGCGGCCGGCCTCGGCATTGAGCTTCGTGGCGACGTCTTCGATCGTCTCGCTCATGTCGACCAGCGCCACTGCGGAGACGTCGCGCCGCGCCATCGCCGCGGCAACGGCGCGGCCGATGCCGCTGGCGCCGCCGGTGATCACTGCAGCCTTGTTGGTGAACTGCATAGGCCCTCCCGCCCTTGTTGCGCCGCAACATGATACCCTTCCGGCGGGAGGTCGCCAGCGGGGCGCCGCGTCGAGATGGCGTCGATTCGGCCGGTTGTTGCGTTGGCGCAAACCGGCCGGCGGTGCGGCGCCCGGCGTGCCGCCGCCTGCTCCACCATCATCGGCGACACGGCGCGCGTGCCCGGGCGGTGGGGACAGGGCAAGCGCGCAGGCGGGTCCACCATGCGGGTGCTTTCGCGCACAGGGGATTTCGAGCCGGCCTACCTGCGGCTGCTCGGCAGCGGCGAACTCGCGCGGCGCGCCGACGAGGCGTGGCGACACCTGGCGGAGTGCGACCTGTGTGCCCGTTATTGCCGCGTCAACCGGCACTTGACCATCGCCGGCGCGGTCTGCCGCAGCGGCGAGAAGGCAAGAGTTGCCAGCTACGGCGCACACCACGGCGAAGAGGACTGCCTGCGCGGCTGGCGCGGCTCGGGGACGATCTTCTTTTCTTGGTGCAACCTGCGCTGCGTCTATTGCCAGAACTGGGATATCTCGCAAAAGGGCAGCGGGCGGGAGGCGACATCCGCGCAACTCGCAGACATGATGCTCGAGCTGCAGCAACAGGGCTGCCACAACATCAACCTGGTCACGCCCAGCCACGTGGTCGCGCAGGTGCTCGCCGCGCTGCACGACGCCGCGCGCCGCGGCCTGCGGCTGCCGCTCGTATTCAACAGCGGCGGCTACGACAGCCCCGAGGCGCTGGCGCTGCTCGACGGCGTGGTCGACATCTACATGCCGGACATGAAGTACGGCGACACCGAGCTCGCGCGCAGGTACTCCCGGGTGCGCGACTACGTGCAGGTCAACCGGGCCGCGGTGCGCGAAATGCACCGTCAGGTCGGCGACCTCGTCATCGACGAGCGCGGCTTGGCGCGGCGCGGCCTGCTCGTGCGCCACCTCGTGCTGCCCGGCGGCATCGCCGGCACCGAACAGGTGCTGGCGTTCCTCGCCGGCGAGATTTCCCGCGACACCTACGTCAATCTGATGGACCAGTACCGCCCGTGTTACCGGGCGGCCGAGTACCCGCAGATCGACCGGCCGCTTTCGGACGACGAATATCGGCAGGCCGTCGCCACCGCCCATCGGCTGGGGCTGGTTCGGCTCGACGGCCGCGCCGCCATGCCGATGCGTCCGTGGCTGTGACGCGCCGGGCGCGGCGCCAATCGCGCGCGGCAACGGCGCGATGGACGAGCCCGCAACCCGGGCGCAAGATCGACGGCGACGGGCCCGGCATCAGCAAGCGGCGATGCGCCGGCTGACGGCGCCGGACCGGCAAGCGCGGAGTCGACACCATGATGGCGCCTGCATCGGAAGTCCTGCTCTGCGCCGGCGAGGCGTTGCGCCGCTATGGCTTTCCCGACGGCCATCCGTTGTCGGTCGATCGGCAGCAGGCGTTTCTCGACGAGGCGCAGCGGCGCGACCTGCTGTCCGCGGTGCGCTGGCTGCCGCCTCGGATTGCCGGCGCCGACGAGTTGCTGGGTTTTCACACCCGCGGATATGTCGAGCGGGTGCAGCGCGGCTCGCAGCGCGGCGAAGGCTTTCTCGACTACGGCGACACGCCATGCTTTCCCGGCGTCTTCGAGGCCGCCGGCGCCGTTGCCGGCACGGCGCTCGATGCGCTGGCGCGCGTGCTGGCGGGCGAGGCGCTGCGCAGCTTCCAGCCGATCGGCGGCCTGCATCACGCGCGCCGCGATGCGGCGGCGGGATTCTGCGTCGTCAACGACGTCGGCATCGTCATCGAAAGCCTGCGCCGCGATCACGGTGTGCAACGCATCGCCTATGTCGACATCGACGTGCACCACGGCGACGGCGTGTTCTACGCCTACGAGAGCGACCCGGACCTCATCGTCGTCGACATCCACGAGGACGGCCGCTTTCTGTACCCCGGCACCGGCCATGCGTACGAGCGCGGCTCGGGCAGCGCCCAGGGCAGCAAACTGAACCTGCCGCTCGCGCCGGGCGCGACCGACGCCGAGTTCCTGCGCGCCTGGGACGAGGCCGAGGAATTCCTGCGCGACCGGCGTCCGCAGTTCATCCTCCTGCAGTGCGGTGCCGACAGCCTGCGCGGCGATCCGCTGGCCCATCTGGCGCTGACGCCGAAGGCGCACGCCCATGCCGCCGCGCGCTTGTGCCGGCTGGCCAACGAACTGTGCGCCGGCCGGCTGCTGGCCTTCGGCGGCGGCGGCTACAACCTGCGCAACATCGGCCACGGCTGGAGCGCCGTGCTCGAGGAACTACTGCGCGGCTCCTGGCGCTGACACTTTCACGTCCGCGAGCCCCATCAGCTTCAGGACGACGTAGTTCGCCGCGGCCTCGCCGGGGTCGTCGGACACGGTGATGATCTCGGCGAAGCGCGGCACGCCCGCCTTGGCGAGCAGGTTCCAGATGTCCTTCGCCGGCCTCGGGCTGCCGTCGGCGTTCAGCAGCGCGGTGTACGGCACGTGAACCACGGTGCCCGCCGCTTTCGCCGCCAGGCTTGCCGGCACGGCCGCGCCGCTGGCGACGAACACCTTGCCGTACTGGCCGCGCGTAGCGGCCGGATCGCGGACCAGCACGCCCGGCCGCGGCTCGGCGCGATACGGCTTGGGCGCGATGGCCGGGTCGAACGGCGACTTCTTCGGCCCCACCGCGGTCGGTTCGCTGGCCAGCGGCAGTCCGGCCAGCCCCCACTCGTCCATCGAGTCGAGCAGGATCGATACCCGCTTCTGCCCGAGCCGTTCCAGCATCACGAAGGCCAGCGCCGAGCGCGGATTGATGCCGCCGTCGGCGACGATCACCGCCTCGTGCGTCGCGTCCACCCCGGCGGCGCCGAGGATCCCGGCCAGTTTCTCCGGCTGCTCGCCATGGGCTGCGAACACCTCGGCCGGCACGTTCAGCGCGAACGGCACGTGGCCCCGCGCGAACGACTCCGGCGGGCGCACGTCGATCACGCTCTGCCGGGTCACGCCGTAGGTGCGCATCAGGCGGCTGGTCCAGCCGTTGACCCAGTGGCGGTCGCGCAGCAGCGCCGGCGCGCCGTAGGTCCACAGCGGCAGTCCGCGCTCGTCCTGCAGCCATTCGAGCTGCGAGCCGACGTACAGGCTGACCTTCGGGTAGCCGGCGATGAACTTCAGCGCGAAGAACGGAATGCTCGCCGCCACCCCGCCGCCGCAGTAGGCGTACACCTGCTGCTCGCGGCGGATGCCGAGATGCGCCGCCATGCGCGCGATCTCCTCGGGCGGCTTGAACGTCTTGTCGGCGTTGAAGAAATCGGCCCGCGGCCACATGATCGCGTGCGGCACGTGGCCGGCGCGGTCGAAGAACTTCATCTCGCCGTAGTAGTAGCCCGGTTCGAGCGCCTCGACGATCGCATGCCCGGCCGGATCGCCGGTGGCGGCGAGAAACGCCGGCAGGCGCACGCGCGCCTCCTCGCGCGGCTGCGCGACGCGGAAATTGCCCTGCCGCGGCGGCGTCGGCTCCTTCGTGACCGCGCCGCCGGTGTCGTGCCACTTGGCCAGCCCGCCGTCGAGGACGAACAGGCGCTCGGCCGGCACGCCTTGGTAGTAAAGGTCGAAGAACAGCCGCGTGGCCATCATGTCGCCGCCCTGGTCGTAGATCACGATCCGCCGGCCGGAATCGACCCCCCACGACTGCAGCTGCTGCGCCATCGCCGCGGCCGGCACGTCCTGCACGCCGAAGCTGAAAAGGTCGGCGTGGACCGCGCCGGGGATATGTCCGGCCGCGTACTGCGGCGCGAACGAGGCGTCGAGCAGCAGCAGGTCGGCGGCGCTGAGGTTCTGCTGCAGCCACTGCGCGCTGACCAGACGGCCGCGCACGCCCCCGGCCGCCGGCGCGGGTTCGACGAGCAGCAGCACGCCCGCGACGGCGGCAAGGAATCCGCGGAGCCAGGATCGTGACATCGGCCTCTCCCGTTGTTGTTGTCATGGCAGACGGCGGCGCGCCGGCGCCGACGAATGCGCCGCGTGCCGCGCGAGCAGCACCGCGCCGGCGGCGATCCGGCGGCGTGCACTCGACAGCCGCCGGTTTGCCGCCTGCGCGCGGCTACGACTCGACGGCGATGTTTCGCCGCCCGGCAGGGGGATTCAACGGCAGTGCGACAGGCTGCCGCGAGCCGCGACGGGCTGCGCCACCGCAGTGCTGATCGGCGCGGCGGTGCCCGCGGCCCGCGGGGATTTCTACTGCACCCGGCCCGCCAGATCGGCGACGCTGCAGGTCATCACGATCAGGTCGTTCTTGCGCCCGTCGCGATCGATCACGAAATCGTGCAGCACCGCTTCCTGGCGGAAGCCGGAGCGCTTGACCAGCGCGATCGCCTGCTGCTGGTTCGGCGTCATGTGGGCCACGATCTTCTCGATGCCCAGTTCCGGCGCCATGGCGAAGATCTCGCGCCCCAGCGCGGTGCCCAGCCCGCTGCCGCGATACGCGGGCGCGACCTGGATCCGCAACTCGCCGAGGTGGCGCTGCCAGCTCACCTGGTCGTTGTGCACGCTGGCGTAGCCGAGGACCTCGCCGTCCTTCTCCGCCAGCACCGTCACCGTCAGGCCGGCCTTGATGTTCTGCGCCCAGATCATGACGACGACCATGCGCGTGATGTCGACGCGCAGGAACTGCAGGTCGTCCTTCGGCAGCGAGCGCGCGAACGCGTGCAGGCGATAGGCATCGGCAGGCACCATCAGCCGCAGGCTCACCTGCCTGCCGTCGCGAAGGGTCACGGTGCGCGGGTAGGTTCGCTGCACGTGCCTGGGCTCGGATTGCACCTCGCTCATCGGTTCGCTCCCCAGAGGCGAGGCCATATTACGCCCGCGGTCGCGGCGCATCGCTGCTCGGCGCGCCCCGTATCCTCCAACCTCGATCAACGACCGGAGCAGGGGAGATGACGCAGACCACGCTGAAGGGCAGTTGCCTGTGCGGCGCCGTCAGGTACGAGGTCACCGGCGAGCCGACACGGTTTCTGCACTGTCACTGCTCGCGCTGCCGCAAGGCCACCGGCACCGGGCATGCATCGAACCTCTTTCTGCAGCCGGGCGCGCTCGGCTGGCTGGCCGGCGAGGATCAGGTCCGCGCCTACAAGCTGCCCGAGGCGAAGCGGTTCACCAACGTCTTCTGCGCCACCTGCGGCAGCCGCCTGCCGCGCCGGATCCCCGAGCTCGGCGGCGTGGTGATCCCCGCCGGCTCGCTCGATGACGACGCGCCGATCAAGCCGCAGGCACGCATCTTCGAGGGCTCGCGCGCGGACTGGTCCTGCGGCGGCGACGGATTGCCGGCCTATCCCGACTACGCGCCGCAGTAGCCGGCGTCAGCCGTAGGTGTAGAAGCCGCGGCCGCTCTTGCGGCCGAGGTAGCCGGCCTCGACCATCTCCACCAGCAGCGGCGCCGGCCGGTACTTGGAGTCCTTGAACCCCTCGTACAGCACCTGCATCACCGCCAGCTCGACGTCGATGCCGATCAGATCGCAAAGCGCCAGCGGGCCGATCGGGTGGTTGCAGCCGAGCTTCATCGCCTCGTCGATCTCCTGCGCCGTGGCCAGCCCTTCGGCCAGCGCGAACACCGCTTCGTTGATCATCGGGCACAGCAGCCGGTTGACCACGAAGCCGGGCGAGTTCTTCACCTTCACCGGCGTCTTGCCGAGGCTCTTCGCCACCGCCTCGACCGCCGCGTAGGTCGCGTCAGAGGTGGCGAGCCCGCGGATCAGCTCGACCAGCGCCATCATCGGCACCGGGTTGAAGAAGTGCATGCCGATCACCTGCGCCGGCCGCTTCGTCGCCGCGGCGAGCCGGGTGATCGAGATCGACGAGGTGTTCGAGGCGATGATCGTCTCCGGCCTGGCCAGCGCGTCGAGCGCGGCGAAGAGCTTCAGCTTCAGCTCCAGGTTCTCGGTCGCCGCCTCGACGATCAGGTCGCAGTCCGAAAGCCGCGCCGTGTCGGTTGCGGTGGAGACGAGTCCCATCGCCTTCGCCTTGGCCTCGGCGGTGAGCTTGTCCTTCTTGACCAGCCGCTCGAGGCTGCCGTCGATCGTCTTCAGCCCGCGGTCGACGGCGGCCTGCGCGATGTCGGTCATTACGACCGGGATGCCGGCCACGGCGCACGCCTGCGCGATGCCGTTGCCCATCGTGCCGGCGCCGACGACGCCGATTTTCTGGATGCTCATTGCGATGCTCCGGGAGGGTTGGAGAGGAGGGCGACGATTCTCGCGCAATCGGCAAGGGCCCGTTCGGACGCACAGCGCCGGCGTTGATCGCGGGTACAAGACGCTGCCGGCAGTCTGTAGCACAATCGTGCTACAGTGCCCGCATCCTGCTGGAGATCCTCATGTCGACGACGACCATCCGCCTGCCAGACGAACTGAAGGCGCGCATTGCCGCCGCGGCCGAACGGGCCGGCAAGACGCCGCACGCGCTGATTCTCGAAGCGATCGCCGAGAAAGCCGAGGAGACCGAGCGCCGCAGCGATTTTTACGGCGAGGCGGAAAGGCGCTTCGCGGAGATCGCCGCGTCGGGCAAGGCGATTCCGTGGAGCGAGATGCGTGCGTACCTCCAGCAGCGGGCGGCAGGTGGCAAGCCGCGGCGTCCGGCCGCGCGCAAGCTCGCTCGCTGACCGTGTCGCACGTCGCGATCGCGCCGGAGGACGGCGAGGACTTCGACCGGATCTTCGATCACCTGGCGCAGCACGACGTCGAAGGCGCGTCGGAGCGAATCGGCGCGATCATCCAGGCCTTCGACGTCCTTGAAGCAAACCCGCTGATCGGTCGGCCGACCGAAAGCGGAATGCGCGAACTCATCATCGGCCGTGGATCGCGAGGCTACGTGGCGCTCTACCGCTACGTGGCCGAGATCGACACCGTCTTCGTGCTGGCCGCGCGAAGTCAGCGCGAAGCCGGGTACAGGCGTGAATAGATCATCCGGCCGCGGCCGATCAGCCGCGGCTCGCAAGCGTCCCCGCCCCCGCTCGGGAAAGCTCTCGTACACGTGCCCGAACACCGCCGCGCACTTCTGGCGGTGTGGCTCAGAGCACGGACGCGCGGTTGGCCTATTGAGTCGGCATTGATGAACTTGAATCAAGCGGCGTAGCGGACCGGGTCA
>CAZDXQ010000070.1:0-14131 GCA_964509545.1 uncultured Burkholderiaceae bacterium | reverse complement strand
CGTGGCCCAGCGCCTCGGCCCAGGGTTTGAGGTCGTGCGCGGTGTAGGTCAGCTCCAGCACGCGCGGGACGATGAAGTCGAGGTCGGCGGGGGTGTACGACTCCGGGGGGAGGACGGGAAATTGCTTCAAGTAGGCATAGGTGAGATGGGTGCCGCCTACCTTGGTGCGGGCCACATAGTCCTGAACAAGCGAGAGTAAGTTTGCCAATAAAGCCGCGCTAAGAGGTTCAGCACAAGTAGTGTGCAATAGCGGCATCGTATGACCCACCCCCACCCTCGGCAGCACGCTCGCGATCACCGTGCGCTCGTCCGTCGCACGCGCGATGTCCCGGAAGCCCATCAGCCACTTCGGCGCGGCGGCTTCGAGGAGCCGCTCGGCCAGCGCGAGCGCGGCGGCTTCGTCGGCGAGCGTGGGCAGCGGCTCGGGCAGCACGGGATGAGCGCGCGGCAGATCGAGCAGCGCCGCCACGGCACCGGTGTCGGCCTCGTGCCACGCGGTGCTCTCCCGCGGCCCGGCCTTCACGGTGTCGATCGGCTCGGCCGGAAGGAAGTGCGGGCCAAGCGGCCTCTGGCACGGCGGGTTGTCGGCGGTGAGGCCCAGTTGCGTCGGCGCCAGCGGCCGCGCAAACGGCTGCGCCGCGACGAACGCGCACCATTCAGCGTAAAGCTGTTTCATGGCCTGCTCGGCGGTGCGCTGGCGCCGGCTCAACCAGTCGGCAAACAGCAAGTGCGCGACGGCGAGCACGATCGCGGGCCGGTCGTGCGCGCGCAGTGCCGTGAGCAAGCCCTTGGGCAGCGCCGCGGTGCGCAGATACACCTCGCGCGCCTGCACCCAATAGCGCGGCCGCACGGCGTAGGCCGGGTCGCGCTTGGCGGCGAGCGGCACATCCGTGGCCGCGTCCGCGCCGCCGGCCGCGTAGCTCGCCCAGCGGTGGTCGTACTGGTGGATCATCTTCGCTTCATACAGCGGCAGCCGGTCCGCGGCAGGCTCGCCGGCGAACAGGTGGCTGTCGTTCGACATGTCGAACATCCGCATGAACGAGATGCCCCACGGATTCACCTCCGGCTCGCCGTCGCGCGCCTCGCGGATCAGCACCGGCACGCGCTCGTAGATCTTCTTCGTCAGCTCCGCGTCCTGGCGCGAGCGGAACACCGGGCAGGTCAGCGTGTTCGGGTTGATGCGCGCGAAGTCCTCGGCCGAAAGCGTGAAGCGGCGGCGCGCATCGGCCAGTTGCGCCGTCTGCGTGAAGAAGAAGCCGAAGTCGGCGGCCTGCGCGCTGCCCAGCGTCAGCAGGCAGAACTTGTAGCTGCGGTGAACGCCAGGGAAGACACCCTCCCGGTTCTCGAAGTCGTACAGGCTCGCGAGCCGCTCGCCCTGCGCAAGATGGGCGAAATACGCCTTGGTCGAATCGTCGGTGGCGATGCCGGTGGGCACGATGAAGCCGGCGCGCCCGCGCTTGGCCGTCACCTGGGCTATGGTCTCGGCAAACAGGGCGTAGGTGTTGACGTCGCCCACGCCGGTGAGCGGGTAGCGGCCGCCTTCCTCGGCCTTGAGGTGCGCGAACACGCTCGCCGCCTCGGCCGTGCGCCGCGCGGCGATGAAGCGCGCATGGGTCTCCTTCTCCTTCGCCGCTTCATCCGGCGCATGTTCGAGCTCCGGATACAGGTGCCGCGCCAGCATGCCCTGCGCCAGCCATTCGATGCGCTGCGCGCGCTCGGCCTTATTTCTAGCCTGCGCGACGAGCCGGTTTTCGGCGGCGAAGAACTCCTCCTCCTGCAGCTTGATGCGCTCCCACGGCGGGTTGCCGAGCACGCAGTCGAAGCCGCCTTTCTGGAACACCTGCACGAAGGCGAGCGGCCAGTGCAGGACGCGCGCTTCGCGCGCGAGCCGCGTGGCGTGCGCCAGGCGTTCGGCCTGCCGCGCCTGCGGCAGATCCTCCGGGGCCTTGTCGGTGAAGAGCGCGAGGTACAGGTTCTGGCTGGTGGGCGTGAGCTCGGCGTCCCGTGGCGCCGCCTTCGGCGACAGGAAGGCCCCGACGAAGAGATCGGCCGCCTGCTGCAGGCGGCTGTCCCGTTCGCGCGCGGCGTAGCGCTCCCAGGCGGCCTGCTTGGCGGCCTGTTGTTCGAGCGTGTCGTCGGGCATTGCTTCCAGCGCGGCGCGCGCGGCGAGCAGGTCGTCGCGTTCCAGCGCGAGCGACAGGTTGGCATCCAGCTTGCGCCTGGCGAAGGCCTTGAGGCCCTCCTTGTTCTCCTTCGCGAGTGCTTTGCACACGGCCTTGTCGTCGCCCGACAGCGGCTTGAAGGCCGCGTCCGGAATGCCGTGCGCGAGCTGGCCCACGTCGGTGATGCCGATCAGCGCGTCGCCGCAGACCAGGTGATGGTCGAGGAAGCCGAGCGGCCGGCCTTCCTCGAAACCTTCGAGCCAGAGCGCGAAGCGCGCGAGTTCCAGCGCCATCGGATTGCGGTCCACGCCGTAGACGCAATGCGTAATGACTTCGCGCAGCGCATGGCGGTAGTCCTGCGCGCGCACCGCACCTTCGGGCGCGCGCAGCGCGGCGAGACGCTCGGCCAGCCGGCGCGCGGCGGCGAGCAGGAAATGGCCGCTGCCGCAGGCCGGGTCCACCACGGTGATGCCGAGCAGGGCCTCGGTGGGGCGGTCGGGCTGGCTGGCCAGGCGCGCGTCGATCACCGGGTCGAGCGCGCTATTGATCAGTTCCTGCACCAGGCTGTCGGGCGTGTAGTAGCTGCCGGTGGTCTTGCGGACGTTGCCCTTGGTGTCGCCAGCGTCGTCCGCATTGATGAAGCCGAAGGTCCGTGCGTGGGGGTCGGGGTCGGGCACCAGCTCGAGCAGGCTCTCGTACACCGACCCCAGCTCTTCGGGGCCCAAGTTGCGGTAGTCCACCGGCGCGACGGTACCGCTGGCCTGCGACCAGCGAAGATGGCGCATCGCTTCCAGCAGCGCGCGGTTGGACAGGCTCGCGGCATCCAGGTGCGGGCACTGGCCGGGCGTGAACAGCCCGCCCAGGGCGGGCAGCGCAAGACGCGGCTCGCCGGCGGCCAGCGCGCGGAAGACGATGCGCTGCGCCTGCCACAGGTCGTCGTAGGCGTCTCGCGCCACGCGGCGCAGGCAACGCTCGCGCAGGCGCCTTGCGCTGTAGCCCTGCTCGTAGATGCGGCGCGCGGCGGCAGCCGCGGGCGAGTCGTCGCGCGGGTGCAGCAGGCCGCGCTCTTCCACCGCGAACAGGAAGATGAAGCGGTAGACAAGGCGCAGCAGTTCCTCGAAATAGGCCTGCCGCTTCAAGTCGCCGGCGATCAGCGCGCGGCGCAGCGGCTCGTTGGCCGGGTGCTTGAGAAACCCCTCGCCGAGGGTGACGAGCGCAGCCTCGACGCCGATGCGCAACCCCTCGCGCACGCGCGCGCCTTCGCGCTGGCCGTCGCTGCGCCAGAGCTCCCACACCGGTTCGGGCGTGCGCGTGGCGCGGCTGGCATGCAGCAGACGCCACAGCGCGGCGAAGTCGCGGTAGCGCGCCTGCCCGAGCATCGTCTCGAGGTCGAACTCGATGAAGCTCGGGCGCGTGAGCGTGGCGGCGTCACGCGCCAGGCGCAGCTTGCGGCCGTTGCTGGCCAGCCCCCAGCGGGCTTCGGGCTCGGCGTTCAGGTACTCCTGCAGAAGCTGGAAGGGGCTCTTCTTGCGTGCGCCGCCACCCTGCGGTGCGAACGCCGGGTCGGGTTCGTCGAGGTCGAGGGTGGCGGGGGCTACCACCACCGGAAGGTGAGGGGCGGCCTGCAGGGAGAGGGGGAAGCTGCGTTCGCCCACGTTGCGCGGTGCGGTCGCGCGCACGTCGGCGTAGCCCAGCGCGTCACGCAGGAATTCCGCGACGAAGGCGCGGGCGCTGGCGGCGGCGTCGAGGTCGGTGCGCTCGAGAGTTGCGCTGTACGCCTTCCACTGCGCTTGCGCGATGCGGAAGGCGCGGCCGATCTCCTCCTGCAGCGTGAAGCCGCGCGGGACGTGATAGTCCTCGGGCTGCTGGCAGCTCGCCTGCCCCTGCGCGGCCTTCTCCAGCAGGTCGGGCAGCAGCAGCGCGCCTTCGAGGCGCAGCGTGTCGAAGCCGAGCGAGTTGTGGTGCGGGCGTTTCACGTGCTGGTTCTTCCGGTTCTCACAGCGCGTCCGGCAGCAGCACGTACACGCCGAGCACGTCCACCGGCAGGCTGGCACGCACCGCGTACTGGCCGATGTCGCGCGCGGCCTCGCGCACGCGCCGGTGATCGGCCAGCAGCGCATTGGCGCGGTCGGTGGCCAAGCGTTCGAGCACGGTGCGCTGGGCGTCGAGGAACTCCAGCGCCTGCCGGAGTTCATGTGCCGCGGCGCCGGGGTCGAGGTTGGCCGTGGGCCGCGCGTCGAGCAACGGCGCGGCGT
This sequence comes from uncultured Burkholderiaceae bacterium, assembly GCA_964509545.1. Classification (GTDB taxonomy): domain Bacteria; phylum Pseudomonadota; class Gammaproteobacteria; order Burkholderiales; family Burkholderiaceae_F; genus JADJWR01. Next base: position 9,714 of record CAZDXQ010000070.1, on the reverse strand, counting down.
CTTCCTCCGTCAGCCACTGCGGACGCGCCCGCCCGCGCACGCCGATGGCCACGGCCTCCTCGGCCATGAGTTGCCGGGTCTGGCCGCGGCGCGTGAGCTCCAGGTGGTGGCGCAGGCGCAGCAGGTACAGCGTGGTCACGGTGTCGACGTCCGCCGTGACGGTGGCGGCGGCGCGGGCGGCGAGCGGGGCGTCGCCGGCGAGCGCGCCTTCGAGCAGATGGTCGGCGAGCAGACCCACCAGCGGGTGGCTGCGATGGACGAAGCGCGTGCCGACGGCCGGCGGGTAGTGAAAGTCGATCGCCAGCGGCTTGCCGATGCCTTCGTCGGCCAGGCGCTCACGCAGGGTCTGTGGCAGGTGCTGGGGCAACAGGCGCCAGCCATGGCGGGCACGCGGTTCGAGCGGTGCGTTCAGGCGCGCACAGGCCCCGGCCACGAAGCGTTGCACGTCGTCGGCGTCACCCAGCACCGCGCGCTGACGCTGCCACTCGGGCAGCACCTCGTCTGGCCGTAGTCGGCGCTGCGCGAAGACGGTGCGGTTGGCGCGTGCCTTCTCCAGCGCGTCCTGCCAGCGCAGCTCCAGCGGCTGCAGGTCGATGGGCTCATCGCCGAAGTCGAACCGGCCCTGTTGGTACGCACCACCCACGCGCTCGCGTTTCAGCAACGCAGCCTTGATCAGCGCCTGGTTGATGCGGCCCTCATCCTCGGGCATCGGCACCAGCACGCCCAGCTCCCGTCGGATCGCGTCGGCCTTGCGCAGGATGACGTTGAGGATGAAGCCGTCGACCGGGTTGTCCTCGCCGTAGAGCATGGTGCAGCGGACTTCGGGTGCCTTCTGGCCGAAGCGGTCCACGCGGCCTTCGCGCTGCTCGTGGCGTGTGGGGTTCCACGCGAGGTCGTAGTGCACGACCGCGGTGAAGTAGTGCTGCAGGTTGACGCCTTCGGAGAGGCAGTCGGTGGCCACGAGCACGGGCCGGGCGTTCGACTCGGCACCCAGCTCGGCTACGCGCAGCTCGCGCTCTTCGGGCGTGTACTCGCCGGTCACGGCATCGACGGTGACGTCGGGCAGGTGCTGGCAAATCTGCTCGGCCACGTAGTGCGCGGTGGCCACGTAACGGCAGAACACCACCGGGCGGAAGCCCGCGTCGACCAATCCGCGCAGGTGCTGGATGAGGGTGGCGAGCTTGGGGTCGCCGCTGTCGCCGGCCAGCGCGCGTGCCTCGTCGATCAGCGCGGCGAGGCGTTCGGCATCTTCCAGTTGGGCGGCGGGCTCGATGTCGGTGGGCGCGAGCTCGTCGGCCGTGCCGTCGAGCACGCGGTCTTCTTCGGCGAGGGCTTCGAGTTCTTCGCGCCCGCCGGCGAGCCGTGTGGTCAGGGCCTTCTCCGCCGCCGCCGGGGACGAGGCCACGCAACGCAGGAGCGCCAGCGTGGCGTACCAGATCAGGCGTGCCGCGCCGCTGTCCCGCCGTTCGGTGCGCGCGGCGAGCTCGACGCAGTAGTTCTGCACGGCATCGAAGAAGGCGCCCCAACGGCCGGTAAGCTTGTAAGTCAGCTCGGCGGTCATGCGGCGCGGGAAGATGCGACGGTCCCCGCCGTCCTGCTGCCAGTCCTCGATGTCCTTGCGGCGGCGTTGCACGAAGTGGCGCGCGAGTTGCTGCCGCAGGGGATGATCCGCGGCCGCCGCAATGCTCTGCAGCCCGCCGAATTCCGGACGCAGCAGCGACAGCAGGTTGTAGAAGGCGGCTTCGTCCCCCGAGTGCGGCGTGGCAGTGAGCAGGATCAGGTGGCGGGCGTCGTCCGCCGACAGCCGCTGCAGCAGCTCGAAGCGCAACTGGCGGCCCTGGCCGGTGGCGGCGCAGGTGTGCGCCTCGTCGACGATGATGCATTCGGGTGCGATGGCGAGGAAGTGCTCCCGATGGCGCTCGCTCTTGATGTAGTCGAGGCTGACGACGACGATCGGGTGCTCGTCGAACAGGCTCGCGCCGTGCGGCAGTTCGCGCTCCAGCCGGTTCACGGTGGCCGAGGTTAGCGCCACGGCGCGCAGGTGGAAGCGGTCGGTCAGCTCCTGCTGCCACTGCTCGACGAGGTGCGGCGGGCACAGCACGGCGACGCGCGCGATCTCGCCGCGGTCCATCAGTTCGCGCGCGATGAGACCCGCCTCGATGGTCTTGCCGACGCCGACGTCGTCGGCGATCAGCAGGCGGACCGTGGGCAGGCGCAGCGCCATCAGGAGCGGCACGAGCTGGTAGGCGCGCGGTTCCACGGCGATGTTGCCGAACGAGCGGAACGGGCCCGCTCCGGCGCGCAGCTTCAGGCGTAATGCGTCACGCAGCAGGCGGGCCGCGTCATGCGTGCCGGGTTGCTGCGGGTCGGGCCAGGGGAAGGTGGCCGGCTCCGGCGGCTGGGGTTCCAGCGCGGGAATCAGGGTGACGATGTCTTCGTCCGAGCCGCCCAGCGGCCGCAGGTGCAGGCAGTCCGGGCCGGAAGCGGGCTGGACGACCCACTCGCGGCCGCGGGCGCGGACCAGCAAGCCGGGGAGGTACTCGGCGACGGCGCTCATGCGGGATCTCCAGCGTTCGAGATGCCGAACACATCCGGGTGCTGAGCGAATTGCTGCGGCCAGGTGGACTCATCGCCGAACACGAGGACGCGATAGCCGCGGTCGTTCGCGTACTGCGCCACTTCGAGCGCGGGCGGCGCGAGGAACACGAGGACTCTGGCTGCTTTGTAGTGCGCGTCCGCTGTCCCCACTCCGCCGTTGATCGGCACCGAGGTTGCATCCGGGCGGCGCAGCTTGAGCCGGGCCAGGGTGTAGAGCCAGCGGCCGACCGGGCCATTCGGCAGGCCCGCTGCTGGGCCTCGATCGAGTTCGACAACGTTCGCCCCAGCCAGCGCGGTCAGGACGCGCAGCGCATCCGCGTCGAGCCGATCGATCAAGTCATGATCCGGCTGGTTGAAGTAGGACAGCAGGCATCGATAGCAGCCCGCCTCGCAGATGCGCAGCTCCTCGCCGTCGAGGGTGCGCTTCTCTTCGAGAGTGGGCAGTCCGTCAAGGCGCCAGACGCCATCGGCCGGTGCGCGGAAGTGCATGAGGCGCAGCGCCGTCGCAGCCGCCTCGGCGAGGCTGCGCCGCTCGGTGGCGAGGCGCGAGAGCACGCCGGCACCGCCTTCGGCGGCCTCGTAGAAGAGCAGCGCGCGGCGATCGTCCTGGTTCGGCAGGGGTTCGGCGATGAGTTCGGCTTCTTCGATCTGGAAGGTCTGTTCGATGCCACGCCGCAGCGCGGCCAGCAGCGTGGCCATCGTCGCAGCGCTGAGTTCGCGCCCGGGGGTGAGGATCAGGATGTTCCGATGGTCCTCGACGAAGGGCACGATGCGCTGATTGGGCACCTTGTCGAGCAAGGCCCCCTCGGGCTTGTCTTCGGCCGCCGCCTCGTTGGGGCTGTCCTGCTTGCTCCAGACGCCGCTGACGGGGTTGATGTAGAAGCCGAGCTGCTTCTTGTCCTTGCGTCGGCGCCAGCCGCGGTTGATGCGCCAGATGCGCGCGGCCGGCGCGTAGGTGAGCCGCGCCAGAACCTCCTCGCCTTGTCTGACTTCGGCATCGGTACGCTGCACGAGGCCGTCGGGCCCTGGCAGGAAGCGATAGGTGGTCTGCAGCTCGAAGCCCTGGCGCTGCCGCTCCTCGTCGTTGATCGAGATGCGTTCGACCGGCATCGTCTCTACCGCTTCGATGCGGTAGAGCTGCGCGACGCGGTCGTCGTCGGTAAGCGCGGCGCCGCAGTGCTCGCAGACGTCGGCCAGCGGTTCCGCGACATCGACTTCGCCCAGGTGTCCGTAGCCGCAGTGCGAACAGATGCGTGCCGAGACCGTGGCCAGCTCACTGTTGGCCGACACGTGCTCCGCGGCGCCGACGTTGAGCTTGGCACGGATGACGCGGAACATGCGCCCTTCGTGATAGATGAGGCTGCGCGGCCCGAACTCGGACAGGGCGATGAAGCGCGGCCGGCTCACCATCGTGCCCTCGTCTTCCTTGCCGTCGGCCGTCGTGCCGCGACCGGGAATCCAGGCCATCAGTGGCAGGCGCGGGAAGTTGTAGCCGGGCAGGAAGCCCTGGCTCGCCAGGTATCGGTAGGTGTAGAAGTCCGAATTCTGTGTGTTGCCGGACTTGAGCAGCACGGCGTACTGGCGGGCCGCATCACCGTAGCGACGGCGGGCGTTTTCGCGCTCACGGTTGCTGACGGCGTGGCTCTTCACGACCTGATCGGCCAGGTCCATCTGCCTGCGCGTCGCCTCGAACAGCTTGCGCCACCGGTCGAGCGCGCGGTCGAACGCCGTGGGAGCGCGGGTCACAACGGCATCGACGTAGCCTTCGTTGAACCACGGCGCGGCTTCGGGCTGCAGCAGCGGCCGCACGCTGTCGATGACCCGCCGTGCCTGCTCGCGCGTGCGGTCCAGCGTCGTTGGCGCCGTGAACGCAGCGAACAGCTCGGGCTTGAGTGGCTTGTCGGGCCGGTCGAGCACCAGCAGCGGCGCGATGCTGGTGTCGAGTTCATGTTCGACGTTGGAGAGCCACACGGCCTGGATGTGACTGTCGATCAGATCGCGGTTGGCGAGATCCAGGGTGGGCGCGCGCACCACGCCGTGCACCATCTCCCGCGCGTGATGGAAGAACCACTGGTCGTGCGGGCTCTGCGCCGCACAGTAGGTCAGCACCAGCGCGGCCTGGCCGGAGCGGCCGGCGCGCCCGCTGCGCTGCGCGTAGTTGGCCGGCGTCGGCGGTACGTTGCGCAGGTAGACCGTGTTGAGCGCCGAGATATCGACACCGAGTTCCATCGTCGGGGAACAGAACATGACCGGCAGGCGCTCCAGGGGCGCCTCGTGCGCGGGCTCCTTCGCCCAATCGTCCCGGTCCTTCTTCGAGAACCGGAACCGGGCTTCGAGCAGCTTGCGCTTGGCGGCGTCGACCTGCGCGGTGTGCTCGTGCGCTTCGAACTCGAACAGCGGGTGATTCGGCAGGGTGAGCAGTTCCGCCGCGGTGAGGTACAGCTGCCGGAAGAAGGCATTGACGGACGTGTCCGCCTCGCCCGTAGTCGGCTCGACCAGGCGCCAGATCATCGATGAAGCCTTGAGCCGCCAGCCCACGAGCCGATCGTCGAGCTTCTGCTTCTGAACGTAGCCGTAGTGGGCGGCGGCGCCGAGGAACTGCTCGAGGATCTCGGCGTAGTCCTGCTCCTTCCAGGACCGGGTGGCGTCAGCCAGACCGGCCTTCGCCCAGAAGTCGGCTGCCTTCAGCAGGCGCACCAGGCGCGAGCGCGGACCACCGGAAACCACGTCATCGCGCGGCTTGCCGCGATACTCCGGCCGCTTGCCGAAGATGAGGTGCTTCGACGCCGACAATTGCTCGTCGGGCGCAAAGGCCCAGCGCTCGTTGAGATAGCTGAACGCGCTGGTGCGTGCCTTGTCCTGCTCCGCGCCGTCGAGATACCGCGTCTCCAAGCAGAGGCTGCGCCGCATTTCCTCGAACACCAGCCGGGCGAGCGCTTCTCGACCCACTGGGCCGAGTCTCTGCAGGGCGCTGTGCAGCCTGGCGAACTGCGATTCGTCAGCCGCGAAGCCGCTCAAGCCCTGGTAGTCGATCGACAGCAATCCAAGCTGATCGAGGTTGGGGTTGTTGAAGCGCCACCCCTTGCGCAAGTCGCGCACGAGTCGGTACCCGAGGACGAAGCGAACGGCGCGCTGCGCCTCCTGACGCGCGAGCCCGACGAGCTTCGGGCTCTTGAGGTACTCGACGAGCGTCGCCTCGTCGGTCCGCCCGAAGCCCAGCGCCTTGAACACCGCATCGGTCAGGTGCTCTTCCGTCAGGGCGCCCCCCGAGGCCTTTAGCGCGGCCAATAGGGCTGAACGCAGGGTGAGCAGGTAAACGAAGTCGTTGAAGTGGCCGGCCTGCAGCGCGGCGTCCTGCCGGTTGTCGGAGAAGCCCAGGAGCTTTCGCGGATCGGGCAAGCCCGGAGGCAGGTCGCTTTCGGCAAAGAGCTGTCGGAGCAGGCTCAGCGTCAGGATGGTCGTCGCGGACGAGCGGCCTTCGCCCGAAAGGCTCGCGAGCCGGTTGACGTCCCTGCCGTAGGCCTCGTGCAGGAAGCCGCAGTTCAGGCAGAAGCGGAACTTGCCCGGAATGAACCAGTAGGGTTGTCCGCTTCCTGGTCGGCCGGTTGCATCGACGAGTTGCTCCTGCGGAACCGCTTCGCGGTATGCGGGTTTGACCTTTGGCTCTGCTCGCGTGAGGTCGAGCCAGTTCTCGGGCAGGTCTTCGAGGCGCCCGCCATAGCTCTGCGTCGTTCGCCGCGGCGCGAGGAAGCCCCAGGTTGGCTTGGTGCCGCCCTCTGCATCATCGGCCGCCAGGTCATCGATCTCGCGCGAATCGAAGTGGCCGTCCTTGCCTCGCCAGACCGGGTGGTATTCCTGCCCGCACTCGCGGCAGAAGTGGGCGGCAAACAGGAGCACGCCTTCCTGCTGGCGCCCCGGAGCGAAACGCTGCGCGTCGAGCGTGATGTGGCGCGTGCCCTCGGGCTCCAGCGTGGTCATCACCTTGCCGGGGCCGCTGATGAACTGGTGCAGCTTGAACGCAAACGGTGCTCGCCCTTGCGGTGTGCGCAGCGCGCCGGCGGCGACCAGGAAGCTCTGCAGTGTTCCCTTTGCGGCGGATGAATCGACGCCGGCATCGGCGCTAAGCCTTGCGGCGGCATCGGTCAACGTACATGGCGTCGCCCGACGCGGCTTCTCCAGGGCGGAGAGGTCGATGCCCAGCGTGAGCTCCAGCCAGACTGCAAGCGGATCGCGGCGGAAGTCGTCGAATCCTTGCCACTCGTGCTTGCCGGCCGTGATCCGCGCGGCCAGCAGGGGACGGATGGCGGTCAGATCCAGGGTGTCGTCGGTGACCCGCTCCAGCGTCTCGCCGATCACGTCGTGCGCGGTGATCGGCGCGCCGAAGAGCTTGCTGGCGACTTCGGCAACTGTCTTGTTCTGGTCTTCGATCGTGCCCGTGGTGGACATCGTCGCCGAAGTGCCGATGCACAGCAGGCTCTCGGCTGACAGCCGCTGCTTCAGGCGTCGCACGAGCATTGCCACGTCGGCGCCCTGCCGGCCCCGATACGTGTGCAGTTCATCGAGCACGAGAAGCTCGAGGCCGCGACAGTTCTCCACAACGCGGCGATCGATCGGCTCAAAGCGCGTGAGGATCAACTCCAGCATCATGAAGTTGGTCAGCAGGATGTCGGGCGGCGACTGCGCGATGCGCTCGCGTTCCGAACGCTCCTCCTGGCCGGTATAGCGCGCCACGCTGAAGGGCCGATCGCCCTCCGGGTAGTCGCACAGGAACTTGTCGAGTTCCTCGAGCTGGCTGTTGGCCAGCGCGTTCATGGGGTAGATGACGATGGCCCGCGTGCGCGGCCGCGGGTCGTCGGCGCGCGCTCGCAGGATCCGGTCAATGATGGGCAAGAAGAACGAGAGGGACTTTCCGGAGCCTGTTCCCGTGGTGACGACGAAGCTCTTGTCCGCCTTGGCCTTCGCCAAGGCCTCGAGCTGATGGGTATACAGCTCGATAGGGCGCGGAGTGCCCTCAGCCTTGTTGGCCTGGAACAGGCGCTCGCACTCGCGGTGGAGCATTCCATCCCGCACTAGATCGGCAACGGTGCCGTTGCGGCGGTAGTTCGGGTTGATTTGGATGAGGGGCTCGGGCCAATACCGTTCGCGCGCGTACTCAGCTCCGACGACGGCGGCGATGTCATGGGCAGCGATGCGGGTGAAGCTGCGCGAGAACGCGGCGTACTCGCCGATGACCCGGCCGCGGAGATCAAATACGTCCAGCAAAGCGGGCTCCCCGTAATGATCTATTGGCGTTCGACAACCAAGAGATGGTCGTCCCTTGGTTCCTGTCCGGGTCCTCGGGATCGACGCTGTCGCAGGGCGGTCGGCGGGTTGTTCTTGTCATGACGCCTCCTCTTGCACTCGCGCGGGCGCCTCCGCAACCCCTCCACCGGGCCCCGCATCGTTGAACAGAGCAATATAGGGCGCATAGCGAAAGCGCCGGTTGCGCGCGTAGCCGGTCATCTCGCTGAGCACGCCGAGCTTGACCAGCCGGGACACCAGGCTGTTGGCCGCGGCGTACGTGGTGCCGGTCATCTTCTGCACGTCGTTCACGGCGACGATCGGGCGGTCGAACAGCGATTCGAGCACCTTGTGGCCATTGCCGGCCGCGCGGCCGAGTTGCGCCGTGATCGCGGCGCGGTGCTGCTCGCGCAGTTGCAGGATCCGCCGCGCGGTCTCCGCCGCCTCGCCGGCCACCTCGATCACGCCGCGCAGGAAGAACGCGAGCCACGCTTCCCAGGCCCCCTGGTCGCGCACCGCCTGCAAGTGCTCGTAGTACGTCTGCCGGTGCTGCTTGAAGTAGTGCGACAGATACAGCACCGGCTTGTGCAGCACGCCGCGCTCGGTGAGCAGGAACGTGATCAGCAGCCGCCCGACGCGCCCATTGCCGTCGAGGAACGGGTGAATCGTTTCGAACTGCACGTGCGCAAGTGCGATCTTCACCAGCGGCGGCAGCTCATCGTGCGCGTGCAGGAAGGTCTCCAGATCTCCCAGTGCCACCGGCACCGCGTGGTGCGGCGGGGGTAGGAAGGTCGCGGTGGCGAGCGTGCAGCCGGCCGGGCCGATCCAGTTTTGGCTGGTGCGCAGTTCACCGGGCTGCAGCCTGCCGCCGCGCACGCCGCGCATCAGCTCGGCATGGATCTCGCGGATCAGGCGCACCGACACCGGCAGCTCGGCGAGTCGAGCCAGGCCGTGGTTCATGGCGCGCACGTAGTTGATCACCTCGTCCACGTCGCGCGGCAAGGTCTGTTCGAAGAGCTGCGCCTCGGCGGCGAGCAGGTCCTGCAGGGAGCTTTGCGTGCCCTCGATCTGGCTGGAGAGCACCGCCTCCTTGCGCACGTACATGAAGACGAAGAGGTCCGGGTTCGGCAGCGTGAGCACCGAGCCGTCGAGCCGACCCAGCGCCCGGTCGGCGGCGGACAGCAGGCCCTGAAGCTCGCCGCCCAGTGCCAGCGCGGGCTGTGGCGGCAGGGGTGCCGGCATGAACGCCCGGTAGCCTGTGGGCTGACGTGTGTAGCGTCCCGCCCGGGTCGGGGCTTCGCCGACGGTCGCCATCCAGACGGCTGCCTTTCGTATGGGGCCAGATTGGCTCCATATGATAGGTAGTCTTTAACAAGAACGGAAGGAGGGCGGCTTGTTTTAGTTTGCGCAGGGTCTCGGGGGCTACCGCGTTACCCGGCACCGCCTGCGGGGGCATCGTCGATCAGCAGGCCGTGGCCTCGGCGGATACCGGCGTGAGTTCGGGGGTGAGTCGGCGCAGAGCCACCCGTGCATTCATGGAGCCCGGCTCCAGAAGTGCGCGGTTGTTCCGAGACGGAGGCTCCACAGGGCGTGGATGAAATTCATTCACGCCGTGAATGGGCAAGCCCTTGGTGGTGTCGAGGGGATATTGCAAGAGCTTCTGCACGATGGGCTTGTGCCATGGCGGCGGCATCCAATGTCGCGGTGAAGTCCGCCGCATGCGATGGACTGCCTTCACTATGCAGGCACGATGCTCGGCTTGTTATAGGCTCCGGGACTTCCCAGCGTGAACCCGAGCCGCATGACGCATGACGAGCCGATCTCGAGTACACGCAT
>CAZDXQ010000069.1:0-15379 GCA_964509545.1 uncultured Burkholderiaceae bacterium | reverse complement strand
GGGTGGTTAGCTCAGCGGTAGAGCACTGCCTTCACACGGCAGGGGTCACAGGTTCGAACCCTGTACCACCCACCACGAATCACCACGGCCCGCCAGCGCGGGCCTTTTCGTTATGACCGTCCGCACCCGTATCGCTCCCAGTCCGACCGGCATGCTGCACCTGGGCACGGCGCGCACGGCGCTGTTCTCCTGGGCGTTCGCCCGCCACCACGGTGGCCAGTTCCTGCTGCGCATCGAGGACACCGACCTGGAGCGCTCGACCGAGGAGGCGGTGCAGGTCATCCTCGACAGCATGGCCTGGCTGGCGCTCGACTACGACGAGGGGCCGGTGCGCCAGACCTCGCGCCTGCCGCGCTACCGCGAGGTGATCGAGCAGATGCTGGCTGGAGGTCAGGCGTACCGCTGCTACGCCAGCCGGGAGGAACTCGACGCACTGCGCGAGGCGCAGATGGCACGCGGCGAGAAGCCTCGCTACGACGGCCGCTGGCGTCCGGAAAATGCCGTGGGGAAGGTGCCGCCCGCAGGCGTGACTCCGGTGATCCGTTTTCGCAATCCCGACGCCGGCGAGGTGGCATGGAACGACCTGGTCAAGGGGCCGATTTCATTCGCCAACAGCGAACTCGACGACCTGGTGATCGCGCGCGGCGCCGACCTCGTGCCGACCTACAACTTCGCGGTGGTGGTCGACGACATCGACATGCGGATAACGCACGTGCTGCGCGGCGACGATCACGTCAACAACACGCCGCGGCAGATCAACATCTATCGCGCGCTCGGCGCGAAGCTGCCGGCGTTCGGCCACCTGCCGATGATCCTCGGTCCTGACGGGCAGAAGCTGTCGAAGCGGCACGGCGCCGTCAGCGTGCTGCAGTACGACGCCGACGGCATCCTGCCCGAAGCGCTTTTCAACTACCTGGCGCGGCTGGGCTGGAGCCATGGCGACGACGAGAAGTTCAGCCGCGAGCAGCTGATCGAATGGTTCGACCTCGACCACGTCAATCGCGCTCCGGCGCAGTTCAATCCGGACAAGCTGCTGTGGCTCAACGGCGAGTACATCCGGCAGGCCGACGACGAGCGGCTGGCCGGCCTTGTTGCCGCGCGCATCGAGGCCCGCGGCGGCGTGCTGGCGGGTGGGCCGGCACCGGCGCGTGTGGTGGCGCTGCTGAAGGAGCGTGCGCGGACGCTGAATGAACTGGCCGAGGCGGCGCTGCTGTTCTACGGTCCGTACGCGGTGGACCCGGCACTGCTGCGCCAGCACGTCAGCGGGCCGAGCGTGGCCGCGCTGCAGGCGTTTGCCGAGCGCGCTGCGGCGGTCGAATGGAGCCGGCCGGCGATCTCGGCGCTGATCAAGCAAGTGATCGGCGAGCAGGGCCTGAAGATGCCGCAACTCGCGGTTCCGCTGCGCGTGGCGGTCACGGGCCGCACGCAGACGCCGTCGATCGATGCCGTGCTTGAACTGGTCGGCCGCGATGTCGTCCTGCAGCGCCTGCGCGCCGCGCTGCAGGGCGTCGGCTGATCCCGATCGCCGCGAAGAACGGATGCGCCTCCCGGAAGCGTGCCGGTGCGGCCCGCATCCGAAGCGCGCTCAGCGCGGGCCGAGCCAGCGCATCACCGCCGCCGTGCGCGTTTCGACACCGAGCTTGGCGTAGATACGCTGCAGGTGCTTGTGCACCGTGCGCGGGCTGATGCCCAGGATCGCGCCGATGTCGCGGTCGGTCTTGCCGGCGGCGAGCCAGCGCATCACCTCCCGCTCGCGTGCCGACAGCGGCCAGCGATCCGTTGCCGGGCTGCCCGGCTCCTGGACTGCTTCGGCCTCATCGAGGATCAGCATCAGGCCGCCCGAGCCGTCGATGATCGGATACGTGTGAATCGTGATCCGACCTTGATAGCGGGCGCGAACGCTCGGCGGAAACGTGGAGGCGATTGACGCACAGCGCAGCGGCCGTGCCAGCCAGGCGCTCAGGTGCGCCGGCAGCGCCATGCCGCGTCGCAGGCGCGTGCTCCAGAGGCGCAGGACCTGCTCGGCCGCGCGTGGCGAAAAATCGCGGACCTCGCCGCGCGCGCCGAGGCGGATCAGGCCCACCGTTCCGGTCGCGAGTGCCTCGTCGAGTCCGCGCACGGCCGCCCGCGCCCGGTCCATTGCGACGACATGGTGGTACAGCTCGCCGAGGCTGGCGCTCAGCGTGTCGAGCAGAAGGCGCTCGCGGTCGCTGAAGTCGCGCTGGCTGCGGTTCAGGACGAAGCTCACGAGCAGGCGCTCGTCGACATGCAGCGGCACCGCGATCGCGTGGTCGATGCCGATGCGCCGGTAATAGTCGCTGTACAGGGCACTATTGCGGAAACGGCTGAACGGTATCGAGTCGCTGATGCGATGAGCATCGCGGCCGCGCCCGATCGTGTGGTGCCGCACCAGGGGATGCTCGCCAAAATGGCGGTCGAATGCGGCACGATCGGCGGCGCTGATCGCGCCCACCGGCGTGCCGATCACGCTGCGCCGGCCGCTTTCAAGATCACATACCGAAAGCGTGGTCAATTCCGACGGCACCAGTGCCGCGAGCAGTTCGACGCCACGTCGCGCAAACTCACCGTAGCTGCGGGCAGCGGCAAGCTGCTGCACGACGGTGAGCCCGGCACGATAGTCGTCTGCGCTCAGCATCGCCATCTTCCCCGCACCTGCGTTGCCGACGATCGCACGATATACGCAATCCTGCGCATAGCAGGGCGCGCCGGGCAGGATCAGTATAGGCAGCCTCTTCCGCTTAACAAGGAGGTGTCCCATGAACGGATCTGCTGCTGCCCGGCTGCATCTTGCATGGGTGGTCCTCGCGTTGGTACCGGCAATGACACTCGCGGTGGGCCTGGACGGGCGCCGGTTCGACGGCGTGTTCATCGAGCGCGGCAAGACCTCCGGTGATGCCGACTCGTTGATCTTCAGGGACGGGCGCTTCCGGTCCACGGCCTGCGATCGCTACGGCTACTCCGACGCACCGTACAAGACGACGACCATTGGCGATGCCGTGCATTTCGAGGCCGAAACCGAGAGTCCGCGCTATGGCAAGCTGCTCTGGAAGGGCATCGTCCGTGACGGCAAGCTCGACGCCACCGCACTGTCGATCCGCCAGGGTAAGGCGCCAGTGGAAAACTGGGTCGTCGCAGGAGAAAAGAAATGAGCGCGCTCGCCGATACCCAGGTCACCTGCATGCTGCCGGTCAAGGATCTTGCGCGGGCGCGCCGGTACTACGAGGAGCGGCTGCGTTTGGTGCCGGTGGGCGCCAAACCCGACGGCAAGTTCGTCTATCGCTGCGGCGGCACCGAGATCGCGCTTTTCCCTAAACCCGAGGGCACCAAGGCCGAGCACACTGCGCTCGGTTTCAAAGTGGCCAACATCAATGCGGCGATCGCCGAGCTGAAGGGTCGCGGCGTGGTGTTCGACGACTACGACTTGCCCGGATTCCGCACCGTCGAGCATGTCTGCGTGCTCGGATCGGAGAAGGCCGCGTGGTTCCGCGATCCCGAGGGCAACATCCTGTGCCTGCATGAAGACCTCGCCTGAGCACGCCTGTGACGAGTGTCGGCGCCGGAACACGGAATTGATCTCGATCGACCACGACGCCTGCCTGTGAACGGGACGGCGCAACGCGGTCCGACGATCCGCTGTAGCCGGGCTTCTGTCGAGAACTGCAGCTTGCGTGCGGTGCGCGGCAGAGGTCGTCGCCGACAAACCGACAAGGATTTTTGGGGTGCAGCAGATCGAAGAATCGCCTTGCGCGCCGCGCGCGGCAGCTCTGCCGCCGCAGCCGGCACGGAACCGCTTCGAGATGTTCCATCACGTACTGTCGCGCGATGGCACCGCACGGGGCGATGCGGACTTCCGCGGCAGCCTGAGTTCCCAGGAGGACAAGATGGCACAAGCGCACGCGTTGGCCCATGGTGAACGGGCCGAATGGAAGAACTTCGCGCAACCGGACGAGGTGCGTGAATTCCCCAAGGGCAAGGTCGAACTGGTCAAGATCGGCGGCGCGATGATCGGCCGCGCGACCTTTGAGCCCGGCTGGCGCTGGGCGACTTCGGTGCAGCCGCTAGCCAGAACGAAGAGCTGCGAAGCGCCGCACTTCCAGTATCACGTCTCCGGAGTGCTGCACGTCGTGATGGACGACGGCGCCGAGTTCGACTGCAGGCCGGGCGACGTCTCCCTGCTGCCGTCGGGCCATGACGCGTGGACGGTTGGCGACGAGCCGGCGGTGGTGGTCGACTTCCAAGGCATGCTCGACTACGCGAAGGCGAAGTGAAGGCACGGTGAGGCGCGGGCGCCGCGAAGCCGGGTCAGGCGCGGATGCGGCTGTCCTGAAGTGCTGTCCTGCTGTGCGAATCGATTTGCCTGCTTTGCCGCGGCGGCTATAATGCGCGCCTCTTGCGTGGGGGTATAGCTCAGCTGGGAGAGCGCTTGCATGGCATGCAAGAGGTCAGCGGTTCGATCCCGCTTACCTCCACCATCGAATAGGCTTGCACGAGAACCGGAAGCCGCAGGCTTCCGGTTTTCATGTCCCCATCGTCTAGAGGCCTAGGACACCGCCCTTTCACGGCGATAACCGGGGTTCGAATCCCCGTGGGGACGCCACGAAGATCAGGGGCCGCTTTTCTTGGCGACCCCATATTTCTTGTTCGCTGGCTCGTTCCTCTGCAACCTGCGCGGGAGGCACGATTCTATTCACCGGCCCGCGCCGGATGGCACCGTCGCCCAGGCGCTTTCCTTTGGCGCTGACCTCGAAGCGGGTCGATCACAGTGCGCAGGTGCCGCTGATCGCGCGATTTCCGCGCGCGCATCGCGTTTCGATTGATCGGCGTGTACTTCCGGCTAACGCCCCGCAAACGCGGGAATCCGGCCGAGTAGCAACTCGGCGTTGTTGCTGCGATCCGCGCGGCGGCCGGCAGTTGATCTTGCCGCCTGCTGTCGGCTGCCCTGACATCTTTCGCTCGTGTACCAGAGCAGGTGTTCGCTGCGGCGGCGCAACTGGGCCCAGCTTTCGGAGTCGGAGTCACGCAGATCGACTGGGGCCTGCTGTCCCTCGTACTTGAGCGTGCCGCCGCCGTCGTAGACCTTGAAGCAGGGGGTCGCTGCGACCGCACCGTCGTGCGGCAGCGACACGAACGAAAAGACGATGGCCAGTGCGCCGATCGAGATCTGGCCGCGCAGTCGGTTCACGTTGCACCTCCAAGAACTGGCTGATGGGCACCAGTGCCGGCGCCCGTCGGAGCCGTTGACTGGCTTTGCAGCGTGCTCCTCGCCGTGCGGCTCGACAATCTGGCCGAACGGACTAACTGCGCTCGGTCGATCGGCGCGGCCTCGCGGCGATCAGCGCGCGAGGATCGCAGACCGAGCGATTTGTCGGTGACGATAGCGTGGGCTGGTCAACTGCGTTTGGCCGCTGACTTTCTCACCAGCGATGCGATGTTGCTGCTCGTCACAGGCGTTGGCTCGGTCTGGCCCGACTCCTTGCGCTGGCTGCGCCGGATCCGTTCGAACGTCTTCTTCAGATCCGTCTTGTAACTCGGCGTGTACTGGAACGATCCATCGAGCGTCTTCTTCATACGACCTCGCTCAGCGCCGAACGCTTTCGACCGCTGTGCAGCACATTCCAAGGCTCGCAGCCGACGTTGACCGGTGGGCTGAAGGTACTGCGCCGCGAAAATCAGGCCGATCTACCATGATCGCCTCGGGATCGCCGCGGCAAGCACCGCAAGGACACCGAGCGGGAGCTCTCGGGGGTGGCCGCCGACGGACGATCCTTCCGAGGTGAAGGAGCAAACTCCGTTCCAGCGCGGACGAAAGCTCTGTGATTGAAGCAATTAGCCTGAACGGGTTCGAACGCGGCCGTCTCCGCGTGTAAGAAATTCCGACAATTTCGGCATGCGGTCAGATCGATGTCCGGCGAGGCAGAACTCCAAGATGGCCGAATCTCGCAGCAATCCCCGGCCGGCGAACAAATCCCTTCGGCCGCCTCAGTCTGAGCCGCGGCGCGCAGGTTGCAGGACGGCCACTGGTGCGAAGGGACGATTGGAGCCGAGGCGAAGCGAACTCCGTCAGTACGCGACCAGCAATTGAACTCTTCGACGTCGACGACCCAGCGCCGCTGTTCAGGTGACTCGAAGCGTGAGGGATTTCGTCCAGACTGACCTTCCGCCACTCACCTCGGCCGTTGTCGCCACGTCTCGTTGATCAATCGTCCAAGCGGCGATTCGGTCGTCACGGGTTCGACGACGGCGATCGCGGCAGCCGGCAGGATCAGGTGATCCGCTCCGGTCAGACCTTCCCGGCGCAGGACGATGATGTGCTTTGTCTGCCCCGTCGTTGGGTCGATTTCCTCGCGCAGGCTGAAGGCGTCGCGCAGCACCGGATGATCGGTGCCGAGGTGGTCGATCCGTCCATAGAAGACCGTGCCGTTGACCAGCGTCACTGCCTGGTACGTCGTCGTCAGAAGCGGCCTGTGAAATCGCTGGTACTTCTGATAGGCGATGACCGCCAGTAGCGCGACGACAGCGCTGGCGCAGGCTGCAACGAAAAGATCTCGCATGGTCCGCTGTCCCGACGGAATTCGTCGGTCAGGATCATGCCATCCGGCGATCGTCGCCTCCGAACTTCGGCAAGGCCGGCCGGGCTGAACACCTGGCACATCGATGGACGCCGCGACTTACTCGTGTGTCTCGACATCGACGGCAACGCGCGGACGCAGTGGGGCCTCGATGCATCTCGGTTGAACCAGGCCGCCGCGACGGGCAACTCATGGCACGTTCGATCAGAACCCCGAACCTTGCAGAGGCCCGAAAATGAATACGTACCGTCCCCGCCCGTCGAAGTCAGCTCGCGCATGCTTGGCTGTCGCGGCGGTCGTCGCAACCGTGGCGATCGCCAGTTTCATCGACCGACTGGCCGTCGGCTATTCGAGCGCGGGCGAGCTTGCCGCCGAGGCGACTGCGGTCGTGATCGCCGCGCGGCGCTGAAGCGTCCGCGCCGCCGCGCGGGCAGCGCCGGCGTTCGACGCCGATCGAAGGTGCGTCGGCCAAAGGTGGCAGGACCTGCGGGAAACTGCGCCGTCATAAGGCTCGATGCCGAACGCGACCGCGCTACCGGGCCGAATGCTCAGTGACCCGCGGCTGTGGCTTCGCGCTGTCCGAGTTGCGCGATCACGACGATGACCGCAAACGTCAGGCCGACGAAATCGGTCAGCCAGCCGGGGTTGATTAGAAGCAATGCCGCCGTGATGAGCAGCGCCCGCTGCCAGTGCGCGAGCGGACGCAGCAGATAGCCGAACAGGCCCGCGGCGAGCAGGATCACGCCGACGGTGGCGCTGGCCATGGCATGCAGCGTGACGGTCCAGTCGCCGATCATCAGCAGCGCCGGCTCGTAGATGAACATGAACGGCACGATGTACGCGGGCGCGCCGGCGCGCATCGCTGCCCAGCCCGTGGCCCAGATGTTGGCGCGCGCAAGGCCGGCTGCAGCGAACACCGCCAGTGCGACCGGCGGCGTGATCGCCGAAAGGATGGCGAAGTAGAAGGCGAACATGTGCGCCGCCGGCGTCGCCGCCCCCATCTTGATCAGCGCCGGCACCAGCAGCGCCACCATCACGATGTAGGCCGGCGTCGTCGGCATGCCCATGCCGAGGATGATGCCGGCGATCGCCGTCAGCACCAGCGCCAGCAGCAGCGAGTCCTGCGCCAGCGCGATCACCGCCTGCGTGAAGACGATGCCCAGTCCGGTGATCGACACGCAGCCGATCACGATGCCGGCGCAGGCGCAGGCCATGGCCACCGACAGCGTGTTGCGGGCACCGTCTTCCAGCGCATTGAGCACCGAGCGCCAGCCGATCGCGCCGCGCGTCGTCGCCCGCAGCAGCGCCACCGGCAGGCAGGCGAGTGCCGCGACCAGCGCGGAAAGCGGCGCCGAATAACCAAGCATCAGGCCGGCAAGCACGATCAGGATCGGGACGAACAGGTGGCCGCGCTGCAGCATGACCCAGCCGAAGCGCGGCAACTCCGACTTCGGCACGCCGGCCAGGCGGTAGCGCTTGGCCTCGAAGTGAACCGCGAAGAACACGGCGACGTAGTACAAGAGCGCCGGAATCGCTGCCCACAGCGCCACCTGTGCATACGGCACGGCGAGGAACTCGGCCATCACGAACGCAGCCGCACCCATGATCGGCGGCATCAGCTGGCCGCCCGTGGAGGCGACTGCCTCGACTGCGGCCGCGAACTGCGGCCGGAAGCCGGTGCGCTTCATCAGCGGGATCGTGATCGGCCCGTCGACCATGACGTTGGCTACGGCGCTGCCGGAGACCGTGCCGAACAGCGAGGAGCTGACCACCGCGACCTTGCCCGGCCCGCCTGCGGCGCGGCCCGTGATCGACATGGCGAAATCCATGAACAGCTGCCCGGTGCCACTGCGCTCCATGAAGGCGCCGAAGAGTACGAACAGCATCACGTACGACGCTGAAACACCGAGCGTCGAGCCGAAGATGCCTTCGGTGGAGAAGTAGACCTGCTCCATCAGCACCGGCATCTTCACGTTGGTGAACAACGCTGCGTAGACGAGAAAGGCGATCGCCGTCACCGGCAGCGCCCAGCCGATGACGCGGCGCGTTGCCTCGAGCACGATCAGCACCGCAACGACGGCGAAGAACTTATCCAGCGCCGTCAGTTCGTCGATGTAGATGATGCGGCTGGTGAAGTACTCGTAGTTGACGAAGATGTGCAGCACGAAAGCCCAGCCTGCGGCAAGCAGGATCGCGTCGACGATCCGCCAGGTGCCGCCGCGTGGCACCAGCGGGTAGAGCAGGAACACCAGGGTCAGCGCGAAGATCAGGTGCGTGCCGCGGAAGATCACCGCCTCTGGAGGGCCGAAGGCGGCGACATACATGTGGTACAGCGACATCGCCACCGCGATCGTCGCCACGGTCCATCGCAGGAGCCGCGACGCCGGGTGCGTCGCCTCCTTTTCGTCGGACAACATCGGCTCTCCCCTCTGCGCCTGCGACGGGCCGCAGGCAACGCTGCCTTGCAGATGCACAACGGGGCGGCCTTGCCGCCCCGCTGGCCGCGACGTGGCCGCGGTCCTAAAGTGCGCCGACTTCCTTGTAGAACTTCGCGGCGCCCTTGTGCAGCGGCACGCCGATGTCGAGTGCCATGTCCTTCGGCGTGAGACCGGAGATCGGCTTGACGACCGCCGCCATGCCATCGACGTTCGCCGCCATGATCTTCGTCATCTTGTAGACGAGATCGTCCGGCAGGTCGCAGGACACGACCACGTGCGTCGAATAGCCGATCACAGGCACGTCCTTGTCCTGTTTCGGGTAGGTGCCGGCCTTGATGATCAGCTTGTTGTAGCCGGCATTCGATTGCTTCAGCGCCGCCATCGTCTTGTCGTCGACCGGCACCAGCTTGATGTCGCGCGCGGCGGCAAGGTCCATCACGGCCGAGGCCGGCGCGGTCGTGCCGAGGGTGAAGATCTGCGCATGGCCATCCTTCACCATCGATACGCCGTCCGTGTACGACTGAAAGTTGATCTTCGACAGCGACTGGTAGTTCAGGCCGTTGATCTTCAGCACTTCCGCGGTCAGCAGTTCAGCCGTGTTGCCCTTCGGCTGCGTGACCACCGACTTGCCCTTGAAGTCGGCGAACGAGTTGACGTTCGAGTCGGCGGTGGCGACGACCTGGAAGTACTGCGGATAAAGGTTGGCGAGCTGGCAGACCTTGGTGACCTTCTTCGGATACGGCGGATTGCCGGCGATACCGTCGACGGTCGTGCTGGAGTTGCCGAAGCCGATCTGTGCCTTGCCCTCGTCGACGCCGCGGACGTTGGCGATGCCCGCGCCTGGGATGGCCTGGATCTGCAGGCCGGGGATCTCCTTTTCCCACATGCCTTTCAGTGCACCGCCCAGCGGAATCCACGAGCCGCCCTGGGGGCCGGTCATGAACGTGACTTGCTGTGCCGCCGCCGGCACAGCGAAGGCTGCCGCGATCGTCGCGGCGCACAGAGCGCGGAAAAGCCTCATCTCGTCTCCTTGTCAGCGAATCGATCCCGGTGGCTCCGGAATTCGCGGGGGAGTTTAGGGCCTTCGCAGCGAGAAATCATCCGCGGTCCACGTCTCGCGCAGAGAAGCTGCGATCCGAGGTCGGACGTTGGCCTAACGGGCAAGGACCTCCGACCGTCGCGTTGAGCGCACGTACTTTCCCCGGCCGTTGCGGCCGGTGTCTGCAAGTGCCGTGTCCGGGTCGTCGGTGCGACCGCGCCTGCCGCCACGCTTCAGCGCAGGGCGTTGAACTGCTCGCGTGCCTTGGCCAGTTTCTGCTCGGCAGCGGCAATCGCCTTTTCCAGGCCGGCGATCCTTTCTTCGTACGCCGGGCCGAAGCGCGCGCCGCCCTTGGCGGTGCCGAGCATCTCGCCCTCCTGCGGCTCGCGACCCTTTTCGAGCCGTTCCTTCGCCAGTTCCAGCTCGCGTTCCGCCGTCTGCACCGCGGCGTACGCCTTGTCGCGCTGCGCGGCGCGCTGTCGGAGCGTCTCGTCGAGTTTGGCCGCACGCTCCTGCAGCGTGGGCTGCGCCTTCTTGGGCGCCGCGGCCGGCGCCGGTGGCGCCGGCGAAACTTCGCGTTCGGAGACGATCACCGCCCCAGGCGGCGGCTGGTCGGCGAACAGGATCCGGCCGTCGGGCAGCCGCACCTGATAGATCTTGCCTTGAGCAGCCACGCCGGCGGCGAGAACACCGACCAGAAGTGCGACCAGTAACGTGCGCATCCGCCTGAACCTGCTTGCCGAACTTTAAGCACAACGTACCGCTGCTGCCGCTGGTGGACAAGCCCGGCCGAACAGGCGCTTGCTCTGGCGCAAGGCGCGTGCACTCACGTTCTGCCCGCCGCGGTTTGGGTAGGTTAGTGAGCGCTCGGCAGATGCAGTTGCGCCAGCGGCGCTCGGCCATAGGCGGCGCTGATGCCGGCAAGTTGGCGGGCCGTATGCGGACCGACCATGTTCCAGGTGAAGCGCCAACTCCAGCAGTCCTGCTGGCCGGGCGTGTTCATCCGGTGCTCCGAAGGCAGGCCGAGCACGTCCTGCAGCTGAAACATCACCAGCTTCGCGACCGACTGACTCAGGGCACGGATAGCCGCCCAGTGCGCATCGGCATCGCCGCAGTTGAGGTACGCAGCGGCGAAGGCACGTTCGCGTTGCGGCGCCGCGCGCCACCACCCCGTGAAGGTGTCGTTGTCGTGGGTGCCCGTATAAGCGCAGGCGTCGGCGACATAGTTGTGCGGCAGGTAGACGTGTTCCGCATCGGCGCCAAAGGCGAACTGCAGGATGCGCATCCCTGGCAGGCCGAAGTGGTCGCGCAGCGCCTCGACGTCGGGCGTGATGAGGCCGAGATCCTCGGCCAGCAGCGGCAGCCGACCCAGCGCGCGATCCATCCTGTCGAACAGATCGGCGCCGGGGCCATTGACCCAGCGGCCTGCCACCGCCGTCGGACTCGATGCCGGGATCTGCCAGTAGGCCGCGAAGCCGCGGAAGTGGTCGAGGCGCAGCCAGTCGGCCAGTTCCATCTGCCTGCGGACGCGCGCGATCCACCAGGCGTAACCGTCGCGCTGCATCGCCGGCCAGTCGTACAGCGGGTTGCCCCAGCGCTGCCCGGTGCTGCTGAAATAGTCCGGCGGAACACCGGCGACAACACGCGGTTCAAGCGCGTCGTCCAGCAGGTAGAGGTCCGGACGCGTCCAGCAATCGGCCGAATGATGGGCGACGAAGATCGGCAGGTCGCCGATCAGGCGAACGCCGCGCTCGTTGGCATAGCGGCGAACGGCCTGCCACTGCGTGTCGAAACACCACTGGGTGAAGCGCCAGAAGTCGAACGCCGGGGCATATTGCCGCCGCGCCGCCGCCAGCGCCTTTGGCTCGCGCCGCGCCAGCGGCGCGTCCCAGCGCGGCCAGGCAGTGAATCCGCTCGCGGCGCGTGCGCGCTCATCGAGCGTCATGAACAGCGCGTAGTCGTCGAGCCAGTGGGACTGCGACGCGCAGTAGGCGGCAAATGCTTCGCGGTCGGCGGCGCCTGCGCCGTCAAAGAAGGCGGACGCAGCGGCGCGCAGCTTCCCCATGCGCCAGTCGGACACGCGTCCGAAGTCGACGTGGCGCGAATCGAAGTGCGCCGCTTCGGCGGCGCCGATCGGCGCCAGCCAGCCCTTGTCGACCAGCGGTTCGAGCGCGACCAGAAGCGGAGAACCGGCGAATGCCGAGACGCTCGCATAAGGCGAATTGCCCGGGCCGATCGGATTCAGCGGCAGCATCTGCCAGACGCTCTGGCCGGCCGCGACCAGCCAGTCGACGAAGTGGTAGGCGGCGGGGCCGAAGTCGCCGCTGCCGTGCGGGCCGGGCAACGAAGTCGGGTGCAGCACGATGCCTGAGCGGCGGCGGTCGAGCGTCGTCATCGTTCGTGGAGGAGGGTCGGCCGGTACAGTGTTCAGCCGCGCGCGCGCAGCAGCAGGACCGATTGTGCCGGCGCCTCGATCGCGCCATCGTCGATGTCGCGTTCCGGCGACTGTGGGTCGCTGGAGTCGAGAAGCAGCCGCCAGGCGCCGCCGGGCAGCAGGCAGTGCTGCGGGCGTGGCCCGGCGTTGAACACGAGCACGATGGCGGCGGTGTCCTCGGGCGCGATCGTCACCGTCAGGCAACGTCTGTCGGCGTCGTGCCAGTCGGCCACGCTCATTTCGTGCCCGGCCGCATCGCGCCAGTCGACGTCGCGTCGGCCATCGCCGCGCACGTGGTCGGACAGCCAACGATCCTGACGCAGCGCCGGCAATTCCCTCCTCAGCGCAATCAGACGCGCGACGAATGCGGCAAGCGCCGAGTCGGCCCGGTCCCAGTCGAGCCAGCTGATCGGATTGTCCTGGCAGTAGGCATTGTTGTTGCCTTGCTGGGTGTGACCGATCTCGTCGCCGGCGCAAAGCATCGGCGTGCCTTGGGCGAAGAGCGTCGTGGCGGCAAGGGCCCGGATCAGGCGGGCCCGCTCGGCAACGACCTGCGGATCGTCCGAAGGCCCCTCGACGCCGCAATTGACGCTGTAATTGGCGTTATGGCCGTCGTTGTTGGCTTCGAGGTTGGCGCTGTTGTGCTTGCTGCTGTAGCTGACCAGATCCCGCAGCGTGAAGCCGTCGTGCGCGGTCACGTGGTTGACCGATGCCAGAGGCGAACGGATGCCACGCTGGAAGCGGTCGTTGGAGGCGAACAGGCGGCGGGCGAACTCGGCGCGATCGACGCTGCGCGTCAGCCAGAACTGGCGCATGCCGTCGCGGTAGCGATCGTTCCACTCCAGCCAGCGGTCGGGAAAGCGGCCGAGCTGGTATCCGCCGTAGCCGACATCCCAGGGTTCGGCAATCAGCCGCGCCCGCGCCAGGACAGGGTCCTGAGCCAACGCGGTGAAAAACGGGGCCTGCGGATCGAAGCCGTGCGCGGTGCGGCCCAGCACGGGGGCGAGGTCGAAGCGAAAGCCGTCCACTCCCATCTCGGTGACCCAGTAGCGCAGGCTGTCGAGCACGAACTGCATCACGCGCGGATGGGCGACGTTGACGGTGTTGCCGCAACCGGTGAGGTTCTCGTAGCGGCCTCGGTCGTCATGCGCGAGCCGGTACCACGAGGCGTTGTCCAGGCCGCGCATCGACAGCGTCGGCCCGGTTTCGTCGCCTTCGGCGGTGTGATTGAACACGACGTCGATCACCACCTCCAGGCCGGCGGCATGCAGCTGGTCGACCATGGCGCGGAACTCGCGTCGCGCCGCCACCGTGTCGTGCGGTGTGCTCGACAGTCGCGGATCGGCGCAGAAGAAGCCGATCGTGTTGTAGCCCCAGTAGTTGGCGAGGCCGAGCTCGACCAGCCGCTCCTCGGTCAGCGCGTAGTGCACCGGCAGCAGCGACAGCGTCGTCACGCCGAGCCCGGACAGATGCTCGACTGCGGCCGGATGCGCCAGCCCGGCATAGGTGCCGCGCAGGCGCTCGGGCACACCGCGATGCAGTCGGGTAAAGCCCCTGACGTGGACCTCGTAAAGCACGACCTCCGCTGGCGGACGCGGATCCGGACGGGCGCCGATCGGCGGCAGCGGCTCGGCGACCCGGGCCTTCAGCGCGTGCGTCGCGTTGTCGCGGCTGTCGAAGCTGCGCGTTCCGTCCGCATGCCGGCGGTGATAGCCGAAGTGTTCGTCACGCCACTCGAAGCGGCCGACGATCTCGCGCGCATACGGGTCGAGCAGCAGCTTGTGCGGATTGAAGCGGTGCCCGGCGCCGGGTTGATACGGCCCGTGCGCGCGCAGTCCATAGACGAGACCGGCGCCGGCGCCCGGCAGCAAGCCATGCCAGACGCCATCGCTGCGCGCCGGCAGCCGGTGCCGGGCAGTCTCGATCCGGCCATCGGCATCGAACAGGCTCAGTTCGATGAACTGCGCATGGTCGCTGGCGACGGCGAAGTTGACGCCCTCGGGGCGCAGCGTCGCGCCGAGGGGGAAGGGCTGGCCGGGCAGGATCTGCGCCATTCGTTTCTGCAAAGTCGCGGACTCTGGCAGGGCAATCAGCACGCCCTGCCGAAGCTCCAGGTGCGATGTGTGAAGTCGTGCGCGTTGATCCCGGATGAGCGCCGGCTCAACGCGGCGAGTCTGCCGGTTGCCATCGTCGTCGACCGCACCGATTCGGCAACGGCGAGACCGGCATCGCGCCGGGCCGGCCGATTGGCAGGGGGATCGGCGCGCGCGAAAGCGCGGTCGACGCCAGACAAGGCACCGGCGAGCGCATGCGGGCACGCCGGCGCCGGCGCCGAGAAGAGTTCGGAGGAGATCGCAGCGAGCGCCAGCGCCGGCGCCCGTCCCGACGGGGAGACCGTCGCCAGATCGTTGATACTTCGGGAGGGCGCGAAGTCCTCGCGTTCCGCGTTGCCAGAGCACAGGGGCGGGTAGGCGCGGCATGCGGCGGCAAGCCCGCGCTGCCCGTAGACCGGCGTCGTCGGCGGTTCAGGACATGCCAGAACAAGATGCCGGCGGCGCCAGCCGGGTACGAGCAGATCCTCTGTCCCGATCACGACACGCGGTGCAGCGATGGCTGGCCGGTTGGCTGCAATCACACTCTTAGATGTCCTTCGGCGGTGGCATGGCTGCTGCACCCGCCAGCATCGGCCGCCTGCGCCACGTCGAGGAAGCCGCCCCTGCGGAGCAGATCGACACCGAATGAGCCGAACGCGGCTCCCATCCCGGCAAGGCCGGCGCATGACCATACCCCAACGAAAAACACAATAAAGCTACATCGAGGGGGCGTAAGCGTCCGGCCGTCGCGTCTTGACGGCGGCGCTGGAGTTCAGGCAGCGAGC
>CAZDXQ010000068.1:0-15577 GCA_964509545.1 uncultured Burkholderiaceae bacterium | reverse complement strand
GGGCAGCGCTGACCTGCTTGGCGGACAACTCCCGCCATGCCAATGCCTGGGCCGCTCACGTCTACGCCAAGGCCAGGGCCCGCGGCTGCGACCACCCGCACGCCATTCGCATCCTCGCCCGCGCCTGGCTGCGCGTGATCTGGCGCGCCTGGATCGACCGCAAACCCTACGACCCATCTCGACACCACGCCGCTCAACTCCTGCTCAACACGACCGGGGGTTGACACAGGGTGTCTCATGTCGCTCGCCCCGACGGCGCGGTGGCGGTGCGCGTCGCCTTACGCGTCGTCGAGCCGATATTCAACATAGGTGCGGTCGCGCAACTGGCGGATCCACTCCAGATACGCCTCCTCGGCCTTGCGCTCGCGCAGTGCCAGCCGCGCCGCCAGCCGGTTGCGCTCGACCGGAGATTCCTCGGTCCGCCGTTCCATCACCTGGATCAGGTGCCAGCCGAAAGGCGTGGCCACCGGCGCGCTGACCTCGCCGGGTTTCAGCACGGCCATAGCCCGCTCGAACTCGGGCACGGTGTCGCCTGGATAAAGCCAGCCGAGGTCGCCGCCCCGCGTCGCGCTCGAATCCACCGAATGCAGCCTTGCCAGCTGGCCGAAATCCTGGCCGCCCTTGATGACCCGCTCGCGCAGATCGAGCAGCCGCCGCCGAACCTCGGCTTCGGGCGTCAGGTCGGACACACGCAGCAGGATGTGCCGCGCGCGGGTCTGTTGCACCGGCCCGCTGGCCAGGCGGCCTTCCGCGGCGTCGCGCCGGGCGACCAGCTTGAGAAGATGGAAGCCGCCGGGGCTACGCACGATCGGTGCCAGCTCGTTCGGCTTCAGGTCCTTGATCGCATCGAGGAACAGCGTCGGCAGCCGCTCGGCGGTGCGCCAGCCGAGCGAGCCGCCTTCGAGCGCCTCCGGCGCGCTCGAATGGCTGGCCGCGAGGCGGGCGAAGTCGGCGCCGCTGCGCAGCTGGGCGAGCAGATCCTCGGCCTGCCTGCGCGTGGCCTCGATGCGGTCGGTAGAGGCGTTGTCCGGCACGCGCAGCAGGATCTGGGCGATGTTGTATTCGACCGAGCCGGCCGCGACGCCCGCCTGCTCGGCGAGGAAGTTGTCGATCTCGCCCTCGGAGATCTGGATGCGGCTGTCGACTTCGCGGTCGCGCAGCCGCGACATCATGATGTCGTCGCGCACGTCGTCGCGAAAGCGCGTAAACGGGATGCCCTGCTCGGCCAGACGGTCGCGGAACTGTGCCAGTCCGAGCTTGTTCTGCTCGGCGATGCGTGCGATCGCCGCGTTCACCGTGGCGTCGTCGACGCGCACGCCCGCCTCGCGCGCCTGCTGGATCTGCGCCCGATCGACGATCAGCCGTTCGAGCACCTGCCGGCGCAGCGCCTCGGCCGGCGGCGGCGTGATGTTCTGCCGGCGCAGCTGCGACAGCGCGATCTGGATGCGTACCTCCAGTTCCGAGCGGGTGATCGCCTCATCGTTGACCACGGCCACGATCCGGTCCAGCGGGCGCGACGCGCCCGGCGCCGCCGACTGCGCCAATGCGGCGCCGGCGAGAACAACCGCGAGCAGCGCCGCGGTGGCTTGTTTCAGCAACTTCATTGCTCCTACTCGTAGTCCTCGTAGCGGCCGACCGCAGCGGGACGCGTGTCGATCGCCTGATAGCCGGGGATGTTACGCCGCAGCTGCTCGACCGGACTGCTGCCGATGCTGGCCACGCCGTTGAGCTGAAGCTGCAGGAACAGCGACGTCGTGGCCGTCTGTGCGATGGTGGCGAAACGCTGCGCCACGACGCGCAGGGCCCAGCAGTCGTCGCGGTACTCGAAGCCGGCCAGCACCTCGATCCAGCGCTTCTCCCGGATCGAGTAGTTGGCGCGGCCGACACCATACCAGCGTGCCGAGATCGGCCACTGGCTGGCGACGTCGACCTGCTCGATCTCGTCGATCTTGTAGCGGTAGGCGACGCTCGCCACCGAGCCCGGGCGCGGCTGCCAGCGCAGCGACATCGCCGCGCGCACCAGCCGGCGCTCGAGCGTCGAGTGCTGCACGGCGACGTCGGTGATCCATTCGCGGGCGATCGTGCCGCGCACTGCAACGAGCACATCCGACTCCGAGCCCGAACGCACGGCGCCGCCGGGCAGCGTCACCCGTTGCGGCGAAAAGTAGAAGCGCTGGCCGATCGCGCCGCGCAGCCGTTCGGCGCCGGTCGCCGGGTCGAGCACCCGGCCGACCAGCGCCGCCGTCAGCTGGTTGCTCTCGCCAATGCGGTCGGCGCCGGAGTAATAGTTCTCGGCGAACAGCTGCGTGAAGTTGAAGTCGGCCACGGCGCTGTCGAACACCGGCAGCTGCGTCTGGTCGCGGAACGGCACGTAAGCGTAGTACAGGCGCGGCTCCAACGTCTGCACCGACGCCTCGCCGAACCAGCGCGCGTCGCGCTCGAACACGAGGCCGCTGTCGAGCGAGGCGAGCGGCAGCTGCCGGCTCGGCTGCCGGTCGCTGCGGGCCGGGTCATCGAGCCGGTACCAGGTCGCATGCCACTGCAGTTTCGGCACCACGAACCAGCCCGGATCGCGCAGCGGATAGGCCAGCGTCGGATTGATCACCAGGCGCGAACCGTCTTCGAACGTCGGGTGCTCGAAGCGCGTCGCCTCCATCACCACGCCGGCGTCGAAGCCGGCCAGCCGCGGACTGGCCGCGGAGAAGGCGAGTTGCGGCACGCGCTCGTAGGGCTTGACCACCGGTTCGAGCGGATCCTGCAGGGTCTGGTTCTTGGCGACGCGCAGCAGCGTGCTCCAGCGCGGCTGCGTATAGCCGACAAAGGCTTCCTGCGGCAGCACCAGCCGCGATGCGCCAACGATGTTGCGCGAGAAGTCGGCGAGAAAGCGGTCGTCGGACACATGGCTGTAGTCCACGCCGCCGGCGAGCCCGGCGCGATTGGCGTACTGGTGGCGCAGCGTGAGGAAGTCGCGCGAACCGCCGGTGACCCGATCGTCCGGCAGCAGGTCGTATTCGACCGTGCCGCGGAAGTTCGGCTCCAGATAGCGGAACTCGGTGCCGAGCAGCACGCCGCGCCTCATCATCACCCGCGGCGTGATCGTCGCGTCGCGGTTCGGCGCGATGTCCCAGTAGTACGGCACGCTGATCTCGGCGCCGAGGCGGCTGTTCAGCCCGAACGACGGCGCCAGCAGGCCGCTGCGCCGGCGCTCGCCGAGCGGAAACTGGAAATAGGGCGAGGCGAAGATCGGCACGCCCTGGAAATGCACCGACGCGCCGGTGGCCACGGCGACCTCGTCGTCGCGATCGAGCGTAAGCCGACTGGCGCGGATCCACCACGAATCGTCGCCCGGGGCGCAGGTGGTGTACACGGCCTCGGAGAAGCGAACCCGGTCGCCCTCGATGAACTCGATCAGCTTCGAGGTACCGCGGCCCTGCTGCGCAGCGTAGGTGAAGGAGGCCTCGGGCATCGCGCCGGTGCGCGCATCGACACGCAGCTTCAGGCTCGGCCCGTAGAACGCCACGCCGTCGCGGAACACGCGCGTATTACCGGTGGCCTCGACTTCGTCGGTGGCCACCGTATAGGTGATGCGGTCGCCGCGCAGCACGGTGCCGGCACGGCGGATCTCGGCCGAACCGTCGAGCGTCACCCGCTCATCGATCTCGCCGTCGATCCGGTCGGCGCGCACGTAGGCGACGCCCTCGGCCGGCTTCGGTGCACGCCCCTGGCCGAGCGCGCGCTCGAGGCGCAGCCGCGGCTCCTCTGCGCGCGCCGCCACCGCCCACAACAGCAGGCAGATCGCGGGCGCAAGCAGTGACGGGGACGGTCGCAATCGAAGGGCCGCGCAGCGCTGTGTTCGGTCGCGCAGGCGACGCGACAGGGCGTGGCTATTATAGGAACCATGCCCTGCATCGACGCGGATCCATCGCCTGCCTGCGGCTGCGCACGATGCGACCGATCGGCGCGTATGCCGTCGAAAGCCGCCTCATGACCGCAGCGGACGATCGACGGCTGCAGGCGCTGCAGCGCTGGCTGACCGATCTGCCGGACGATCTGGCCGTGCAGGCCGATTCGCTGCGCCCGGCATCGGCCGATGCGAGTTTTCGGCGCTACTTCCGCCTCGATGCGCGCGGCGTCGACGGCGGCACGGCGATCGCCATGGACGCGCCGCCGCCGCAGGAGGACACGCGACCGTTCCTGCACGTGGCGGCGCTGCTGCACGAAGCCGGGTTGCACGCGCCGCGCGTGCTGGCGCAGGACACGGCGCAGGGCTTCCTGCTGCTGAGCGATCTCGGCAGCACGACCTACCTCGCCGCGCTCAGCGAAAACAACGCCGACGACCTGTTCGCCGCGGCCACGGACGCGCTGCTGCGCTGGCAGCAGGCCAGCCGCGCCGACGCGCTGCCGCCGTACGACGAAGCGCTGCTGCGGCGCGAACTCGACCTTTTCCCGGACTGGTACCTTGGCCGGCACCTGAACTTCGACCTGACGCCGGCGCGACGCCAGACGCTGCAGTCGCTGTGGCGTCTGATCCTCGATGCCTGCTTGGCGCAACCCCGCGTGTTCGTGCATCGCGACTACATGCCGCGCAACCTGATGGTCGCGGCGCCGAACCCGGGCATCCTCGACTTCCAGGATGCGGTGTTCGGCCCCATCACGTACGACGTGGTGTCGCTGTTCCGCGACGCCTTCGTTTCCTGGCCGGAAGAACGTGTACTCGACTGGACGATCCGCTACTGGGAGCGCGCCCGCCGCGCCGGGCTGCCCGTGGCCGAGGACTTCGGCGAGTTCTACCGGGACTTCGAATGGATGGGCCTGCAGCGCCACCTGAAGGTGCTCGGCATCTTCGCCCGCATCAACTACCGCGACGGCAAGCCGCAGTACCTTTCGGACACGCCGCGCTTCATCGCCTATGCGCGCGCGGTGGCGCGCCGCTATCGGCCGCTGGCGCCGCTGGCACGACTGCTCGACGAGATCGAGGGCGTGACGCCGCAGGTCGGCTATACGTTCTGAAACCCTGGCCGGCATCCAGGACGGCGACGACTTCACTGCAGGCTTGCCGCGCATGACGACGATCCGACGACGAGCAGCGACACAACCCACGACAGCGCACGCCGCAGTTTCCGCGCCATGCAACCCTCGCCGGTCGCGGCGATGAGGGCGCTGCTGTTTGCCGCCGGCCGCGGCGAACGGATGCGGCCGCGCTCGGATGTGATGGCCAAGCCGCTGCTGCACGTCGGCGGGCGGCGACTGATCGAGTGGCAGATCGAAGCGCTTGTGCGCGCCGGCGTGCGCGAGATCGTCATCAACACCGCGCACCTGGCGCAGCAGATCGAGGACGCCCTCGGCGACGGCAGCCGTTATGGAACGCGGCTGCTGTACTCGCGCGAGGGCACTCGTGCCGAGGACGCGCTGGAGACGCTCGGCGGCATCGTGCAGGCGCTGCCGTTGCTCGGCACGGCGCCGTTCATCGCCGCAAGCAGCGACATCGTCACCGACTTCGACTACGGCGGGCTCGCCGCGCCGCTGGCGGCCATCGCGCGCGGCGACGCCGATGCCCACCTGGTGCTGGTCGACAACCCGCCGTTTCATCCGCGCGGCGACATGGGGCTGGCGCAGGGCCGCATCCGCATGCAGCCGCCCTTTCTGACCTACGCCAACATCGGCATCTTCTCGCCGCTGCTGTTCGCCACCGTCGCACCCGGGCGGGCCAAGCTTTTCCCCTGGCTGTACCGCTTTGCCGAGAGCGGTCGCGTCAGCGGCGAACATTTCGCCGGCCGCTGGCACAACGTCGGCACGCCGGCCGAACTCGACGCGCTTGACGCCGAGTTGTCGTCCGGCGCGCTGGATTCGCCGCTGCCTGGGACCGCCCGCTGAGGCCGACCGTGCATCGAGTCATCATCATCGGCGGCGGCCCGATCGGACTGACCTGCGCCGCGCTGCTGGCGCGCCGGCACATCGGCAGTTGCCTGATCGATGCGCGGCCGCTGGAGCAGGCCCGCCTCGACCCGCGGCTGCTGGCACTGTCGCGCGGCAGCTGGGAAATCCTGACGCCCGTCCTCGGCGCAAACCTGCCGCCGCGCGCGGCGATCCGCGAGGTGCGCGTCAGCTCCGCCGGCGAGTTCGGCGCAACGCGGATCTCTGCCACCGATCTCGACGGCGCCGACCTCGGCGCTACCGTCCATTACGGCGATCTCGTCGCCGCGCTGGCCGAAGCCGTCGCCACGCAGCCGCAAATCGAAATCCTGAGGCCGATGACCGCGGGCGAGATTCGCCAGCGACCCGATCGCGTCGAAGTCACATTGGCCGATGGCAGCGCGCGCGACGCCGATATCGTGATCAATGCCGAAGGATTCGACGCGCGCGCCGGCGGCGCGGCAGCGACCGAACACTGGGCCCTGATCGCCGACCTTCGCCTGCTGCCGGCAGACGATCTGCCCGCAGGCACGGCGATCGAGCGCTTCACCCGGGAAGGTCCACTCGCCCTGCTGCCGACGCCTCGGCCGTTCGGCAGCGGTTCTGGAACGACGTTCTCGCTCGTCTGGTGCATGGGCCGGCAGCAGGCGCAGCGCCGCGGCGGGCTCGACGATCCGGCGCTGATTGGCGAACTTCACGCGATGCTCGGACCCCGCCTCGGGCGCGTCGTGGCGGCGGGTCCGCGCCGCGCCCTTGCGCTGCCGCGACGGCTTAACGAACGGGTGCACGAGCATCGCGTCGTCGCGCTGGGCAATGCGGCACAGACTCTGCATCCGGTGGCCGGCCAGGGCTTCAACCTCGGTCTGCGCGACTGCGCGACGCTCGCCGACGAACTCGCGCAGGCGGTCGACGCGACAGACGCACTGGCCCGATACGCGCGCCGCAGGCAGGCAGACCGCAAGAGCATCGCGCTGCTGACCGATGGCCTGCCGGCGGTTTTCGCCAGCCGATTCGCGCCGCTGGCGCTGGCCCGCAGCCTCGGGCTGGCTCTTCTCGACACCGCGCCGCCACTGCGCCGCGAATTCGCGCAACTGCTCATGTTCGGCGTGCGCCGCTGAAGCGGTTGCGGCATCGGGCATGGCGTCGGCCTTCGGCAACGCGGATTCCGGGCGCAGACGCGCAGCCGCCATTGGCTACAATCATGTGCCTTCCGCCCGACTGCATCCCCGATCCCGCCCATGCGCATCGGCTCGCACGAGCTGAACAACCGCGTTTTCGCCGCGCCGATGGCGGGCGTGACCGATCGACCGTTCCGCCGCCTGTGCCGGCGGCTTGGCGCCGGCTACGCGGTGGCAGAGATGGCGGCGTCGAATCCGCGCTTATGGGCCACCGAAAAGACGATGCGACGGCTGAACCACGATGGCGAGTCCGCGCCGGTCGCGGTTCAACTGGCCGGTGCCGAGCCGCGCATGCTGGCCGAGGCGGCGCGCTACAACGTCGACCGCGGCGCGCAGATCATCGATATCAACATGGGTTGTCCGGCCAGGAAGGTGTGCGCGGTGGCCTGCGGCTCGGCGCTGCTGCGCGACGAGGCGCTGGTGGCGGAAATCCTTCGCGCCGTCGTCGCTGCCGTCGATGTGCCGGTCACGTTGAAGTTTCGCACCGGCTGGTCGCCGGACAGCCGCAATGCAGTGCGCATCGCGCGCCTGGCCGAGGATGCCGGCGTTCGCATGCTGACGCTGCACGGCCGCACACGCGCCTGCGGCTTTTGCGGCAGTGCGGAGTACGAGACCATCGCCGCCGTCAAGCGGTCGGTTTCGATCCCGGTCGTCGCCAATGGCGACATCGACTCGCCGGAGAAGGCGCGCGCGGTGCTCGAGGCCACGGGCGCCGATGCCGTGATGATCGGCCGCGCCTCCCAGGGCCGGCCTTGGATCTTCCGCGAGACCGAGCACTACCTGAACACGGGTCGGAAGCTGCCGCCGCCGACGGTTGCCGAAGTCCGGCCGCTGCTGCGCGAGCATCTCGAGGAACACTACAGCTTCTACGGCACTGCGCTCGGTGTGCGCACCGCGCGCAAGCACATCATCTGGTACACGCGGCGCCTCGTCGGCGGCGAGGCGTTCTGCGAGCAGATGAACCGCATCGACGCGCCGACGATTCAGGCCGCGGCGGTCGACCGGTTTCTGCGGGACCACGGCAGCCGTTTCGAGCGGCTGACCGAGCGCGGCTCGATCCTGCACTGAGCCATGGCATTCGCACGACAGATTCGGCCCTTGGCGCCATCCGCCGCATCCGGCCTGGCCGAAGACAGTGCCGTGCGCCGACACCACAACACAGGCAGCGACGGCAGGCGTTCAGCGCCTGCACGCGATCGCGTGCCGAAGACAAGGAGAGCGGGAAAATGAGAGCAGCTATTCCGCCGCGCGGCATCCGGCGCGCAGGCAACGGTGCCGAGCCTGCCGAAGGAAGGCCGACAGTGACGAATGTGCCGGCGGGTGGCGGCGAAACGATCGAGCAGTGCATCGTGCGCAGCCTCAATGAGTATTTCGCCAATCTCGAAGGCGCCAAGCCACATGCGCTGCACGAACTGGTGCTGCAGGCGGTCGAGCGGCCGCTGCTGAAGTTTGCGATGGACCGGACGCACGGCAACCAGTCCGCGGCGGCCGAACTGCTCGGCATCAACCGCAACACGCTGCGCAAGAAGCTCACCGAGTACCGTCTGGACTGAAGATGGCGGCGAGACGGGCGCATCCGCTGCCGGCAGGCAACGGCGCGGCGGTACAAGAAGAGGGGCATCGATGAAGCAGGCGCTGATCAGCGTTTCCGACAAGACCGGGATCGTCGAGCTGGCGCAGGCACTGGTCGGACTCGGCTACCGCATCCTGTCGACCGGCGGCACGGGGAAGCTGCTGGCAGAAAACGGCGTCGACGCGGTCGAGGTGGCCGACTACACGGGATTTCCGGAGATCCTCGACGGCCGCGTCAAGACGCTGAATCCGCGCGTCCACGCCGGCCTGCTTGCGCGCCGCGACCTTGCCGAGCACATGGCGGCACTGGCACGGCACGCCATCGATCCGATCGACATCCTGTGCGTGAACCTGTACCCGTTCGAGCAGACGGTGGCGCGACCGGATTGCAGCTTCGATGAAGCCATCGAGAACATCGACATCGGCGGACCGGCGATGCTGCGCGCGGCGGCGAAGAACCACGGCTCGGTGGCCGTGCTCGTCGATCCGGCCGACTATCCGGCACTGATCGAGGAACTGCGCGCCCACGGCCGCGTCGGTTCGGCGATGCGCTTCGAACTGGCGCGGAAGGTGTTCGCGCACACGGCGCGTTACGACGGGGCGATCAGCAACTACCTGTCGTCGCTCGACGAGAAGCAGCGGCCGGGCGCTTTTCCGCAGACCCTGAACCGGCAGTGGCACAAGGTGCAGGACATGCGCTACGGCGAGAACCCGCACCAGTCGGCGGCGTTCTACCGCGAACGCGCCGCCAGCGGTGGACTGCTCGCCGGCTACAAGCAGTTGCAGGGCAAGGCGCTTTCGTACAACAACATCGCCGACGCCGATGCGGCCTGGGACTGCGTGCGCGCTTTCGACGCTCCGGCCTGCGTCATCGTCAAGCACGCGAACCCCTGCGGTGTGGCCATCGGCGCCGACGCCGCCGAGGCCTACGGCAAGGCCTTCAGGACGGATCCGACCTCGGCCTTCGGCGGCATCATCGCCTTCAACCGCGCCGTCGATGCGGCCTGTGCAAAGGCGGTATCGGGACAGTTCGTCGAGGTGGTGCTGGCGCCGACGTTCGACGCCGGTGCGCGCGAGGTCTTCGCTGCCAAGCAGAACGTGAGGCTGCTGGCGGTGATGCCCGGTGCGGCACACAACGACCTCGACTTCAAGCGCGTCGGCGGCGGCATGCTGGTGCAGACGGCCGACACCGCCACCGTGACGCCGGCGGATCTGAAGGTGGTCAGCCGGCGCAAGCCGAGCGCGACGCAGGTCGACGACCTGATGTTCGCCTGGCGCGTGGCCAAGTTCGTCAAGTCCAACGCGATCGTTTTCGCCGCAGGCGGCATGACCCTCGGTGTCGGCGCCGGGCAGATGAGCCGCATCGATTCGGCGCGCATCGCTTCGATCAAGGCGAAGGAGGCCAGGCTGTCTCTGGCTGGCTCCGCGGTGGCGTCCGATGCATTCTTTCCTTTCCGCGACGGCCTCGATGTGGTCGTCGATGCCGGCGCGACCTGCGTGATCCAGCCCGGCGGCAGCATGCGCGACGAGGAAGTGATCGCGGCGGCCGACGAACGCGACATCGCCATGGTGTTCACCGGCGTGCGCCACTTCAGGCATTAAGCGATCGCGGCGCCGCGCCGGCGGTGGCCACATGCAGTTCAAAGGTCGCTCGTTGCCGCCACGGGCTGCGTTCGCGCAAGCGCGTGGCAGAATCGCTTCGTGGTGACATCCGCGCGCATCCTCGGCATCGATCCCGGCCTGAATCGCACCGGCTGGGGCGTGATCGAGTCCGTCGCCGGTCGCCTGACCTGCGTCGATGCCGGCGTCATCCGCGTGCCGCCCGGTGAACTGCCCGACCGGCTGGCCGCCATCCTCGCCGGATTGCGCGCCGTGATCGATGCCACGCGGCCCGGCCGGGCGAGCGTCGAAAAGGTTTTCGTCAACGTCAACCCGCAGGCCACTTTGCTGCTTGGCCAGGCGCGCGGCGCGGCCATCTGCGCCGCGGTCGACGCCGGACTGACGGTGCGCGAACACACTGCATTGCAGGTCAAGCAGGCCGTGGTCGGTTACGGCAAGGCGAGCAAAAAGCAGGTGCAATCGATGGTGCAGCGGCTG
The DNA here is from genome assembly GCA_964509545.1 of uncultured Burkholderiaceae bacterium. GTDB lineage: Bacteria > Pseudomonadota > Gammaproteobacteria > Burkholderiales > Burkholderiaceae_F > JADJWR01. Next base: position 4,817 of record CAZDXQ010000068.1, on the reverse strand, counting down.
CTCGGGCTGCGCGAACTGCCGCTTGCCGATGCCGCCGACGCCCTGGCCTGCGCCGTGTGCGACCTGCATGCCGACCGCCTGCTCGCGGCCCACGGCATCCTGCTGTCGGCGCCCGCGCGCAATCGCCGTTCGCGCAACGCGTGGCGCAGCCGCGGCGCCCGCCTCGTCGGTTGAGGACCCGCTCGTGATCGGCCGCATCGCCGGCACGCTGCTGGAAAAGAACCCTCCAGAAGTGCTGGTCGATGCCGGCGGGGTCGGCTACGAGATCGACGTGCCGATGAGCACGTTCTACAACCTGCCCGCGGTCGGCCAGAAGGTCACGCTGCTCACCCACCTGACGATCAGAGAGGACGCGCACCACTTGTACGGCTTCCTCACCGCCAGCGAAAGGCAGGCGTTTCGCGAACTGATCCGCATCTCCGGGGTCGGCAGCCGCACGGCGCTGGCCGTCCTGTCGGGCATGAGCGTGGGCGAACTGGCGCAGGCGGTGACGCTGCAGGAAAGCGGACGGCTGACGAAGATCCCCGGGATCGGCAAGAAGACTGCCGAGCGGCTGCTGCTCGAACTGAAGGGCAAGCTCGGCGCAGCACTGGAAGGCGTCGGCGGCGCCGCGGCGCCTGCCACCGAAAGCACCGACATCCTGCGCGCGCTGCTGGCGCTGGGTTACTCCGAGCGCGAGGCCGCCGCTGCCGTTCGGCCGCTGCCGGCGGGCGCGAGCGTCGCCGACGGCATCCGCCTGGCGCTGAAGGCGCTGGCGAGAACCTGAGCGGGCCTTGATGAGCAGCGCCACGCGACTGGTCTCCACCGACTCCGCATCGCCCAACGAGGAGTCGGTCGAGCGCGCGCTGCGGCCGCAGCGGCTCGCCGAGTACGTCGGCCAGGCGAAGATCCGCGAGCAACTGGAGATCTTCGTCACCGCCGCGCGCAACCGCGGCGAGGCGCTCGATCACCTGCTGCTGTTCGGGCCGCCGGGGCTGGGCAAGACGACGCTGGCGCACATCGTGGCCGCCGAAATGGGCGTGAACCTGCGCGCCACCAGTGGCCCGGTGCTCGAGCGGCCAGGTGATCTCGCCGCGCTGCTCACCAACCTGGAGAAGCACGATGTCCTGTTCATCGACGAAATCCACCGCTTGAGCCCGGTGGTCGAGGAGATCCTCTATCCGGCGCTCGAGGATTTCCAGATCGACATCATGATCGGCGAGGGGCCGGCGGCGCGCTCGATCAAGATCGACCTGCCGGCCTTCACCCTGGTCGGCGCCACCACACGCGCCGGCATGCTGACCAATCCGCTGCGTGACCGTTTCGGCATCGTTGCCCGGCTGGAGTTCTATACCGAAGACGAACTGGCGGCGATCGTGACCCGCTCGGCGCGGCTGCTCAACGCCCGCCTCGATGTTGACGGCGCGCGTGAGATCGCCCGTCGCTCGCGCGGCACGCCGCGGATCGCCAACCGCCTGCTGCGCCGCGTGCGCGATTACGCCGAGGTGCGCGAGGGCGGCACGATCGACCGGGCCGTGGCCGACAGCGCGCTGGCCATGCTGGAGGTCGACAGCCGCGGCCTGGACGTGATGGACCGCAAACTGCTCGCCGCTGTGATCGACCGCTTCAGCGGCGGCCCGGTCGGTATCGACAACCTCGCCGCCGCGATCGGCGAGGAGCGCGATACCCTCGAAGACGTCGTCGAACCGTTCCTCATCCAGCAGGGACTGCTGCAGCGCACACCAAGAGGGCGTATCGCTGCGCCACTGGCCTACGCACACTTCGGACGCATTGCGCCTAAGGGCGGCACGGAAGAGCTGTTTTGACCACCGAATGCAGTCGAAACGACCAAGACCGCGCCGGTTCGGTGCCGGCCGTTCAGCGCTGTGCGTCGGCCGCTGATCCGCGGGGTGTCGGTGGCTTTGCGTACCGTCTTGCCGTCAGGCGGCGGATCGGCCACGATTCGCCCTAGCAGTGTGGCGTCGGGAGAAAAGGCCGTGGCACAAGCACAGGCAGCAGGAACAGGCGCCTCCTCCGAATCGCGCGAGGCGCAGACTCGCGAACCGATCGGCACCGCCGCGATCCAGTGGATGGCGGAACTGCCCCAGCATGTCCGCCCGAACGAGACGGCATCGCGGTTTCCGCGCATCGCCAACAAGCTGGCGGCATGCTGGAAGGATCCGGTGCAGTGCCGCCGCTACCTGGAAGACCTGCTTCTGGATCGTCGCGGCGATCGGCACGGCTTCCCGGAACGCGTCGCCATCGAACTGGCGGCGCTGAAGAATCATTACGAATCGGTCGTCTTTCCCACCAGCCAGACCGTCTGGGACGAGATCATCAACCGCTCGCGCGGTTAGGTCCCAAGGATTTCGGCCCTCTGTCAGGCGCTGCGGCGATGCCATCGCCGTCAACCTGACTCCCACAGCGTCCTTGACCTGATCGTCGCTGCAACGCGGCAGCGCAGGCAGGCGCCCCTCGTGCAACGGGGCGGCGACCTAGCTACACTCGCGAGTTTTGCAAACCGCCCATGAGGAGGCGCCCATGGATTACGCGCGACACCAGCGCAATCCATCCAGGCATCTGGTCGGACTCGGCGGAGTCATCCTGTTTCACGCCCTGCTCATCTACGGACTGGTCAGCGGCCTTGCTCGCAAGGTCGTCGAGGTCGTCAAGGGCCCGATCGAGGTCAAGGTGATCGAAGAGGTCAAGACTCCGCCGCCACCACCGGAGGTCGTTCCACCCCCACCGAAGCTGGCGGCGCCACCGCCACCGTTCATCCCGCCGCCGGAGATCAACATCGCAGCGCCGCCGGCACCCGCGCCGGCGATTACCGCGATCACGCGCGAAGCACCGCCCGCTCCGGTCGCTCCGGTCATTCAGCCACCGCCACCGCCGGTGGCAGTCGCGCCACCGCCGCCGCCACCGCCAGCCGCGCCGCGCAGCGCGAGGGTCGTCTGTCCGAACTATGTCCAGGTGATGTCGTCGATCACCTATCCGCGCGAAGCGCTGCTCGACGGTATCGAGGGCGAGGTCCTGATCGAGTTCACCGTCGCCGGCGACGGACAGATCAAGAACGTCGACATCAAGTCTTCGTCGAACCGGGTCTTCAATCGGCCCGCGCTCGCGGCGGTCCAATCCGGTCTGAAGTGCCAGGGACAGGGACAGGATGTCCGCGTCCAGGCACCGGTGAGTTTTAAGATCCGCTGATTTTCCGTGAGGCAGCTCAAGAGGCTTTCGCACACACCCGCGCCCATGAGCGCGATCCGTTAAACCATACGTCCCACAAGGAGAGCTTCCGATGATTTCCGTTATCCGCCGCCAGGCGGCGTGCCTCGCAGTGATGCTCGCCGCCGTCGGCTTCCTCGCTCCGATTCCGGCTGGCGCGCAGCAGGATGCAACCAAGTCGCCGGGCGCGGAGTCGGCCGCGCCGGCAGCGACTGCGGCCCCGGCAGCAACCGCGGCCCCGGCGGCCGCGCCCGCCCCCGTCACGCCGACCGTGACCAAGGAGGTGATCGAGAACCCCTACGGCCTCGAAGCGCTGTGGCGCCAGGGCGACTGGGTATCGAAAGGCACGCTGATCATCCTGGTGATCATGTCGATGGGCAGCTGGTACATCATCTTCGTCAAGTTGTGGGAGCAGTCCAAGCTCGGCCGCGAGGGCCGCGCGATGGGCGCCGGCTTCTGGAAGGCGAACTCGCTGAAGGAGGGCGCCGCCAAGCTGAAGTCCACCAGCGCCTATCGCTACATTGCCGAGACCGGCATCGAGGCCAACGAGCACCACGAAGGCACGATGACCGAGAAGATCGACCTGAACACGTGGGTCACCATGTCGGTGCAGCGGTCGGTTGAAAACGTCAACAACCGGCTGCAGGACGGCCTGGCTTTCCTCGCCACCGTCGGCTCCACCGCCCCGTTCGTGGGGCTGTTCGGCACGGTGTGGGGCATTTATCACGCCCTGACCGCGATCGGCATCGCCGGCCAGGCCTCGATCGACAAGGTGGCCGGCCCGGTCGGCGAGGCGCTGATCATGACGGCGATCGGCCTGGCGGTGGCGGTGCCGGCGGTGATGGGCTACAACTGGCTGGTCCGCCGCAACAAGGTGCTGATGGAAACGGTGCGCGCCTTCGGCGCCGACGTGCACGCGGTGCTGCTCGGCAAGAGCGGCGAAGCCGCCGCCGCCAGCGCCGCCCGCGGCCGCTGAGCGCCGGCCGGAGGACCGCCATGGGCATGGCCGTCGGCCCCGCCGAAGCCGAGGACGAAGCGATCTCGGCGATCAACACCACGCCGCTGGTCGACGTGATGCTGGTGCTGCTGATCATCTTCCTGATCACGATTCCGGTGGTCACGCAGTCGATCGCGATGCAGTTGCCGCAGGAAAAGAATGTTCCGCGCCAGACCTCGCCCGAGAACATCGAGATCTCCGTCAACAAGGACGGCGACGTGTTCTGGGGCATGCAGCGGGTCCGCGACAACGACGACCTGTTCAACCGGCTGAAGGAAGTCGCCGTCAGGCAGCCGCAGCCCGAAGTGCACATCCGCGGCGACCAGGCCGGGCGCTACGAGTTCGTCGGACGCGTCGTCTTTGCCTGCCAGCGCGCCGGCATCCAGAAAGTGGGCTTCGTCACCGAGCCGCCGAGCAACGTCGGCAGCCGGTAGCACAGTGGTTGCGTCGACGGCGGGGCGCCACGAGCGCCGCCGGCCGCGACGACACGGGAGGGCGCAATGGGAATGAACGTGGGTACGGGCGGCGGTTCGCAGGAACCCGACGTGATGGTCGACATCAACACCACGCCGCTGATCGACGTGATGCTGGTGCTGCTGATCATGCTGATCATCAC
>CAZDXQ010000067.1:0-15579 GCA_964509545.1 uncultured Burkholderiaceae bacterium | reverse complement strand
GTGCGCGAGGGCGGCCGCACCGTCGGCGCCGGCGTCGTGGCGAAAATCGTCGAGTGATGACCTGCGTCGGGCGGTCGATCGGCCGCCTGCCCGGCGCATGCCAGCGAGCAAGGCACCAGATCACTGCGGCGCCACGATCGCCGCGCGCTCTTTGAGGAAAACAGAATGCAGAGCCAACGTATCCGCATCCGCCTGAAGGCTTACGACTACAAGCTGATCGACCAGTCGGCACTGGAAATCGTCGATACGGCGAAGCGCACGGGCGCGGTCGTCCGCGGGCCGGTGCCGTTGCCGACACGCATCCAGCGCTTCGACATTCTGCGTTCGCCGCACGTAAACAAGACCTCGCGCGACCAGTTCGAGATGCGAACACACCAGCGCTTGATGGACATCATCGATCCGACGGACAAGACGGTTGATGCGCTCATGAAGCTCGATCTGCCTGCGGGTGTGGACGTGGAGATCAAGGTTCAGTAAGTAGCGCGGCTGCGCCCATATCGCCTTTGTTGCGGGGCGTGCGGCGAGTCAGTTAAAATTTCAAACTTTCCGTCGTCTGATGGGCGCCGCGTGATGTGCGCCGCGCCGTCGACTGAACATCGGTCCCGGCCAATCGAAGCCGGGGTTTGGAGAAAACGATGAGCGAACAGACTCAGGCGGGGTCGCCGTCTGCCGGTCGTTTGGGCCTTCTTGGCCGCAAGGTCGGCATGACGCGCATCTTCACAGCCGAGGGCGAGTCCGTCCCCGTGACCGTGCTCGACGTCTCGAACAATCGCGTTACCCAGGTGCGCACCGCCGATGTGGACGGCTACAACGCGGTGCAGGTGGCGTTCGGCGAGCGCCGTTCGTCGCGCGTGATCAAGCCGCTGGCGGGGCACTACGCCAAGGCCGGCGTCGAGGCCGGCGAGATTCTCAATGAGTTCCCGATTGACGCCGGCCGCGCTGAACAATTCAAGGCGGGCAGCGTGCTGTCGGTGGATCTATTCAGCGAAGGGCAGAAAGTCGATGTCACGGGGGTGACGATCGGCAAAGGGTTTTCCGGCGTCATCAAGCGTCATCACTTCTCGTCGAACCGCGCCTCGCACGGCAACTCGGTGTCGACCAACGCGCCGGGATCGATCGGCATGCGCCAGGACCCGGGCCGGGTCATGCCGGGCAAGCGCATGGCTGGCCATCTCGGCGACGTCCGGCGAACAACGCAGAACCTGGTCATCGCTCGCATCGACAAAGAGCGGCAACTGCTTCTGGTCCGTGGTGCGGTGCCGGGTGCTGCGGGTGGCCGTGTCATCGTCCGGCCAGCGGTCAAGGGCTAGGAGGCGCGATGGAACTGCAAGTCTTGAACGCCCAGGGTGAGGCGACGGCAACCGTACCGGCGCCGGCCACCGTCTTCGGCCGCGAGTTCAATGAGGCTCTGGTGCACCAGCTGGTTGTCGCGTATCAGGCCAATGCGAGGCAGGGAACGCGGGCGCAGAAGGACCGAGCGATGGTCAAACACTCGACCAAGAAGCCGTGGCGGCAGAAAGGCACCGGCCGCGCCCGTGCCGGCATGACCTCGAGCCCGATCTGGCGCGGCGGCGGCCGGACGTTCCCGAACTCGCCGGACGAGAACTTCACGCATAAGGTCAACAGGAAGATGTACCGGGCCGGCCTGTGCTCGATCCTGTCGAAACTGGCGGCCGACGGCCGCGTCGCCGTCATCGACGGTCTCTCCGTCGAGGCGCCCAAGACCCGGCTTCTCGCCGGCAAGCTGAAAGCGATGGGCCTTGACTCGGCGCTGGTGATCACCGACGCCATGGACGAGAACCTGCTGCTCGCATCGAGGAACCTCAAGAACGTGCTCGTGGTCGAGCCGCGTTATGCCGACCCGCTGTCGCTGATCCATTACAAGAAGGTCATTGTCACCAAGGGCGCGATGGCTCGGCTCGAGGAGATGTGGGGATGAACAACGAACGTCTTTTCAGCGTTCTGCTCGCGCCCATCGTCTCGGAAAAGAGCACGATGCTGGCGGAAAAGAACAACCAGGTGGCCTTCCGTGTGCTTCCGTCGGCGACCAAACAGGAAGTTAAGGCGGCGGTCGAGGCGTTGTTCAAGGTCCAGGTCGACAGCGTTTCGATCCTGAACAGGAAGGGCAAGACCAAGCGCTTTGGCCGCTTCACCGGTACACGCGGCACCGTCCGCAAGGCCTACGTGAGCCTCAAGCCCGGCCAGGAAATCAACTTTGTCCAGGAGGCCAGCTGATGCCGCTCGTCAAAGTCAAGCCGACGTCGGCCGGCCGGCGGGCGCTGGTCAAGGTGGTGAACCCGCAGTTGCACAAAGGCAAGCCGCATGCGTCGCTGATCGAGAAGCAGGTGCGTGGCTCGGGAAGAAACAACCAGGGGCACATCACCACGCGCCATCAGGGCGGCGGGCACAAGCGTCACTACCGGATCATCGACTTCCGGCGCAGCAAGGACGGCATTGTCGCCAAGGTGGAACGGCTCGAATACGACCCGAACCGCTCGGCGCATATCGCACTGGTGTGCTACGCCGACGGCGAGCGCCGCTACATCATCGCGCCGAAGGGGCTGGCGGTGGGTGCCGAGATCATAAGTGGTCAGGATGCGCCGATCCGCGTCGGCAACACGCTGCCGGTGCGCAACATTCCCGTCGGCACGACCATCCACTGTGTCGAGATGCAGCCCGGCAAGGGAGCGCAGCTGGCGCGCGCCGCGGGCACCTCGGTGCAGTTGCTTGCGCGCGAGGGCAGTTACGCGCAGCTGCGCATGCGCTCCGGCGAAATCCGCCGTGTGCTTATCGACTGTCGGGCGACGATCGGCGAGGTCGGCAACGAAGAGAACAGCCTGCGCCAGTTTGGCAAGGCCGGCGCGATGCGCTGGCGCGGCGTGCGGCCGACGGTGCGCGGTGTGGCGATGAACCCGATCGATCACCCGCACGGTGGCGGCGAGGGCCGCACCGGCACCAAGCGCGACCCGGTCAGCCCGTGGGGAACCCTGACCAAGGGTTATCGCACGCGCAAGAACAAGCGGACGGAGTCGCTGATTGTGCAGCGGCGCCATCGCAAGTAGAGGTCACGCTTATGTCGCGTTCACTGAAGAAAGGCCCGTTCGTCGACGGGCACCTGTTGAAGAAGGTCGAAGCAGCTGCCGCCGGCAAGGACAAGAAGCCGATCCGCACCTGGTCGCGGCGCTCGACGATCGTGCCCGATTTCATCGGCCTGACCATCGCCGTTCACAACGGCAAGCAGCATGTTCCGGTCTACATCACCGAGCAGATGGTGGGCCATAAGCTTGGCGAATTCGCCATGACGCGCACCTTCAAGGGTCATGCCGCCGACAAGAAGACGGCGGCGCCGGCGAAGAAGTAGGAGCAGACGATGGAAACCACAGCATCGGTGCGCGGCGTCCGCCTGTCGGCGCAGAAGGGGCGCATCGTCGCCGATCTCATCCGCGGCAAACCGGTCGACAAGGCGCTGAACATCCTTGCCTTCACGCCGAAGAAGGCGGCCGGGATCATCCGCAAGGCGCTCGAGTCGGCGATCGCCAATGCCGAGCACAACGACGGCGCCGATATCGACGAGCTTCGCGTGACGCGCATCTGCGTCGAGCGCGGCCCCGTGCTGCGTCGTTTCTCGGCGCGCGCCAAGGGGCGCGGGACGCGAATCGAAAAGAAGACCTGCCACGTCTTCGTGACCGTTGGCGACGCCAGAAAACAGACAGGGTGATTCATGGGACAGAAGATCAACCCCACCGGCTTCCGGCTCGCGGTCTCACGCAACTGGAATTCCCGTTGGTTCGCCACCGGCGCTGATTTCGGGCGCATGCTCGGCGAGGACCTGCGCGTGCGCGAGTACCTGAAGAAGCGCCTGCGCAGTGCTTCCGTCGGTCGCATCCTGATCGAGCGCCCGGCCAAGAACGCGCGCATCACCATCTACTCCGCCCGTCCTGGCGTGGTCATCGGCAAGAAGGGCGAGGACATCGAGGCACTGAAGGCGGAGCTGCAGAAGATGCTCGGCGTGCCCGTGCACGTGAACATCGACGAGATTCGCAAACCCGAGGTCGACGCGCAGCTGATCGCCGACTCGATCACCCAGCAGCTCGAGAAGCGGATCATGTTCCGCCGTGCGATGAAGCGGGCGATGCAGAACGCGATGCGCCTCGGCGCGCAGGGCATAAAGATCATGAGCGCCGGCCGTCTGAACGGGATCGAGATTGCGCGGACCGAGTGGTACCGCGAAGGGCGGGTGCCGCTGCACACGCTGCGCGCCGACATCGACTACGGCTTCTCGGAGGCCAAGACCACCTACGGTGTGATTGGCGTGAAGGTCTGGGTGTACAAGGGTGACACCCTGGGTCGGGGCGAGGCTCCGGCTGCTGCCGCGGTCGAGGCCGTGCCGGCGCCCGAGCGCGACGATCGCAAACCCGCGGGCAGGCGCCCGGCTGGTCCGCGCCGTGCGCCGCGGCGCGCCGACGCCCCGCGCCCCGATGCTGCGCGCGCTGAACCGGCGGGCGGAGATGCGCCGGCGAAGGAGGATGCCGCCCGTCCGGCGGTCAAGCGCGTGCGCAAGGTCGCCGCCAAGCCGGTGGACAAGAAGCCTGACGGCGGAGCGTAAGAACGGAGACTGAGAAATGCTGCAACCTGCACGACGCAAGTACCGCAAGGAGCACAAGGGGCGCAATCGCGGCCTTGCCAGTCGCGGGGCGCATGTCGCCTTCGGTGAGTTCGGCTTGAAGGCGACCGAGCGGGGTCGTCTGACAGCGCGCCAGATCGAGGCGGCTCGGCGCGCCATAACACGCCATATCAAGCGCGGCGGTCGAATCTGGATCCGCATCTTTCCGGACAAGCCGATCTCGCAGAAGCCGGCCGAGGTCCGCATGGGCAACGGCAAGGGCAATCCGGAATACTGGGTCGCCGAGATTCAGCCGGGCAAGGTGCTATACGAAATGGACGGTGTCAATGAAGCGCTGGCCCGCGAGGCGTTCGCGCTGGCGGCAGCCAAGCTGCCGCTGAAGACGATCGTGGTCGCGCGTCAGCTTGGCCAGTGACCTGGATCCCGCCGGCGGAGGAAACGATGGAAACCAAGGAACTGCGCGTCAAGGACGCTACCGCGCTGAACAAGGAGTTGCAGGATCTGCTGAAGGCGCAGTTCTCCCTGCGCATGCAAAAGGCCACGCAACAACTGCAGAACACGAGTCAGATGCGCAAGGTTCGGCGCGACATCGCGCGCGTGCGCACGGTGCTCACAGAGAAGGCAACGGCGAAATGAGCACGGCGACGAGCAAGCTCGCGCGTACCCTGGTGGGGCGCGTGGTGAGCAACAAGATGGACAAGACGGTCACAGTGCAGGTCGAGCGTCGCGTCAGGCACCCCGTCTACGGCAAGTACGTCGTCCGTACGACCAAGTACCACGCCCATGACGAGAGCAACCGGGTCAACGAAGGAGATCTGGTCGAGATTGCCGAGACGAGGCCGATCTCGAAGACCAAGGCGTGGACGGTCAAGCGCGTCGTGCAACAGTCGGTTCAAGTCTGACTTGCTGCGCGGCAGGCGATCGAATATCATCCAATGCTTTTCCCGGCCAGAGCATGGTCGGCGAGTAACGACAGATTCCGGAGTCACGCAGACGGCGCGCAGCTTCGCGGCAGCGAAGCATCTGGCGAGTCGTCAGCGGGGCTCTTCCACCCGAACGGGACCAAGACTGTCCGCATTGCCGGAACCACGGCCGGCGCGCGGGACAAGTTGGGATGAAAAATGATTCAGATGCAGACGATGCTCGACGTCGCCGACAACACCGGCGCGCGCTCGGTCATGTGTATCAAGGTGCTCGGCGGCAGCAAGCGCCGGTACGCAAACGTCGGCGACGTGATCAAGGTCACGGTCAAGGAGGCGGCGCCGCGCGGACGGGTGAAGAAGGGCGAGGTCTACTCGGCGGTCGTGGTGCGCACGGCCAGCGGGCTGCGGCGCCCTGACGGCTCGGCGATCAAGTTCGACAGCAACGCCGCCGTCCTGCTTAACAACAAGCTGGAACCCATCGGCACCCGCATCTTCGGCCCGGTGACGCGCGAATTGCGCACCGAGCGCTTCATGAAGATCGTGTCGCTGGCGCCGGAAGTTCTGTAGGGGAACTGCGATGGAACGGATCCGCAAGGGCGACGAGGTCATCGTGATCGCCGGCAAGGACAAGGGCAAGCGAGGCGTCGTGCTGGCGCGTGTCGACGCGAGTCACGTGACGGTCGAGGGCGTTGGCACGGTCAAGAAGCACGTGCGGCCCAATCCCATGAAAGGGGTCGCCGGAGGCATCGTCGACAAGACGATGCCGATCGACATCTCCAACGTCATGCTCTTCAACCCGGCAACGAAGCAGGGCGACCGGGTTGGCTTCAAGACCGTCGATGGCAAGAAGGTACGCGTCTTCAAGAGCAATGGCGTCGTTGTCGGGGCCAAGAGCTGAGGGACATGGCAATGGCGCGTTTTCTTACTCAGTACCGGGAACAGGTCGTTCCGCAGCTCGTCAAGCAGTTCGGCTACAAGTCGGTCATGGAGGTGCCGCGCATCACCAAGATCACGCTGAATATGGGCGTCGGTGAAGCGGTGGTCGACAAGAAGAACATCGAGGCGGCTGTAGCCGACATGACGAAGATTTCAGGTCAGAAGCCGGTGGTGACCAAGGCGCGCAAGGCGATCGCCAATTTCAAGATCCGCCAGGGCGTCCCCATCGGCTGCATGGTCACGCTGCGCGGCCAGCGCATGTATGAGTTCCTCGACCGTCTGGTGACGATTGCCTTTCCTCGGGTCCGCGACTTTCGCGGTGTCTCCGGACGCGCCTTCGATGGCCGGGGCAACTACAACATCGGGCTGAAGGAGCAGATCATCTTCCCCGAGATCGAGTACGACAAGATCGACAAGCTGCGCGGCATGAACATCAGCATCACGACGACCGCGAAGACGGACGAGGAAGCCAAGGCGCTGCTCGCCGCGTTCCGGTTTCCGTTCCGCAACTAGAGGCGGGGTGTCAATTGGCAAAGCTTTCGCTGAAGAACCGTGAGGCCAAGCGCATGGCGCTGGTCAAGAAGTACGACGCCAGGCGCAAGGCGCTGAAGGCGAAGATCGCCGACCAGACGCTGTCGATGGAGGAGCGCCTCGAAGCGCAGCGGCAACTGCAGGCGCTGCCGCGCAACGCCAACCCGACGCGGCTGCGCAACCGCTGCGCGCTGACCGGCCGGCCGCGCGGGACTTTCCGCAAGTTCGGACTGGCGCGCAGCAAGATCCGCGAGGCGGCGCTGCGGGGCGACATCCCGGGCATCGTCAAGGCCAGCTGGTAAGCGAGGAGATTGCATCGATGAGCATGAGTGATCCGATCGCCGACATGTTGACGCGCATTCGCAACGCGCAGCGGGTCGAGAAGACCGAGGTGGTGATGCCGTCGTCGAAGCTGAAGGCGGCGATAGCGCAGGTGCTGACCGACGAGGGTTACGTCGAAGGGTTCAAGGTCGAGCCGAATGACGGCAAACCGCAGCTTCGAATCGGTTTGAAGTACTACGCGGGCCGCCCGGTCATCGAGCGCCTGGAGCGTGTCTCCCGCCCGGGGCTGCGTATCTACCGGGGTCGGGACCAGATTCCGCAGGTGATGAATGGCCTTGGCGTGGCCATCGTCTCGACCTCGCGCGGCGTGATGACCGACCGCAGCGCGCGTTCGCAGGGCGTCGGCGGCGAAGTGCTCTGCTACGTGGCCTGACGGCTGCCGGAGGACATCGATGTCAAGGATTGCCAAAGTACCGGTGACACTGGCCAAGGGCGTTGAGGCCCAGGTCAGCGGCGCCGAGATCGTCGTCAAGGGACCGCTTGGCTCGCTGTCGCGGCCGGCGTCGCCGCTGGTCAAAGTCAGCGTTGCTGACGGCAAGATTTCATTTGCCGCGACCGACGGCACGGCCGCGGCCAACGCCATGAGCGGCACGATGCGGGCACTGGTCGCCGGGATGGTCCAGGGGGTCAGCAAGGGCTTCGAGCGCAAGCTGACGCTGGTCGGCGTCGGCTACCGCGCGCAGGCGCAGGGCGACAAGCTCAACCTCTCCCTTGGCTTTTCGCATCCGATCGTCTACCAACTGCCTGCCGGCGTGAAGGCGGAGACGCCGTCGCAAACCGAGATCGTGATCAAGGGCGCGGACAAACAGAAGGTTGGGCAGGTGGCGGCCGAGGTACGCGGCTACAAGCCGCCGGAACCTTACAAGGGCAAGGGCGTGCGCTACGCCGACGAGGTCGTGGTGCTGAAAGAGACGAAGAAGAAGTAGGCGCGGGGTCACCGATGAGCGACAAGAAAGTTTCACGTCTGCGCCGCGCCCGGGCAACGCGCGCACGTATCCGGCTGGCGCGCGAGAACCGCCTGGCGGTCTATCGCAGCAACCTGCACATCTACGCCAGCGTGATCTCCGCCGACGGCGGCAAGGTTTTGGTCACGGCCTCGACCATAGAGCCGGAGGTACGCAGCCAACTGGCTGGCGCCAAGGGCAAGGGCGGCAACACCGCGGCAGCGAAGATCGTCGGCGCGCGGCTGGCGCAGAAGGCGAAGGCCGCGGGCATCGAGTCGGTGGCGTTCGACCGCGCCGGTTATCTGTATCACGGCCGCGTCAAGGCGCTGGCGGAGGCCGCGCGCGAAGCCGGCCTGAAGTTCTAGGGGAAGGCGATGGCAAAGGTGCAACCGAAGGGTGTCCCCAGCGCGGAGCGCGACGACGGCCTGAAGGAAAAGATGATCGCCGTGAACCGCGTGACCAAAGTGGTCAAGGGCGGGCGGATTCTCGGCTTTGCCGCGTTGACCGTCGTCGGCGACGGCGACGGCCGTATCGGTATGGGCAAGGGCAAGGCGCGCGAAGTTCCGGTGGCCGTGCAGAAGGCGATGGAGAAGGCGCGCCGTGGCATGCAGCGCGTGCCGCTGAAGAACGGCACGCTGCACCACCCGGTCGAAGGCAAGCACGGTGCGTCGAAGGTGATGCTGGCGCCCGCGGCCGAGGGCGCGGGCGTCAAAGCCGGTGGGCCGATGCGCGCCGTCTTCGACGTGATGGGCGTGCGCAACGTGGTGGCCAAGTCGCACGGCTCGACAAATCCGTACAACCTGGTCCGGGCGACGCTCAATGCCTTGGAACGGTTACGTACACCGGCCGAAGTTGCGGCCAAGCGCGGCAAGTCGGTCGAGGAACTCTTCGGCTGAGGAACGCGCGATGACGAAAAAGACTCTGAAGGTCACGCTGGTCAAGAGCCCGGTCAGCGCCAAAGCCGGACACCAGGCGACGGTGCGCGGCCTCGGGCTGAAGCGCATGCACCAGACGCGCGAACTCGAGGACACGGCGGCCGTGCGTGGAATGATCACCAAGGTCGCCCACCTGGTGAAGGTGCTCTGATCATCGAAGGATGGCAGCCAAATGCGATTGAACAACCTGAAGCCGGCGCCCGGCAGCAAGAGCGCACGACATCGCGTCGGTCGCGGCATCGGCAGCGGCTGGGGCAAGACGGCGGGCCGCGGCCACAAGGGCCAGAAGGCGCGCGCCGGCGGCTTTCACAAGGTGGGCTTCGAGGGCGGACAGATGCCGTTGCACCGGCGCCTGCCGAAGCGCGGCTTCACGTCGATGTCGCGGCGCTACGTCGAGGTCGTCCGCCTGCACGAACTGCAGAAGATCGGCGCCGAGGAAGTTGACCTGATGGTGCTGAAGCAGGCCGGCATCGTCTCCGCGCTGGCGATCGATGCCCGGGTGATCAAGTCGGGCGAGTTGTCGCGCAAGGTCGCCGTGCGCGGCATCGGCGTGACCCGTGGCGCCAAGGCGGCGATCGAGGCCGCCGGGGGCAGCGTCATTGCGGCGGTCGTGGAAAAGAAAGCGGGCAAGAAGGAAGCGCGTCTGGCGGAGCGACGCAAGGCGCTGCAGGCGTCGATCGCGGCCGCGGAGAAGAAACCGGCGGAGAAGAAGGCGGCGAAGGCGCCGGCAAAACCGGCCGGCGAGGCGGCGGCGAAGAAGAAGACCGAGAAGCCGGCACCGAAGAAATAGCGTAACGAAGGATCGGCGTGGCCAGCATTCCGGCAACTCTCGGCAAGACAGGCAGGTACGGCGACCTGAAACGTCGCCTCGGCTTCCTGCTGCTGGCGCTCGTCGTCTACCGGATCGGCACCCACATTCCGGTGCCGGGCATCGACCCCGACCAACTGCGCCAGCTCTTCAATTCGCAGCAGGGGGGCATCCTCGGCCTGTTCAACATGTTCTCCGGCGGCGCCCTGTCGCGCTTTTCGGTCTTCGCGCTGGGGATCATGCCGTACATCTCGGCGTCGATCATCTTCCAGATGCTGACCTACGTGCTGCCGTCGCTGGAGGCGCTGCGCAAGGAAGGCGAGTCGGGACGACGCAAGATCACGCAGTACACGCGTTATGCCACCCTTGGCCTGGCGCTGGTGCAGTCCTACGGCATTTCGGTGGCGTTGCAGTCGCAGCAGGGGCTGGTCCTCAATCCGGGTCTGATGTTCGTTTTCGTCTGCATGGTGTCGCTGGTCACTGGCACCATGTTCCTGATGTGGCTCGGCGAGCAGATCACCGAGCGGGGTCTCGGCAACGGGATCTCGATCCTGATCTTCGCCGGCATCGTCGCCGGGCTGCCGAACGCCATCGGCGGCCTGTTCGAACTGGTGCGCACCGGCGCGATCGGACCGCTGGCGGCGATCTTCATCATCGCGCTGATCGTGCTGGTCACCGCCTTCGTCGTCTTCGTCGAGCGCGGGCAGCGCAAGATCCTGGTGAACTACGCCAAGCGCCAGGTCGGCAACAAGGTCTACGGCGGGCAGAGCTCGCACCTGCCACTGAAGATCAACATGTCGGGCGTGATCCCGCCGATCTTCGCCTCGTCGCTGATCCTGTTCCCGGCGACGCTGGCCGGCTGGTTCACGACCGGGGACGCCACACGCTGGATCCGCGACCTGGCAGGCGCCCTGTCGCCCGGCCAGCCGCTGTACATCCTTCTGTACTCAGGGCTGATCATCTTCTTCTGCTTCTTCTATACGGCGCTGGTGTTCAACAGTAAGGAAACGGCGGACAACCTGAAGAAGAGCGGCGCCTTCGTGCCGGGCATCCGGCCGGGGGACCAGACCGCGCGCTACATCGACAAGATTCTGATGCGGCTGACGCTGGCCGGGGCGCTGTACATCACGCTGGTGTGCCTGGTGCCGGAGTTCCTCAACCTGCGCTTCTCGGTGCCGTTCTACTTCGGCGGCACGTCGCTGCTGATCGTGGTGGTGGTCACCATGGACTTCATGTCGCAGGTGCAGGCGTACCTGATGACGCACCAGTACGAGAGTCTGCTGAAGAAGGCCAACTTCAAGGGTTTCGGCCCCGGAATGCCGCGCTAGTCAGCGGCGAAGGACAACGCGAGATCGATGGCCAAGGACGACGTCATCCAGATGCAGGGCGAGGTTCTCGAGAACCTGCCCAACGCGACGTTTCGCGTCAAGCTGGAGAATGGCCACGTCGTGCTCGGCCACATTTCGGGGAAGATGCGGATGCATTACATCCGCATCCTGCCCGGCGACAAGGTCACGGTCGAACTGACGCCGTATGACCTGTCGCGGGCAAGGATCGTTTTCCGCGCCAAGTAGCGCGGCAGGAGAGTGCGATGAAAGTAAACGCTTCGGTCAAGAAGATGTGCCGCAAGTGCAAGATCATCCGCCGCAACCGCGTCGTGCGGGTGATCTGCACCGACCCGCGGCACAAGCAGCGCCAGGGCTGACGCTGGCGCAGCGCTGACAGAGTTTGTCGAGGAAGAAACATGGCTCGTATCGCAGGCATCAACATTCCACCGCAGCAGCATGCCGAGATCGGCCTGACGGCGATCTACGGCATCGGCCGGGCGCGCGCGCGCGCGATTCTCGACGCGGCCAACGTACCGCACAGCAGGAAGGTCAAGGAACTGACCGACGGCGAACTCGAACGCATCCGCGACGCCATCGGCCGGGTGGCGGTGGAGGGCGACCTGCGGCGCGAGATCCAGCTGTCGATCAAGCGCCTGATCGACCTTGGCTGCTACCGCGGCATGCGTCACCGTCGCGGTCTGCCGGTTCGCGGTCAGCGCACGCGCACCAACGCGCGTACGCGCAAGGGCCCGAAGAAGGCCGGAGTTGCGCTGAAGAAGTCGGCCTAACCCGATTTGCAGTGGAGGACAGACAGTCATGGCCAAGAACCCGACCAGCCAGCAGGTCGCCGCGCAGCGAGTGCGCAAGAAGGTCAAGAAGAACGTCGCCGAGGGCATTGCCCACGTGCACGCGTCGTTCAACAACACGATCATCACCATCACCGACCGCCAAGGCAACGCGCTGTCGTGGGCCAGCTCCGGCGGCCAGGGCTTCAAGGGTTCGCGCAAGTCAACGCCGTTCGCGGCTCAGGTGGCCGCCGAACAGGCCGGCCGCGCGGCTGTCGAATGCGGCGTGAAGAACCTCGAAGTTCGGATCAAGGGCCCCGGTCCCGGCCGCGAGTCGAGCGTGCGCGCGCTCAATGCCGTCGGCTTCAGGATCACCTCGATCCAGGACGTCACGCCGGTGCCGCACAACGGCTGCCGGCCACCGAAGCGCCGTCGCGTCTGAACCGGAGCGAATGACGATGGGAATCGACAACCTCGTGTCCGCGCACTGATCGCCGCGGCGGCATCGCCGCCGTGGGGCAGAAGCCCGGACTTAATGCAGAACCCTGCAGGATAGGAAACCGAAACATGGCTCGCCATACCGGAGCAAAACTGAAGCTCTCGCGACGCGAAGGCACCGATCTCTTCCTGAAGAGCTCACGCCGTGCGCTCGACACTAAATGCAAGGCCGACTCCAAACCCGGCCAGCACGGCCGCATTTCGGGCGCCCGCATGTCTGACTACGGCGTGCAGCTGCGCGAAAAGCAGAAGGTCAAGCGGATGTACGGCGTGCTCGAGCGCCAGTTCCGGCGCTATTTCCAGGAGGCGGCGCGGCTGAAGGGCAACACCGGCACACAGCTGATCGGGCTGCTTGAGTCGCGCCTGGACAACGTCGTCTACCGGATGGGCTTCGGTTCGACACGTGCCGAGGCGCGGCAGCTGGTTTCGCACCGCGCCATCGCCGTCAACGGCGAGACGGCGAGCATTCCTTCGCTGATGGTCAAGCCGGGCGACGTGATCAGCGTTCGCGACAAGGCGAAGAAGCAGGCGCGCGTCGCCGAGGCGCTTTCCCTCGCCGAGCAGGCGGGATTGCCTTCTTGGGTCGAAGTCGACTCGAAGAAGATGGAGGGCAAGTTCAAGAACCTGCCCGAGCGCGACGAGGTCGCCCAGGACGTCAACGAGTCGCTGGTCGTCGAGCTGTACTCGAGGTAACGGTTTGAGCGTCGCCCGGGCTGCGCTCGGGCGACAACGGATTTTTCGTTTCCGGGCACCCCGCGCCCGACCATCCATCAGCCTTATCGGTGTAACGAGCCGAGGGTATTGAAAGAGGATCGTTCATGTCAGCTACCGCAATGCTCAAGCCGCGCGCGATCGAAGTCGAGGTCAGCGGCGCCAACTCCGCCATTGTCACGATGGAGCCGTTCGAGCGCGGCTACGGCCATACGCTCGGCAACGCCCTGCGCCGCATCCTGCTGTCGTCGATGATCGGCTACGCGCCCACGGAGGCGCAGATCGCCGGCGTCGTGCACGAATACTCGACCGTGCCCGGCGTGCGCGAGGATGTTGTCGACATCCTGCTCAACCTCAAGGGCGTCGTGTTCAAGCTGCACAACCGCGAGGAAGTCACGCTGACGCTGCGCAAGGAAGGCGAGGGCCTGGTCACTGCCGCGGATATCGAGCTGCCGCACGACGTCGAGATCATCAACCCAGACCATGTGATCGCGCACCTGACCGGCGGCGGCCGGCTCGAGATGCAGGTGAAGGTCGAGATGGGGCGCGGCTACGTGCCCGGCAACGTTCGCGCCTTTCGTGACGATCATTCGAAGACGATCGGCCGCATCCTGATGGACGCGTCGTTTTCGCCGATCAAGCGAGTTTCGTACACGGTCGAAAGTGCGCGTGTCGAGCAGCGCACGGACCTCGACAAGCTGGTGATGACGATCGAGACCAACGGCGCCATCACGCCCGAGGAAGCGGTGCGCCAGTCGGCGCGGCTGCTGGTCGAGCAGCTGTCGGTGTTCGCCGCGCTCGAGGGCGTCGCCGAGCCGGTCGGAGGGGGCGCTCGTCCCGCCACCCAGGTTGATCCGATCCTGCTTCGCCCGGTCGACGACCTCGAACTGACCGTGCGCTCGGCCAACTGCCTGAAGGCGGAGAACATCTTCTACATCGGCGACCTGATCCAGCGCACCGAAAACGAGCTGCTGAAGACGCCGAACCTCGGTCGCAAATCGCTGAACGAGATCAAGGAGGTTCTGGCCGCGCGCGGCCTGACCCTCGGCATGAAGCTCGAGAATTGGCCGCCCGCCGGCTTGGAAAAATAGGAGACGGCTGGCGCGGCCAGTTTGCGAAACCGCCACCCGACATCAGGCAGCTGAAGGCCCGAAGGGCCTGCGGTTGGCGGAACCGGCGCACCGACGAAAGCGTCTTGAGACCTATCCCAACCGACCCGCCTGGCGCAGGGATCGAAGAGTCGGAATGAACGAAGACTGAAAGGAAGCACGAAATGCGTCACGGACACGGATTGCGGAAGCTGAACCGCACCACCAGCCATCGCCTGGCGATGCTGCGCAACATGTCGAACTCCCTGCTGCGCCACGAGCGCATCAAGACTACGCTGCCAAAGGCCAAGGAACTGCGGCGCGTGGTCGAACCGCTGATCACGCTGGCCAAGGAGCCGACCGTGGCCAACCGGCGCCTCGCGTTCAACCGGCTGCGCGACCGCGAGACCGTGGTCAAGCTCTTTGACGAACTCGGCCCGCGCTACAAGGCCCGCAAGGGCGGATATACGCGGATTCTGAAGTTCGGCTTCCGCGTCGGCGACAACGCGCCGATGGCGTTGATGGAACTCGTCGACCGCCCCGAGCCGGCGGCGACCGAGAGCCAGGTCGCCGAGAAGACGGAGTAAGCGGTGCCGCCTCGGCGGCTATGCGTCGCGGCGCGCCGACCAAAGGAGTGCGTCGGTAACGCAGCGCGGTGCTGCCGAGCGCTGCAGCCGACGTGAGTTCTGCTCTGCTCGCCCGAAAGTCTGACGCCTCGGACGCGCGGCGCCGGCTCTCCTGATCGCGTCGACATGACCGCGTCGCGAGCGGCGACGATACCAGGCCAGGCGCTAGTCCGCGAGCCCGGTTTCCTGTGGATCCCACAGCAATGCCAGCGCCAGCGCGGCCAGAACGATTGCCTTTCTTTCGGCGCTTCTGGCTGCCGGCGGCAGGAAGATGACAGGCTTGGCGCCGTTGATTTCCAGCGCGGCGACCGTTTGCCCGTTGCGTTCGAACATGTAACCGATCGGCGCTGCCGTCTGCAGTGGCGAGCCGGCCAGCGCATGGGCCGAACTGATCCTCACGCGTACGTCTCCGAACAGCATCTCGCCGCTGCGCTACTTCAACATCGACACTAGAACCTATCTCAAAACCCCTTCAGCAGGATCGATAGTGCCGCGAGCTG
>CAZDXQ010000066.1:0-15775 GCA_964509545.1 uncultured Burkholderiaceae bacterium | reverse complement strand
TGCAGGATGACGACCAACAACTCGTCCTCCTCTGAAAAACGTTGGGACACTACTGTTGCTGCTCCTTGTCTGGATCGTCGATGTCCGCGCCTAGCGGTTCGAAAGCTCCGCTTCAGCCGCGTGCGCAGGGTCACCATGCCGCTGTTCGGCAAGCGAGGCTCCGTCCGTCCCGCCGTTCACCGCGGCATCGAGAACCCGCTGCTCCCACAACTCCCTGGCCAGCGTGAGCACGACCGGACCGATCACCACCCCGACCAAGCCAAGCACTTCGAAGCCGCCGAGGCAGCCCATCAGCACCCAGACGAAAGGCAGACCGACCCCGCCCCGCGCAAGAGCCGGCCGCACCACCTTGTCGCCGGCAAGCAAAGTGGCGCAGCCGAGCGCGAGCGCCATGAGCGCCGTGGCGGCCGCGCCTTGGGCAACCAGGTACAGCGCCAGCGCGAAGACGGCCACGTAGCCGAGGAAGGGAACGAGCGCAAGCGAGCCGGTGATGGCCGCCCAGACCACCGGCCGCGGCACGCCGGCCAGGGCGAACGCGGCCGCGGCTGCCAGTCCGTCGAACAGCCCGACCAGCAGCAGGCTGTTGACCGAGGCGCGGACCGCCCGTGTGCCTCGGCCGACGTAGTGTTCGACCCCGGCGCCGAGTCGCTGGCGCAGCACGCGCCTGCAGCCCTGCGCCAGCGCTTCGCCATGCTGATAAAGAAAGAACAGAAGCAGAATCGTGAAGACGACAGTGATCGCATGGCGGGCTGTGAACTGACCGAGTGATTGCGCCCAGCCCAGCAGCAGCGCCGGGTCGCTCCGCTGTGCCCACAGCATCAATGAGCCCGGGTGGGCCAGTTCGCTCTGCCAGCGCGCGACCACCCAGGGCCCGATCAGTGGCACGCTCTCCAGCCACCGCGGCAGGGCGATGCCGCGCTGATCGGCCGCGGCGATCTCCTGAAGCAGCGCGTGCGCTTCGCCGAGCAGGGCGCCGAAGGCAAACACGATCGGGGCCAGCACGAACACGATCATCAGGCTGGTGAAGGCGAGCGGCGTGCCGCTTCGCCGCATGCGCTCGGGCATGCGGTTCGCGAAACGTGTGTACAGCGGCCAGCTTGCCGTTGCCGTGACGCATGCGGCCAGCACGGCTTCGACGAAACCGTGCACGGTCCAGGCCGCCAGGGCGGCAATCAGCACGCGAGCGATCGAGCCGGGGCCGAGCCTGAATTCCAACGCCAACGGCGCGCGGGCATCGGCCGGAGTGGGTCGGTATCGGTCGATCTCGGGTCGGTCCATCTTGCAGGCTCAGCTTCGACGTGGCGCGTCCATCGATGCGCGCGCCGGGTCTCTTTCAGCGGCCAGGCAGCCATGCGCGCCCTTGCAATCGCCTTCTGCCGCGCAAGCAGGCTAATGCGAGCACGCACCGAAGTCGTCAGCGAAACGTCGCGATCGCGTCACGGCCGCGCGGCCGGCGGCCGCGCGTCGCCTTCGCGCCTGCGGCATGCATCTGACTGCCGGCGAACGCCAGTTCTCGGCTATGCAAACTATGGCGACCAAACGCCGACGGTTCGTTGACCACTTCCACGTCCGCGCCGACTAACGTCCATTGCATGACATTCCTGCGATGCGGTGCGCCCTGCGACGGGCGCTCGCTGGACGAAGCGGACGGTAAGCGATGAACCTCTCCAACCCAGCCGTAGCGGCTGTACCGGTTGCTGCCAGGGGCAACGAAATCGATCGCAAGGTGCGCGCCGCACTGGCGCGCGCGACCGGCAGCCTGTCGGTGGCTTCAGGACTGCTCGCCGCAGGCGACTGGGCGATGAACCTCGCGGTGTCCCCGGGCAAGCAGATGGAGCTCGCCCTGCTCTTTCTTGACTATGCGGGGCAAGTGGCGCGCTATGACGTCGAATGTTTCCTCGCCGGCACCGGCGAGGCGCGCCGTTTCATCGAGCCGCCGGCGCGCGACCGCCGCTTCGTCGACGATGCCTGGCTGCGCTGGCCGTTCAACGTGCTCCATCAGGCTTTCCTGCTGACCGAACAATGGTGGGACACGGCCACGCGCGGCGTGGCCGGGGTCGAACGCCATCACGAGGAACTGCTGGCCTTTGCCGCCCGCCAGTGGCTCGACATGACGTCGCCCGGCAACAACCTGTTGACCAATCCGGTGGCGCTGCAAAAGACGATCGAGGAAGGCGGACTGAATCTCGTCCGCGGCGCGCAGAACGTGACCACCGACCTGCAGCGCATGGTGGCGCGCATGCCGCCGCCCGGCGCAGAGCAGTTCGTCGTCGGCCGCAACGTCGCCGTCACGCCGGGCAAGGTGGTGTTGCGCAACCGCCTGATCGAGCTGATCCAGTACGCGCCGTCGACTGCCCAGGTGGCGCCCGAGCCGGTGCTGCTCGTGCCGGCGTGGATCATGAAGTACTACATCCTCGACCTGTCGCCCGCCAACTCGCTGGTGAAGTACCTGGTCGACCAGGGGCACACGGTCTTCTGCATCTCGTGGAAGAACCCGACGGCCGACGAGCGCGACCTCGGCATGGACGACTACCTGCGCCTCGGGCTGCACGCCGCGCTCGAAGCCATCCGCACGATCGTTCCGGACCGCAAGGTCCACGCGCTCGGCTACTGCCTGGGTGGCTCGCTGCTGGCGATCGGCGCCGCGGCGATGGCGCGAGACAAACTCGACGCGCTCGCCTCGCTGACGTTGCTCGCCGCGCAGACGGAGTTCAGCGAGCCCGGCGAACTGGCGCTGTTCATCGACGAGGCGCAGGTGAGCCTGCTCGAAGCGCAGATGGCGCAGACCGGCTATCTGACGGCGCAGCAGATGGGCGGCGCGTTCCAGATGCTGCGTTCGAACGATCTGCTGTGGTCGCGGTTCGTCAGCCGCTGCCTGCTCGGCGAGTCGGAACGGGTGAACGACCTGATGGCCTGGAACGCCGACGCGACGCGCCTGCCGGCGCGCATGCACTCGGAGTATCTGCGCCAGCTCTTCCTGCACGACGACCTGGCCAAGAACCGTTATCGGGTCGGCGGCCGTCCGATCTCGCTGGCCGACGTCAAGCTGCCGGTCTTCCTGGTCGGCACCGTGACCGACCACGTCGCGCCCTGGCGCTCGGTCTACAAGCTGCATTACCTGACTGCCGCCGAGATCACCTTCGCGCTGACCAGCGGCGGCCACAACGCCGGCATCGTCAGTCCGCCCGGCCATCCGCATCGCCACTACCAACTCATGAGGAGCGCGGCGGGCGAGTCGCGGCGGGATCCGGACCGCTGGCTGGCCGATGCGCCGGACAACGAGGGCTCATGGTGGCCCGCCTGGCACGGGTGGCTGCGCGCGCACTCGGGCGAGGCCGTCAAACCGCCGCGCATGGGCCTGCCGCGCGAGCACCCGCTCGGCGACGCGCCGGGCCGCTACGTCCTGGAGAAGTGAGATTCCGTCATGACCAAAGAAACCCCCATGCTGGCCTCCCCCGAGAAGGCGGTCGATCCGCTGCCGATCGTCTGGGACCCGAACTCGCGCGTCGGCGAAATGCTGAAGGGCAAGCGCGGCCTCGTCATCGGTGTGGCCAATGCCGACAGCATCGCCTACGGCTGCGCGGTCAAGCTGCGCGCCTTCGGCGCCGACGTCGCCCTCACCTACCTGAACGACAAGGCCAGGCAGTACGTCGCGCCGCTGGCGGAGAAGATCGATGCATCGCTGCTGCTGCCGCTGGACGTCACCCAGCCCGGGCAGATGGAAGCAGTGTTCGACCGCATCCGCGCCGAATGGGGCCGGCTTGATTTCGCCATCCATTCGATCGCCTTCGCGCCGCGCGAGGACCTGCACGGCCGCGTGATCGACTGCTCGCAGGTCGGCTTCCTGCAGGCGATGCAGGTGTCCTGCCACTCCTTCCTCGAGATGGCGCGGCTGGCCGAGCCGCTGATGACCGACGGCGGCACCTTGATCACGATGAGCTACTACGGCGCCGACAAGGTGGTGGACAACTACAACCTGATGGGGCCGGTGAAGGCCGCGCTCGAGGCGTCGGTGCGTTACGCGGCGAAGGAGCTCGCCCCGCGCAACATCCGCGTCTTTGCCGTGTCGCCGGGGCCGCTGCGCACGCGCGCTTCGAGCGGCATCGCCCAGTTCGACGAGCTGATCGAGATGGCGGTCAAGCGCTCCCCGGGCAAGCGCCTGGTCGACATCGCCGAGATCGGCCGGGTGGTCGCCTTCCTGGCGATGCCCGCGTCTTCGGCGATGACCGGCGACGTGGTCTACGTCGACGCCGGCCTGCACAACATGGCGTGAGGTGATCATGACCAGCACTTTCGCCAGCGATGACCTCGAGGTCCTGCGCAACCGGACCTTCGACGAATTGGCGGTCGGCGACCAGGCCAGCATCGAGCGCACGCTGACCGCCGCCGACATCCAGCTGTTCGCCGCCATGTCCGGCGACATCAACCCGCAACATATCGATTCCGAGTTCGCCGCCTCGACCCGCTTTCACGGCGTGATCGCCCACGGCATGTGGGGCGCGGCGCTGATCTCGGCCGTGCTTGGCACGCGGCTGCCCGGGCCGGGCACCGTCTACATCGGCCAGACGCTGAAGTTCCATGCGCCCGTCCGTGTCGGCGACACGCTGATGACGACGGTCACGGTCACCGCGCGCGACGCCGTGCATCACCGGCTGACCCTGGACTGCCGCTGCGTCAACCAGGACGGCAAGACGGTCATCTCGGGCGAGGCGCTGGTGCTGGCGCCGACCGAACGCATCGAGCGGCCGCGCGGCACGCTGCCGCAGGTGCGCATTTCACTTGCGCAGGGTGATGACCTCGTGCGCATCCTTCAGTACGTGCGGCCTCTGGGGCGCATCAAGGTGGCGGTCGTTCACCCGTGCGACACCGTCAGCCTCTCCGCCGCCCTTGACGCGCGTGCCGCCGGAGTGATCGAGCCGGTGCTGATCGGCCCGCGCGCGCGCATCGAGGCCGTTGCGCAGAAAGCGGAGCTGAAGATCGGCGGCATCGCGATCGAGGATGCGCCGCACAGCCACGCTGCAGCGGCCCGTGCGGTCGAGCTCGCCGTCAAAGGCGAGGTCGAGGCGCTGATGAAGGGGAGCCTGCACACGGACGAGCTGATGGCCGCCGTCGTCGCCAGCCCGCTTCGTACCAAACGCCGCATGAGCCATTGCTTCCTGATGCAGACGCCGGCGTATCCGCGGCCGTTCATCATCACCGACGCGGCAATCAATATCGCGCCGAAGCTGTCCGAAAAGGCGGACATTGTCTGCAACGCGGTCGAGCTGGCGCACGCATTCGGCATCGCGCAGCCGCGCGTGGCCATCCTTGCCGCCGTCGAGACCATCAATCCCAGCATGCCGGCGACTCTCGATGCCGCGGCGCTGTGCAAGATGGCCGACCGCGGCCAGATCGCCGGCGCGATCGTCGACGGGCCGCTCGCTTTCGACAACGCCGTGTCCGCCGCCGCCGCGCGCACCAAGGGCATCGTCTCCGAGGTCGCCGGTGCCGCCGACATCCTGGTCGTTCCCGATCTGGAGAGCGGCAACATGCTGGCCAAGCAGCTGATGTATCTCGGCGGCGCGGCCAGCGCCGGCATCGTGGTCGGCGCGCGGGTGCCGATCGTGCTCACCAGCCGCGCCGACTCGCGCGAATCGCGCATCGCGTCCTGCGCCGTCGCGCTGGTCGCCGCGCGGCGGCCGCCGCCGGGAAGCCTGGGTTTGGCTCCGCCGGTTGCCGCCGCGCAGCCGGCAGCATCGGGGGAAAGCAAATGAGGCTGCCGATCCTGGTTCTGAACTGCGGCTCGTCGAGCATCAAGTTCGCGCTGTTCGACGGAGAAGTCGAGCCGCTGGCGCGTCGCCCGCAGTGGGCGGGCAAGGTCGAAGGCATCGGCACCGCGAAGGCGAGTCTGGGCGAAGGCGATGCCGCGCCTGCCGCGATCGTGCTCGACAGCGACCGGCCGTACCAGGACGCGTTGTGGCATGTCCGCGCCCGCGTCGAGCGGCAGACGGGCGGCGTGCCGCCGGCCGTCGTGGCGCACCGGGTCGTGCACGGCGGTCGCAAGTACGCGGCGCCGGTGCGGGTGGACAAGGACGTCCTTGCCGACCTCGAGAGCTTCATCCCGCTGGCGCCGCTGCACCAGCCGTTCGCGCTGGAGGCGATCAAGGTGCTGCTGGCCGAGCTGCCGATGCTGCCCCAAGTGGCCTGCTTCGACACCGCATTCCACCGCACCCTGCCGCAGGTCGAACAGATGCTGCCGCTGCCGTATGCGCTGTGGGAGCGCGGCGTGCGTCGCTACGGATTTCACGGGCTGTCCTACGAATACATGAGCATTGCTCTGGCGGAGCGACATGGCGACGCCGCACGCGGCCGCACGATCGTCGCGCATCTCGGCAGCGGCGCCAGCCTGTGCGCGATGCAGGACCTGCGCAGCGTCGCAACCACGATGGGCTTCTCCGCGCTCGACGGCCTGATGATGGGAACGCGCTGCGGTTCGCTCGACCCCGGCGTGGTTCTGCATCTGCTCGAGACGGAAGGGATGGGCGCCAGGCAGCTCTCCCGCCTGCTCTATCACGAGTCCGGGCTGCTCGGCGTTTCGGGCCTGTCGCCCAGCGCCAAGGTGCTGCTCGACGCGGAGCCGACGAATGCGCGCGCGCGCGAGGCGCTGGAACTGTATGTGCGCCGCATAGTGCGCGAGATCGGCGCCCTCGCCGCGGTGCTGGGCGGTCTCGACATGCTCGCCTTTACCGCTGGAGTCGGCGAGAACAGCGCCGTGCTTCGCGGGCGCATCGGCGCGGCGCTCGGCTGGCTCGGGGTGCAGCTCGATGAGGCGGCGAACCGATCCGGCGCAGCGACGATCTCGACCGCGCGCAGCCGGGTCCGCGTGGCGGTCGAGCCGACCAACGAGGAGTGGATCGCCGCCACCCACGCCCGGCGCCTGCTGCGTGGTGGCGCGCCGATGGGCCATGGCTACGCGGTCGCCTGAAGCGGCCGATTCATACCGGCGAGCAAGATGAGCGTCATTCTCAGTTGGTCGCCGCGCAGCATCGCGCGCGGTTTGCGCGGCGGCGATCGCACCAAGATCCGCGCCATCCGGCCGGATGACCGCGAGCGCCTTGTGCGCGCATTTAACGCACTGGATCGCCACTCGATCTATCAGCGCTTTTTCTTTCCCAAGCGTGAACTGAGCGACGAGGAACTGCGGCAGATCACCGAATGCGACGGCATCCGCACCGTGGTGCTCGTTGCCACTGCCGGCAGCGGCGACGATGAAAGAATCGTCGGCCTCGGCCAGTACGCCCAGCGCGGTACTGCGGCGCAGATCGCGTTCGCCGTCGAAGAGGACTTCCAGGGCCGGGGGATCGCAAGCCGCATGCTGCGGCGACTGATCCGCATCGCCCGCGAGCGCGGTATTGAACGCTTCGAGGCCGACGTCCTGGCCGACAACGGTCCGATGCTCGCCGTGTTGCGCCATGCCGGGCTGCCGCTGCGCAAGAGCGAAGCCGACGGCGTTGTAAGCGCGACCCTTCTGCTGTCCGGCCCGCCGCTGCGGCCCGGCGCTGCAGGCCCTGCCGATTGCGACTGAACGGTGACCCTTTCGTGACCACCGCGCTCCGCGGTCCGACTACTTTCTTGCCGAAACCCTGTTGCGGAATCTGCGATGACTCTGAAATCCGAATCCACCTATCCCAGCCGGCGCACCTACGTCGTCAAGCTGCGCAGCGACGCCGGGCCCAGCGCCCTTGCGGGGCGCCTCGAGAACCTGGTCACCGGCGGGCAGCGCGAATTCGTCTCAGGCGAGGAACTGCTCGAGTCGATTGCCCGCGATCTGCAGGCCGGCGAGGCCGGACGGTAGGCGGGGGCAACGCACAAACCACGGACCAAGGAACGCCATGAACACTTCAGCCAGACAGCTCGCGATGGGCCACGATGTAACGGCCAAGGTCGCGCAGGTCATGCAGACCCGCACGAAGACGGCCGTCGAACAATTCAGCGACCGGATGCAGCACGTTTGCGAAAAGCGCATCGGCGGCGTGCTGGCCAATCCGCTGACGGCATGGGAAGCGGCGGCGAGCGGCGCGCAATACGCCGTCGACTTCGCGCAGCGCACGATCCTGATGTGGGACACGCTGCGTCAGCGCGGCAACAACTTCGTCGAGCACGAGCGGCGAGGACTGCCGCCGGTGCTGCGCTTCGACTACGAGATGGTGCTGGACGGTCGCACCCTGAGGCGGCCGGTCAACTACGCGCTGGTGCGCATCGTTCCGCCCGAGGGCGTCACGGTCGATGCCAAACGCCGACCCTACGTGATCATCGACCCGCGCGGTGGCCACGGACCCGGCATCGGCGGCTTCAAGGACGACTCGCAGGTCGGGATCGCATTGCAGGAAGGCCACCCGGTGTACTTCGTGATCTTCTTCCCGAATCCCGAACCGGGACAAACGCTGCTCGACGTCTGCCATGCCGAGCGGGAATTCGTCCATCGCGTGCGCGGGCTCCACCCCGACGCCTCCAAGCCCGGAATCGTCGGCAACTGCCAGGCGGGCTGGGCCGCGATGATGCTCGCGGCCGCCAATCCCGACGACACCGGACCGGTCGTGATCGTCGGCGCGCCGATGTCCTACTGGGGCGGCGCCTGGCGGGAGAGCGAGGGCGACAACCCGATGCGCTATGCGGGGGGGCTGCTCGGCGGCACCTGGCTCGCTTCGCTGTCCTCCGACCTCGGCGCCGGCACGTTCGACGGCGCCTGGCTGGTGCAGAACTTCGAGAACCTGAACCCGGCCAACTCGTTCTGGGACAAGTACCACAAGGTCTTCGCCGACATCGACACCGAGTCCGAGCGCTTCCTGGAGTTCGAACGCTGGTGGGGCGGCTACTACCTGCTCAACCGCGAGGAGATCGAGTGGATCACGCAGAACCTCTTCGTCGGCAACCAGCTGTGGTCGGGGACGGTGAAGGGCGGCCCGACCGGCGCGCTCGACCTGCGCCAGATCAAGGTGCCGATCGTGATGTTCGCCTCGCTGGGCGACAACATCACGCCGCCGCAGCAGGCGTTCAACTGGGTCGCCGACGTGTACGGCAGCACCGAGGAAATCAAGGCCCGCGGCCAGGTGATCGTCGGCCTGATGCAGGAGGAAGTCGGCCATCTGGGCATCTTCGTCTCCGGCAAGGTCGCCCGGAAGGAAGGGACACAGATCGCCTCGGTGCTCAAGTCGATCGAGGCGCTGCCCCCGGGCCTGTACGGGATGCAGATCGCCGAGAAGAAGGACTCCGGCGGCAAGGCGGCGTACGAGGTCAACCTCGTCGAGCTGCGTCTGGAAGACATCGCCGCGCGCCTGAACCGCTTCAAACGCGTCGACGAGAAGCCCTTCGAGGCGGCCAAGGTCGTCGCGGAATTCAACCAGCGCGCCTACGAGCTCTTTGGGCGGCCGCTGGTGAAGGCAGTCGCCAACGAGTACGGCGCCAAGCTGTCGCGGGAGTTTCACCCGCTGCGCTTCCAGCGCTGGGCGTTTTCCGACTTCAATCCGTTCCTGGCCTGGCTGGCGCCGGCGGCGCAGGCGGTGCAGGCCCAGCGCCAGGCGCTGGCGTCCGACCATCCGGCACGCCGGATCGAGTCGGCGGTGTCGGAGGTCGTCAGCGCCTCGCTCGATTTCGGGAGGGCACTGCGCGACGCGGCGGCCGAGGCGACGTTCTTCCAGATCTACGGCAACCTCTTCGCCTTCTACCTGGGCGAAGAACGCAGTGCCGACGTGGTTGCGCCGCCGGCGGACGCGCGCGAGCTTCCGTTCGTCAAGGAGGCCCTGGCCTCGATCGACAGGGGAGGCTACGTCGAGGCGCTGGCACGCGTCGCGTTCCTGATGGCGCATCAGGACGGGCCGTTGCCGCTTGCCCGCGTTCAGCTTGCGCAAGAGCTGCTCGACGACTACCGCGATCTCCTGCCCGACCTGCCGCGCGACGAGGTGCGCCGCATCGGTGGCGAGCAGGAGATCATCGCGCGCTACGACCCCGACCGGGCGGTCGAGACGCTGCCGATCCTGCTGGCAAAGCGCCAGGACCGAGATCACCTGCTCGACCTGCTCGACCGCGTGCTCGCGGACAAGCGGGTCCAGCGCATCGAGCCTTCGCCCGAGCAACTCGCGACGCTGGCGCGCATTCGCCGCGTGCTTGGCTGGAACGGCCGCCGGCCGCACGTGCCGCCGGCGCGACGACAGAACCGGCGCCCGGTCGCAATTCAATGAGGATGATCATGGACAAGTCAGCGCACGATCTGCCGCCCGTGTGGTGGGCGAACACTCTCGAGGGGCTGGACGAGGAGATCGCCCGGCTGGCCGTGCTGTGCCAGATCAGACTGCTGCAGCCCGGCGTGATCCAGCGCGTTCTGCACAGGGACGCGACGGTGTGCGGCGCGGACAATGCTGCGGCCTTCGCCAAGCTGCGCGACCTGCTGATGATGCACCTGGCGATACGCGAGAAGGCGGCCGATGCCGTCGGCCAGAAGGAAACCGCCTCGATCGAGGCACTCATCGTCGAACGGCTGCAGAAGCGCTTCGGGGATCTTCTCGGATCCTAGCCGCGCGCACGCCGGTCCGTTGTCGACGGGACAAGCCCGACACCGACGCTTCGCAGACCAGTTCCGGCAGGCAGAGGTCTACCCTGCCATTGCATCGAATTGCACCTGTCGGCGACCGATGCCGCTCGTTCTTCTCGGATGGCGAGCGGGCAAGGCGCCGGCAAGAACCACGGAGACGCAGTCATGAAAGCAGGTGTCTGGCTGACTTTGCTCGTATTGCTGACATACGGCACGGCGGATTGCGCCGCACAGTCGACCGCGCCTTATCGCGGTGCCTGGACGGTGACGCTCGAAAACGACGTGGGCGCCAGTGACAACAACTACACCAACGGCCTCGGCGTTTCCTGGGTTTCGAACGAAATCGGCACCTACGCAGAGCAGAGCTTCGTCCGCCGGTGGGGACAGTTCTGGTCGTTTCTGCCTTTTGTCGGCGATAGCGGCTCGCGAACCTACGTCGCCTGGTCCGTGGCGCAGGAGATGCATACTCCGGATGACATCAAGCTGCGCGAGCCGCCCATCGACGATCAGCCCTATGCCGGCGTCCTGTACCTCGACAACATCGTCTACGCGCGAAAGGAACGATGGACACACGCGTGGCAGCTCCGGGTCGGCGTCGTCGGTTCCGCGTCGCAGGCCGAACACGTACAGAAGCGGGTCCACAAGATCGTCGGCAGCGACGAGCCGATGGGCTGGGACACCCAGCTTCCCAACGAACCGGTGCTCAACGTCGGTTACACCGCCACCTATCTGCTCGCCGAGGGCGACGCCGGCAAATCGGTCAAGTGGCGGATCGTTCCCGTGGCCCAGGCCGGCCTCGGCAATTACTTCACGGGTGCGGGCCTCGGTGTCTACGGCGAGGTCGGCTGGAACCTCGTCGAGGCCCTGGGTGGAACCGCGCTGCGCCAGGGGTTCAACGTCGCGTCAACGGTCGGGGTCGGGCCAGTTGATCGATGGTCCGTGTCGCTTTCGGGGGGTCTTGCGGGTTACGGTGTCGCTCACTACCTGCCGCTCGATGGGACGGTGTTCAAGGACAGCCGGTCTGTCGGATCGAAACCTTTCATCGGCATGGCGACCCTGGGCATCGCCGTGCGCCATCGCGGTTTCACCTTCTTCCTCGGCAGGACCCACTTCACGAAGACGTTCGACACCGAGCGCGAGCGCGTCGGATTCGGAACCTTGAGCGTGTCCTGGTACCACTGAGACCGATCCCGGCGCCGCCTTCCTGGGCCGTCCGGATCAGCGACGAGGTTCAGCAACCTCCGGAAAGCGGCCCGCGCAGGCCGCTGTGTCGTCCTCGCGGAAGCCGGCCCTCGCTCTGATCGGGGCGGGCGGCCACCGTTCTCGCAGCGCTGGATTCCCGCTTGCGCGGCAGCAACACCGGCGGTTCGTTCCGACAGTGTGGAACGCAGTGGTTGCTGATCTTCGTCGCGAACGCGTGGACCGGTTGCATGAACGACCCACACCGGCGACCGCCTCGGCGCGGCCGATTCGCCGCGGTTCTCGCGAGACCGAATTTCAACGCTGAGCAGCGCAGAAACCACACGCGCGGCGCCTCGTTGTCGTCGCGCCGTACGAGGGCGCCGAGCGATTTGCATCGGCACCGACGAAATCGCGACCAATCGGTGACGCGTCACTGACGACTTCCCGCCGAGCCTTCACTACCGTTCGCTCATCGATTCAGGCGTTGACGACCGATGTTGATACCACTTTTCGCTACCTGGACGCCGCGGCCGGCTCGGCCGGAGCGGACCGGACGAAGCGCGGCCTCTGCGGCTGCCTTGCCGGCCGCGCTGGCCATGTCGCTCGCGACTTTTCTGGCAGGCTGCTCCACTCCCGTGCTTCAGCCCAACGTCGAAGTGCCCGCGCGGTTCGCCGGCGCCGACTCCGCCGCCGATGCCGACCCGGAGGTTGCCTGGTGGGAGAGCTACAACGACCCGGTGCTGACCGACCTGATCCGCCGCGCCGCAAGCGAGAACCGCGACGTGAGGATCGCCGCCGAACGCGTGCGCGCCGCGCGATCGGGCGTCACGGTCAGCCGCTCCTGGCTCTATCCCAGCGTCAGCGGTGTAGGCGGCACACTCCGTCAGGACACCGGGTACGACGCAATCAAGCGGCAGGCATTTCCCGATGCCGACGTTACCGTTGGCGGCATCGGCGTCTCCTGGGAAGTCGATCTGTCCGGCCGCCTTCGGGCCGGGGCGACGGCAGCCGAGGCTGATGCCCTTGCCGTCGAGCATGGCGCGCGCGGCGTGCGCCTGATGGTGCTGACCGACGTCGCGTCCAGCTACTTCACGCTCGTCGGCGCCTTGCGCCAGCTCGAAACCGTGCGCGCGATCTCGGCGGCGCAGGACGAGACGCTGCGCCTGGTCACGGCGCGGCACCGCGCCGGCCTGGCCACGCCATTCGATGTCGAGCGCGCCCAGACCGACGCGTCGCGTGCCCGCGCAGCGGTCCCGCCGCTCGAGACCGCGGTCGCCGTTTCGCGTCACCGCATCGCCGTTCTGATCGGCGACCAGGCGTTCAACGCCGCCCGCATCAACCCGTCGAGCGGCGAGCCGGTTGCGCCGCCGGCGCGCGCCGGCCAGCCCGCCGCGCTGCTCGAGCGCAGGCCCGACCTGCTCGCCGCCCGGTCGCAGCTGGCCGCCGCCAATGCGCGCAGGCAGCAGGCCTACGCGGAATGGTTCCCGCGGCTTTTCGTCAATGCGCTGTTCGGACGTGGCAGCGCCGAGGTGAACGACTTCAGTCTGGGCGCCGCGCGTTACACGAACGCCGCGGCGCTGCTGGCGATGCCGATCTTCAACGCCGGGCGGACGAGGGCGATCAACGACATCGCCGAGGCCGGCCAGTCCGAAGCGGCGCTGCGCTACGAGGACGCCATCGTGCGCGCGCTCGAGGACGTCGAGAACGCCTTGGCCGTGGTCGGCAACGAGCGTCAGCGCGCCGACATGCTGGCCGCCGCCGCCGCATCGGCCGAGGCGGCCTTCGGCCGCGCACAGTCGCTGTACAACCGCGGACAGATCGACCTTCTGCCCCTGCTCGACGCGCAGCGCCAGCGCTTGATCGTCCGCGTCAGCGCCAACGACAGCCACACGCAGCTGCTGCTCGACAGCGTGCAGCTGTACAAGGCGCTCGGCGGCGGCTGGCAGGTGTTCGACCCGATTGCCAAGCCCGCGCGGACCAGTGCCGCGTCCTCACCGATCTCATGAAACGCGCCGACCGCGCGAGAACCTCTATGAAAACATCGCTTGCCCTTGTTCTCTGCACCGTCGTGCCGATCGCCGCGACGGTGGCCGGCTGCTCGGAGAAGCCCCCGGCCGAACCGCTGCGCGCCGTCCGCACGGCCGAGGTGCGCTACGACAGGTCACTGGAAACAAATCGCTATGTCGGCTCCGTGCAGTCGCGCCATGAAGTAAACGAAGCCTTCCGCGTCGGCGGCAAGGTCGTGCAGCGCAAGGTCGACGTCGGCCAGAAAGTGCGCGCGGGCGACGTGCTGGCCGTGCTCGACGACACCGACTACCGCCTGGCCGAGGAACTGGCGCGGCAGCAGCTGGCGGCGGCGGTGACACAGGCGCGACAGGCCGAGTCGGACCGGGTCCGCCTCAATGCGCTGAAGGAAGACGGCTCGGTCAGCGAATCCGATGAAGAGCGCGCCCAGTCCGCCGCGCGGACGGCGCAGGCGACCGCCGAGGCGCAGGCGCGGAGCCTCGAGCTGGCGCGCAACCGGCTCAAGTACACAGTGCTGCGCGCCTCCCGCAGCGGCGTGGTGACCGCCGTGCGCGCCGAGGCCGGGCAGGTGGTCGCCGAGGGGCAACCGGTCGTTGTCATCGCCAACGAGGGCGAGCCCGAGATCGTCGCCGACGTGCCGGAAGACCACCTGCAGTCGTTCAAGGGCTCGCACTACCGGGCGTGGCTGGCGAGCGCTCCCGAGCAGACCTTCGAGGTGACGTTGCGCGAACTGTCGCCGCAGGCCGCAACGCAGACGCGGACCTTCCGCGCACGCTTGAAGCCCGCCACGCCTCGCCCCTTGCCGCTCGGCGCGACCGCCACGCTGGCGGTCGAACGCCCGGCCGGTGATGGTCAGGCGGCGGCGATCCCCGCCTCAGCGATCACGCAGAACAAGGGCCAGCCCGCTGTGTGGGTCGTTCGCCGCGCCGGCAGTGAACCTGGGGCAACGGTTGAGCTTCTGGGCGTCACAGTGCACGGCTATCGCAACGACGACGCGCTGGTGTCCGGCCTGCAGCCCGGTGAGCTCGTCGTCACCGCCGGCGTGCAGAAGATGGCGCCCGGCCTGAAGGTCGCGCTGGCCGCGGCCGGGAATGACGTCGCCGTCAAGCAGGCATCGCGATGAAATCCTTCAACCTCACCGAATGGGCGCTCGGTCACCGCGCCATCGTCCTGTTCCTGATCCTGGTGATCGGCATCGGCGGCGTGCTGGGCTTCACCAAGCTCGGCCAGCTCGAAGACCCGAACTTCTCGGTGCCGTCGATGACGGCGATGGTGATCTGGCCTGGCGCCACCGCGCAGCAGGTCCAGGACCAGGTGCTCAACCGGATGGAGAAGAAGTTCGAGCAGCTCGACCACTTCGAGAAGGTCGTCACCTACGCGCGCCAGGGCTATGGCGGCATGACGATCACCGTCGCGGGCGGCACCTCGAAGGACGACCAGCGCGAGGCCTGGTACCAGGCGCGCAAGAAGTTCAAGGACATCGAGCGCGAGCTGCCCCAAGGCGTCATCGGCCCGATCTTCAACGACGAATACGGCGACGTCACCGGGCTGCTGTACGCCGTCAAGGGCGACGGCATCAGCCCGTGGGAGCTGGCCGACGTCGCCGAGAACATCAAGCGGCGCCTGCTCAAGGTGCCGATGGTCAAGAAGGTCGACATCTACGGCAAGCAGGCGAAGAAGGTTTACGTCGAGTTCTCTCACCAGAAGCTGGCTTCGCTCGGCATCACGCCGCTGGCGATCGCCGAAAGCCTCACCAACCAGAACAGCGTGCTGGCCGCAGGTTCGATCGACACCCAGGGCGACCGCGTGCTGGTGCGGGTGACCGGCCAGTTCGACGATCTGGACGACATCCGCAGCGTTCCGATCGCCGCCGGCGGCCGGCTGATCCGGCTCGGCGACTTTACGACGGTCACCCGCGGCTACGAGGATCCGCCCCTTTACACCGCGCGCCACAACGGCCAGCAGGTGCTGATGCTCGGCATCGTGATGACCGACGACGGC
>CAZDXQ010000065.1:0-16044 GCA_964509545.1 uncultured Burkholderiaceae bacterium | reverse complement strand
CGAGCGCGACTACGGGCAGGAGGCGATCGAGATCCTGCTGCAGGTGATGGAGAACCAGCGCGACGACCTCGTCGTGATCCTCGCCGGCTACAAGGACCGGATGGACACCTTCTTCAAGTCCAACCCCGGAATGAGCTCGCGCATCGCGCACCACATCGACTTTCCCGACTACACGGGCGACGAGCTGCTCGCCATCGCCGAGCGCATGCTCGCCGCGCAGCACTACCGCTTCGGCGATGGCGCGCGCGAGGCGTTCGCGCAGTATCTCGGGCGCCGCATGCAGCAGCCGCATTTCGCCAACGCGCGCAGCGTGCGCAATGCCCTTGACCGCGCCCGGCTGCGCGCCGCCTCGCGCCTGTTTGCCGACCGCGACCGCGTGCTCACCGAAGCCGACCTGACCACCCTGATGCCGGCCGACATCCTCGCCAGCCGCGTCTTCCAGACCCCCGCTTCCTGACTCATAGGCACCCGACATGCCGCTGTCGAACCGACGCACGCTGACGCAGTACCTGATCGAGCAACGCCGCCGCTTTCCAGGAGCCAGCGGGGCGCTGAACGCGCTGGTCCTCGACGTTGCCCTGGCCGCCAAGGCGATCGCCCGCGCCGTGGCCTTCGGCGAACTCGGCGACCCGATGAGCCGCGAGCTGGTCGCCGCCGCGCGCTCGCACGCGCCGATCAACGTGCAGGGCGAGGCCGTCAAGCCGCTCGACGTGGTCAGCAACGAGATCTTCCTGCGCACCAGCGAATGGTCCGGACACCTCGCCGGCATGGGCTCGGAGGAGATGGAGGCCCCCTACCAGATCCCGGGCCAGTACCGGCGCGGCAAGTACCTGCTGGTGTTCGATCCGCTCGACGGCTCGAGCAACATCGACGTCAACGTCTCGGTCGGCAGCATCTTCTCGATCCTGCGCGCGCCGCAGGAGGTGGTCGACAGCGGCCGCGACGTGACCGAGGCCGACTTCCTGCAGCCCGGCACCGCGCAGGTGGCGGCCGGCTACGCCATCTACGGCCCGGTGACCATGCTGGTGCTGACTGTCGGCGACGGCGTCGCCGGCTTCACGCTCGACCCGAGCCTCGGCGAGTTCAAGCTGACGCATCCGGACATCCGCGTTCCGGCCGACACGCAGGAGTTCGCCATCAACAGCAGCAACAGCCGCTTCTGGGAATCGCCGGTCAAACGCTACGTCGACGAATGCCTGGCCGGAAAGACCGGCGCGCGCGGCAAGGACTTCAACATGCGCTGGATCGCCAGCCTGGTGGCCGAGGCGCACCGGATACTGATGCGCGGCGGCGTGTTCATGTACCCGCGCGACACCCGCGATCCCAGCAAGCCGGGCCGGCTGCGCCTGCTGTACG
This sequence comes from uncultured Burkholderiaceae bacterium, assembly GCA_964509545.1. Classification (GTDB taxonomy): domain Bacteria; phylum Pseudomonadota; class Gammaproteobacteria; order Burkholderiales; family Burkholderiaceae_F; genus JADJWR01. The sequence continues at coordinate 14,688 of CAZDXQ010000065.1, read as the reverse complement.
AGGCCAATCCGATCGGCTTCATCATGGAGCAGGCCGGCGGGGGCGCCAGCACCGGCCGCGAGCCGGTGCTCGGCGTGCAGCCGAGCGCGCTGCACCAGCGCATCGGGCTGGTGTTCGGCTCGAAGAACGAGGTCGAGCGCATCGAGCGCTACCACGCCGAGTTCGACGCCGGCACCGACAAGCCGTACGTGTCGCCGCTGTTCAACGAGCGATCGCTTTATCGGCCGGAAGCGCGGCTCTGACAAGAGGTCGATGACCGGCGGCCCGACACGAGGCGCGTCGGCAACAACGAGGGAGAGCAGAAGTGTCGATCCGATATCCGATCATCGCCGTGACCGGCTCCTCCGGGGCCGGAACGACGACGGTCATGCAGAGCTTCCAGCACATCTTCCGCCGCGAGGGCATCCGGGCGCAGGTGGTCGAGGGCGATTCGTTCCACCGTTACAACCGGATGGAAATGCGCGCCAACATGAAGGAAGCCGAAGCCAGCGGCAACAAGCACTACTCGCACTTCGGCCCGTACTCGAACCTGCTCGAAGAGCTGGAGGCGCTGTTCAGGGGCTATGGCGAGAATGGCCGCGGCCGCGTGCGCAAGTACATCCACGACGCCACGGAGGCCGCCGAGCACGGCGTGGAGCCCGGCAACTTCACACCGTGGAAGGACATCGAGGCCGGCTCCGACCTGCTGTTCTACGAAGGGCTGCACGGCGCCTACGTCGATGACAGGATCAACGTCGCCCGCCACGTCGACCTGCTGGTCGGCGTGGTGCCGATCATCAACCTCGAGTGGATCCAGAAGCTGCACCGCGACAAGAAGACGCGCGGCTACTCGCAGGAGGCCGTGGTCGACACGATCCTGCGAAGGATGCCGGACTACGTGAACCACATCGTGCCGCAGTTCGGCGTCACGCACGTGAACTTCCAGCGCGTGCCGACGGTGGACACCAGCAACCCGTTCATCGCCCGCGACATTCCCAGCGCCGACGAAAGCATGGTGATCATCCGCTTCGCCGACCCGAAAGGCATCGACTTTCCCTATCTGCTGTCGATGCTGCACGACTCGTGGATGACGCGGCCGAACACGATCATCTGCCCGGGCGGCAAGATGGGCCTGGCGATGCAGCTGATCTTCACGCCGATGATCCTGCGCCTGATGGACCGCAAGCGGCGGGCGTAGCGGCCGCGATCGGGCCGTTGAAGCGAAACTGGTTCCCGGCCTGTGCCGGGACGACGACCGGAGTCATAAGGAAATGAACGCCCCCGAATCCTTTGCCGAGCGCACGCGCGCCTCACGCCAACGGGCCAATGCGCTGCGCTTCCTCGCCATCGACGCGGTCAACGCCGCCAAGAGCGGCCACCCCGGCATGCCGATGGGCATGGCCGACATCGCCGAGGTGCTGTGGCGCCGTTTCCTCAAGCACGATCCGGCCGCGCCGCACTGGCCCGACCGCGATCGCTTCGTGCTGTCCAACGGCCACGGCTCGATGCTGCTTTACGCGTTGCTGCACCTGACCGGCTACGACCTGCCGCTGGCGGAGCTGAAGAATTTCCGCCAGTTGCATTCGAAGACGCCGGGCCATCCGGAAACGGGACTCACGCCCGGCGTGGAAACGACCACCGGTCCGCTCGGCCAGGGCCTGGCCAATGCGGTCGGCATGGCGCTGGCCGAGAAGCTGCTGGCGGCGCGCTTCAACCGGCCCGGGCACACGATCGTCGATCACCGCACCTTCGTTTTCGTCGGCGACGGCTGCCTGATGGAAGGCGTTTCGCACGAAGCCTGCTCGCTCGCCGGCGTCTTCGGGCTCAGCAAGCTGGTCGCGTTCTACGACGACAACGGCATCTCGATCGACGGCCACGTGAAGGGCTGGTTCCGCGACGACACCGCCCGCCGCTTCGCCGCCTACGGCTGGAACGTGATCGGCCCGATCGACGGCCACGACGCGCTGGCCATCGAGGTGGCGATCGAAAGCGCGCGCCGGGAAACGACGCGGCCGACGCTGGTCATCTGCCGCACGACGATCGGCTGGGGCGCGCCGAAGGCTGCAGGCACGCACGAGGTTCACGGCGCGCCGCTCGGCGCCGAAGAAACAGCGGCGACACGTGCCGCGCTCGGCTGGCGGCACGCGCCATTCGAAGTGCCGGACGACCTGCGCGCCCAGTGGGACGCCCGACAGCCCGGCGAGGCCGCGCGCGCCGACTGGCAGCGTCGCTTTGAAGCCTACGCGCGCGAATATCCGGCGCTGGCCGATGAATTCCGCCGCCGCATGGCGGGCGAACTGCCGGCCGACTGGGCGCAGACTGCCGACGCGATGCTGGCAGCGGCGCGTGCGCTCACCGCACCGACGGCGTCGCGCAAGTCGTCGCAGAACGCGCTGGAAATCCTGGTGCCGAAAGTGCCCGAACTGCTGGGCGGCTCGGCCGACCTCACCTGGTCCAACCTGACCGCGGTCAAGGCCTCCGCGTCCGTCGACACCCATGCCGACGGCAACTACGTGCACTACGGCGTGCGCGAGTTCGGCATGGCCGCAATGATGAACGGCATCGCGCTGCACGGCGGCTTCATCCCCTACGGCGGCACGTTCGCCGTGTTTTCCGACTACGCGCGCAGCGGCATCCGCATGAGCGCGCTGATGAAAACGCGCGCCGTCTACGTGCTGACGCACGACTCGATCGGGCTGGGCGAGGACGGACCGACGCACCAGCCGGTCGAGCATGCGGCCAGCCTGCGCCTGATCCCCGACCTCGACGTCTGGCGCCCCTGCGACGGCGTCGAGACCGCGGTAGCCTGGCGCGCCGCACTCGAACGACGCAACGGGCCGAGCGCGCTGCTGCTGTCGCGGCAGAACCTGCCGCAGCTGGCGCGCGATGCCGCCACCGAGGCCGCGATCGCGCGCGGCGGTTACGTGCTCGCCGACGCCGAAGGCCCGCCGCGCGTGGTGCTGATCGCGACCGGCTCCGAGGTCGCGCTTGCGCTCGAAGCGCAGAAACTGCTTGCCGCCGAGGGTATCGGCGCGCGCGTCGTCTCGCTGCCGTGCACGTCGGCCTTCGACCGGCAGGACCGGCAGTGGCAGGCGCAAGTGCTGCCGCCGGAACTGCCGCGCGTGGCGATCGAGGCCGGCCATCCCGACTACTGGCGCAAGTACGTCGGCCTGCAGGGCGAGACGATCGGCATCGCCCGCTTCGGCGAGTCGGCGCCGGCGGGAAAGCTGTACGCTCATTTCGGCCTGACGGCCGAGGCCGTCGCCGCGGCGGCGCGCCGGGTGGCAGCGCGCTGACGCGCGAGGCGGTCGGCGCTGGCGCAGCGACGCGGCCGCCGCCTGCGCCGGTACCGTCGGCGAAGAACCGCGAAATGAGGTGTGCACATGGCTGCGCAATCCGAACCGTTGAACCCCGGCGCACCGGCGCCGGACTTCGCGCTGCCCGGCGTCGATGGCAGGACATGGACCCGCGATGCCTGCCGCGGGCCGAACGGGCTGCTGGTGATGTTCATCTGCAACCACTGCCCATACGTGCAGGCGGTCATCGACCGCATCGTGCGCGACGCGCGCGACCTGGCGCCGCTGGGCATCGGCTGCGTGGCGATCAGCGCCAACGACGTCGTCGCCTATCCGGAGGATTCGCTCGAGCACATGGCCGAACAGGCACGCCGGCACGCCTTCCCTTTTCCTTATCTGTACGACGAGTCGCAGCAGGTCGCGCGCGCCTACGGCGCCGTGTGCACGCCCGACTTCTTCGGCTTCAATGCGAAGCTCGAACTGCAGTACCGCGGACGCCTCGATGCCTCGCGCCGCGACCCGGCGCCACCGGGCGCGCGCCGCGAGCTGTTCGAGGCGATGAAGCTCGTCGCCGCCACCGGCAAGGGGCCGGCCGAGCAGTTGCCGAGCGTCGGCTGCTCGATCAAGTGGCGCGCACACGCGGCCTGAGACGGGCGGCTTCGCGCGCAGGAGCGGCAGCTGCCTCGAGGCCGCGGCGCGTGCCGACGTGAGCGGCGCGATCGACGCGGTCGTCTTCGACGTCGACGGCACGCTGGCCGAAACCGAACGCGACGGTCACCGCGTCGCCTTCAACCGCGCCTTTGCCGAGGCCGGACTGCCTTGGCAATGGGACGAGCGGCTGTACGGCGAACTGCTCGCGGTGACCGGCGGCAAGGAGCGGATCGCGCATTTCGCGCAGCGCTTCGCCCCTCACTGGCTGCAGGCACCCGACGCCGCAGGCCGGATCGCCGAACTGCACGCGCGCAAGAACGCCCACTACGCGGCGATCGTCGAGGCCGGCGAGGTGCCGCTGCGGCCGGGCCTGCTGGCGCTGCTCGACGCGCTGGCGGCCGCCGGCAAGCGGCTCGCGATCGCCACCACCACGAGCCGCGCCAACCTCGACGTGCTGCTTGTCGCGACGCTTGGGGCGGGCGCAGCGGCGCGCTTCGAAGCGATCGTCTGCGGCGAGGACGTCGTGCGCAAGAAGCCCGACCCGCAAGCCTACCTGCTCGCGCTGCAGCGGCTGCAATTGCCGGCGCAACGCTGCACTGCTGTCGAGGACTCGGCCAACGGCCTGCGGGCGGCGCTGGCCGCCGGCATCGCCACGCTGATCGTGCGCAGCCTTTACACGCGCGACGAGGATTTCTCCGGCGCGCTGCGCGTCTTCGACGGTTACGACGACAGCACGACCGGCGGGAACAGCCGCCGGTTATCGGCAGCGTTTCTTCTCGGCCTCTGAAGAACTGCGATCGCGGTGCTCGGAGGCACCGGCCGTGGCACAGGAATCCGGGCGCGGCAGGCGGCGGCCGAAGGTCGATGGCACGCGCGCAAAGCGCACCGCCTGTCGCAGATCCGGTGCCGCCGGCAGTCAGGCGTCGCGATACCAGTCCTTCAGCAGCGCGAGGTGGCCGTCCCAGCCGCTCAGCGTCATCTGCAGCCGGCGCGAAGCGGCGCCCATCTCCGGCCGGTTCACCAGCGGGATCACGACGCGGTTTTCGATCACCAGGTCGTTCAGGCGGATGAACAGCGCCGCGCGCTTCACCGCATCGCGCTCGGCCGTCACTTCGCGATATACGCGGTCGTATTCGTCGCTGCGCCAGCGGGTCAGGTTGCGGCCCTGCCACTTGTTGGCCTTCGACGCGATCTCCCACGAGCAGAACTGGTTCATGAAGAACCACGGATCGACGCCGCCGGAGATGTTGAACATCTGCAGGTCGGCCTGGAACTTCGAGTTCGTGTCGGGATTGGCAAGATCGGAGGAGAAGAACACCGAGGCGGTGACCGACTTCAGTTCGACATCGATGCCCGCCTTCTGGCAGGCCTGCTTGATGATCTGCTGGGTCTTCTGCCGCGGCGCGTTGATCGATGTCTGGAAGACGAACTTCAGCTTCTTCCCGTCCTTGCTTCGAAGGCCGTCGCCGCCGCGCCTCCAGCCGGCCGCCTCCAGGACCTGGTTCGCCTTGTCGACGCTGAACTCCCATTGTGTGTTTGGCGAGCGGAAGCGTGCCGGCGCGTTGAGGAAGTTGCGCGTGGCGATGCCGCCGCGGCCGTAGACGTGGTCCTGGATTGCGCCGCGGTCGGCGAGAAGGTTCAGCGCCTCGCGCACCGCCAGATCGGACAGCGTCGGGTGTCTGGACTTCGGGCTCGAGCGTTCGCCGTCGATTTCGGTCCACGGGTCGGAGAAATTCAGCAGCACGTGCTCGACCGCGCTGCTCGCCGCGTAGACCACCCGCCCCTTGCCGCCCTTCTCCATCCGCTTCAGGATCTCGTCCTCGACCTGCATGTTCCAGGCGTAGTCGAACTCGCCGGTCTGCAGCACCGCCCGCGCCGCCGAGACCGCGTCGCCGCCGCCCTTCATCTCGATCGCGTCGAAGTACGGCCGGTTCGGCTCGTGGTAGTCGCGATTGATCTCGCCGCGCACGGAATCTGCCGGCTTGAAGTCGACGAACCGGTACGGCCCGGTGCCGACCGGCTTCAGGTTCGCCGGCGCGTCGCGCGACTTCCCGCCGCGAAACGCATCGAACAGGTGCTTCGGGATCAGCTGGCCGAAGTTGCCGACGAACGTGCGCGCCCAGACCGGGGTCGGCTCCTGGTAGACGAGGCGGACGGTGTAGGCGTCGAGTTTTTCGACCTGCTTCAGATCCTTGTACAGGCCGCTGCTCACCGCGGCGGTGGCCGGATCGGTCGCGTATTCCCAGTTGAAGACCACGTCGTCGGCGGTAAAGGGTTTGCCGTCGTGCCACCTGACGTTGCGCTTCAGCTTCCAGGTCACCGACCGGCCGTCAGCCGCGACGCCGCCGTTATCCAGGCTCGGTATCTCGGCCGCCAGGATCGGCACCAGCCTTCCGTCCTGATCGAGGGCCGCCAGAGGCTCGTAGAAGAGCCTCGCGGCGTCGAGGTCCTTCTGGCCGACGCCGAAGTGCGGGTTGAGCAGCGTCGGCGCCTGCCACCAGAGCAGCCGCAGCAGGCCGCCGCCGCCGCGCCGCGTCGGCTTGTAAGGCGGCAAGGACTGCGCTCGCGCCAGACCCGACCGCGAGAGCAACGGGCCTGCCATCGGAACGGACAGTCCGAGGCCCGCGATCATCTCGACGAAGCGGCGCCGCGGCAGCGCGCCGAGTTTGACCTGATCGAGCAGAGCCTGCAGTTCCCACGCTTCCATGTCGACCTCCGCTTGCCAGACAATCGAAATGTGTTCGAAGCAATACCTGCAGTGCGCCGCTTCCCGCTGCACAGGCGATGTTCGCGCCGCCGGCGACGGCGTCGGCAGACCTCGGACGGCGAGGTCGCCCCCCTGCCCGGGTCAATCGACTCCGCTTTCCAGGCGTTCGAGGAATCCTTCGGCTGCGCTTGCGGATCAGCGCACAAAACGCTCGCGCTACGACCCTCCGCTCAAGCGCCGGACCGAGGATGGCCCGGTCCGATGACAGTCAGGGCGCAGACTGGCGTTGTCCTTACTTGCGCGGCGACGCCGGCGCAGCACAACCGGCCGCCTGCCCGAGACCCTTCAGATAGCCGCGGCGGATGCTCCCCGCAGCGATGGCGGCGGCGACTTCCCTGGCGTGACGTTCCGCGCCGGTGAGTTTGCGCACCCAGCCGCGGAAGGGCACCACGCCTTCGGCGGTGCTGCGCACGGCGCCGACGGCCGCCTCGCCGACCGCGCCGGCACCTCGTTCGACCAGGCCCGGATCGGCAGCGGTCGGCGGCGTGTCGAGATCGGCACCGAGCGCGGCATCGAGTGCCTGCACGGCCGAAGCCAGCGCGGCGCAGGACAGATCCTCCGGCACCGCGTACGGCGCCTTTTGCGCCGCCAGCAGCACGGCTGGGATCTTCGCGCGGACGAGATTCAGGTCGCTGATCGGCGTGGTCGCCGCCTGTGCGAACTGCGTTTCCGCGCTCGGCTGGGCGCGGGCCGGTGCAGCGTCAGCGGACGCCGTGGTCACGGCCTGCGGGGTTGCGCAGGCCGCGAGCGACAGGGCAAGGAATGGCAGGACGATGCGTTTCATCGGACAGTCTCAGCGATAGACGAGATCGCGCAGGAACAGCGTCAGCGTAGGCACGTAGGTCACCACCATCAGGCAGCCGAGCACCACGGCAACGAAAGGCAGCAGCCGTGTGACGATCTGATCGAGCGATACGCGCGCCACGGCGCAGGCAGCGAACAGGTTCACGCCGAACGGCGGCGTGATCATGCCGAGCGCCAGGTTGACGACCATGACGATGCCGAAGTGCACCGGGTCGATGCCGAAGTGCACCGCCACCGGCACCAGGATCGGCGCCAACACGATGATCGCCGCCGAGGTCTCGATGAACATGCCGATGGCGAACAGCGCGGCGTTAACGCCGAGCAGGAACAGCGCCGGCGAGTCGAGAGTGGCGCGCAGCCACAGGCCGATCTGTTCGGGCACGCCGGCGCGGTCGATCAGCCAGGCGAACACGCCGGCGGTGGCGATGATGAACATGATCACCGCCGAGGAGATGACCGACTTCTTCAGCACCGCCAGCACGTCGCCCGGCCTGACTTCGCGGTAGACGAAGATGCCCACCAGCAGCGCGTAGAACACCGCGACCACCGAGGCCTCGGTCGGCGTGAACACGCCGCCGTAGATGCCGCCGAGAATGATCACCGGCATCAGCAGCGCGAACGTCGAGCGCGCCAGCAGCGCCGCGCGCACGCGCGGGATCAGCATCAGCACCGCGAAGTAGCCGACCGCGAGCAGCATCCCGGCGAGATCACCGATGCGGTCGACGTCCTGCTCGCTCATGCCGGCGGCCCACCACGGCCCGATCACGCGGTTGCCGAGCCAGAACGCGGCCAGCGCGCCGGCCAGCGCGGCGATGTCTTCCAGCGCGGTGGCGAAAGGCAGCTTGCCGTCGCCGTCGCGCCTGCCCCATCCGTTGCGCTTGCAGTACAGATAGACGAACAGCATCAGCGCGCCGCCGATCAGCAGGCCGGGGCCGAAGCCGGCGATGAACATCTCGCCGATCGACACCTCGGCGCTGACGCCGAACAGGATCATCGGGATCGACGGCGGGATCACCACGCCGAGTTCGGCGCTCGCCGCCTGCAGCGACGCCGCCCAGGGGCGCGGGTAACCGTGCTGGATCAGCGCCGGGATCAGGATCGCGCCGATGGCGAAGGTGGTGGCGACCGACGAACCAGAGACGGCGGCAAAGATCATGCAGGTCAGCACGCAGGTCATCGGCAGGCCGCCCTGCACGCCGCCGACGATGCTCTTGGCGAAGTCGACCAGCCGGCGCGAGATGCCGCCGTTTTCCATCAGGTTGCCGGCCAGAATGAAGAACGGGATCGCCACCAGCGGGAACTTGTCGATGGCGATGAACGCCTGCCGCGGCAGTTCGAACAGGTTCGCGTCGGAGAACACGCCGATGCCGAGCATCGAGGCCAGCCCGATCGACACCGCCACGGAAATGCTGAAGGCGAAGCACACCAGCATCGTGATGATCATCGCGGTCGTCACGGCAGCGCCTTATCTCTGCAGTTCCAGTTCGCGGTTCACCGGCTCGAGGTGGTGCGCGATCACCGCCAGCATCGAGAACAGCGCGCCGACCGGCACCGCGAGATAAGCCCAGGCGATCGACAGCGGCAACGTGGCGAAGGTCTGGAAGCGGATGCGCCAGGCCAGATCGAAGCCGTACCCGACCAGCGCGGCGAGGAAACCAAGGGTCACGACGAGGATCAGCCGGCGCACGACCCGGCGCCACGTCCCGGTGGACAGACGCAGCATCACGTCCACCGACACCAGTGCCCCCTGGCGGAACGCGACGACGGTGCCGAGCATCACGCACCAGACGAACAGGCGCCCGATCAGTTCCTCGCTCCACGGGCTCGGCTGGTTCCACACGAAGCGGGTCACCACCTGGAACAGCCCGATGCAGGCGAGCAGCGCGAGCAGCGTGGCCGCCGCAAGCCACACGACCTGCGTGAAGCGGCGGTCGACGGCAAGGATCAGGCGGGAGAACACGACCGGGAAAAAAAGCGCCCCGGCGATTCGGGGCGCACGTCGTCAGCCGTCGCTCGAAGTTGTGCGCGCGGCCGCGCCCGCGGCCCCCGTCTTCGCTGACGCCAAGTCAGGCTGCGATCCAGCATCCGCCAAGGTCCATCCGGCCTACTTGATGCAGTCCTGGATCGGCTCGATGTTGTGTCCGCGGCCGGGCCTTCGACCCCTGACTTCGGCCGCGCCGAAGCTGGCCTGCGACGAAACACCCGGCGCGACCGGCCTGTGCCTACTTGAACTCCTGGATGCGCCGGATGTTTTCGGCGCCGTACTTCTTGGCGAAATCGGCGAACGCGGGCGTCATCGCCGTTCGGAAGGCGGCGCCGTCGATGCTGCTCACCGCGACCCCTTCCTTCTTCAGCTGATCGATACCGCTGGCCTCGTCGTCGTTGACCTTCTTGCGCTGCGCGGCGGCACCGATTTTCGCCGCCTCGCGGAAGGCGGCCTTGTCGGCGTCGGTGAGCGAGTTCCACAGCTTCGGCGACAGGATCAGCACCGACGGCGAGTACACATGGCCGGTCAGCGCCAGGTGCTTCTGTACCTGCGAGAACTTGGCCGACAGGATCACCGGGATCGGGTTTTCCTGGCCGTCGACGACGCCCTGCTGCAGAGCGGTGAACAGTTCCGAGAACGCCATCGGTGTCGGCTGCACCCCGATCGACTGGAACGCCTGGATGTGCACCGGGTTCTGCATCGTTCGCACCTTCAGGCCCTTGACGTCGTCCGGCTTGACGACCGCCCGCTTGCTGTTGGTCAGGTGGCGGAAGCCGTTCTCGGTCCAGGCCAGCCCGATCAGCCCCTTGGCGGTGAACTTGGCCAGCAGATCCTGGCCGATCGGGCCGTCGAGCACGCGGCGCGCATGGTCGTAGTCGCGGAACAGGAACGGGATGTCGACGATGCCGACCTCGGGCACGAAGTTCGACACCGGACCGGTCGAGGTGTTGGTCGCATCGAGCGTGCCGAGCTGCACCGCCTCGATGCTGGCGCGTTCGTCGTTGACGTTCGGCTGGATCTGGCACTTGTAGCGGTTGGCCGTTCGTTTCTCGATCTCGGCGCAGAAGGCCTGCGTGCCGGCGCCATAGTGCGAAGTGGCCGGCGTGGCGTGCGAGATGCGGACGGTCGTCTGCGCCGAAGCGGCCGCGGACGCGACGACGGCGGCGACGGCGAGCAGGGAAATGTGCAGTGTTTTCATGAAACGTCTCCGGTCCTGGGCTGCGCCCGCAGCGGCGCATCAAGGAAGTGCCGACCGCGGAGTCGCCGAAGTCTCATGACCGGCTTCCGCGTTGTCAAGCGAAGCGGCCGGCGCGCAGCGACGCGCCGGACCTCGCGGCCAGCGCGGCTCGTATCATGTGCCGCTCGCGCCGGACCCCCATCCATGACCACGATCGATCACTCCCGCTTCTACCGCTACGAAGAACTGCTCGGCCTGCTGCGCGCGCTCGCCGCCGAATTCCCGCGCTACATCGCGCTGGAGATGATCGGCCGCAGCTACGAGGGCCGCGAGATCCCGCTGCTGACGGTGACCGATACGTCGACAGGTCCGGCCGCCGACAAGCCGGCCTTCTGGGTCGACGGCAACATCCACTCGGTCGAGCTTTCCGCCTCCGCCGCCTGCCTGTACTTCATCGACTGGCTGTTGAAGAACCGCGAGCACAACCCCGACGTGGCCCGCTGCCTGGCCACGCGCGCCTTCTACGTCTGCCCGCGCATCAACCCCGACGGCGCCGAGTGGGCGATGGCGGAAAGACCGAGGTACGTCCGCTCTTCGACCCGGCGCTACCCGTACGACGAGGAACCGGTGGAGGGCCTGATCGCCGAGGACATCGACGGCGACGGCAACATCCTGCAGATGCGCATCGCCGATCCGAACGGGCCGTGGAAACGGCATCCGCAGGAACCGCGATTGCTGGTGCGCCGCGACCCGACCGATCCGCCCGGCGGCGAGTACTTCCGCGTGATGCCCGAGGGCCGGATCGAGAACTTCGACGGCGTTTCGGTGACCGTTCCCGGCATCAACGGCAACGCGCAGGGGCTGGACCTGAACCGCAACTTCCCCTCGGGCTGGCGGCAGGAGTACGAGCAGCTCGGCGCCGGGCCGTATCCGACCTCGGAGCCGGAAGTGCGCGCGGTGGTCGACTTCATCGTCCGGCACCCGAACATCTGTGCCGGCACCAGTTTTCACACCTTCTCCGGCGTGCTGCTGCGTCCGTTCGGCCATCTGCCCGACGACAAGATGCCGGCCGAGGACCTGTGGGTCTACCAGGCGGTGGGCAAGCGCGGCGAGGAGCTGACCGGTTACCCGGCAATCTCGGTCTGGCACGAGTTCCAGTACTACCCCAACGAATTCATCAGCGGCGCCTTCGACTGGATCTACGAGCACCTCGGCATGTTCATGTGGACGGTCGAGATCTGGAATCCGAAGAAGGAGGCCGGCATCGACAACAAGGAGTGGATCCACTGGTTCCGCGACCATCCGGTCGAGGACGACCTGAAGATGCTGCATTGGAGCGACCGTGAGCTCGACGGCCGCGGCCATGTCGACTGGAAGCCGTTCGAACATCCGCAGCTCGGCCGCGTCGAGCTCGGCGGCTGGAACAAGGCCAAGGCCTTCAACAACCCGCCACCGCACCGCCTGGAAGCGGAGATCGCCCGCTTCCCGCAGTGGCTGCTGTGGCAGGCGCTGATCTCGCCGAAACTCGAAGTGCGCGAGGTCACCGTTACCCACATTGGCGCCGACACCTGGCGCGTGCGGCTGGTGGTGCAGAACACTGGCTGGCTGCCGACCTACGTGACCAAGATGGCGGTCAGGCACAAGCTGCTGCGCGGCGTGCTGGCCGAGATCGTGCTGCCCGCGGGCGCGGACCTGATCGACGGCAAGCCGCGCACCGAACTGGGCGAACTCGAAGGCTGGGCCTACCTGCACACCGGCATCAGCTTCTGGCCGAACAGGAAGCCCACCGCCGACCGCGCCTATGCCGACTGGATCGTGCGCGCCCCGGCGGGCAGCGACGTGCGGCTGACGGCGTGGCACGATCGCGCCGGCCGCGTGACGGCAAGCGCGACGCTGCGCTGAGCGCCGTCGACATGATCCATTCGAGGCGAAGCCACCGATGAAGCCATCCGCTTGCGCAACCGTGCGACGGCAGGCCGGGCGCTTCCGGCCCGCAGGTGTCGGCATCCTCGTCGTCGGCGTGCTGCTGCTGTACTTCGGCCTGCAGTCCGTCCGCGGCGGCGGCCATCCGCTGGCGGCAACGCTGGACTTCGACCTGTGCGGCCGTCTCGGCCCGCAGCCGGCGGCGGACCTGCCCGAGCTGCAGGCCACGCCGCAGGCTCGGATCCCGACGCTCGGCGCGACGCGCTCTGCGACCTGCTACTGGCCGATCGACGTCGGCACGGGCGGTGCGTCGTCGCGTTACGTCTGGCTGGTGATGATGTCGCACGCATCGCTGCGCGCCGAAGGCAACGGCGGCGGCACGGCGAAATTCGTCGACACGTTCATCGAGGAGACGCGCGCCTCCGGCGACGAGGTCGTGCCAGCGCCGGGGCCGTGGAAGACGGCCAGCACCATCAGGCGCCGCGGCGGCGGCGAACTGCAGCTGCTCGCCGAAGACGACGGCGTTGCGCTGTGGTTCTCCAGCCGCGGCGTCGAACGCGAGGCGCTGGTCGCTTTCGCCGGCGCCGCGGCGCGCCGGCTGCGCGAATCGAAATAGGCAGCGCCGACGCTGCAGAGTTCAAGGGGGTTGCCATGGCCGAAGCCTTCATCGTCGCCGCGCTGCGAACGGCCGGCGCCCGCAAGGGCGGCCGGCTCGCCGGCTGGCATCCGGCCGACCTCGCCGCGCAGGTGATCGACGCGCTGGTGTCGCGCCTGGACATCGATCCGGCGGCCATCGACGACGTGATCCTCGGCTGCGTCGGGCAGGCCGGCGAGCAGTCGAACAATATCGCCCGCAATGCCGTGCTCGCTTCGAAGCTGCCGGAATCGGTGCCCGGCGTCTCGGTCGACCGGCAGTGCGGCTCATCGCAGCAGGCACTGCACTTCGCCGCACAGGCGGTGCTCGCGGGCGCGATGGACGTCGTCATCGCCGGCGGCGTCGAAAGCATGACCCGCGTGCCGATGGGCCTGCCGGCGACGCTGCCGTTCAAGAACGGCTTCGGCACCTACATGAGCCCGGCGATGCAGGCGCGTTATCCCGGCGTGCAGTTCAGCCAGTTCACCGGCGCCGAGCAGCTCGCCGTGAAATACGGCCTGTCGAAGGAGGCGATGGACGAATACGCGCTCGCCAGCCACCAGCACGCCGCGGCGGCCACCCGCGAGCAGCGCTTCGCAGCCGAGATCGTGCCGATCGCCGTGCGCGACGCCGGCGGTGCCGCCACGGGCGAGGTGCACAGCGCCGACGAAGGCATCCGCTTCGACGCCACGCGCGAGGGCATCGCGGCCGTGAAGTTGCTGGCCGAAGGCGGCCGCATCAGCGCCGCCACGGCCAGCCAGATCTGCGACGGCGCCGCCGCGCTGCTGGTGGCAAACGAACGCGGCCTGCGCGCGCTGGGCCGCGCCGTCAAGCCGCTGGCCGTGGTCCGGCAGATGACCGTGATCGGCCACGATCCGGTGATCATGCTCGAAGGCCCGGTGCCGGCCACGCCCGCGGCGCTGCGCAAGGCCGGGCTGAAGCTCGACGACATCGACCTGTTCGAAGTCAACGAAGCCTTCGCCTCGGTGCCGCTGGCGTGGCTGAAGGCCACCGGCGCCGATCCAGCACGGCTGAACGTCAACGGCGGCGCGATCGCCCTCGGCCACCCCCTTGGCGCCTCCGGCGCCAAGCTGATGACGACGCTGGTGCACGCCCTCGCCGCCCGCGGCGCGCGTTACGGCCTGCAGACGATGTGCGAAGGCGGCGGGTTGGCCAACGTGACGATCGTTGAGCGGATGTGACGTCCGGTCCATGCCCGGGGTGGTCGGGCGTCGCAGCAGTCGGTTTCACGTCAATCTGAAAGGTGGCATCCTTTCGCGCGGGGGCTGGATAGCCGCGGTCTCGCAGCTGATACAGAGGGGGTGTCGCGGATGAACGCCTTGTCCGTCAACCTTTGCGGTGTGCGCGCACTCGTCGTGCTCATCGTTTTCGTCTGGGCGAGCAGCAGCCAGGCACTAATTCTATTTCTCTTTCAATAGATCAATAATAGTCATGTCTCAACCGATGGCA
>CAZDXQ010000064.1:0-16662 GCA_964509545.1 uncultured Burkholderiaceae bacterium | reverse complement strand
GCCATCGGTTGAGACATGACTATTATTGATCTATTGAAAGAGAAATAGAATCAGCCATGGCACGCATGACGATCATCGCCACCGCTTTGCCGTGATACGCGCGCTGGAGAAGGAGTTCGAGCGGCCGATCGGCATCCTCGCCGACCTACAGGGACCCAAGCTGCGTGTCGGCACGTTTGCCGACGGACCGGTGCAACTGGCCGAGGGGCAGCGGCTGGCGCGACCTTGATCTGGCGCTCGAACCGGGCGCCGACGGGATCGCGCTGTCGTTCGTGCAGCGGCCGGCCGACGTGACCGAGGCCCGCGCGCTGATCGACGGCCGCGCCGGCGTCGTATGCAAGCTTGCGAAGCCGTCGGCGGTCGAGGCGCTGCAGGAAATAGCGCTGCTGTCCGACGCGGTGATGGTGGCGCGCGGCGACCTCGGCGCCGAACTGCCGGCCGAGCGCGTGCCGGCAATCCAGGAGCGCGTGATCCGCACCTGCAGCCGCCTCGGCAGGCTGGTGATCGTCGCCACGCAGATGATCGAGTCGACGGTCGACTCGCCGCTGCCGACAGGCGTCGGTCGCGTCGTCGATCGCGGCCGCCGCGATGACGAATGCGGCCACTCAATCGTCCTTCGCAAGCGGCAACTCGATCTGCGTGTCGGACTGAACCGGCGAATCGTGTCTGGATTTTCCGGCGCGTTTGCGCGGCCGCCACCGCGCCAGCTCGTCGGCGGCCCAGGCCAGCGCCCCTCGTTCGCGCCAGAGGTCCCGGTGCGCTTCGCGATACAGCCAGGCCTCCTCGGCGCCGCCCACGGCGATGCCGAACGCATCGCTCTTCGGCGGCCTGGCCTTCTCGGCCAACAGCGTCTTGACGGCGCGCGTGTGGACGGCGGCGGCAGTCCGTAACGCGGCGGCGGCCTCCTCGGTCTGGCCGGCGCAGTAAAGCGCCAGCACGTGGGTCAGCGTCAGCTCGGCAAAGTCGCCCGGATAACGCCGGCCGAGCGCGATCGCATCGTCGTAGCTGCCGCCTTCTACGTAGAGCCGCATCAGCGCTCCGCGCAGGCCGTGGTTGTCGTTCGGATTCAGGTCGAGGACCAGCCAGCGCGCCAGGCGGAGGGCTGTTTCGCGGTCGCCTTCATCGAGCGCGTGATGCACGCGGGTCGCGAGCGAGCGCAGCGCCGGTCGATTTTCCACGAAACCCCACGGCAATTGCCGCGCGCCGCTGGCTTCGACGTGCAGGCGAAGAAGGGCGACGGCGCGGTCGAGCAGCGGCACCATGATCGCGTGTTCGGCGCCGAGCAGCCCCAGCGCCCGCACGGCCATCGCCAGATCGTCGAGCACGTCGAAGCTCTGCCACAACAGCGGCTCGCGCTTCAGCAGCGCCAGCCACTTGTCGCTGTCGGCGAAGGCGACGGCGTTGTCCCCGCCGAGCGCGGTGAGCGGCGGCTTGGCCTGCACGAAGTGCTTGCGCCACTTCGCTTCCGCCTTGGCCAGCGGCGGCTGCGCTCGCAGGTGGCCGATTCCATCGGTGTCGAGCATGACATCGTGGCGGACTTCCGGCGGTGGCACCTCGCGCAGCAACGCCCGCAGCGTCGCCAGCGCCGGCACCCGGCGCTCCTGAACGTCGAGCACCGCCTCGGCCGGATCTTCGGCGGCCCGACGCAGCAGGTCGAGCAACGGTGGCGGGAAGTCGCGGTCGCGCTGCGCGCGGGCGAGCCAGAACTTTGCGCGTTCGCGCGCCTGCTGCATGCGGCCGGCGCCGATCAACAACATGATCTCCAGATGTGTCAGCGACGGCGCATCGGGATCCAGGCGCTGCGCCTCGCGGAAGGCTTCGAACGCGGGCTCGTGCTGGCCCTGGTCGGATGCCATCACGGCGCGGCGCTGCCAGGCGGCGCTCTGCAACTGGCGGTCGCCGCGGGCCAGTACCGTTTCGATCAGCGCCTTGCGCTTGCGCGGCCTGCCCAGTTGCAGGTAGGCATCCATCAGCGTGTCGAACAGGATTTCGAGACGACTGCCGAGCGGCGCGGCGCCGCCGAACCAGGGCTCCAGCAGCGCCACCACCTGCTTGTCGCGACCCTCGTCGAGCCATTGCCGCGCCGTGTCGGCCACGGCGTCGATGCGCACGCGCGATGCCGGCAGCGCCACGAAGACCTCGCGCGACGACGCGTCGAGCACGTAGCGCAGCATGTTCACTTCGGGAAACGGCATCGTGCTGTCGAACTGCGCGCAGCACTGCTTGTACTTGCGCCCCGAGCCGCAGAAGCAAGGCTCGTTGCGGCCGGGTTGAGGCAGGCGTTGCGCCACGTAACCGTGGCGAGGCAATGGCGTGATGCCGTACAGGCCGCGCGCGAGCACTCGGGCGAAGTGGGCCGGATCCCTTGCCTTGCCGAAAAGCTCCGGCATCAGCGTCGGCGCTGCCTTGACGAACCAGTCGGCGAAAGCGGCCGGGTCGTCATCCTTGACCAGCCGGCCGGCCGCCACGGTGAGCAGAAAACCGAGAGCCGTGTCGTTGCCGGCGGATCGCGCTTCGTCGTCGAACGCTGTCGCCATGAAGGTTGAGCCGAGTCTTGCTGACCGGATGTCGCTGTGCCGAGTGTAGGCGCAATGCAGATCGGCTTCGCGTGCTACGCAAGCTCGAACGCGCGTTGCTTCCCGCCGACGCGGCAGTTGCGCTGAACGCAAGCGGCATCTGGGCTTCGCACTCCGATGGCGCGCGCTTGGATCGCTGCTGCACTGCGATCGTGCAAATCGCGGCGTGAACGTGCGCGCGTCGCCACTTCAACGGCCGATCGGCTGCCGAAGCGCTTGGCACGAACCTTGAATACCTGACCCGCGGCGCGGCGCGCACAGTCCTGCTGCGCATTCATCTCCACGGGAGGGTAGTCATGCAACGCAGGCATTTTCTGCAGGTCGCTGGCGCGGCAGCGCTGAGCAGCAGCTGGATCTCGGCCGCTTATGGCCAGAGCAAGACGCCGATCAAGGTCGGCATCCTGCATTCGCTGTCGGGAACGATGGCGATCAGCGAGACGGCGCTGAAGGAAACGGCGCTGATGACCATCGCCGACATCAACGCCAAGGGCGGGGTGATGGGCCGGCCGCTGGAACCGGTGGTGGTCGATCCGGCCTCCAACTGGCCGCTGTTCGCCGAGAAGGCGCGGCAGCTGATCACGCAGGACAAGGTCAACGTCGTGTTCGGCTGCTGGACCAGCGTCTCGCGCAAGAGCGTGCTGCCGGTGTTCAAGGAACTGAATCACCTGCTCTTCTATCCGGTGCAGTACGAGGGCGAGGAGCTGGAGAAGAACGTCTTTTACACCGGCGCGGCGCCGAACCAGCAGGCGATCCCGGCCACCGAGTACCTGATGAGCAAGGAAGGCGGTGCTGCCAAGCGCTTTTTCCTGCTCGGCACCGACTACGTCTATCCGCGCACGACCAACAAGATCCTGCGCGCCTTCCTCAAGGCCAAGGGCGTGGCCGAGAAGGACATCGAGGAGATCTACACCCCGTTCGGCCACGCCGACTACCAGACCATCGTCGCCAACGTCAAGAAGTTCGCCGGCGGCGGCAAGACCTGCGTGATCTCGACCATCAACGGCGATTCGAACGTGCCCTTCTACAAGGAACTGGGCAACGCCGGCCTGAAGGCCAAGGACGTACCGGTGGTGGCGTTCTCGGTCGGCGAGGAGGAACTGCGCGGCGTCGATACGAAACCGCTCGTCGGGCACCTGGCGGCGTGGAACTACTTCATGAGCCTGAAGAACCCGGCCAACGACGCCTTCATCAGGATGTACAAGGACTGGGCCGTGAAGGCCAAGCTGCCCAACGCCGACAAGGTGGTGACCAACGATCCGATGGAAGCCACCTACATCGGCATCCACATGTGGAAGCAGGCGGTGGAGAAGGCGAAGACCACCGACATCGAGCCGGTGATCAAGGCCGTCGAGGGCCAGAGCTTCGATGCGCCGTGCGGGATGAAGGTGAAGATGGACGAGAAGAACCACCATCTGCACAAGCCGGTGTTCATCGGCGAGGTGCGCGCCGACGGCCAGTTCAACGTCGTGTGGAAGACCAAAGGCCCGATCCGCGCGCAGCCTTGGAGCCCGTTCATCCCCGGCAACGAGAAGAAGGTGGAGAGCCTGGCGTGATAGCGCTTTGCGTGTACGCGAGCGCTTCGCGCCCGCACGTGCACGCAAAGCGGCTCGGATCGGCGGGCCGCCCTTCGGGCGGCCGGGCGGGCGGCCCGATGGCAAAAGACACGCGCCCCTACCCCGGCCCTCCCCCGCGAGCGGGGGAGGGTGACCGTGCGCCCAATTGCGACCCGTCTACCCCTTTGCGAAGTCGTTGACGCGCTGGCAATGGATCTCGTGTATCGCCTCGTCGCCCTTGTGTTGCTCACGCTGTCCGCGCCGGCGTGGGCGGCGCTGGATCCGATGCTGCTCGCGCAACTCGGGGCGGAGGACTCCGAGGCCAGGATCGAGGCGGTGCGCAAGCTCGCCCTGTCGCAGGATTCGCGCGCGATCGAGGTCCTGCGCGCGCTCGGCGATGAGTCCCTGGCCGTGATCGACGGCGGCAAGCGGGCCGTGATCGTCGCCGACGGGCAGATGCTGGATGCCGCCACCGGCGGGAAGCTCGGCGCCGCGCCGGCCAACCTCGAAGCGGTCATCGTCAACAACCGCATCCGCGGCGAAATCGCCTCGGCCATCGCGGCGCTGAAGCTCGGCAGCCCGGATCGCGCAACGAGGCTCGGCGCCGCGCGCGAACTGCAGGGTTCCGACAACGACGACGCGGCTCCGATCATCGAAGCCGCAGCGAACAGGGAAAGCGACGCCGAGATCCGCGCCATTCTCGAACTCGCGGCGGCGTCGCTGGCGATCCGCTCCAGCGATCCGGCGCAGCGCATCAAGGCTGCGCAGCGGCTCGCCGCCAGCACCGATCCGCAGGTGCGGCAGATGCTGGCGACGATGGTCACGCGCGGCAAGGACGGCAGCTATGCCGAACCCGACGAGTCCGTGCGCGCGGTGGCGCAGGCGTCGCTGAACGCGATCAACGACCGCCTGTTGAGGACCGAGATGGGGCTGGCGCTGTTCTCCGGCATGAGCCTGGGCTCGATCCTGCTTCTCGCCGCGCTCGGCCTGGCCATCACCTACGGGCTGATGGGCATCATCAACATGGCGCACGGCGAATTCCTGATGATCGGTGCCTATGCGACATTCGTCGTGCAGGGACTGTTCCGCAGCCATCTTCCCGGCGCGTTCGACTGGTACGTCGTGGCGGCCCTGCCGGTGGCGTTCGTCGTCACCGCCGCGATTGGCATGGCTCTCGAACGGTCGGTGCTGCGCTTCCTTTACGGCCGGCCGCTGGAGACGCTGCTGACCACCTGGGGCATCAGCTTGCTGCTGATCCAGGCCAGCCGCACGATCTTCGGCGCGCAGAACGTCGAGGTCGAGAACCCGAGCTGGCTGTCCGGCGGCATCAGTCTGGCCGGCGGCTACGTGCTGCCGTACAACCGCATGGTGATCATCGGCTTTGCCCTGCTGGTGCTCGCTGCGGTGTGGCTGGTGATCAACCGCACGCGGCTCGGGCTGTTCGTGCGCGGCGTGACGCAGAACCGGGCCATGGCCAGTTGCACCGGCGTGCCGACGCATCGCGTCGACATGCTGACCTTCGGCCTGGGTTCCGGCGTGGCCGGCCTGGGCGGCGTGGCGCTGAGCCAGGTCGGCAATGTCGGCCCCGACCTTGGCCAGGGGTACATCGTCGACAGCTTCATGGTCGTCGTGCTCGGCGGCGTCGGCCAGCTCGCCGGCACGGTGATCGCCGCGCTCGGGCTGGGATCGATCGCCAAGTTCCTCGAGCCGTGGTCGGGCGCCGTGCTGGCCAAGATCATGGTTCTCGTCTTCATCATCCTGTTCATCCAGAAACGTCCGCAGGGGCTGTTCGCGCTGAAGGGACGCAGCGCCGAGGCATGACGGTAAAGACTTCTGCCACGGATGGACACGGATGAACACGGATTCAGGAACATGAAATCGCCTGTTCTTTCTGCGGACCGGTGCCGCGGCGCCATGGCGCTGGCAACGCCGGCGCATTCGCTGAACGAAAAATCCGTATTCATCCGTGTGCATCCGTGGCGAATGCCTGTTCTCCCATGACCCGCCTTTTTCCGCTGCGCGTGTGGACGGCGATCTTCGCGGCGGCAGCGGCGCTGCTCGTCGTGCTGCCGGTGCTGCACCTGGCGGTGCCGGCCGGCCATGCGCTTCACGTGTCGAGCTTCTGGATCACGCTCGTCGGCAAGTTCATGTGCTACGCGGTGGTGGCGCTGGCGATGGACCTGATCTGGGGCTACACGGGCATTCTTTCGCTCGGCCAGGGATTGTTCTTCGCCCTTGGCGGCTACGCCTTCGGCATGTACCTGATGCGGCAGATCGGCCGCGACGGCGTCTACGGCGCCGACCTGCCCGACTTCATGGTGTTCCTCGACTGGAAGGAACTGCCCTGGTACTGGGCCGGCAGCGACTCGTTCCTGTGGGCGCTGTTTCTCGTCGTGGCCGCGCCGGGACTGCTGGCTTTCGTCTTCGGCTTCTTTGCCTTCCGCTCGCGCATCAAGGGCGTGTACTTCTCGATCATCACGCAGGCGCTGACCTTCGCCGCGATGCTTGCCTTCTTCCGCAACGACATGGGATTCGGCGGCAACAACGGCTTCACCGACTTCAAGCGGATCCTCGGCTATCCGATCACCGCGCCCGAGATGCGCACCGTGCTGTACGTGCTCTCGGGCCTGTACCTGCTCGCTGCGCTGCTGCTGGCGCGCTGGATCGTCACGAGCAAGCTCGGCCGCGTGCTCACCGCGATCCGCGACCAGGAATCGCGGCTGATGTTCCTCGGCTACCGCACCCTTTCCTTCAAGCTCTTCGTCTGGACCGCCGCGGCAATGATGAGCGGCATCGCCGGCGCGCTTTATGTGCCGCAGGTCGGCATCATCAACCCGAGCGAGATGAGCCCGGCCAACTCGATCGAGATCGCCATCTGGGCCGCGGTTGGCGGCCGCGGCACCCTGTTCGGCCCGATCCTCGGCGCCTTCGCCGTCAACGGCGCGAAAAGCTGGTTCACGGTGGCCTATCCGGAGTACTGGCTGTATTTCCTCGGCGGCCTGTTCGTGCTGGTGACCCTGCTGCTGCCGCGCGGACTGATGGGACTGGCCGGGAAACTGCGCCGACCCCGGCCGGTCGCCGGCACTGTGCAACAGGAAGCCGCGGCACAGGCCGCGCCGCCGGCCGCCGCACCCGCCGGCGCGGCCGCCGGCACGCCGCGTGAACTGCGGGTTGCCGTCGCGCCGCCCTCGATGCTCGGCCTCTCAAGCGGAGCCAAGCCATGACGGACACCGCCGTTCACAGCCTTGGCGGCACGGCCGGCGCCGGTTACGCGCACCCGCTCGATCCGGACCGTGTCGATACCTCGCACGGTCCGATCCTGTATCTCGACGACATCACGGTGAGCTTCGACGGCTTCAAGGCGCTGAACAAGCTCAGCCTGACCATCGAGCGCGGCGAGCTTCGCTGCATCATCGGACCAAACGGCGCCGGCAAGACGACGATGATGGATGTGATCACCGGCAAGACGCGCCCGGACGAGGGCACCGCCTTCTTCGGCCAGACCTTCGACCTCACCCGGCTGCCGGAGACCGAGATCGCCCGGCTCGGCATCGGTCGCAAGTTCCAGAAGCCGACGGTGTTCGAGAACCACACCGTGTTCGAGAACCTCGAACTGGCGATGAAGACCGACAAGCGCGTGCGGCCGACGCTGCTGGCGCGCCTGACGCCGGCGAGCCGCGACCTGATCGCCCGAACGCTGAAGACGATCCGCCTGGAAGGTGCCGAGGACCGCCTCGCCGGCGCGCTGTCGCATGGGCAGAAGCAGTGGCTGGAGATCGGCATGCTGCTGGTGCAGGAGCCGGAGCTGATCCTGCTCGACGAGCCGGTGGCCGGCATGACCGACGCCGAGACCGCGCACACGGCAGAACTGATCCGCGATCTGGAAGGCGCGCACTCGATCGTGGTGGTCGAGCACGACATGGATTTCGTCGGCCAGATCGCGCGCAAGGTGACGGTGCTGCACGAGGGCGCCGTGCTGGCCGAGGGCAGCATGCAGCAGGTGCAGGCGAACGAGCGGGTGATCGACGTCTACCTGGGACGGTAGCCGAATGCTGGCCTTCGAACTGCTGAACCAGTATTACGGCGGCAGCCACATCCTGCGCGACGTGTCGCTCTCGGTGCCGGAGGGCGCCTGCACGGTGGTGCTTGGCCGCAACGGCGTCGGCAAGACGACGCTGCTGAAGACGGCGATGGGGCTGGTGCCGTCGCGCAGCGGCCGGGTGATGCTCGACGGGCAGGACATCACGAAACTGGCGCCGTACCAGCGCGTGCGGCTGGGCATCGGCTACGTGCCGCAGGGCCGCGAGATCTTCAACCGCCTCACTGTCGAGGAGAACCTGCTGATGGGGCTGGCGCCGGTGGCCGGCCGCAGGGCACGCAGGCTGCCCGAGCAGGTCCTCGAAACCTTCCCGGTGCTGAAGCAGATGCTGAAGCGGCGCGGCGGCGACCTCTCCGGCGGGCAGCAGCAGCAACTGGCGATCGGCCGCGCATTGGCGGCGAATCCGCGCGTGCTGATCCTGGACGAACCGACCGAAGGCATCCAGCCGTCGATCATCAAGGAGATCGGCACGGTGATCCGCACGCTGGTGACGAAGAGCACAATGGCCGTGCTGCTGGTGGAGCAGTACTACGATTTCGCCGAATTGCTCGCCGACGGCTATGCGGTGATGTCGCGCGGACGGATCACGCAGGCCGGCCCGGCCGGCGAGATGAAAGACCGGAACGTTCGCGAACTGATCGCGATCTGACATCGGCACGGATCAAGTGGACACCTGGCGCGCCACGCTGGCGCTCGACTACCGGCTGCGCGATGGACGCACGGTGCTGGCGCGGCGGCACAGCGGCCCGCTGCAGGTGCAAAAGGCGCTGTACCCCGAGGGAGCCCATGTCGCGCACACGCTGCTGATCCACCCGCCCGGCGGCATCGCCGGCGGCGATGCGCTGTCGATCGATGTTGCCGTGGCGGCCGGCGCGCAGGCGCTGATCACCACGCCCGGAGCGACGCGCTGGTACAAGGCCAACGGCCGCAATGCCTCGCAGCGGGTGCGCCTGCGCGTCGCCGGCGGCGCCGAGTGGCTGCCGCAGGAGGCGATCGTTTTCGATCAGGCCGCGGTGTGCTCCGAAATCGATATCGAACTGGACGACGATGCCTCGATGCTCGGCTGGGACATCGTCGCCCTCGGCCGCGCCGCCTGCGGCGAATCGTTCGCGCAGGGCAGCTTCGCCCAGTCGATCCGGCTGCGGCAGCAAGGGCGCCTGCAATGGGTCGAACGCACGCGCCTGGCCGGTGGCGATGCGCTGCTCGATTCGCCGATCGGCCTGGCGGGCAACAGCGTATTCGGCTGCCTGTGGGCAGCGGGCCCGCTCTGGAGCGATGCGTGGATCGAAGCACTGCGCGAGAAGCTGCGTGCGGACACGGCGCCGGTGACCCGGCTGGCACCGCGGCTGCTCGTGGCGCGAGCGCTGGGCAGCACGGCGCAGTCGGTGCGCCGGGCGCTGGAGACGATGTGGCGCGAGCTGCGACCGCTTGTCTTTGCGGGCCGTGCGGCGACGCCGCCGCGCATCTGGGCGACCTGAGCGTCGCCGCCGCGGCTCGTTTGGCCGTCGGGGACGATGAGATAGGTCTTAATCTTCGGCGGCCGGCGGCCATCGACTGCAGGCGCAACCACAGGGGCGACGGATTTCCATGCCGGTTCGATGCAGATCTGCCATTGCCGCCGTCGCGGCAGCGGTGACATTGCTGGCTGGTGGCTGCGCCTCCAGCGGCGTCAGGGAGGGTCCGGCCGAGTTGATGCCCGAGATCTTCGGCGAGCCGAGCGCGACGGCCATCGCTCGCATTCAGGCAACGGCGGGCAGCCGCGTCGAAGGCAGGGTGACCTTTGCGCAGTTCGGACCAGTCCTCGTCATCCGCGCCAGCTTCATCGGCCTGGCGCCCAACCGCGAATACGGCCTGCACGTGCACGAACGGGGTGACTGCCGGGACAACGGCGCGGCCGCCGGCCAGCATTTCAATCCCGGCGGGGCGCCGCACGGCCGTCCGGGTCGTGGCGCTCACCATGCCGGTGACCTGCCCAACCTGCGAACCGACGGCGAGGGCAATGTCGCCTACCTGTTCCAGACCACGGCACTTTCGCTCGCCGGCGGACCGAACGGCGTGACCGGGCGCAGCGTCCTGGTCAGCCGCGACGCGGACGACTACCAGAGCCAGCCGGACGGGAACGGGGGTCCGCCACTGGCCTGCGGATTCATCCGCCTGAACTGATCCCCAGCGTTACGGAGTCATCGCATGGAACTGTCGCCACGCGAAAAAGACAAGCTGCTCGTGTTCACCGCCGCGCTGCTCGCCGAACGGCGCAGGCAACGCGGACTGAAACTCAACTATCCCGAGGCCGTGGCCTTCATCACCGCGGCGATCCTCGAAGGCGCGCGCGATGGCCGCACGGTGGCGGAGCTGATGCACCACGGCGCCACGCTGCTGACGCGCGCCGACGTGATGGATGGTGTGCCGGAGATGATCCCCGACATCCAGGTCGAGGCGACGTTTCCCGATGGCACCAAGCTCGTCACCGTGCATCAGCCAATCGTGTAAATGAACGTGCGCATTCGCAGTGTCGACGCCGCCATGCTCGCATCGCACCGCGACGCGCTGATCGACCTGCTGCTCGACGCGGTCGAAAACGGCGCGTCGGTCGGCTTCGTGCTGCCGCTGTCGCGCGACGAAGCCGGGCGCTACTGGGATGGCCTGGCGCCTACGCTCGCCGACGGCAGTCGCTTTCTCTGGTTTGCCGACGACGGCAGCGGACCGCTCGGCACGATCCAGCTCGAACTCGCCACCAAGCGCAACGCCGCCAACCGCGCCGAGGTGCAGAAGCTGCTCGTGCACACACACGCCCGCCGCCGGGGCGTGGCGCGGGCGCTGATGGAGGCGGTCGAGACGCAAGCCCGCGAGGTGGACCGCGGCCTGCTGTACCTCGACACCGAAGCCGGTTCGGGCGCCGAGCATTTCTACCGCGCGCTCGGCTACGCCTGCATCGGCGGCCTGCCCGAATACGCCTGCAGCCCGCACGGCGAGTGGCGCGCCAACGCCATCTACTACAAGACGCTCTTTCTGCGGAACGCGAGATGAACCCTGAACTGATTGCAGGCGAGCTGATGGCTGCGCCGGGCGAGATCGAACTGAACGCCGGCCGCAGGACGCTCAAGCTCACCGTGGCCAACACCGGCGACCGGCCGATCCAGGTCGGCTCGCACTACCACTTCTTCGAAACCAACGCGGCCTTGCGCTTCGACCGCGCCGCCGCGCGTGGCTACCGGTTGAACGTCGCCGCCGGCACCGCGGTGCGCTTCGAGCCGGGGCAGGAGCGCGAGGTCGAGCTTGTCGCGCTGGCCGGCGACCGCGTCGTCTACGGTTTCAACGGCAGGGTGATGGGGCCGCTCGATACGACACCGGCGAGCAAAGCCGCGGCGAAGAAGTCCGCCGCGAAGAAGGTCTCGGCGAAGAAAACGGCCGGGAAGGGGGCGCGCAAATGAAGATTTCGCGCCAGGCCTATGCCGAGATGTTCGGCCCCACGGTCGGCGACCGCATCCGCCTTGCGGACACCGCGCTTGTGGCGCAGGTGGAGCGCGACTTCACCGTCTACGGCGAGGAAGTGAAGTTTGGCGGCGGCAAGGTCATCCGCGACGGCATGGGGCAGAGCCAGCGCATGGCAAAGGATTGCGCCGACACGGTGATCACCAATGCGCTGATCGTCGACCACTGGGGCATCGTCAAGGCCGACATCGGCATCAAGAACGGCCGTATCGGCGGCATCGGCAAGGCCGGCAACCCGGACATCCAGCCGGGGGTGACCATCGTCATCGGCCCGGCGACCGAGATCATCGCCGGCGAAGGCATGATCGTCACCGCCGGCGGCATCGACTCGCACATCCACTTCATCTGCCCGCAGCAGATCGACGAAGCCCTTGCGAGCGGCATCACCACCATGCTCGGCGGCGGCACCGGGCCGGCCACCGGCACTTTCGCCACCACCGTGACACCCGGCCCGTGGCACCTCGAACGAATGCTGCAGGCCGCCGATGCTTTCCCGATGAACCTCGGCTTTCTCGGCAAGGGCAATGCGTCGCTGACCGCGCCGCTCACCGAGCAGATCAAGGCCGGCGCGATCGGCCTGAAGCTGCACGAGGACTGGGGCACGACGCCGGCGGCAATCGACGCCGCGCTGACGGTGGCCGAGCAGACCGACACGCAGGTCGCGATCCACACCGACACGCTGAACGAGTCCGGCTTCGTCGAGACCAGCATCGCCGCCTTCAGGGGCCGCGTGCTCCACACCTATCACACCGAAGGCGCCGGCGGGGGGCATGCGCCGGACATCATCAAGGTCTGCGGCGAGGCCAACGTGCTGCCGAGCTCGACCAACCCGACGCGGCCTTACACGGTCAACACGCTCGATGAGCACCTCGACATGCTGATGGTCTGCCATCACCTGGACAGCGCCATCGCCGAGGACGTGGCGTTTGCCGAAAGCCGCATCCGCAAGGAGACGATCGCCGCCGAGGACATCCTGCACGACCTCGGCGCGTTCTCGATGATTTCGTCGGATTCGCAGGCGATGGGCCGCGTCGGCGAGGTGATTCAGCGCACCTGGCAGACGGCGCACAAGATGAAGCTGCAGCGCGGCTCGCTGTCGGAGCCGGGCTTTTCCGATCCGAAAGAGCACGACAACGCGCGCATCAAACGCTACGTGGCCAAGGTCACGATCAATCCGGCGATCGCGCACGGCATCGCGCACGAGGTCGGTTCGGTGGAAGTCGGCAAGTGGGCCGACTTGGTGTTGTGGAAGCCGGCGTTCTTCGGCGTCAAGCCGTTCCTGGTACTGAAGGGCGGCGTGATCGCGCTCGCCGCGATGGGCGACCCGAACGCGTCGATCCCGACGCCGCAGCCGGTGCACTACCGGCCGCAGTTCGGCGCCTTTGGCGGCTCGGTGGCAAAGAATTCGCTGACCTTCGTCTCGCAGGCGGCGCTCAAGAACGGCGTGGCCGAGCGCTACGGCCTGCTGAAGCCCGTCGTCGCCGTGCGCGGCATCCGCGAGCTGTCGAAGGGCGACATGGTGCACAACGCGCTGACACCGCGCATCACGGTCGACCCCGAGACCTACCAGGTGCACGCCGACGGCGTGCTGCTCGACTGCGCGCCGGCGACCGAGTTGCCGCTGGCGCAGCGGTACTTCCTGTTCTGATCGCGTTCCCGCAGCGTGGCCGGCCCTCGCCTGTGTTTCCTCGGCATCCCCGCGAACGCGGGGATCCGGTGTCTCTGAACCGAAAGCGGCAAGCCGTGCTGCGCCTGACCCGCGTTTCCGAACAGGCCGCCGGCGAAGCGCCGAAGGGCGCGCTACGCCTGCGCCTGACCTACGACGAGCGCAGCCGCAGCCGGATGGCGGCGATGACCGAGGACGGCACGGCGGTGGCGATCACGCTGGCGCGCGGCACGATACTGCGCGGAGGCAGCGTACTCGAAGGCGAGGGCGGCGCGCTGGTACTGATCGAGGCCGCGCCGCAGCCGCTGGCGCGCGTCAGCGCCGACACGCCGCTGCAGCTGCTACGCATCGTCTATCACCTGGCCAACCGGCACGTGCCGGCGCAGATCGAAGAATCCGCGGTACTGATCGAACGCGACCCGGTGCTCGAACGAATGATTGCGAGCCTCGGCGCCCGCATCGAGCATGTCGAGCAGCCGTTCGAGCCGGAGGCCGGCGCGTATCACGAAGGCGGCCACGCGCATTCGCACGGCATCGAGCCCGATGATCCGGCGCGCACGATTGGCGAGGAACTGTCGATCGCCGCGCATCGCGCCCGTGGCGGGGCGCCGCGATGAACACGGCCGATGCGATGCTCGGCCGCGATACGCGGCTGCGCTCGCTGCTCGCCGTGCTGCATCTGGCCAGCCCTGCCTTGCCGGTCGGGGGCTTTGCCTACTCGCAGGGGCTGGAGCGGGCGATCGAGGAACGGCTTGTCATCGACGAGCCCACTGCGTTGCGCTGGATCGGCGACCTGCTGCTGCTCGCCCTGGCACGCTATGAAGCACCGCTATGGCTGCGCGCCTTCGATGCCTGCGCCGCGGCAGACGACGCAGCGCTCGCGCGCTGCAACGACGAACTGCTCGCCGCGCGCGAAACCGCCGAACTGCGCGCCGAGTCGCAGCAGATGGGTGCGTCGCTCGCGCGCCTGCTGCCGGCGCTCGGCGCCGAGCCGCCGGCGCTCGATCCGATCGCCTACCCGGCCGCCTTTGCCGCCGCCTGCGCGCGCCTGGGCGTCGACCGCGAGGCCGGGCTTGCCGCGTATCTGTGGTCCTGGGCCGAGAACCAGGTGCTGGTCGCGGTGAAGACGGTGCCGCTCGGCCAGCAGGCCGGCCAGCGCCTGCTGATCGCGTTGCACGCCATGCTAGTGCAGGCCGTCGCTATCGCCGTCGAACTGCCTGACGTGCAGATCGGCTCGGCCGCCGTCAACTTGGCGCTCGCCAGCGCCCGGCACGAGACGCAGTACTCCCGCCTGTATCGATCGTGATCACGAAAGGCGAGCTGGCTTGCTTACTCGTGTCGTTCCCGCGAACGCGGGAACCCAGCGACTCCAAATCAAAACAACCGGATCCGACATGACCGCACGAACCCCGCACTCCTCCCCACTGCGCGTCGGTGTCGGCGGCCCCGTCGGCTCCGGCAAGACGACGCTGGTCGAAGTGCTGTGCAAGCGGATGCGCGACAGGTACCGGCTGGCGGTGGTCACCAACGACATCTACACCAGGGAAGACGAGCGCCTGCTGGTGGCGGCGCAGGCGCTGCCGCCGGAGCGGATCATGGGCGTGGAGACGGGCGGCTGTCCGCACACGGCGATCCGCGAGGACGCCTCGATCAACCTCGACGCCGTCGAGCGGATGTGCAGGCGCTTCCCGGATCTCGACCTGATCTTCATCGAAAGCGGCGGCGACAACCTCGCCGCCACCTTCAGCCCGGAGCTTTCGGACCTGACGATCTACGTGATCGATGTCGCCGGCGGCGAGAAGATCCCGCGCAAGGGCGGCCCCGGCATCACGAAGAGCGACCTGCTGGTGATCAACAAGATCGATCTGGCGCCGCATGTCGGCGCCTCGCTGGAGGTGATGCGGCACGACACCGAGCGGATGCGCGGCGGCCGGCCGTGGGTGATGACCAATCTGAAGACCGGCGAGGGCGTCGAGCAGGTGATCGGATTCATCGAGCGGCGGGGGTTGCTGGCGGTCTAACGGCTTCGCTTATGACCACAACCGCCCCGTTTCTGCCGTTCCCGCTTTTCCGATGCAACGACTGGTCCACCTCGGTCGCCAGCCACTCGCGGGTGTCCCCCCGTCACAATCTGCGTCCAGCCACACCCGTCAGTCGCGCGCGCACTGGGGCGACAGAAAGCGGCCAACTGAGGTGGTGTCTTGCCGACACACTCGCTGCGATCTCGCGATGCACGGCACGGGCTGCATTGGGCTCTCGAGCGCCGAGGGATCAGTGCAGACTGCCGCGGCCTTCCTTCGCCTGAAAGGACTGAACCGTGTCCCACGCAACCGCCTGCAGGTGTGCCGCCACATCGGCAGGCAGGCCGGCAACGTACTTGTTGCCCACAGGACTCTGCTTGTAGACCGAGGCCAGCACCGTGCAGGCGGCGAGGTAGGTCCCCGCCAGCGCGGGGTGCCGCTTGTCCGCGACGGTCAGCACAATGTCCGGTCGCTTCTTGAGTGAATTGGCAAACGCAAGGCCGGCCGGTACAACCAGCGCATTGTTGGCTTTGCCGGCTTTCACGTACTCCGCCGCGAGCTGTTCTGTCATCTCCGGCTTGTCCGCGTATGCCCAGGACATGAAGAAGATGGGCTCGGCGCCGTGGCGGCGTGCGATCTCGCTGTTCTTCTTGGCATGTTCGAGAAAGAGCGGCTGCAGCTTCGGATGGATCGGGCACTGGCTGCAGTCCATCATCATGACCGCATCGAATGGTTTGTCGAATGTGTTGAATTTCACTTCATTTCCGGCAACGAACGAATAGCTGGCGACACCACCGGGCTTGAAATGCGCTTCAAGGTCGTGCCAGTTCAAGCCCGAGCCACTGATCGTTGCCGAGGTGCTGCGGTAACCCTGTGCACCGCTCTTGCCGACGGCATTCAGCAGCTGGGTCACATGCCCATGCATCGAATTGTTGTAGTAGAAGAAGCTATTGCCGATCCATAGAAGTGTCTTGACGTCCGTCGTTTGCGCAGCCGGGCTTGATGTCTTTGTCGGCTCTACAGGAACGGATGAGCAGGCGGCCAGCGCAACGGCAGTGATCAGAATGGCGAGCGGGCTTTGCAGTTTCATTTCTTCTCCTCTTTCGGCTGTCTTTCGTGGTTAGCGTGGCATGAGACGCGCTTTTCCTGCCGTGGCGACTGTGCATACGGCCATTCGGCAGTTCCGCGAAGACGCTTGACGGCTGCGCAACTTCTTTTCTGTAAATCGTGCCTGAGCGATTCGTTCGGCGTTCGT
>CAZDXQ010000063.1:0-16873 GCA_964509545.1 uncultured Burkholderiaceae bacterium | reverse complement strand
AACTGCGCAAACGCGGCATCACCATCAACCGACCCACCACCGAGAACAAGAAATAGGCGCGACGGCGGCGGCTGGACGTCGTCGGTACTTCGACTGATCACGCCTTCGAGCTTGGCGCAGTTGTGCGCCGCAGACGGCTCGTCAACGCACCGCCGCCGCCATGCGCCCGATCAGCCGTCGCTGCACGTCGCCACGCATCAGCGACTCCATGTGGCGGGCGCCGTCGATGCGGATGAACTCGGCGCCCGGCGCGGCGGCCGCAAGCTGCTCGCCGTGCGAAAAAGGAATCACCTCGTCGGCGGTGCCGTGGACCAGCAGCAGCGGCACCTGGATCCGCTGCAGCGCGCTGACGGGATCGTCGCTGCGCGCCGGCAGTGCCGGCAGAGCCACGGGCAGGAACGGGGCCAACACGAGGGAGCGCAGCGCGGCGTCGCGAGCGATGCCGCGATAGCTGGCGAAGGCGGCTTCGATCACGGCCAGGCGCACACCGTCGCTGTCCCTTGCCAGCATGCGCAGCGCGGTGGCGCCACCGAGGCTCTGGCCGAGCACGATCAGCCGCTGCGCATCGACGCCGGGCCGTGCGCGCAGATAGCGCAGCGCGGCGGCGGCGTCCTCGACCACGCCGTCGAGCGTCGGCTTGCCCTCGGAGCGACCGAAGCCACGGTAGTCGAGCATCAGCACGTTGAAGTGGGCCTCGGGCAGCCACGCCACCAGCGGCAGATGGTTGCTGACATTGGCGGCGTTGCCGTGCAGGTGCAACACGCTGCCGAGCGCAGCACCCGTGGCTGGAAGCCACCAGCCATGCAGGCGCAGGCCGTCGGCCGTGGTGATCGAGACGTCCTCGTGGCGCAGGCCGAAATCCTGCGGCTGCGTGTACTGCGCGGTGTCGGGATAGAAGAACATCCGCTCGACGCAGCCGGCCAGCAGCAGTGCCACTGCCACCAGCGCGGCCAGGACGACGATGACCTTGAGCATCGCGCCGGGCGCGGGCGCAGCCTCAACGCCCGCGCAGGTGCGCCGGCACCTCGAGCCGTTTGGCCAGCAGCGTCAGCAGCCAGGTCAGCACGAGATACATCGCCGAGATCGCCAGGTAAGGTTCCCAGTACCGCGAATAGGCGCCGGCCACGGTGCGCGCCGCCAGCGCCAGTTCGGCCAGACCGATCGCGGAGACGAGCGATGAATCCTTGGTCAGCGTGATGGCTTCGTTGACGAACGCCGGCACCATCCGCCGGAATGCCTGCGGCAGGATGATCAGGCGAAGCGTCTGCAGGTGATTGAGTCCCAGCGCGTGCGCCGCCTGCCACTGGCCGGCGGCGATCGACTGGATGCCGGCGCGGAAGATCTCCGAGATATACGCGCCGGCGTTCAGCGTCAGCGCCATCACCCCCGACAGGAAGGCGCCGTGGTTCTGGCGGAATTCACGCGCCACTTCGCCCGACAGCAGCAGCCCGTCGTCGGGATGCACCAGCATCGGCATCAGCGCGAAGTGCACCAGCAGGATCTGCACGAACAGCGGCGTGCCGCGGAAAAATGTGACGTAGGCGGCTACGATCCACTGCGCGGCGAAAAGCGGCCAGCGCCAGATCGAATGCGGCAGCGGCTGGTCGCGCGCACTGGACACCAGCCCCGAACTGAGGCCGAGCGCCATGCCGAGGGCGAGCGAGACGACGGTGAGCAGCACCGTCATCACGAGCCCCTGCAGGAACAGCGGCCCGTAGCCGGCGAGGATGCCCCAGCGCAGATCCATCGCCCGGCGCTATGCCGCTACTTTTTCTCAGCCGTCGCCTTCGCGCCGAAGTACTGCGTGTAGACCTTCTCGTAGGTGCCGTCGGCCTTGATCTCGGCCAGCGCCTTGTTGATCTTCGCCAGCAGTTCGGAATTGCCCTTCTTGACCGCGATGCCGTACTGCTCGGGCGCGAAGGCCGGGTCGTTGACCGTGCGGAACTTCGCGCCGACGTTGTTGGCCACGTAGTTGATCACCACGCCGTTGTCGGCGACCACCGCGTCGACACCGCCGGATTCCAGTTCCTTCAGCGCCAGCGGCGTCGACTCGAAGCGCTTGACATTGGTGTTGGTCTTGCCGAGCAGCTTGCTCACCACCTCGTCGCCGGTGGTGCCGGTCTGCACGCCGACTTTCAGCTTCTTCAGGTCGTCGAACTTCGCCACCTTCGATTTCTCCGGCACCGCGATCAGCTGGTGCGCATCGAAGTAGGGGTCGGAGAAGTCCATGGTCTGCTTGCGCTCGTCGGTGATCGTGATCGACGAGATCAGCAGGTCGCGGTCACCCTGCGCCAGCGTGTTGAAGATGCCTTCCCACGGCGTGTTGACGAACTTCACCTCGATCCCCGCCTTTGCCGCCAGCGCCCGCATCAGGTCGACCGAGAAGCCGACGATCTCGCCTTTCTCGTTCTGCGATTCGAAGGGCGCGTAGGCGGCGTCGGTGCCGACGGCATAGACCTTGACCGGCGCCGGCGCCGGCGCTTCGACCTTCGCCGGCTGGGCCTTAGGCGCCGGGGCGGGTTCGGGCTGCTTGCCGCACGCGGCGAGCAGCACGCCAGCGCAGACGGCCAGCGCCGTCTTCAGAAATCGGCGATACGTGAGTGAGGTCATTGAGCGGGCTCCCTGATCGATGTTCTGCGGCGCTGATTCTCCGCTGCGAGCCGTCATTCGCCTCGAAATCCGGCTCGTTGCGGCACAAAAGCAACATCCAGCGGCAAGTTTACGGGGTGGACCGCAGTCGGATGTGCCGCTTCGGCCCGCGATGACCAGAATACGCGCTGGCCATCCGGCCGGTTAAGTGCGCGGCCTCGCCCCGACGCCAGCACGATCTGATCAAGAAGGGAGAAAACGATGAACAAACAAGCCATGACGCTGGCGGTGCTCGCCGCAGCCGCATCGGGCGCCGCGGCGCAGTCGTCGAACGTCAGCATCTACGGCCGCGTCAACACCAGCATCGAGAGCCAGAAACTCACCGGAGTGGAACGCACGACGGTGCTGCAGAACAACTCGTCGCGCTGGGGCCTGCGCGGCACCGAGGACCTCGGCGGTGGCCTGAAGGCGTTCCTGCAGCTCGAAAGCGGCTTCGCCTCGGACACCGGTCGGCTGAGCAACGACGGCGGAATCTTCAACCGCGAAGCGTTCGCCGGCGTCAGCGGCAGCTTCGGCGTATTGCGCGGCGGCCGCATCACCTCGCCGCTGTACTTCGCCTCCGCCGACTACATCAGCATGCACAACCACGACACCGGCACGTCGTCCGATGCGCTGTTCGGCTTCGCCGCCACCGGCGGCAACAACAACAACTCGATCACCTACAAGACGCCGAGCTTCAGCGGCTTCGACGTCGAAGTGGCCTACTCGTTCGCCGCCAGCGGCAACGAGCTGCCGGGGTCGAACAACCTGCGCAATACGCAGGTGGCGTTCAACTACGTCGGCGGACCGCTGCACCTCGGCGGCGGCTTCGCGCAGATGGACGACAAGCGCACCGGCACCAGCCTGAAGGACGACACCGCGGTGATCCGCGCGCTTTACGAGATGGGCGCGATCACGGTCGGCGCCTACTACGAGCGCTCGAAGCTGCAGTTCGCCGGCCAGCGCCGCAGCCGAAACAATTTCCGCGTCGCCGGCATGTACCTGATGGGTGTGTCCGAGTTCCACGTGAACTTCGGCATGGCCGACGACTTCAGCGGCACGTCGGACACCGGCGCCAACCAGTGGACGCTCGGCTACAACTACCACCTGAGCAAGCGCACCAAGCTGTACGCGTTCTACACGCAGATCGACCAGGACACGAACACCAACTACTACCTCGGTTCGGCTAACGGCGACAAGTTCTCGTCGTTCGCCGTGGGTCTGCGGCACAACTTCTGACGCGCACCGCTTTCGCCAGGCAGAACGGCCGCCCAAGGGCGGCCGTTTTTTTCGAGCCGTGTGCCCGACGCCGCGAGCGGCCGCCGCCTCACGGCGCGGCAAGAGGCTCGTGCGCGTACTCGCTGATTGGAATGCACGAGCACATCACGTGGCGGTCGCCGTAGACGTTGTCCACGCGCGCCACCGGCGGCCAGTACTTCTGCCGCTTCAGCGACGGCACGGGAAAGGCGGCCAGTTCGCGCGAGTAATCGTGTGCCCAGTTCTCCGCCATCACCATCGCCGCGGTGTGCGGCGCGTTCTTCAGAGGGTTGTCGTCGCGATCCATACGCCCTTCCTCGACGGCGCGGATCTCGGCGCGGATGGCGATCATCGCGTCGATGAAGCGGTCGAGCTCCGCCTTGCTCTCCGACTCGGTCGGCTCGACCATCAGCGTCCCGGGCACGGGGAAGCTCAGCGTCGGCGCGTGGAAGCCGTAGTCGATCAGGCGCTTGGCCACGTCCTCGGCGGTGATGCCGCTGCAATCCTTCAGCGGACGCAGGTCGAGGATGCATTCGTGCGCGACCAGCCCGTTGCGCCCCGCATAGAGCACCGGATAGTGCGGCGCCAGCCTCTGCGCCACGTAATTGGCCGCCAGCAGCGCCACCTGCGTCGCGCGCGTGAGGCCCGCCGGACCCATCATCGCGATGTACATCCACGAGATCGGCAGGATGCCGGCCGAGCCGAACGGCGCCGCGGCGACCATGCCGACCTTGCCGCCTCGATCCGGACGCCCCGGCAGGTAAGGCGCAAGATGCGCGCGCACCGCCACCGGCCCGACGCCTGGCCCGCCACCGCCGTGCGGAATGCAGAAGGTCTTGTGCAGATTCAGGTGCGACACGTCGGAGCCGTACTTGCCCGGCTTGGCCAGCCCCACCAGCGCGTTCAGATTGGCCCCGTCCGTGTACACCTGTCCGCCGTGGCTGTGGACGATGTCGCAGATCTCGCGGATCGCCTCCTCGAAAACGCCGTGGGTCGACGGGTAGGTGACCATCAGAGCCGCCAGCTTTGCCGAGTACTGCTCGGCCTTGGCCCGCAGGTCGGCGACGTCGACGTTGCCGCGCGCATCGCACTTCACGACCACCACCTGCATGCCGCACATGTGCGCGCTCGCCGGATTCGTGCCGTGCGCCGATTCGGGAATCAGGCAGACGTCGCGCTGCGGCTGGCCGTTCGCGCGGTGCCAGGCGCGGATCGCCAGCAGACCGGCGTATTCGCCCTGCGCGCCCGAGTTGGGCTGCAGGCTGACGGCGTCGTAGCCGGTACATTCGGCAAGCCAGCTTTCCAGCTCGCCGGTCATCTGCCGGTACCCTGCGGTCTGGTCGGCCGGCGCGTACGGGTGCAGGTGCGCGAACTCACGCCAGGTCACCGGAATCATCTCGGCGGTGGCGTTCAGCTTCATCGTGCACGAGCCGAGCGGGATCATCGTGCGGTCGAGCGCCAGGTCCTTGTCCGCGAGCAGCCGCAGGTAGCGCAGCAGTTCGTGCTCCGAGTGGTGGGTGTTGAATACCGGGTGCGTCAGAAAGACGGACCGACGCGCCAGCGACGCCGGGAAGGCGTCGGCGGCCGCCGCATCGAGCGCATCGATGTCCGCCTGCACGCCGAACACGCGCCATAGCTGCCCGACATCGGCGCGCGTGGTCGTCTCGTCGAGCGAGATGCCGACGGCATCCGCGCCGAGTTCGCGCAGGTTCATCCGCTGCGCGCGCGCCGCCTCGTGAATCTTCGCCGCGTCGATGCCGCGGACGACGACCGTGTCGAAGAAACGCTCGGAGACTGCCAGACCGGCCTTGCGCAGTCCGGCCGCGAGAATACCGGTGAGGCGATGCACGCGCCGCGCGATGCGCGTCAGCCCTTGCGGCCCATGGTAGACGGCGTACATCGACGCCATCACCGCCAGCAGCACCTGCGCCGTGCAGATGTTCGAGGTCGCCTTCTCGCGCCGGATGTGCTGCTCGCGCGTCTGCAGCGTCAGCCGGTAGGCCGGCGCGCCCTGCGCGTCGACGGAGACGCCGATCAGCCGGCCCGGCATCGAGCGCTTGAACGCATCGCGGCAGGCGAGGAAGGCGGCGTGCGGGCCGCCGAAGCCGAAAGGCACGCCGAAGCGCTGGCTGCTGCCCACGACGATGTCCGCGCCCCATTCTCCGGGCGGCGCCAGCAGCGTGAGCGCCAGCAGGTCGGCGGCCACCGTGACCAGGCCGCCGCGGACGTGCACGGCATCGACGATCGCCCCATATTCACGCACGTCGCCGGTGCTGGCCGGGTATTGCAGCAGCACGCCGAAGGCGTCGGCATCGGCTGCCGCCGCATCGTCACCGACCTGAACCTCGATGCCGAGCGGCTCGGCGCGCGTGCGCACGACGGCGATCGTCTGCGGATGGCAGTCGGCGGAGACGAAGAACAGGTTCGACCTGCTCCTGCACGAGCGCTTCGCCAGCGTCATCGCCTCGGCCGCCGCGGTGCCCTCATCGAGCAGCGAGGCGTTGGCGATCTGCATCGCCGTCAGGTCGCAGACCATGGTCTGGAAGTTCAGCAGCGCCTCCATCCGGCCCTGCGAGATCTCGGCCTGGTACGGCGTGTACGCCGTGTACCAGGCCGGGTTTTCGAGCACGTTGCGCAGGATGACATTGGGCGTGCGCGTGCCGTAGTAGCCCATGCCGATGAAGCTCTTGAAGACCTGGTTCTTCGCCGCAATGTCCTTCAGCCGCCCCAGCGCCTCGTGCTCGTTGACGGCAGGCGGCAGGGCCAGCGGCGCACCGATCCTGATAGATGCCGGCACGATCGCATCGACCATCGTCTGCAGCGAATCGTGGCCGATTGCGGCGAGCATCGCGGCAATCTCGTCGTCGCTCGGGCCGACGTGGCGGGCGACGAACTCGTCGTGCCCTTCGAGCACTGCCAGCGGGGCGTGTGGAAGGCGGTCGTTCATGGATCGATCCTTTGCATGGGTCATGGGCGACCCTGGGACTGAGGTGTCGTTCCCGCGCAAGCGGGAACCCAGTGTCTTTCAGGCCAAAGTCGCCGGCTCCCCGCCTGCGCGGGCATGACAACTCGTGGCGTTCGCCTCCGCTACTTCTGCGAGTCGATGTTGGCCTGGTACTTCGTCGCGTCGAGCAGAGCATCGATGTCGGCCGCGTTGGCCGGCTTCAGCCTGAACATCCACGCGTCGAAGGCGTTGGCATTGACCAGCTCCGGCTTCTCGGTCAGCGCCGAGTTGGCGGCGACCACCTCGCCCGCCACCGGCGCGTAGACGTCCGAAGCCGCCTTCACCGACTCCACAACGGCGCAGGCCTCGCCCTTGCCGAGCTTGCGTCCCACTTCCGGCAGTTCGACGAACACCATGTCGCCGAGCGCCTCCTGCGCAAACTCGGTGATGCCGACGGACAGCGTGCCGTCGGCCTCGCGCCGCACCCACTCGTGCGACTCGGTGTATTTCAGATCAGCGGGAACCGGCATCGAAGCTCCTCGTGAGGGTTGATTGGGGACAGAACTCATCTCAAATTCCGCGGCGGCCGGGGACTCTGAGATCGGTTCTAGACCAGGGCCTTGCCATTGCGTACGAAAGGATGTTTGACCACCTGCGCGCTGGCCGGCTTGCCGCGCAGGTCGACCTGGACGCTGTCGCCGATCGCGACACCGGCCGGCACCCGCGCCAGCGCGATCGAGCAGCCCAGGGTCGGCGAGAACGTGCCGCTGGTGATCTCGCCGTCGCCTTGCGCCGTCATCACCTTCTGGTGCGCGCGCAACACGCCGCGTTCGGTCATCTTCAGGCCGAGCAGCTGGCGGAGGCTTCCGGCGGCCAGCTGCTTCTCCAAAGCGGCGCGTCCGATGAAGTCGCGAGGCTCCTTCATGTCGACGGTCCAGGACAGGCCAGATTCCAGCGGCGAAACGCTCTCGTCCATGTCCTGCCCGTAGAGGTTCATTCCCGCCTCCAGGCGCAGCGTGTCGCGCGCGCCGAGCCCGCACTGCGCCACGCCGTTGGCAGCCAGCCGTCGCCAGAGCTCAGCCACCTCGTCGGCAGGCAGCACGACCTCGCAGCCATCCTCACCGGTGTAGCCGGTGCGGGCGATGAAAAACTCGTCGACCATGCGCGCGGTAAAGGGCTTCAGCGTGTCGACGACCGCCGCGGCATCGCCGTCGAGCCCTTGCAGAACCTCCTTGAGCAGCGCCCGCGCGCGCGGTCCCTGCACGGCGACCATCGCCAGTTCGCGCCGCGGCAGGATCGACACGGGAAAGCGGCCGTCATGCGCCACCTTGCGCATCCAGTCCAGGTCCTTGTCGGCGGTGGCGGCGTTGACCACGGCACGGTAGCGGTCGGTGTGCAGCCAGTAGACGATGAGGTCGTCGAGCACGCCGCCGTCGGCGCGCAGCATGCACGAGTAAAGCGCCTTGCCCGGCGTCAGCCTGCCGATATCGTTGGCGATCAGCAAACGCAGGAAATCGCGGCTGCCGGCCCCTTCGATGTCGACCGTGCGCATGTGCGAGACGTCGAACATGCCGGCATGCCGGCGCACCGCGTGGTGCTCATCGATCTGCGAGCCGTAGCTGACCGGCATCTCCCAGCCGCCGAAGTCGACCATCTTCGCGCCGGCGGCCACGTGCGTGTCGTATAGGGGGGTTCTCTTCAGCATCTCGCGGGCACCAAAGAAAAAGGGGCGCGGGCCGGCATCTGCCGACCTGCACCCCTCTGTCCTTTTGCCTGAGAGTTCTGAGCCCCTTCGGCGCCGGATGCGCGGATCCGGTCTCTCCAGAGTCGCTGCCGCCCGACGCGGTTCGGTGACCTGAGCGATTACGGGTGAGTTGCGCCTTCGGCGGCCGGCTCGCACTGCACTGCCGGCTCTCTCCCGCGTCGGTGTAACGAAGCGAGCCGTCAGGATACACGAGGCCATTTGCCGACCCGACGCCACGACCAAACCCGATCCCGCGCCGACTGCGATCGAGCGCCGCGCCAGGCGGAACGGACCCTTCAGGCCGTGCCGATCGGTACTGCGGCGAGTCTCGCGCAACGGGTCGCATCGTGTGTACCATCGCCTGCCGATTCCGCGGTGCAGCCTGAGGGAGAAGGCCAGCGATGGCGAAGGACCAGGGCAGCGATCGTCGTCCTGCCGCGCCGCGGTCGACGCGCCCGGCCACCGCTGCCGCCGCGACGGCGGTTCGCGATCTCGCCTGGGCCGGCCACCACGAACAGGCCGTCGACGCCGCCGCACGTGCACTCGACATGGCCGGGCTTGACGCGACAACCTCGGTCGCGCTGTTGCAGGCCCGCGCGGACAGCCTGATCGCGCTGGGCGAGATCCGCCGTGCCGAAGCCGACGTCAACGCCATGCTGGCGCTCGCCGAGCGCGAGGCGAGCCCCGCCCTGCTCGCGCGCACGCTGCTGACGCTGTCGCGGGCGCAGCTGTTCTCCGGGCACCTGAACGACGCGCTCGGCGCCGCGCAACGAGCGCTGCAGGCGGCCGCGCGCAGCCGCAGCGCCGCGCTGCGCGCCGAGTGCCGGCTGAACCTCGCCAGCGTGCAGTCGCGCCTGCTCCTGAATGCGGAGGCGCTCGACAGCGCGCGGTCGGCGGAAGCGGAACTCGCCCGTCTCGGCGAAGAGGTGCCGCGCGGCCGGGCGCTGTGGGTGCAGGCCTGCGTCTACGACGCCAAGGACCGGCCGAAAGACCGCGACCGCGCCGCCCGCGAGGCGCTGGCCATCGCCCGCCGCCACGGCGACCGCTACGGCGAGGCGGCGGCGCTGAACATCCTGCATCGCCGCAACCCTGATCTCGCGCAGCGGTTGCGCGGCCTGCAGCAGTCGCTGGCCGGCTACATCGCGGCCGGCACCGTCTCCGGGCAGTCGGCCATCTACAACAACCTCGCGCTGGCGTACCGCGCGCTCGGCCTTTATCGCCGTTCGACGCGCATGGCGCAACGCGCGCTGGAGATCCGCCGCCGGCTCTGCGACGCCAGCTCCGCCGCCAACCTGCTGTCGATCCTCGCCGGCAACGAGATCCTCGCCGGCCACCTCGCGTCGGCGCGGCGCCTGATCGACGAGTTGGTCGCCCTGCTGCCGCAGGTGAACGACCCGGGCTTCCGCGGCTCCCTGCAGGCCTGGCTCCGCGGCTCGATCCTGCTCGCCGAAGGCAGCGCGGACGCGGCGGTGCCCGAGCTGGAGGAGGCCGTCCGCCAGGAGGAAGGCAAGGAAGGCGGCGAGAGCTTCCGGGTGATCATGCTGACGCAGCTGGCGGAGGCGCATCTGCAGCTCGGCGCTGCCGACCGCGCGCTTACCTGCTCGGCGCGCGCCACGGCGCTGCATGCCGCCCAAGAGGATGCGGCGCTGGGCGCCGGCCGCTCGCCGGCCTGGGTGTGGTGGCAGCACCATGTCGCGCTGGCGGCGAATGACCGCGCGAAAGAAGCCGCCGCCGCGCTCGCGCGCGCCTACCGGCTGCTGCTCGAAGGCATGCGCGGCCTCGGCGACGTCGGCCTGCGCCGCAGCTATCTCAACAAGCTGCCCGGCCACCCGGCACTGCTCGCGGCGTGGCGCGAGCACGCCCGCCGTCGCGGCCTGTCGCGCCGGCGCACGGTCGAGCACCTCGAAGGCGGCACCGACCTCAGCGAGCCGTTCGAGCGGCTGGCCGACACCGGACTGCGAATGAACGAACTGCGTTCGGCCGCCGAACTGCAGGAGTTCCTGATCGAAGAAGCGACGGAACTCTCCGGCGCCGACCGCGTGCTGCTGGCGCTCGACGACGACGGCGGGCTCCACATCGCCGGCGCGCAGCTGCCGGCCGGCGAATCGGCCGAATCGCTGCTCGCCGCGATCACGCCGTGGCTCGACGAGGCGCGGCGCACGCGCGCGGCCCGCCTGCGCCACGGCCCCGAAGGCGCCGACGAACTCGACCAGCGCAGCTGCCTGATCGCGCCGCTGCTGGCCGGCAACGACCTGCTCGGCTACCTGTACGCCGATCTCGACGGCCTGTATGGCCGCTTCAGCGACACCGACCGCGACCTTCTGTCGATGCTCGCCTCGCAGGCCGCGGTGGCGCTCGCCAACGCGCGTTTCACCGAGGGGCTGGAAGCCAAGGTCGCCGAGCGCACGGCGCAGCTGGAGCAGCGCGCCGGCGAACTGGCGGTGATCAACAGCATCCAGCAGGGCATCGCCGGTTCGCTCGATTTCCAGGCCATCGTCGACCTGGTCGGCGACAGGCTGCGCGAAGTGTTCGGCACCGGCGACCTCGGGATCTGGTGGTGGGACGCGGCGACGCGCACCGGCCATCCGTACTACGCCTATGAGCACGGCGTGCGCCTGCGTCTCCAGCCGTACGTGGTCAAGCCCGGCGAGTGGGTGGAGCGCGTCGTCGACCAGCGCGTAGTCGTCATCGCCAATTCGCCGGCCGAGATGGATGCGATCGGCATGAACGCGATCGAAGGCACCGACCGTGGACTCAGCGCCGTCTGTGCTCCCATCGTCTGCGCCAACCGTGTGCTCGGCTCGATCACCCTGGAGAACCACGAGCGCGAAAACGCCTTCGGCGCAACTGAAGTCCGGCTGCTGACCACGGTCGCGGCGAGCATGGGCGTGGCGCTGGAGAACGCGCGGCTGCTGGAAGAAACGCAGCGACGCGGCCGCGAGTCGGCGGCGCTGGCCGAGGTCGGCCGCGATCTGGCTTCGTCGCTGGACCTGGCGGTGGTGATGGACCGGATCGCCCGTCACGCGAAGGAACTGCTAGCCGCCAGCACCAGTGCCATCTTCCTGCCCGATGCCGGCGGCGGCAGCTTCCGCGCCATCGCCGCCCTCGGCGATGCGGCCGAGCAGGTCGGCGCGACGACAATCGAGTCGGGCAAGGGAATCATCGGCAGCTTGCTCGACAGCGGCAACGCCGAGTTCGTCAACAACACGCACGCCGATCCGCGCGCCGTGCGGCTGCCCGGCACCCCGCCGGAGCAGGACGAGCGTCTGATGGTGGTGCCGCTCGTGGCCGACGAGACGGTTCAGGGCGCGATGGCGGTCTGGCGCAGCGGCGGCGCGCCGTTCGACGGGCGCGACCTGGAGTTCTTGCAAGGGCTGTCTCGGCAGGCGTCGGTGGCGCTGCGCAACGCGTGCCTGTTCAATGAAACAA
This sequence comes from uncultured Burkholderiaceae bacterium, assembly GCA_964509545.1. GTDB lineage: Bacteria > Pseudomonadota > Gammaproteobacteria > Burkholderiales > Burkholderiaceae_F > JADJWR01. The sequence continues at coordinate 4,871 of CAZDXQ010000063.1, read as the reverse complement.
AGGAGGCGCTGGAGCAGCAACGCGCTTCGGCCGAGGTGCTGCAGGTCATCAGCAGTTCGGTCGCCGACGCGACTCCGGTGTTCGCCAAGATCCTCGACAGCTGCCAGCATCTATTCGAAGGCAAGCAGGTCGGACTGAACCTGATCGGCGAAGACGGCCTGGTGCATCTCGGCGCCTACAAGGGTCCGCAACGCCAGGCTTTCGAACGCATCTTTCCGCTGCGCCTCGACAGCAGTTCGGGCAGCGGGCGAGCGATCGTCGAGCGGCGCGTGGTGAGCTTTGCCGACGTCACCCAGGACGACGACGTCCCGCCGTCGGCGCGCGAAGGCGGCCGCATCATCGGCCTGCGTGCCATCGCCTTCTGCCCACTGCTTTGGGAAGGCCGCGGCATCGGCGCGCTGTTCGTCGGGCGCGAAGCCGCCGGCGCGTTCAGCGACAAGGAACTCGCCCTGCTGCGCACCTTCGCGGATCAGGCGGTCATTGCGATCCAGAATGCGCGCCTGTTCCGCGAGACGCAGGAAGCGCTGAATCGGCAGACCGCAACCGCCAACATCCTGCGGGTGATCAGCGGCTCGCCGACCGATGTGCGTCCGGTCTTCGACGCCATCGTCGGCGCCGCCGTGAAACTGCTCGCCTGCGATATGGCCATCGTCCTGCGCCGCGATGGCGCGTCATATATGCCCGCCGCGGGGGCGACCCGAAGCGGCCCAATACCGGATCTGGGAACTTCGAGTACGCCGATCGACCCTGACGCCAACTTCCCGTCGCGAGTGATCGTGTCGAAGGCGATCCTGCACTTGCCGGATTGGTCGGCCATCGAGCTGCCCGAGCACGAGCGACGGGTCCGAACGCACCTCGGTGTAAGTGCTTCGCTCATGCTGCCGTTGCTGAGCGACGGTGAGTGCATCGGCGTGCTGGCGCTTACGCGCAGCCGGGCCGCCGCGTTCGGCGACGATGAAATCGCACTTGCGAAGTCCTTCGTCGACCAGGCCGTGATCGCGATCCAGAACGCGCGGCTGTTCAGGCAGACGCAGGAAGCGCGCGCCGCCGCCGAGGCCGCCAACGAGGCCAAGAGCGCCTTCCTGGCGACGATGAGCCACGAGATCCGCACGCCGATGAACGCGGTGATCGGCATGAGCGGACTGCTGCTCGACACCGAACTCACGGCCGAGCAGCGCGACTACGCCGCCACCATCCGCGACTCCGGCGATGCGCTGCTGACGATCATCAACGACATCCTCGACTTCTCGAAGATCGAGGCCGGGCGGATGGAAGTCGAGAGCCAGCCGTTCGACCTGCGCGAGTGCGTCGAATCGGCGCTCGACCTCGTCGCGCCGCGCGCGGCGGAAAAGAAACTGGAGACCGCCTACTTCTTCGACGGCGACGTGCCGCGCGCGATTTCGGGCGACGTGACGCGGCTGCGGCAGATCCTGCTGAACCTGCTCGCCAATGCGGTCAAGTTCACCGCTCACGGCGAGGTCGTGCTGACGGTGACGGCGCATCCGGCCACGACCGGCGAGGTGGAACTGTCGTTCGCCGTTCGCGACACCGGCATCGGGCTGACGGCCGAAGGCATGAGCCGGCTGTTCCAGTCGTTCTCGCAGGCCGACAGCAGCACGACGCGCAAGTACGGCGGCACCGGACTCGGGCTGGCGATCAGCCGAAGGCTGGCCGAACTGATGGGTGGGCGCATGTGGGCCGAAAGCGAAGGCCCCGGCAGGGGCTCGACCTTCCGCTTCACCATTCGCGCCCCGCTGGCCGAACTGCCGCCCACCCGCAGCCGCGATTTCGTCGGCACCCAGCCGGAACTGGCCGGCCGGCGCCTGCTCGTGGTCGACGACAACGCCAACAACCGCCGCGTGCTGTCGCTGCAGGCCAGCAAGTGGGGCATGGCGACGCGCGACACCGAGTCGCCCGCGGAGGCGCTGCGCTGGGTCGACGCGGGCGAATCCTTCGACCTGGCGGTGCTCGACATGCACATGCCGGAGATGGACGGGCTGGAGCTGGCGCGGCGCATGCACGCGCGCCGGCCGGGGCTGCCGCTGGTGCTGTTCAGTTCCCTGGGGCGACGCGAGGCCGGCGACACGGAGGGCCTGTTCAGCGCCTACCTCGGCAAGCCGGTTCGGCAGAGCCAGCTCTTCGACACGCTGGTCAACCTGCTGGCCGGGGATGCAACGAGGCGCCCACCGAGCGCGAAGGTGCTTGCGCCGAAGATCGACAGCGCGCTGGCCAGCCGCCATCCGCTGCGCATCCTGCTCGCCGAGGACAACGTGGTCAACCAGAAGCTGGCGCTGCGCCTGCTGCAGCAGATGGGCTACCGGGCCGATCTGGCCTCCAACGGCATCGAGGCCGTCGAGTCGATCGAGCGGCAGGCCTACGACGTGGTGCTGATGGACGTGCAGATGCCGGAAATGGACGGGCTGGAGGCGAGCCGGCGCATCACCGCGAAGTGGCCCGATGGCGGGCGGCCGCGCATCGTGGCCATGACGGCCAACGCGATGGCCGGCGACCGCGAGTTGTGCCTGGCGGCCGGCATGGACGACTACATCACCAAGCCGATCCGCGTCGAGCAACTGGTCGAGGCGCTGCTGCGCGTGCCCACGCGCGAGGATCAATGACATGAGCGATGCTGCGATCGATCCGGCCGTATTTCGAGAGCTGCAGGATACCGCCGGCGCCGACTTCGTCGCCGACCTGGTCCAGACCTTCCTCCAGGAAGCGCCTGTGATGCTGGCCGAACTGCGCAGCGCGCGGGCCGCGGCCGATGCGGAGCGCTTCCGCCGCGCCGCACACTCGCTGAAATCGAACAGCAACACGTTCGGCGCGTCCACGCTCGGCGCCATGGCGCGCGCGCTCGAACTGAAAGGCATCGACGCCGACCCGGCGCACGACCTGGCGGCGATCGACGCGCTCGAGCGCGCCTATGCGCGCGCCGCGGCGGCGCTGCTGGAGATCGGCCGTGGCTGAAAACGCTGCCCGCCTGCTGGTGGTCGACGACAACAAGGTCAACCGGCTGCTGCTGATCCGCGCCGTCGAACTGCAGGGCCACCGGGGCGTCGGCGCGGAGAACGGCCGCATCGCGCTCGACATGCTGGAACGCGACCCCTTCGACCTGATGCTGCTCGACATCGCCATGCCCGAGATGGACGGCTTCCAGGTGCTGCAGCGGCTGCTCGCGAACTCGCGGCTGCGCGACCTGCCGGTGATCGTGACCTCGGCCGTCGAGGGCATGCAAGCCGTGGTCCGCTGCATCGAACTGGGCGCCGACGACTACCTGCACAAGCCGGTCAATCCGGTGCTGCTGCGGGCGCGAGTCAATTCGAGCCTGGAGAAGAAGCGGCTGCGCGACCAGCAGAAGGAGCTGCTGCAGCGCTTCGCCACGGTGGAGGTGGCGCAGGACCTCGAGCAGTCCGGCTTCGCGCTCGGCGGCCGGCACCTCCGGGCAACCGTGATGTTCGCCGACATCCGCGGCTTCACCGCGCTGTCGGAAACGCAGCCGCCGGACGAGACGATCGAACTGCTGAACACCTACTACACGCTGATGTTCGACGCCATCAGCGGCCAGCGCGGCGTGATCAACCAGATGATCGGCGACGGGCTGATGGCGGTCTTCGGTGCCCCGCTGCCGCTGGCCGACGCCGCGACGAGCGCCGTGCGCGCCGCGCTCGACATGATCGAGATGATCGATCTGCTCAACGTCGAGCGGGTCGCCGCGAACAAGGCGCCGATCGCCATCGGCATCGGCATCGCCTCGGGCGAGATGATCGCCGGTTACACCGGAACGCAGCGGCGCGCCACCTACACCTGCGTCGGCGACGCGGTGAACCTGGCGGCGCGGCTTGAAGCGCACACCAGGGTGGCCGGGCGGACGATCCTCGTCGACGCCGAGACGCGTACCGCGCTGCCCTCGTCGGCGCGCGTCGAGGCTCTGGGGCCGGTGCCGTTCAAGGGCAAGGCGGCGCCGGTCGAAGTGTTTTCGGTCGATAGCGGGCAGAAGGTGTAGCCGCTGCCCGCGGCGCGCCTTCGAGCGGCCGGTCAGCCGCCGAGCGTTGCCCGCCACGGCGCGCGAACGCCGCCGGAGTCGACCGTGCCTTCGATCGACTTGCCGCTGACCTTGCCGTCGAAGACGGCGCCGTGGCCGGCGAGAGCAAAGGACAGGCGGTCGCCGACCAGCCTCGCGTCCTTCAGCGGGAACGTGCTGGCGCCCAGGCGTGCCTGCCCTGCCACCTGCGTCAGCTGCTGGGTCAGATCGAGCCGCATGGCGCTTTTCGACAGCATCGCCGGAACGGTGGCGGTCCAGCTTCCCGCAACGCGGGCCGGGATCACGTAGACGTAGATGACGGTGCGGGTGACGCCGCTGATCGAGACTTTCTCCTCGAGGTCCATCTCGAACTTCTTGTGCGGTATCCAGCCGGCCAGCGCGTAGTCGTGCGAGACGACGCGGGCACCGGGACGCAGTTCGGCCAGCAGCTTGCCCTGCAACTGGTTCACCGTGTGCGGCAGCAGGTACATCGTCACCACGGTGGCCGGCGAGATGTCGGTCCTGAACAGGTCCTGCCGGACGAACTTCGCGCGGCCGGCCGTGCCCTCCTTCTGCGCCAGTTCGTTCGACAGCGCCACCAGGTGTTCCTGGATCTCGACGCCCATGCCGCGCGCGCCGAACACCGCCGCCGCGGTGCGCACGATGCGGCCGTCGCCGGAGCCGAGGTCGATCACGTAATCGTCCGGCCCCACTTCAGCCTCGCGCAGCATCGCCGCGACCGCGCTGTCGGGCGAGGCGACGTACGGGCCAGCGTCGATCGGCGCCTTGTCCTGGGCATGCGCTGGGCACGCAAGAAGCGCTGCGGACAGCAATGCCCATAGACTCCTTA
>CAZDXQ010000062.1:0-16911 GCA_964509545.1 uncultured Burkholderiaceae bacterium | reverse complement strand
AAGACAGATCATCTACTTGACAGCGACTCGGCTGAGAACGTTGGGACACTACTGGAGCAGCAAAGTGAAAAACAGATTCTTCGCGGCGATTCTCACGGCGGTGCTGGCGCTGCCCCTCGGCAAGGCCGACGCGACGGCCCTGCGCGACGTGTTCAAACGCGTCAGCGGGTCGGTCGTCGTCGTGCTGGCCGAGTCGAAGTCGCCGGGCAGCCAGGGCCCGGCCGATGCCCGCGGGCTCGGTTCCGGTGTGCTCATCTCGCAAAGCGGCAGGATCCTGACCGCCGCGCACGTCGTCGAGGCGGCCGATCGCGTGCGGATCAGCTTCGCAAGCGGAGCCGTCGTGCCGGCACGCGTCGTCGCCGCCGACCCGATGGCGGACCTCGCGCTGCTGGAGGCCGCCCAGGTGCCACGGGATGCCGTCGTCGCCCGGATCGGCGACTCGGACAAGGTCGACGTCGCCGATCAGGTGTTTGTGGTCGGCGCGCCGTACGGCATCAGCGAAACGCTGACTGTCGGCTACGTCAGCGCGCGGCGCACGTCCAGCTCGGAGCCCGGCGATTCGGGCTCGGTGGAACTGTTCCAAACCGACGCGGCAATGGCGCCCGGCAGTTCCGGCGGACCGATGTTCAACATGCAGGGCGAGGTGGTCGGCATCGTCAGCCGCATCGTCAGTCGCTCCGGAGGCTCCGAAGGCATCGGCTTCGCCGTGACGTCCAACGCCGCGAAGGAACTCCTGCTCGATGCGCCGCACATTTGGACGGGCGTTTCCATCGTGCCGCTGTCCGGGGAACTGGCTCGGGCACTGAACCTGCCGCAACCGGCTGGCCTGCTGGTGATGCACGCGGCCGAAGACTCGCCGGGGGCGCAGATGGGCCTCAGGGCGGGCAGCACGCCCGCGCTTGTCGGCGGCGTGCCGCTGATGCTCGGCGGGGACATCATCCTGACCGTCGCAGGAGTGCCCATCGAAGCGAACGCCGCCAACTACCGCGAGATCCGCGATCGGCTGCGTCGGTCGCAGCCGGGCGAGAGGATCCCCATCGTCGTCCTGCGCGCCGGCCGCGTCGTCGAACTCAGCGGCGCCAGCATGCGGGCAGCCGACTCGAACTGATGCTTCGAGGCATGGACAGCGTGACCTCGGAGCCTTGCATGCAGTCATCCGGTGCCCAGGCCGGTCCGGCATGGCGGCCCGGCGCCGCGCGTGGGCTTGCGAACGGCAGGTCGGCCCGATCCGTGCCGGAAGCTGCGCCGACGTTGTGCTCGACCTGTCGCGTCCGGCACCTCTGTCTGCCCGGAGCCGAGCACTCCGACGACTTACTGCCCGTCGACGAGTTCGTTCTGACGAGGCGGCGCGTCCACCGCGGCGAATATCTGTTGCGCGCCGGCGACCCGTTCGGCGCGCTCTACGCGTTTCGCTCGGGGTTCTTCAAGAGCTTCGCCGTGACCGAGAATGGTCGGACCCAGGTCACCGCCTTTCCGATGGCGGGTGACCTCGCCGGCATGGACGGCATCGGGTCCGGCGTGCACGTGCAGAACCTGGTTGCGCTCGAGTCCGGCGAAGTCTGCGTACTGCCGTACTCGCGCCTGCAGAAGCGGATCGGCAGGTTTCCGAGGCTGCAGTACCGGGTCGATCGCATCCTGAGCCACGAGATCGTACGGGAGCAGGATCTCATGACCTTGCTCGGCACCATGGGCGGCGAGGCCAAGGTGGCGCTGTTCCTGCTCTCGTTGGCGAGCCGGTTCGCGGCGCGCGGCTGCTTGTCGTCGGAACTGAATCTGCGAATGTCTCGTGCCGACATCGGCAGCTACCTCAGCCTGGCACTGGCGACGGTCAGCCGGATCGTCTCGAAGCTGCACAGGCTGGGACTGATCCGGAAGAAGGGTCGCGAAGTCAGGATCGTGGACCTGCAGGGCCTGCGCGCAATCGCAAGGCACAAGAAGGACAGCTTTCAGGCGGAAGCACGGCATACCGATCAGCTCGCCCTGGCCGCCAGACCCGAGAGGTCGGGCAACATCGCTCAGTGCCGGTTGCAGGGTTGACGCCCGATGAACGGCAGCGGAAAGCACCCGACTCCAGTTTGCCGACGCGGCAGGCGGGCGCCGCGCGTTAATCCCGAGGTGCAACGTGGCGGGCAGGCGTCGTTCAGCTTCATCGGACGAGCCGGCGCAGGCAGGACGACGCTCGTCACGGGCAAGGTCGATCGAGCGCGCGGCGCCGCGAACGCGAACTCGGGATCGCGGCGAGGAAGACGCTGGCGGGCCGAGCCTGCCCTCCGTGGGGCTCGTTGCCCGACCAGCGCGCGCCATTGATGCGCTGGACTTTCGCCGAAGGAATGCCTTGTCTTGAAAGGAGATCAAATGAGCCTGTTCATCGCTTTTCGCGCGGCCGCCCTTGCATGCGTGGCCGCCGCAGTGGTCGGCTGCGCCGCCACCACCACCTTCGATGGCGTATGGGTCAACCCGGAAGCCAGCCATCGGATCCCGGTGAAGAACGTGCTCGTGGTCGCGATCAACCGCGACCCGACCGCACGTCGCATCTATGAGGACACGATGGTCGCGCAGTTGGCGCCGCGCGGAATCAAGGCGCAGGCGTCATACAAGATGTTCCCCGACGACGTTCCGCCGCCGCCAACGGTCGTCGAAGCGGCGGTACGCGGCGCAGGTGTCGATGGTGTGCTTGTTTCGCGCGTAATGCGCGAGACGACGGATATCCGGGTCACCCCGGGGCACGCCTACGGACCGGCCGGCTTCGCCGGCATGTGGTCGGGCGCGTACTCGGTTCCGCCGAACGTCTACACGGTGCGGAAAGTCGTCATCGACACGAGGCTCTTCCACGCGCAGGATTTTGTGGTCCTGTGGTCGGGGACGTCGACCACCGAGCCGACGTCTTCGATGGAGAGGACGATCGCCGAGTTCGGCACGGCCCTGGCCAAGGCGCTGGGCGACGCCAAGGTGCTCTGACCCCGACGATCGTGAGAGAGAAATCGCTCATTGGCGTTGTTGTTGCGGAAGCGCAGCCCATCGCGATGTGGCGCGGCGACATGGCCGGCGGGCGGCATGCTGCAGAACGCCGCCGCGAACCTCCTCAGGGTTCGCGGCTTGCCTCAGCGCGCGCCAACGCTACTTAAGCGACAGGATCCAGGCCACGAGTTCCCTTGCTTCGGCCTCGGAGACCGCAGGCCGCGGCCCCGCGTCGGGCATCGGATCGACTCCCCAGTGACCGGCACTGCCCGACTGCACCCTGCGTTCGAGCATGCGATCCGCGTTCGGGATGCGGCCGTAGTTCCGTGCAAGCAGCTTGAACGACGGCGTCGGCCCGTCCCCGTCCAGTGAGTGGCAGGAAAAGCACTGCTTCGATTCGGCCAACGCCTGCGGATCTGCAGCGTTGGGCGCGGGCGTGAGCGCCGCCAATGCAGCGATCGTTGCGATTGCCCTTTTCATTCGATACCTCGGTTGCTGTCGCGAATCTGCAAGTCCGTTCTCGCCAGCGCATCCGTTTCAGCAATGCGCCAGGCCGAGCCCTTCGGCGGTCGTTGGCGAGGACTGTCTCCGTCCATTGAAAGGTAGACCGATGCGACCGCGGCTTGGTCAGCGAATCGTCGAAGTTCAGTCTCGCTTGAGCGCCGACACGACGGACGGCGCGCACTGCTCGGGCTTTCCCTCGATCGCACTGCTTCCGCCGCAACCGCAACGGCGGCTGCCTCGATGCAGTTCAGGGCTTCTTCCACTTGGAGTGAACAGCGCAGCGCTCCGTCACGCGACGGTGCGACTCGCCGCTGGCGGCATGACGGCGACGGATGCCGGCACGGCGGTCGAGAGCCGCACTTCTCGCTGCGGGAACGGGATCTGGATGCCTGCCTCCTCGAACGCCCGGTCGATCATGTGCAGCAGGTCGCTCTTGACGCGGCGGGCATCCGTCTGCTCCGTCATCTCCACCCAGTAGTTGAGCGCGAAGTTGATCGAACTGTCGCCGAAGCCTTCGAGGTAGACCTGCGGCGGGGGAACCTTCAGCACCAGCCCGTGGCGCGCCAGCACGTCGTTGAGGATTTCGCTGACCCGGCGCAGCGGCGAGCCGTAGGCCACGCCGAGCGTGATCGTCTGCCGGTGGGTCGGGTTGGAGTAGGTCCAGTTGGTCATGTTGCCTTCGAGGAAGCGGCTGTTCGGCACCATCGACTCGGTGCCGTCGCCGCTGCGGATGGTCGAGGCACGCAGGCCGATTTCGGTGACGCGACCGCGCAGGTTGTCCACTTCGACCAGATCGCCCAGACGCAGCGGCCGCTCGACCAGCAGCATCACGCCCGAGACCAGGTTCTTCAGCAGCGTCTGCAGCCCGAAGCCGGCGGCAATCGCCAGCGCGCCGCCCAGGAAGGCGAACGCCGTCAGCGGAATGCTGGCGGAGAACAGCGCGAAGACCGCCAGGATCGCGGTCAGTGCGAACAGGATCCATTTTCGCGCCAGCGCGGCGCCCTGCGGAGTCGAGCGGCGCGCTGCCACGATGCGCCGCTCGATCCGGCGGACGACAAAGCTCGCGATGACGTAACCGGCGACGACGATCAGCACGGCGCCGAAGCTCCTGCCGATGGTGACGCTGCGCGCGACCGTCAACCTGCGTCCGTCGGCGGTCTGCATCGTGTCTTCGATCGAGAACAGCTCGTGGTTCCACACCTGTCGCACCGCGAGCCAGGCCGAGGCGAGGATGTCCTTGGCGCGCTCGGCCATGGTGATGTCGCGCCGCCCCTCGAAGTCCGCCTGAAAGTGCGCGACCAGCCGCTCCATCGGCGCGCTGGCCTCGATCGCGGCGCGCAGGTCGGCCTCGCGCTCGCGCAGCGCGTCGAGCAGGCGGCGGTCCGCCATGTCCACCGCGGGAGCGAGTCGACGCCGCGCCTCCTCGTCGCGCAGGCGGCCCGCGGCGACGAACAACTGCTGCTGCAGGTACTGTCTTGAGGCGCGCAGCCCGGCCAGCCCCTCCCTGAGCCGCTCGTAAAGCGCGCGCGCCTGCACCGGATCCTTGAGGCTTAAAGCGGTGGCTCGCGCCTCCCACACGGAGCGCTCGGCTTCGAGGGCCGTGAGCTGCTCGCGCAGCAGGAATACCTTCTGGTCCGCAGTGGCGGCCACTTCCCGTGTGATCAGCGCTTCGCTGGCGCGCTCGGCCGCGGCGGCCGACGCCGCGGCGGCCTCGGCCTGCTGCAGTTCGATCGCCTCTAGCACGGCATGCGCTTCAGCTGCCGCCGTCGAGGCTGCACGCAGTGCACGCTCGGTTGTCAGGCGGCGCAGTTCGATATCGCCGATGACCTTTTCGAGGTCCGCCGCCGGCAGGGTCAGCTCGGAGCCCGCCGTGATCAGCTTGTGGCGTGCGAAATCGCGCTGCTCGACGGCGACCTCGTAGTCGGCCTGTGCCGCGCGCAACCCGATCTGCAACAGCGCCTGGGTCGCGCTGTCCACTTCAGCCTTAAGCGTCGCGAGGTTGCGCTGCCAGTCGAGCCGACCATACTCGGGCGTGCCGCGCGCACGGTCGGCGGCTTCGCCCGCCAGACGCGCTTCGCCCTGTGCCGCTTTCAGCTTCGATGAGAACTCCGTTTCGAACCGCTGCAGCAGCCTGCTTGTCTCCGCCGCGGCGGCCACCGCCTGATTGGCGACGTCGAGTTCGTCGCGCAGCGCATCGACCGCCAGCACCGAGCGCGGCGGCGGCTCGTCGAATCCGCGCCAGGCTTCGATTGAGCGGTTGAGCTGACGGCGACGCTCTCGTGCACGGTCCAGGCGCTCGCGCGCGTTCTGCTGTTTGTCGTACAGGCTGACCAGCTGGCGGGCCATCGTCAGGCGGGCCGAGATCTCGAATGCCGGCGTGCCGGCGGGGGCGTCGGCGGGCCCGTCGCCGGCGGCTTCCATGGCCGCCAGGCGGGCCTGCGCAGCGGCCCTGGCACGCGCGATCTGCTCGGCGTCGAACTGCGCCTCGGGCGCCAGCGGCGCCGGCTTGGCGGCGGCGCTTGGCTCCGGTGCGGCAAGCTGCGCACGCGCCTGCGCGCCGGCTGCCGCGCACCAGACAACGCACAACAGCAAGACTCCAGCGGCGAGCGATCGCACAAAACTGAACATTCGAGTCGCTAGGTCGGCATCTCGCGGAGGTCTTCCGCGATGATCAGTTCCGCCTCGGTTGCGGCGACCACGGTGGCGACATCGACGCCGGGGGCCGTTTCCAGCAGTGTCGCTTTGCCTGCGGGGAACGCGATCGTCGCCAGCTCCGTGACCAGCAGATCGATCGGGCGCAGCGACGTGAGCGGCAGCGAAAGCGTTCTGACGATTTTCGGCGCGCCCCGGGCCGTGTGCTGCATCGCGACGACGACGCGCCTGGCCCCGGTCACCAGGTCCATCGCCCCGCCCATGCCCGGAACCATCTTGCCCGGAATCGCCCAGTTGGCAAGCCGCCCCTGCTGGTCGACCTGCAGCCCGCCGAGCACGGTCATGTCGACGTGGCCGCCCCGGATCAGGCCGAACGAGAACGCGCTGTCGAAGGTGCAGGCCCCCGGCAGGGCTCCGACCGAGCGACCCGCTGCATCGGTGAGCATCGGATGCGCAAGACCCTCCTCTGGCACGGGCCCGGTGCCGATCAGGCCGTTTTCCGACTGGAAGTAGACATGCAGGTCCTGCGGCACGAAATGGGCGACCAGCGTCGGGATGCCGATGCCGAGGTTCACCAGCATGTTGTCGCGCAGTTCCTGCGCGATGCGGCGGGCGATGATGATCTGCGGTTCCATCGAGAATCAGGCATTCGCGACAAGGATGTCGACCACCGATGCCGGCGTCATCACGTCATCCGGCGGAATCACCCCGACCGGCACGATGTGCTCGGCCGTGGCGATGCAGGTATCGGCCGCCAGCGCGATGACCGGGTTGAAGTTGCGCGCAGTCAGCGCATAACGCAGATTGCCGAAGTAGTCGGCAATCATCGCGTGAACGAGAGCAAAGTCGGCTCGCAGCGCGGTCTCGAGCAGGTAGGCACGGCCATCCACTTCGATCACCTTCTTGCCGACCTCGACCAGGGTCCCGACCCCGGTCGGCGTCAGCACGCCTCCGAGACCGTGACCTGCGGCGCGGATACGTTCGATCAGGGTGCCCTGCGGCACGAGATCGACGGCAATGGAGCCTTCGATCATCCGCTGCTGCGTTTCCGGATTCAGGCCGATATGGCTGGCGATCGTCCGCGCCACCAACCCCGCCGAAATCAGCTTGCCGATGCCGCGGCCCGGCATCGCGTTGTCGTTGGCGATGACCGTCAGCCCGCGCTTGCCCTGGCGCACCAGTTCGTCGATCAGCCGCTCCGGTGTGCCGACCCCCATGAAGCCGCCGATCATCAGGCTCGCCCCCTCGGGGATGCGCTCGACCACCTCGCTGACGTGCCGTGCTTTCATCGTTCGCTCATCGCCGAACTGGGATGAGCCATCAGGATGGCCCCGCCCTCATGCAGCCGACGTTAGGCGTCGCGAGCGGAAAAGTGGTCAGCAAACCGTCGCCGGTCGGTCTCGTTCCGGTCGAAGCTTGCCCGGGAGCATTCGCAGCCGAGGGTGCGCGCGGCGGCCGGCGGTGCAATCACCAGCGCCGAATCCCGGCGAACCGGCGGATCAGAGGTCGGCACCGCGCCCCGCCAGGGGCGTATCGCGGCTATCCCACCGGAGTCCGCGTTCCTCGAGCCGACAGCACGCGGGCTCTTGCCATCAACGCCGTGTCGCGCGCCTCGGGCAGGGCATCGACGAGCGCCGCCAACGCCCGACGCTCCTTCACCGAGGCGCCACCGTGCTCGCCAAGCTCGACCAGCGCGGTCAGTTCGAGCCAGGGCGCCTGCTGGGCGCGCGCCTCGGCAATGGCCTCATGCACCAGATCCAGCGCGATTGACGCCTGGCCGCAGGCCCGCGCGATTCTCGCTTTGAAGAGGAGAAGCTGCGGCAGGTAGACCCGCTCGCCGTGCGTGTTGGCGATCTGCAATGCCTGCTCGAGCTGGCGCTGCGCTTCTTCGTAGTCGCCAGCCAGCAGCAGGGCCTCGACGGCGAATCCGAGCACTTCGCTGCCGCCGGCGATCATCCCCATCCGCACGTTGTCCTCGAAGGCCTCGCGGATCAGTCGGAATGCCTCGTCCGGCCGGCCACGATGCGCGTCCGCCCAGCCCTTGAAGAAGCGCATCGCCGCGCGGCCGTGGCTGAGGTTGTGGTCCTCGACCAGGGCCCGCAGCTCATCGGCCAGCGCCGCGACGCGCTCGACGTTGCCGAGACGGACCTCGACCATCGCCTCGATCCAGATCGCCACCATCTTGCCCATCGGCTGACCCAGCTGCGTCGTTCGCGCACGCGCCTGCTGCAGTCGCTGACGCGCATCCCCGATCCGTCCGAGATGCAGCAGATGTAATCCGAGCAGCGCGAGCACCGTGACCTGCGCGAAGCTGTGCGCCGGCCCGGCGTCGATCGATTCGATCGCGGGCAGCGCGCGCTCGATCAACGTGCTGGCCGCGCGCGGCCTGCCCTGCAGCAGCAGGACGTCGGCCCGCACCGCGCAGGCAGCCAGTTCGAGCACAGGGTCCTTCGATGAAACCGCAAGTGCGTGCGCGGTGTCGGCCACCCGGAGTGCCGCCTCGTACTCGGCGCGCAAGAGCAGAACGAAACCGAAGTTGTGAAGCAGCAGAGCGCGTTGCGGATGCCCGGACTGAGCTGGCAGCAGCGCGTAAGCGCGCTGGAACGCATCGTGAGCCTCGCCTCCCACGCCGAGCAGATGAAACGCAGCCAGCCCGCGCAACGAGGCCAATTCGATCTCCAGTGCATCCCGATCAGCGCTCGCGGCGGCCCGCTCGAGCAGGTCAAGTCCGATCTGCGTCAGGTCCATGCACTCAGCAGGACTCAAACGCATCAGGGCCGTGGAAGCGGCCTCGGCGTAATAGCGCAGCGCGGACATCGGCTCGCGCCCACGATCGAAGTGCATGGCCAGCTCGGACGCGGTGACAGGCAGCCCCGCGGCGCGCTCGCGCTCAAGCGCGGACCCCGCTTTGCGGTGCAGCTCGGTGCGCGCCGCGGCGGCAGAGCGCCCATACAGCGCCTGGCGGAACAGCGCATGCGTGAAGGAGTAGGACGAGTGCCCACCATCGTCGGCCGCCGCCGCGGGCTTCAGCCAAAGCTGCATCCGCGCCAGTTCGGCGCAAACCTGATCGACCCAGGCAATCTCCCGTCCGAGCACGAGCGCCACCGTGCTGACCCGAAACTCGGTGCCGCAGGTTGCGGCCGCCAGCAGCAGCGTTCGCTGCTCGTCTCCGAGGCCGGCAATGTAGTGGTCGACGAGCGCGGCGAGGCTTTCAGGCACGGCCATCAGCGCCGCCCCGCCGGGCCGCCGCGGCGCTTCGGTGACCTGCCCGGCGCCGCGCGTCAAGGCTTCGGTGATCAGCGAGGCGACGAACAGAGGCACACCGTCCGCACGTCCGTGCAGAGCCCGTACGAAAGCCTCGTCACCGGCCATCGTCGGCGCGCGCTGTGCCACATAGGCGGCAACTTCGGCTTCCGAGAACGGGTCCAGAACGATCTCCTCGCACAGTCCGTGCAGCCGCAACTCGTGCCGCAACGGGTTCAACGGATGATCGTGCGCGACGACCTCGGCCAGGCGGAAGCTGGCCAGCCACATGAAGCGCGCACTGCCGCGCCGGCGCGCCAGGTAGTCGATCAGCTGGATCGTGGCGCGGTCGCTCCAGTGCAGATCTTCGGTTACCAGCAGCAGCGGACGGCGCTCGGTGTAGCGGTCGAGCAGCTGGCCCATCTCGCGCAGCATGCGCTCGGGGCCGACGCCAGGCAGATCGCGCCGCAGCGCCTCCCTTTCTTCGACGCTGGTGAGCCACGGCAGCTGCAGCAGCCACGTGGGCGCAACCAGCCGCAGCAGCGCCGGAACTTCAGCGTCGTCGCGGCACAGTTCGGCCAGCGCTTCGAGCACGGGAAGATAGGGTTCTCCTTCGCCGTACAGATCGACGCAGTGGCCGCGGGCGCGGGCGGCATCGCCGATCCCGGCGCTGAATCGCTCGATCAGCGTCGTCTTGCCGATGCCCGGCTCGCCTGCCACCCAGACGATGGCGCGCCTGCCGCCGAGAGTTTCCTTCCAGAGCGAGTCCAGCCGTGCGAGCGCCTCTGCGCGTCCGATGAACGCGACGTCGGTAGCCCGAACCGGCGCAGCGGCGTGCGCCGCTCCCGGTCCGGGCGCGGCCGCGGCTTGCGCGATCGGATGGGCAATAAACCGATATCCGCGCCGGGCCACGGTCTCGATGAAGCGCGGCTGGCGCGGATCGTCGTCGAGCGCCGTGCGCATCTTGCTGATTGCGGTCTTGAGCACCGAGTCCGTGACGAACTGGTGACCCCATACCGCGTCCAGCAGCGCATGTTTGGTGAACAGCGTCCCCGGCCGCCTGACCAATGCGCAAAGGAGCGCGAACGGCGTCGGCGCCACTGCCACCGGTTTGCCGCGCCGGAGCAGCGAAGCGTTCGCTTCGTCGAGTTCGAATTCGTCGAACCGCACGTGCACCGGGTTCGAGGGGGGCTGCGAGAGGGTCATGAGGTGACGTCCTTCGTCGGTCGCGGTCCGAATACCCGCGGCAGCCGGCGGCGGCCGAAACCGGACGGCCGCCGCGCGCTTCGCCCAATTATCGTCGCCAGCGCACTTCTCGCTTGATCGGAATCAGGCCATACGAACGCCAGGAGCAGCACTTCGCCACTGCCACCTCACGAGGTTGGACGGAAAAGCGACCTTTCGCTGACAACATCGGCTTGCGCACTCCTAACCTTGCAGCATCGGCTCGCAGCCAAAGTCGATCTACTTGCGAAAGGAGCATTTCATGCATGCTGATAAGCGAATTCCAGTGTTCTTCGCCGCCGCGGCCGTCACGATCGGCCTGATGGCCTGCTCGACTCCGGCTCCCCGAGCCGATACAACGGATGCTGCCGTGGCCGAGGCGTCGGCGATCAGCCAGCCGAACGTGCTTGAACGGCTGTACCAAAGAGCCGACGGCAACCACGATGGGCGGATAACGCGTGAAGAAGCACGCGGGCACTTGCCGATCACCTACGCCGAGTACGACAAGATCGACATCGAAAAGCGCGGCTGGATCAGCCTCGAGCAGTACTTGGCATTTCACGCGGCGCGTGCCAAGCGCCTCGCGGACGGCATCCAGCGCGTCGGCGGCCCGAACTGAGCCGGCAGAACCGCGCCGGGCGCTCGGCTTCGGCCAAGGGCCCGGCTCAAGTGAGGTGATGCGCTCGCCCATCGATGGACCTCACATCGCCTCTGCCGCAGCTCTGATCCGGGGACGACCTGGCCGGCCGCTGACATCGCGCCGAGAACACGCGCATTGGACCTGGGGGGTTTTGCTGCGTCTCGCGCCTTGACCGGGACGTGTTGCCGGTTTGCACGGTGTGCAGGTCTACGTTCGCGCCGAGCCGTCACCGAGCAGCGCAGTGACGAGGGCACCGCCGGCAAGCAAGGCTCGCCGACGGCGGTCGGCGCGAGCGAGGTGTTGGGCATCACCCTCAGCAAGGCGAGATGGCCTGCGTTTGCGCTGCACTGTGCGCTTCACCCCTACGCGGTGCGGATTGATTCGAGTCAGGCCAAGGGCGCTTCGCCGCTACCGGGCCGTGGTCTGACGCTCGTAGTCGGCGGCGTCGTACCAACCCCGTGATGCGACGACTTTGAGGTCAGGATCGAGGTCCCACTCTTCCCAGCCGGCAATCCGGAGTGGATTCTTCGTCGCAGCATGTGTGCCCGTGAAGGTCCAGAAGTACGCGACGTGATTGCCGGCGCAGCGCACCTCGTCGCATACCAGTCTGAGATCCGGAACGTCGGCGAAGAAGCCAGCGGCCATTTCACCGATGCCTTCGCGGCCTACCCAGGGCTCACCGCGATTGACGACGATGTGTCCATCCGGGGCATAGAAGGACGCAACCGCTTCCGGCGAGCCAGAGTTCCACGCCGCCGTATAGGCCGCAGCCATCGCGCGTGCTGCTTCAGGGTCGACTGTCATCAGGGCTCTCCTCGCTCGTCCGGTGCGTTGTCGGGGTGGCAGGCCGTGCATTGCGGGTGCTGATCGGTGACGCCAAGAAACGTTTGAGTTCACCTGCGGGGGCGACAGCCGAAGGCTGGCGCACGTCGGGCGGGACTCAGCGTAAGCCCGCTTGACTGCTGGCACAGTTGGAACCATAATGGCACCGTTATGGTGATGGTGCCGCAACATGCCGACGACGCTGACGTTGAAGAACATTCCGGATGAGGTGTACGAGCGCCTCAAGCTCTCGGCGGAGGCTCACCGACGCAGCATGAACAGCGAGGCGATCGTGTGCCTGGAGTCGGCCCTGCTGGCAAGCAGGCTGACGCCTGCCGAGCGCATCGAGCGGGCGCGGGCCCTGCGCGCTGCGTTGCCAAAGGGGAGGTTCCGTGCAAGGGACATCGATGCGATGAAGCGGGAGGGCCGCTCGTGATTGTGGTGGACTCGAACGTCTTGGCGTACTTGTACTTGCCGGGCGAACATACCGCCAAGGCCGAGGCCCTGCTCGAGCGGGACCCGGACTGGGCCGCGCCGATACTGTGGCGCAGCGAGTTCCGCAACATACTTGCCGGATACCTGCGGCGCAGGACCCTGACTCTTGACCAAGCGTGCGGCCTTCAAGGCGAGGCTGAGGATCTGCTCGCGGGATCGGAGTTCGAGGTTGACTCGATGTCGGTCCTAGAGTTGGTACGCGACAGCGACTGCTCGGCGTATGACTGCGAGTTCATCGCGCTGGCGAAGAGGTTGCGGATCAAGCTGGTCACGATGGATGCCAAGCTGTTGAAGGCGTTCCCGATGCACGCCGTCCCGTTGGCCGTGGGCTGACGTGGCTCATCGAATTACACGTTCGGCTCATCGCTGACGGACGTATCTCGTTAACCGATTTCAGCGTTCGACCGAAGCGAAAATCAAACACCGGACACCCGCCGGCCACGGCCTGCCTCTCCGTGGGTCAGATCGCGTGGCGAGACGACTCGTCCTGGCCGGCTTGCGCCGAGTCGATCCGCCAGGACCGGTCCGTCCGTCGACGACCGTTCGCTCGGCGGCTACGTGGTCTGCGCCGCCCGCGGGGAGCGATAAATCAGGTTGCGCTGGACCGGTTGGCCGGTCAGCCGCCAGTTTCGCGGCGGCGTGCGGGTACCGCATCAAGCATCTGGCGCAGGCAGTCTTCGCACAGACAGCCGGCAGTCGCGGCATAGGCCTCGCGCGGCAGCGGCGGCAGCCTGGCGCACCAGCAGCCGCCGGCGTCTGCGATGCCGCAGTGAAACGGCGTGCCGCAGCGCGCGCAGCGCGACTCGGCCTTGGACCCGCGCCGGCTGCTCACGCGGACCAGTTCCTTCGCCTTCACAGCTTCTTCTTCATCCCGACATGGCTGGCGACGTAGCCCAGCCGCTCGTAAAAGCGGTGCGCGGCCAGCCGCTGCCGGTCGGTGGTCAGCTGGATCAGCCCGCAATCGGCCGACCTGGCCCGCGCCTCGACCTGCTCCATCAAGGCTTCGCCGATGCGCCGGCCACGCAGGTCGGCGCGCACGCGCACCGCCTCGAACAGCGCCCTTCATGCCGCCGCGCGACAGGCCCGGGATCAAGGTCAGCTGCAGCATGGCGACCACTTCGCCGTCGCGCTCGCCGAGCCACAGTTCGTTGTTCGGATCTCGCGCGATCTCGTCGAACGCCGCGCGCACGGCCGGCGTCGCATCCGTCGTGTAGCCGCCGCGCGCCTGCGCCACGGCATCGTCGACCAGCAGTCGCAGCAGCGCGGGCAGGTCGGCGGCAGTGGCGAGGCGGAAGGAGACGCCGTCCATGTTCAGTCGTGGTGGCTGCCGACGATCGATTCGATGCGCGCCAGCACCTCCGGCGTCAGCCGGCCGGCGACATCGAGCGCGCGCATGTTCTCCTGCACCTGCGCCACCCGCGTGGCGCCGGTGATCACCGTCGATACGCGCGGGTTTTTCAGGCACCAGGCGAGCGCCAGTTGCGCCAGCGTGCAGCCGAGGTCGCGGGCAACGGGTTCCAGCCGGCCGACGATCTCGTTGCGATTCTCGTCGGTCAGCCGCGCACGCAGAAAAGCGTAGTTCTCCACCGTGCCGCGGCTGCCGGCCGGGATGCCGCCGCGGTACTTGCCGGTGAGCAGTCCGCTGGCCAGCGGACTCCACGTGGTCAATCCCAGCCCGATGTCCTCGTACAGCCGCGCATATTCCTGTTCGACTCGCTTGCGGTGAAACAGGTTGTACTGCGGCTGCTCCATCACCGGCTTCGCCAGACCGTGCCGATCGGCGATCGACCATGCGGCAAGGATCTCGGAGGCAGCCCATTCGCTCGTGCCCCAGTACAGCGCCTGGCCGCGCTCGATCATCTGGTGCATCGCCCAGACCGTCTCCTCGATCGGTGTGGTCGGGTCGGGCCGGTGGCAGAAAACGAGGTCGACGTAATCGAGCCCCAGCCGCACCAGCGAGCCTTCGATCGCGTGGCGCAGGTACTTGCGGTTCAGCGTGTTCTTTTCGTTCGGACCTTCGCCGAGGCCCCAGTAGAACTTGGTCGAGACGACGAAGCGGGTCCGCGGCCAGCCGAGTGCCTTCAGCGCCGCCCCCATGATGGTCTCAGCACCGCCGCGCGCATAGATCTCGGCGTTGTCGAAGAAGTTGACGCCGGCGTCCCACGCCGCGGCCATCAGTTCGCGCGCCGCGCCGCTGTCGACCTGGTTGCCGTAAGTGACCCATGAGCCGAATGACAGCTCGCTGACTCTCAGGCCGCAGCGGCCGAGGCGACGGTATTGCATGAGGGCAGGCTCCAACGACGATGCCGCAGCAGGAACGGCGCGATCCTTCAGTTGAACCTGCCGCTGGCGCCGCCGGCGCTATAGCGGCCGGCGCCGAGCAGGGCGATGGCGAGCGAACCGAACAGGAACAGCCCCTGCAGTTCCAGGGCCCAACCGCCGGTTCGGGTCAGCATGAACAAGTCGCCCATGTGCACCAGCCAGATCGCCACGATCATCGTGATCACCATCAGCAACGCTGCCGGGCGGGTCCACAGTCCGATGATCACGAGCGCGGGCGCGAGGACTTCGCCGACATAGACGAGGTAGCCGAATTCGCCGGGCAAGCCCGTGCCGGCGACTCGATCGACGATCCCCTGCACGCCGTTCCTGAGCTTGTAGATGCCATGCATCAGCATCAGGACGCCGACGGACAGCCGCAGCACGAGTTTTCCGAGGTTATCGAGCATGGCCTGCTCCGAAATCCGTTGCGCGAAGGCCCGATTTTGCCTTGAGCGTGGCGGCGGTCGGCGTGCCCGTGCAGGCCACCCGCAGCGCGGCGACCGCATTGATCGACCTTGACCCCGGCAGCGGCGCCATGGCTGCCCGCCGCCGGCAGGCGGAGCTCGCTCGTCGGCCCGGCGCCGGCAGCAAGGGGACTCGCCGTGCCGGACTCAGGCATGCAGTTCACGCATGCATCGCCTGCGTGAAATTCGTTTGTCGCTGCCGCGGTCGAGGCGCACGATCGCGGCTGAAGAAAGGAGAACATCGTGCGTATCGAAACCCACTGCAGCGGCGTCGGCGGACTGGCCGCCTCGATCGGTCCGATCCGTGCGTCGGCGCCGGCGCGCGCTCCCGCACCGGCAGCACGCGGCATGCTGCGAAGCCTCGCAGGCAGCGCCGCCACGGCGCAAACGCTCGTCGCGATGTGGCTTCAGCGCAGCCGCGCGCGCGCCGAACTGGAGGGGCTCGACGAACACCTGCTCAGGGATGTGGGCCTGTCGCGCGAGCAGGTGCTGCAGGAAACCGCCAAGCCGTTCTGGATCGCGTGACGGCCGCCGCGCCTATCGCTGCCCCAGGCAGAGGCGCGCGCGCGCCGCGTGATATTCGCGCTCCAGCCGGGTGACGATCTCCGCCGCCGGCAGCACGTCGTCGATCTGGCCCACGCCCTGGCCTGCGCCCCAGATATCGCGCCAGGCCTTGCTTCGTCCGGAGCCGAAGTTCATCGCGTTCTTGTCCGATATCGGCAGCGCCTCCGGATCGAGGCCAGCCGCGACGATGCTGCCGCGCAGGTAGTTGCCGTGCACGCCGGTGAAGAGGTTCGTGTAGACGATGTCTTCGCCGCGTGAGGCGACGATCATCTGCTTGTAAGCCTCGACGGCGTTGGCCTCGGCGCTGGCGATGAAGCGGGTGCCGATGTAGGCGAGATCGGCGCCGATCGCCTGCGCGGCGAGGATCGCCTCGCCGCGGGCGATCGCGCCAGACAGGATGATCGTGCCGTCGTAGAAGGCGCGCACTTCCGGCACCAGCGCAAACGGCGACAGCCGCCCGGCATGGCCGCCGGCACCGGCGCACACCAGGATCAGGCCGTCGACGCCGGCCGCAAGCGCGCGCTGCGCATGCTTGATGTTGGTCACGTCGTGGAATACCAGCCCGCCGTAGCTGTGCGCCGCCTCGACCACGGCGTCGGGCGCGCGCAGGCTGGTGATGAGGATCGGCACCCGGTGCTTCACGCACAGATCCATGTCGTGCTGCAGCCGGTCGTTGCTCGAGTGCACGATCTGGTTGACGGCGAACGGCGCAACCACCGCCCCCGGGTTCGCCGCCCTGTACGCGGACAGCTCGGTGGTAACGCGGACCAGCCATTGTTCGAGCACTTCGGGCGGCCGCGCATTCAACGCCGGGAAGCTGCCGACGATGCCGGACTTGCATTGCGCCAGCACGAGGTCGGGGTTGGAGATGATGAACAGCGGCGCGCCGATCGCCGGCAGGCGCAGGTGCTGCAGCAGGGCGGGCAGGGCCATCGTGTCGCGGCAAACAGGTCGATTGGGCAGCGCCGATTATTGAGCCTTACTTAACCTCGTGACTATCGAACAGATCCGCCTGGATCCAGC
>CAZDXQ010000061.1:0-17259 GCA_964509545.1 uncultured Burkholderiaceae bacterium | reverse complement strand
GCATCCTGGCCGCCATCGCGATTCCGCAGTATCAGGAATACACGGTGCGGTCGCGCATCACTGAAGGTCTGAACCTGGCCTCCGCGGTCAAGACAGCCGTGGCCGAGACCTACCAGACCACGTCGGTCTTCCCGTCGTCGAATTCCGCGGCCGGCGTGTCGGACAGCATCTTCAGCAAGTACGTTACATCGGTGTCCGTTAGTGGCAGCGGCGTGATTACGATTACCTATTCCGGCAGTGTTGGCGGCAACCAGGGCGGCCTCACGATCACATTTTCACCGACAGCAGCCGGTAGCTCGGTTGACTGGAATTGCACGGGTGGCTCTGTCGAGACCCGCTACCGTCCCGCGAACTGTCGATAAGCGCAGCGTCTAGTTCAAGCGAACGGCGCGAGTCCATCTCGCGCCGTTCTTTTTTCGGTATATCCCACAGCGCGACACGTTAAGGCACGTTCGAGTGGCCACCATAAGCGGGGCAAGACCAGCCCGATTGTCTGGATCGTCCGACAGACCGGGGTTCTTCCTGTCGGCGTTCGCCGTTCTGTTAGGCCTCTCCGTTATCATCAGCTTTCTGAGCTTCCTGCGCGAGCCGCCGCTCGGGGATTTTCACGGTGAGTGGAGCGCGCTTGTTCTCTTTAGTTTCGCCAGCCTTGCGCTGCTGCCCGCGCTTCCACGTCGGTTCCCGGTGAGCGCTTCCGTTGTACTTGTCCCGCTCACGCTCGCACTGCTGCTGTTAGTTCATTTTTTCTTGGGTATCTATGACTACCCAGAGATTCCGATCACGTGGCTCGGATACCTGTCGCTTGCCGTATTGGCGATACTGCTCGGGCAGGGGATCCGCGCGGCTGGACTTCTCGAAGAGGTTGTCGGTCGTCTGGCTTGGGCACTCGTCATCACGGGTAGCTTGAACGCGGCGAGCCAGGTCATTCAGGCGATCGGCATCTACGAAGCGTTCTCGCCCTTCGTTGTGCCGCTCTACGACGGATTGAACTGTCGCGTGTACGGCAATGTGGCTCAGGCGAACCAGGCGACAACGCTGGCCTGGTTGGGTCTAGGTGCAGTGCTCTACCTGCAGGGCGAGGGCCGGCTGTCTTCGCGCTGGGCGATTCCGGTCATCGTGTTGTTGCTGATTGGTTCAGCGCTGACGGCTTCGCGAATGGCGTGGCTGTTCATGGGATTCACCGTTGGCCTGATGATTGTCCTGCGTGCCTGGCCGGCACAGGACCGGCGCGCCCGCTGGCTGATCGGGGCGATGCTCGCTGGCGGTTTCGCCTCGGCTGTTTTGGGCTCGGGCCCGATCATCGCCGGAATCGGCAGTGACTGCGTTTCGGGGGTTGTCCGACTCGGCAACGTGGAGGGACCCGGCATCTTGATGCGTCTCGAATTCTGGCGCCAGGCGATCGACGTCTGGATGACTAGCCCATGGATCGGTGTCGGTGCTTACAAATTCGCACCGACCGTCTACATGACCGCGACGTTCGACGTTCATCGGCCGCTTGATGCTTACGTGCACAACTCAGCGCTGCAGATTCTGGCCGAGTTCGGTCTGATCGGCGCGGGCGCGCTCGCGGGCGTCATTGTTTTTTGGGGGATCAGCCTGATTCGCTGCCGGCGCGAACTACGGAGCGCAGACGCCGTGCTGATTCTCTGGCTCGGCGTACTGGCTATCCACGCCATGCTGGAGTTTGTGCTCTGGTACATGCACTTCCTGTTGATCTTCTCTCTGGCACTCGGCTTGCTCGTTCGGCCTGAGTGGTCGCAGCACAGCCACGCTGCTCGGTGGCGGCCGGTCCTTTTCTGTTTGGCAATGGCCTTGGTTGGCGGAGCGTTCGCGGTGTTCTACGACTACCGCAACCTCGATCGGCTGCATTACCTTGAAGACTTCCGAGGTGCCATGCGAGCCGCACCGACCGAAGAAGTTCAAAGAGTCTTCGCAGAAGCTGATCGAGACGTCAGGTTCTTCCGGCTGCGCGCCGATCACTTGATGCAGGCGGGTGTTGCGATGACTCAGGAAGATCTCGATCAAAAGATTGCGGTGGCTGATCGGCTGATTGCCACCCAGATGCCGCAGGGCATCACCATTACCAGGCGGATTGCGCTCGCGGTCCTCGCTGACGATCTCGACGCCGCTCGTTGGCACCTCACGCGGCTGTTCGCGATGTCTCCGACGAGTGCCGAGGTCTATGCGGACATACTTCGCTCATTTCTTCAGAATCGCCCCGACGAATTTGCCGCGTTGGGACCGATCATCGACGAGGAGCTGGCACGTCGCCCCAAACCGCGCTGGTGATCTCTCAGCGGCGTGATCCCGACGGTCGTCGTTTCCCAGTCATTCGACCAGATCCCAGGCGAGCGCCGTACCAGCGCTGATGTCGCGCGCTGCTGTTCGGCCAAGCACGCGGTCGACGTCCTTCGGTGGCAGGCCGAGACCCGGACGGATCGCGCGCACGTTTTCAGCCGTGAAGACTTCGCCAGCACGCGTATCGCACACAACGTACAAGGAGCGGCGAAAGCGCAGCGAGCTCCGGTCACTCGCGTTCGGCCCGTAGCGAACCCCCCCGAGCGCCAGCCGCGCCCGCTCGGCGTCCTCAACCAGTTGGCGCAGTTCCGAAGGCTCCATTGAGAACGCGCTGTCCACGCCGCCATCGGCGCGGCACAGGGTCACGTGTTTTTCGATCACGGTGGCGCCGAGCGCAACCGCGGCAATGGCGGCGCCGCTGCCGAGCGTGTGATCCGAGAGCCCGACTTCGCAGCCGAACGCCTCACGCAGATGGGAGATGGTGCGCAGGTGGGAATCGGCCGGCGAGGCCGGGTAAGCGCTGGTGCACTTCAGCAGCACGAGATCGCGGCAGCCGGCGCTGCGCGCCGCCGCCACCGCTTCGCCGATCTCGGTAAGCGTGGCCAGCCCAGTGGAGATGATCACCGGCTTGCCCGTGGCCGCCACGCGGCGGATCAGCGGAAGGTCGACGTTTTCGAACGAGGCGATCTTGTAGCATGGCACCTCGAGCGCTTCGAGGAAGTCCACCGCAGTGGCGTCGAACGGGGTCGAGAATGCGACCAGGCCGCGTGCGCGCGCGCGCTCGAAGATCGGCGCGTGCCAGTCCCACGGCGTGTGCGCCTCGCGGTACAGGTCGTAAAGCGTCCGCCCGGCCCAAAGGCTTGCCGGATCGTCGATGACGAACTCGCGCTCAGCGAGGTCGATCGTCATCGTGTCGGCCGTATAGGTCTGTAACTTGAGCGCGTGCGCACCGGCATCGGCTACGGCGTCGACGATAGCCAGCGCCCGTTGGAGCGAGCCGTTGTGGTTGCCTGACATCTCGGCGATCACGAATGGCGGCGCCTCGGACCCCACGGTGTGTCTGCCGATCCTGATACCCATGTTCAAGCAGAACCTCCCGATATTCTGGCCAAGGCCAGCGGGCGCACGAGGTCGCGCTGCGCGCCTTCGTAACCGGCGTCGGCGAACACCCGCAGTGAGGCGCGGTTCGATTCGAGGATCGTCGCCCGCAGCGCGGTCACTCGCGGCCGATTGTGCCGGAGCCATCTTTCGCCGGCACGCAGCAGCGGCGCGCCCAGCCCGGTGCCCTGGCGCTGCGGGAGCAGGTACACGGAGACGTTTGCCACCGCAGCAGCCACGTCGAAGCGGAGCACCCCAATCGGCCCGACGTCGTCCGAGGCGACCAGCAGATCGCAGTTCGCATCGGCGAGCCGCTCAGCCAGCCATCGCTGGTGCGCCTCCCAGTCGAGCGGCCGCGGATCGAGCGAGAACGCCCTCGTGCGCGGGTGGTCTCGCCACTCGAACATCGGCTGCGCGTCGCCGAGCGTCGCGCGTCTCAGTTCGAAGCGCAGCGATCTCAATGCGGCCGCCACCCGCGCCGCCCCGCGGCCGTCGACCAGCGTCGGTCCGCGCGCTGACATGCGGGCCAGCGCATCAGGGCAGGCGCGCAGTCCCTCGACAACCGCGCGCAGTCGCGCCGGTGTAACGGTTGCCGCGTCGCCGAGCAAGAGGGTCACGCCGGCGTCGGCCAGCGCCGCGGCGCCCGGCGCCTGGTTGTCGGCGACTATGGTCGCGACCGATGGCACACCAAGGCAGGCGCGCTCCAGTGCGCTGATGCCGGCTGCGCCAAGCACGAGGTCGGCGTCAGCGAGCAATCGCTCGAGGTCGTTGCGGTCGACATGCAGCTTGAGGTGGGCAACGTCGGCCGCGAGGGCGCGAACCCGATCGAACTGCGGCTGGGCGCTGGTGACCGCAACTTCAACAGTGACGCCGTCGAGCGTCGCCACCGCCTCGATGGCCTTGGCCGTTTCGCCGGTCGGATCGGTACCGCCGTAGGAGACGAGGATGCGCTCGATCTGCCGACGTACCCTGGCTTGTTCATGCCCGTCGCGAAATCCCCGCCGCAGCATCGCGTAGCGCGGTCCCAGCAGCAGCCAGGTGCCCGGGTCGACTCGCCCCCGGTAATTGTCCTCCGTGACTCCTGCGTTGGCGTCGATGAGCAGGTCGCAGTCGTGCTCTCGTCCGAGATCGTCGATCGCCGCCACGGCGCATCCCGCCTGTCGCGCAGCGGACTCCCAAACGCGGCCGAGCGCGTGGTGGTCGACTAGGCACACGTCAGCGCCACCCCAGAGGCCGATCGCCTCTAGGCTCGCCGCCGCATCCGCGCGCTGGCCGGAAGCCGAAGCGTTCAGGTGCGAGACGCCAATTTGCGCCGCCAGTGCGCGTAGCGCTGCCGGCGGTTCGGCGCCGATCAGGGCTACGGCGTGCCCGCTGTGGACGAGCGCTTCGGCCACTGCCAGGCAGCGCGCCACGTGACCAAAGCCGATGGTCGGCGAAGCGTCGGCACGCAGCGCGATTCGCATCGTTTCGTTCGTGTCGCTCAGTGCGCTGCCCGCACCGGAACACCATGTGCAGCGAGAAACTGCTTGGCCTCGCGTGGCGTCTGTTCGGTGAACTGGAACATCGCTCCCGCGGCGACCGCGCTGGCGCCGCCCGTGCGGAGTGCCCGAAGCATGTCGTCATAGCTGCCCGCGCCCCCGGCGGCGATCACCGGGATCGACACCGCGGCGGTCACCAGCGCCAGCAGATCGACGTCGTAGCCCTGCAGGGTGCCGTCGCGCTCGATGCGCGTGAGCAGGATCTCGCCGGCGCCGAGGGCCTCCAGCCGTTTTGCCCATTGCACCGGGCCGATGCCCATTCGCAGCGTGCCGCTGCGCGCACAGCACTCGTAGCCGCCGTCGTCGCCGCGCAGCGCGTCGATCGCCGCGACCACGCACTGGCTGCCGAAGCGCAGCGCGGCCTCGCTTACAAGCGCTGGATTCGCGTAGGCGGCCGAGTTGACGATCACCTTGTCGGCACCGGCGCGGAGCAGGTCGCGCACCATCTCCACCGAAGCGACGCCGCCGCCGACGGTGAAGGGCACGAAGCACTCGCGGGCCAGGACGTCGATCTCGGCCAGGTCCGGTCCCCGGCTCTCGGCGGTTGCGGTGATGTCCATCAGCACCAGTTCGTCGACGTCGCGCGTGTTGTAGACCTTGATCGCTGGCATCGCCGCGCCGATGCGGCGCCAGCTGTCGAAGCCGGTGCCCTTGACCAGGCTGCCGTCCTTCCACAGCAGGGTTGGAATGACGCGGGCCTTAAGCATCGCCGCGGCCGGCGAGGAAATTGCGCAGCAGCCGAAAGCCGGCGCGAGAGCTCTTCTCCGGGTGGAACTGCGTGCCGGCTATGCTGCCATTGCGCACCACGGAAGCGAACGCCCCGCAGTACGGCGTGGTGGCGACCACGTGCTCGGGCTGTGCTGGTGCGAAGCAGTAGCTGTGCACGAAGTAGAAGTCAGTGCGCGGCGCGATCGACTCGAACAGCGGGTCAGCGCGCTGCGGCAACACCTCGTTCCAACCGACGTGTGGCACGCGTTCGTTGCGGCCGACCGGCTGCAGGCGTGTGACCCGACCGGGAACCAGGCCGAGACCGTCGTGGGCGCCGCCTTCTTCGCCGTAATCTGCGAGCAGTTGCATGCCGAGACAGATGCCGAGCAGGGGAACATGCTCGGCGGCGAGCTGCCGCAGCGGAGCGATCCAGCCGCCGGCCGCCAGCCGCACCATCGCGTCGCCAAACGCGCCGACGCCGGGCAGAACCACATGGCTGGCGCGCCGCAGCGCCGTCGGTTCGTCGGCGATTTCGACGTACGCGCCGCACTCCTCGAGCGCGCGCTGCACCGAGGCCAGGTTGCCCATTCCGTAGTCGACAATGACGACCGTCATGGATTGTCGTCGTTGATTCGCTTCAGGTTGCCG
The DNA here is from genome assembly GCA_964509545.1 of uncultured Burkholderiaceae bacterium. GTDB lineage: Bacteria > Pseudomonadota > Gammaproteobacteria > Burkholderiales > Burkholderiaceae_F > JADJWR01. The sequence continues at coordinate 10,969 of CAZDXQ010000061.1, read as the reverse complement.
TGCCGATCCTTGACGAGTTGGCCGCGGGCATCGGTGACGAAGATCCGCTTATTGGTAAAGCGGTCGCACACTCGGACGAACTCGTCGACCGACATGTCGAGCGGCTCGAGGATGTCCTCCAGCCGCTTGCCGAGGTAGGTCCAGGGGAACTTTCCGTCGTGCCGCCGCACCATGTCGATCGCGTCCTCCCGGGTGATGCGGCCGCGGCGAACGTGCAGACAGGCGATATCGGTGGCCCGACCGAAACCGAACTTGAGGAATTTGAAGTAGTCGTGGATGCCCGTCTGGTGGTTGTCGAGGTTCTCGTAGTTGACGACCGATCCCTCCACGGTGGTGTGGAACGTTCTAAAACCGTTTGCCTGAGAGATCAGGGCGTTCGAGTAGCCGTCCCAAGGGAAGTAGTAGCCAAGAAACAGCCCGGTGACGCCGACCCGCTTCAGATCCTCGTCGGACGGGTAGGTGTAGGCGATCAGGTGGTGCTTCTCGATGCCTTCCAGCCCGATCAGGTCGGACACGCGCAGGCCGAGCAGGCCGCCGAACTCCTCCAGCCAGCGACGGTTCAGCACGTTGTTCTGTGCCGCTGCCGCCGGGCCGCCGTACTCGTCTTGCGAGTTCTCGCCCCAGACGATCAGCGGCACGCCATACTGCACCGCGGCCCGCACTGGGATAGTGAATATACCCACATGCTCCGGCCACGAGATGTCGCCGACCTGGGTCAGGCCGATCCGGTTCATCTTGCGCCGGATCACCGGATTCGGCGAGAACTCGACGTAGTCGACGCCGAGGTTCTTGATGTTCTGGATGTTGCAACGGCCGATGTCTGACAAGTCACAGGTCGTGGCCGTGACGCACAGGGGATTCAGGCCAAGCTGCTTCATGCGCAGCACCTGGTAGGTGCTGTCCTTGCCGCCGGACACCGGCACGATGCAGTCCCAGCGCGAACCGTCCTTCGCGCGGTACCTCTCGATCAGTTCGAGGAAGGAGGAACGGCGTGCTGCCCAGTCGACCTCGCGGCGCTGTTCGAAGCTGCGACAGGCGCTGCACACGCCCTCGCCGTCGATCTTCAGGTCGGGCTTGGTGTGGGGCATCACGCAGCACTTGCAGAAGGTCAACATGTCGTCACCTCAGCGCTTTTCCAGCACGAACCAGGTCAGGTCGTCCTGCGCGAACACGTCACGCCGCCAGACGAAGCCGTAGTCGACCAGCCTCAGGTCGGCGTAGCGATCGAGCAGTTCGCCGACGAAGTCGCGCTTGAACAGGCGGCCGCTGTGACCGCGGTACGGCACCTCGACCGGACTCGGGTTGTAGTATTCGGCTACGCAAAGGTAGCGCGCGCTGCTGCGATACAGCGCGGCGTAGGCGTCGGCCAGGCGCTCCGGCGCGATGTGGATCAGCACGCCCTTGACGAAGGCGAAGTCGGCCGGCACCTGCGGCGCGTAGTCGAACAGCGAACCGACCGTCACTTCGATGCCGTCGATCCGACGCATTTCGGCCGCCGCGCATTCGTTGATCTCCACCGCAGCCATTTTCGCCCGCGGCAGCAGGTTGCGCAGCGCCAGCAGGTTCATGCCAATGTTGGCGCCGAGTTCGACCACCGAGTCGAGCTTCGGCAGTCGCGCCAGGATGCGGGCGAACAGCGCCGTGTTGGCGGCGACCACGTCCAGGCCGCGGTTGCGCCGCGTGTAGTCGTCGCCGAAGTCGCCGGCCCAGAAGTCTTCCTGTTCTGTCGCAAATGGCATCTGCCTACTCCCCCAGTTGCTTCTGGCGTACGTCACGATTGATCTTCATTACCTCGGGGTGGCGGTCGAGGAGGGCGACGATTTCCTCGTAGCCGGCCTTGCGCCAGCGTTCGCCCAGCAGTTCGAACAGCCGCTGCAGGAACCGGTAATCCTCGGTCGTGTCAAGCGTCCAGCGGTGGTGTGACAGGTCGTGCGCCGCCCGATGATGACAGACGCGGAAGCCAGCGCCGTCGCGATACAGATACGGCGTGACGTGCTCGCGCTCGAATGGTTGCTTGGCCTCTGCTGCCGCTCGTAGCAGTGCGGCGCGGCTGAACACCTCGGCGTCGAGCCCGCGCGGAAAGGTCCGCTGCAGCGCGTTGCTGAGGTAATCGCACGGCGCGCTGGCCGCGGCGGCGGCGTCGAACTGCGCCAGCATCGCGTCGACTACCTGGGGGTCGATCAGCGGGCAGTCGGCCGTGATGCGCACGATCGTGTTGGCTGCGCCCTGTCGCGCAGCCCCCGCGAAGCGTTCCAGCACGTCGTCGAGCGGGCCGCGATGACAGGCTACGCCATGCGCCCGTGCCCAGGCGCCGATCGGTTCATCGACGGCGTCGGTTGACGTGGCGACGGCGAGCGAATCGAGCCTTCGCGAACGAGACAGGCGGCCGATAACGCAGCCGAGCACCGTGTCGCCGCCAAGCGGCAGCAGCACTTTGCCGGGCAGCCGCGTGCTGCTCATGCGGGCCTGGATCAGGGCAAGGGTGGTCACAACAGTTCGGCGCGGAGAGCGTCGACCACGGCGTCCTGGTCGCTGTCGGTGAGCTCGGCGTACATCGGCAGCGAGATGGCCCCCGCGTAGTAGCGCTCGGCCGCCGGGAAGTCGCCGTCGCGAAAGCCCAGCGCGCGGTAATACGGCTGCGTGTGCACGGGTATGTAGTGCACTTGCACGCCAATGCCGCGCGCGCGCAGGCCGTCGAAGACCCGGCGGCGACGGCTGGGATCGATCTGAACCGGATACAGGTGGAACGACGAGTTGCCTTCCGGCGCCTGCCATGGGCGCACCACGGGCAGGTCGGCCAACAGCGCGTCGTAACGCCGCGCGAGCCGGCGCCGTGCCGACAGGAACTCGCCGAGCCGGCGCAACTGGCTCAGGCCCAGGGCGGCCTGCATGTCCGTCATCCGGTAATTGAAGCCAAGTGCCTGTTGCTCGTAATACCACGCGCCTCCACCGGTGCGCTGCAGGTGCACGGCGTCGCGCACCATGCCGTGCGAACGCAGCATCGCCAGCCGGCGGTGCAGTTCGGCGTTATTCGTGAGCGCCATGCCGCCCTCGGCGGTGGTCAGGATCTTGACAGGGTGGAAGCTGAACACGGTGACGTCGGCCCAACGTCCGCTGCCGACGCGTTCGCCCTTCCATGTTGCGCCGATGGCGTGCGAGGCGTCTTCGATAACGCGCACGCCGTGGCGGTGGCAAAGGGCCGAGATGCGGTCGGCCTCGCAAGGCTGGCCGGCGAAGTCGACCGTGACCAGCACCTGCGGCAGGCGGTTGGCGCGTGCGGCCGCGGCCAGCTTTTCCTCCAGGCGGTCGGCACTCAGGTTATAGCTGCGCGGGTCGATATCGACAAAGTCGACCTCGGCGCCGCAGTAGCGGCCGCAGTTGGCCGAGGCGAGGAAGGTGTTCGGCGAGGTCCACAGCCGCTGGCCCGGGCCGAGGTCGAGCGCCAGGCAGGCGAGATGCAGTGCCGCTGTCGCGTTGGACACCGCGCAGCCATGCGCGGCACCGCAAGTGGCAGCAATAGCACGCTCGAAATGATCGATCGTTGGTCCCTGCGTCAGCCAATCGGAACGCAGGACCTCGACGATCGCTGCGATGTCGGTCTCGTCGATCGACTGCCGGCCGTACGGGATGCGAGCCGCGGTCATTCGGCCCGAGTAATGAGGTCGCGGATCTCTGGCACCGACAGGAACCATTCATTGGTGCCCGAGTTGTACTCGAACTCACCGGGCACTGGCCGGGCGTGCTCGCCGGCGGCATTGTGGCTGAAGTCAGGCGGCTCGTTGAAACTGATGCTGGGCTGAATCAGGTAGTGGTCCGGAAACTCGAGCGTCAGGCGGGCGTCGTCGGCGGGTACCATCACCTCGTGCAGCTTCTCGCCCGGGCGGATGCCGATTTCACGGGTCGGCAGGCCTGGGCCGATGGCCTCGGCCAGGTCGGTCATTCGCGCCGACGGGATCTTCGGCACGAACACCTCACCGCCGTGCATACGCTGCATGCAGGCAAGCACGAAGTCGACGCCCTGCTGCAAGGTGATCCAGAAGCGGGTCATACGCAGATCGGTGATCGGCAACTCCCGGGCGCCATCGGCCACCATCTGGCGGAAAAGCGGCACGACCGACCCGCGCGAGCCCACAACGTTGCCATAGCGGACCACCGCGAAGCGGGTGCGGTTCGGACCGGTGATGTTGTTGGCGGCGACGAACAGCTTGTCAGAGGCGAGCTTGGTAGCGCCGTATAGATTGATCGGGTTGGCCGCCTTGTCGGTCGAAAGCGCGATTACCTTCTCCACACCGTTGGCGAGCGCCGCCTCGATCACGTGCTGCGCCCCCATCACGTTAGTCTTGATGCACTCCATCGGGTTGTACTCGGCTGCCGGCACCTGCTTGAGCGCCGCCGCATGAACCACGTAGTCGACGTCGCGCATCGCTTGCATCAGGCGGTTGCCGTCGCGCACGTCTCCCAGGAAGAAGCGCAGAGAGTCGTGGCTGAACTGCCGCTGCATCTCGTACTGCTTCAACTCGTCGCGCGAAAACACAACCAGCCGGCGGGGCGAGTAGCGCTGCAGTACCGTGCGCACGAAGCGCTGCCCGAACGAGCCGGTCGCCCCGGATACGAAGATGGACTTGCCGTTGAGCATCGATGCAATCCCTGGCTGTGCGCTGAACGTCGGCCGGTGCTCGGCGCTGGATCCGAGCATGATGCTCGCGCTGCCTGGCAAGCTTAATGCACCGCATGTCGTAGACCGTTCGCACGAAGCGACCGACCATCTCGCGGCCGCGCTGGCTCCTTAAGATCGGCGCTGCCTGCGCACAGGGATCGCCGCCAGCCGGCGCAAGCTGAGTTTTTCGGACTGAAATGCCTTTGGATAATGCGGGCTATGTTTCTGCGCGCCGGTCTGCTTTCCGTCGTCCTGCTGCTGGCCAGTCGCCTGCTCGGACTGCTACGCGAGTCGTTGCAGGCCGCTGCGCTTGGCGCTACCGGCCTGGCGGACGTGGCGATCCTGATGCTGACGCTTCCCGACCTGCTGACTGGCATCCTGGCCTCGGGCGCCCTGGCCTATGTCCTGCTGCCGATGTGGGCGGCACAGACCGAGCAGGCCCAGGCCGCGACCCGCGCGCGCCTCGCCCGCGTCCTGCTGACCGTGGGACTGTTAGTGAGCGTGCTGATCACGCTCGCACCGCGGCTCGTGGTTCAGGCGCTCGCGCCTGGCCTGGGCACTGCTCAGGACGCCGCCCACTTCGCCCTGCGGTGGAGCGCCGCGGCCATGCCGCTGGCCCTGCTGGCGGCGCTGTGGACCACCCATTTGCAGCACCGGCGCGACTTCAGCGGGATGTACGGGGCCAACCTGGCGGTCAACGCGGCCATCATCGGCGCGCTGCTGCTGATCGCGCTCGACACCGGCCGTTCCTGGACTGGGCTGATCGCATTGCTCGGCGCCGGCCTCCTAGTCGGCATGGGCTTGCGGCTAGGCTGGCTGCATTGGCGGCTGGGCCGGTCGAAAGCTGCGCAGGCGGCGCAGATGTCCGGCGGGGCTGAGGTAGCGACACCGTGGCCGCGGACCGTCGTTTGGCTGTGGGCGCTGGCAAGCGCGGGACTGCCGTTGCTGCTGCCGGTGCTGGGCCGCAGCCTCGCGTCGACCGGCGGCGAAGGGGCGCTCGCCACCTTCAACTTCGCCTGGAAATTGGTCGAACTGCCGCTGGTTCTAGCCGTGCAACTCGTTGCGGTTCTGGCCTTCCCGGGCGTGGCCAGCGCATTCGCGCTCTCGGAAGCAGCGCCGAGTGAAACGCAGCGCGCGCGACAACGCGAAGTTCTGCGTCATGGCTTCGTGCTCGCCTGGGCGCTGGCCTGCGCGGCAGCCGCCGCGCTGGCGGGCATGGCGCCCGCGCTGGCCGCGCTGCTGTTCGGCTGGGGCCGCATGTCGCCGGAGGCGGTCGTCGAGGTGGCCCTGTGGGGTCGTGCCGGCGCGTGGTCGCTGCTGCCGCAGGCGTTGCTGGCCGTGCTGTCGATCCTGATGGCCAGCACTGGACGGCTGCGCGAGGCGGCCATCGTTTATCTGGGTGCGGTGGCACTGCTGGCAATGCTGGGCTGGATGTTCGCGGGGCAGTCCGAGCGGCCGGGAGTACTCGACGGCGCGCATGTCATGTGGTCGATCAACGCTGCGCTGGCGGTTGCGGCGGCGGCGCTGCTGTGGCGCGCGCGCGACCTGGTGGCCGGCGCGCTGTACCTGCGCGACCTGGCGCCGGCGGCCGCGACCGCGGCGGTGCTGGCGCTCGCCGCAGCTTCGCTTCCGCCGCCGGCGCGCCTGCCGGGCCTCGGATTGGCGCTGCTGGTCGCGGCGCTCGTGCTGCTAGCGGCCTGGGCGTGCTCGCCGCCTCTGCGCGAGGCGCTGCGACGATAATTGAACTCCGTCATGATCGAGCTGATCCAGATAACCAACGACCCCGAGCTGGCTCGGCGTTGCGATGCGCTCGACGGACTGCGGTTATTGGTCGACCTGGAGCGAATGCACAAGGTCGAGCGCCAGGCCGGGCGCAATACGTTCATCAGCAGCCATACGCTCGACGATGTGGGCCGCGTCAGGTCGGTGCTGCATCGCTCGGCGCTGATGGTGCGGGTCAATCCGCTCCATCCGGGCACGGCAGCCGAAGTGGACGCGGTGCTGGCGCAGGGCGCCCACGCGCTGATGCTGCCGATGTTCGCCGCCGCCGACGAACTGCGCCAGTTCTGCGCCACCGTCGGCGGCCGCGTTCCGGTGGTGGCTCTTCTGGAGACCGCCGGTGCCCTTGAGTCGCTGCCGGCGTGGATCGGGACGCCGGGGCTGCGCGAGGTGTACGTGGGGCTGAACGACCTGCACCTGTCGCTGGGCCTGCATTTCATGTTCGAGCCGCTGTCGCTCGGGGTGCTCGATCGCGTGGCCGGCCTGACGCGGGCGCAGGGACTGCGGTTCGGTTTCGGCGGCATCGCGCGGCTCGACGAGGGCCTGCTGCCTGGCCGGGACGTGCTTGCCGAACATCTGCGGCTGGGCTCGCAGGCCGTGATCCTGTCGCGCACCTTTCACGGCAACGGTGCGACCGCCCCCTTCGAGACCGGCGTGGCGGCGCTGCGCGAGGCGGAGCGGTCACTCGCCCAACGCAGCGCGGACCAGGTCGAAGCCGACCGGCAACGCATCGGGACGGCGATTGAGGCCATCGCCCGAGCCATGCGCAGCCGCGCTGCGCAGCCGTGAAGCGACTGCTTGACATCGTGCTGGCACTGCTCGCGCTACTGCTGCTGTCGCCACTGCTGCTGGCCACGGCGCTGGCGATAGCGCTGGACAGCGGGTTACCGGTGCTGTTCCGGCAGACCCGGGTCGGCCGGCACGGCCACGCGTTCGGCATGCTCAAGTTCCGCAGCATGGTGAATGACGCTGCCGCCGTCGGTCCGTACTACACGTCGGCCGACGACCCGCGCATCACGCGCGTCGGGCGCTTCATTCGCCGCACCAGCCTGGACGAGTTACCGCAGTTGTTCAACGTGCTCATGGGCGACATGAGCCTGGTCGGGCCGCGGCCGGACGTGCCGGCGCAGCGCAGCCTGTACAGCGAGCAGGATTGGAGCCAGCGCTGCAGCGTGCGCCCCGGCATCACCGGGCTGGCGCAGGCGCTGTACCGCTCCGACTCGACCGAGGTGCAGCGGCTGGAGGCTGACCTTCGCTACGTGCGAGACGCCTCGTTGTGGCTCGACCTGAAGATCATCTGGTGGACGCTGCGTCGCATTGGCGGCCAGGGAAGCAACTGACCGTGTGTGGCATATTCGGCTACTGGGACCGTGAGCGGCGGCCGCTGCCTGAAGAGGCGCTGCGCGCCATGGGGCAGGCGCTGGTGCACCGCGGCCCGGACGACGAGGGTATCCATCATCAGCCGGCGCGCGGCGTGGCGATTGGCAACCGGCGCCTGTCGATCATCGATCTAGGCGGTGGCCACCAGCCCTTCGTCAGCGATGACGGCCGGATAGCGCTGGTACAGAACGGCGAGATCTTCAACTACGTCGAGCTTGCCGAAGAACTGCGCGCAGCCGGCGTGCGTCTGGACACGCAGTCCGATACCGAGGTGATCCTGCGGCTGTACGAGCGCGAGGGCATCGCTTGCCTGCGGCGGCTTAACGGCATGTTCGCCATCGCCATCGACGATGCGCGTGAAGATGCCCTTTACCTGGCGCGTGATCGCATCGGCGTCAAGCCGCTGGTCGTGCGCGACAAAGGCCGGCGCGTACTGTTCGGCTCCGAACCAAAGGCGCTGTGGCCAGCGCTCGGAAACCGCCCGGCGATGGACCTGCGAGCGATTCATCACTACCTGACGTTCAACTACGTGCCGCCGCCTTGGACTGCGTTCGAGGACGTCCGCCACGTCATGCCCGGCACCTGGGAGAAGTACACGCGCGGCGGTCTGGCCGAGCGGCGACGCTGGTGGAGTCTGGCCGACCAGCACGAGCGCGACTGCCGTTTCGAGGACTGGGCCGACGAGTTGATGGCGCTGCTTGACGACGCCACCAGGATCCGCCTGCGCGCCGACGTCCCGTTCGGCGCTTTCCTCTCCGGCGGGGTCGACTCGAGCACGATCGTCGGCCTGATGGCGCGCCACGTGAAGGAGCCGGTCAGATCGTTCTGCATCGGTTTCGACGATCCGCGCTACGACGAGTCTGCGTCCGCGCAGGAAGCGGCGCAGCGTTTCGGCTGCCAGCACACGAACGAGGTGGTGGCGCTGAACATGCTGGCCCGCTGGCCACAGGTCTTGCACTACTTGGACCAGCCGCATGGCGACGCCTCTTTCATGCCGACTCTGCGGGTGAGCGAGCTGGCAGCCAAGCACGTCAAGGTGGTGCTGACCGGTGACGGCGGTGACGAACTGTTCGCCGGCTACGACAAGTACGCGCAGTTCTTCGTCCGGCCCGACGTGTTCAGCCTGTCGCAACTGGAATTCGAGCGCAGTTACTTCGACAGCATTTCGCTGTTCGACCCCGCGGCCAAGAAGCGCCTTTACCGCGCCGCGGTTGGCGCGCAACTGGACGGCGTTGACAGTTTCGCTGCCGCTGAACCTTGGTTCACCGAAGCGAGGCATTTCGACCGCATCAATCAAGCGTTGTATCTGGACATGCAGCTCCTGCTGAGCGGCAACAACCTCGTCAAGCCCGACCGCATGGGTATGGCGGTGAGCATCGAGGCGCGCACGCCGTTTCTCGACTGGCGCGTGATGGAATTTGCCTTCCGCTCGCGCGGCGCCACCAAGCTCGCCGCCAGTGGCGACAAGAAGCACTGGTTTAAGCGTGCGGTCGCGGCGCTGATCGGCGAGGAGCTCGCCTACCGCAGCAAACAGATGTTCACGGTGCCGGTTGGTGATTGGTTTCGCGGCGAACTGCATGGCTGGCTGCGCCACACGCTCACTAGCAGCCATATCGTCGGCCAGTTGTTCGAACCCCTCGTGGTTGCCGCCATGCTGGACAGCCATCGCGATGGCACGGCCAATTTCACCCGCCAACTTCGCGCGCTGGCGGCGCTGGCGATCTGGCACCGGGGACAGTTCGAATGAGCGCGCCGCGCGCCTTGTTCGTCACCTACGGTGGCGGCCATGTTGGCATGGTGCTGCCGGTGATCCGCGAGCTGGAACGGCTGCTACCCGGCGTGGACTGCCGGCTGATGGGTCTAACTACCGCTCACCTCAGGGCACGCGCCTTGCGGCCGACACTGGGCTATCGCGATTTCCTGCACCTGGTCGATGCCGGCGAGGCGCGCGCTTGGGGCGAGCGCCTCGCGGAGGGCAATACCAGTCCCGACGTGCCCGCTGACGAGACCATCGCGTATCTGGGCATTAACTATCTGGACCTGCTCGCGCAACATGGCGAGGCGGGCGCGGCCGAGATCTACCGCCAGCACGGCCGCTATGGCTTCCGTCCGTTGCACTTCATGCGGCGGGTGATCGAAGCCTTGCGGCCCGACATCGTCGTAGCGACCAACTCGCCGCGCAGCGAGCAGGCCGCGCTGGAAATCGGTCGCGGGCTTGGCATTCCTACAGTCGGCATCGTGGACCTGTTCGGACTGGACAGCGACCCGTATGTGCTGCGCGAGACCAAGCCGGACTGGACCTGCGTGATCTCCGAAGTGGTGCGCCAGCGCCTGATCGCGCGGGGCTTTTCAGTGCCGAGCGTGGTGGTCACCGGCAACCCAGCGTTCGATGGGCTGTTCGACGAGGACAGCCGCCGCCGGGCGGACGCTTTCATCGCAGCGCGAGGCTGGCAGGGACTGATGCCAGTGCTGTTCGCCAGCCACATCGAGCCCTACGGCCATCCCGACACGCCTGTGCCGGCCGGCCAGGCCCTGCCGCAGGAAATCGAGGCGGTGTTGCGCGACTATGTCCGCTCGCGTCCGGATCTCGCATTGATCGTGCGGCACCACCCGAGCGACTGGCACCGATTCCCGCGCCTGCCCGACGAGGCACGCATCCATTTCAGCGAACCGCCGCGCGAACACATTCACCCCCTCATCCTTGCCGCGCAGGTGGTCGTCGTGCAGACGTCGACCGTGGGACTGGAGTCGGCGGTGGCCGGGAAGCCGGTCATTTCGGTCGAGAATTCGCCCGCAGCGCACATCTGGTTCAGCCTGGCTCAGCTCGGCGTCGCGACCCCTTGCGGGACTCCGGCCGAATTGCCCGACGTGCTGGCGTCGATCTTCTATGGTCATGGGTCGCAGGCTAACAACGGTTACCGCAGCGACGGTCGGGCCGCGCAACGGGTGGCGGCGGTTGTGCAGAATGCGCTGCATGCGACACGCAATGCCAAGCCTTGAATGATGCTCGATCGACCGGTACCAGCACAGTCGCCTACACCGCCGCGCACAAACGGCCTCGCCATGCGCTGCAGGCGAAGTCATCACAGCCGCACATTCGACTAGAACCTATCTCAAAACCCCTTCAGCAGGATCGATAGTGCCGCGAGCTGC
>CAZDXQ010000060.1:0-17315 GCA_964509545.1 uncultured Burkholderiaceae bacterium | reverse complement strand
GCCCGCTAACCCCTTGAAACCGAAGCAATTCGCAAAACAAACTGTCGAAAATGAGCCTGAGCGCAACGGCGGCGCGATCGCTCCGGCGCCCCGTGCCCGCCCGACCGCTTCAGCCAAGAAAAAGGCGCCCGCCGGCGCCCTGTCGCTTCGCTCTCGGCTTTTCAGTCACGACGAAAATCGTCGTGACACGCCTTGCAGGTCTGCGCCACCGCCTGGAAAGAAGTGCGCGTGAGCGCCAGGTCACCGCCCTTCGACGCCGAAAGCAGCTTGGCGACGTCGCCGTTCAGCCGATCCGCATACTGCTTGAACTTGGCCTGCTCCTTCCAGATTTCAGGCTTTGCGCGCGAATTGGCAACCATGTCCGAGCCCTCCGGGAACGCCGTGAAGAACAGCCTGTTGAGCGTGTCGAGGACCGCCGCGTTCTCGCTGACCAGTGCCAGATTGGGTTTGTCGGCCTTCAGTTGCGCGTTGATGCGCCCCATGTGCTGCGACTGCAGGAACATGACGGAGGCCCGGTACTTGTAGGCGTCCTCCGGCTTGGCGAACTGGGCATGCGCCGGCGCCGCGACGGCGACGGCCAATGCGATCAAGGTGGAATTGAGCAGTTTGTTCATGATGTCCCCGAAAAGTTGAACAAGAGCACCGCGGCGCCGCGGCGGACTGCAGCGCGGCGACGAGTTAACAGCATCACAGGCACGACCATTCCCGGCATCGCGCAATTCCGTCGCCAGATCGACGATCGATGCCTCAGCAGCGCCGGGCCAGTTCGGCGGCCTTGCCGACGTAGGTTGCAGGCTCTAGCGCCAGCAGTGCCGCGCGCGCCTCGGCCGGAATCGGCAGTTGGCCAACGAACTCACGCAGCGCGTCGCGCTCGATGCCCTTGCCGCGCGTCAGTTCCTTGAGTTTCTCGTACGCGCCCGCAACGCCATATCGGCGCATGACCGTCTGCACCGGCTCGGCCAGCACCTCCCAGGCGTCGTCGAGGTCGGCCGCCAGCCGCTCGCGGTTCAGTTCCAGCTTGTCCAGCCCGCGCAGGCAGGAGGCATGGGCGACGATGCAGTAGCCAAAGGCCACGCCGAGGTTGCGCAGCACCGTGGAATCGGTCAGGTCGCGCTGCCAACGGGAGATCGGCAGCTTTTCGGCGAGGTGGCGCAGCAGCGCATTGGCCAGCCCGAGATTGCCTTCGGAGTTTTCGAAGTCGATCGGATTGACCTTGTGCGGCATGGTCGACGAGCCGATCTCGCCGTCCCTGAGCTTCTGCCGGAAGTAGCCGAGCGCGATGTAGCCCCACAGGTCGCGATTCAGGTCGATCAGCACCGTGTTGGCGCGGGCGATCGCGTCGAACAGCGCCGCCATCGTGTCGTGTGGTTCGATCTGGATCGTGTGTGTGTTGAACGTCAGGCCAAGCGACTCGACCACGCCGCGCGCGACCGATTCCCAGTCGACCTGCGGATAGGCAGCCAGATGCGCGTTGTAGTTGCCGACCGCGCCGTTCATCTTCGCCGCCAGCGCCACCGCCTCGATCGCCTCGATCGCGCGCGCCAGGCGCACTGCGAAGTTGGCGAACTCCTTGCCGACCGTCGTCGGCGAGGCTGCCTGCCCGTGCGTGCGCGACAGCATCGGCACCTCGGCATGCGCGTGCGCCAGCGACCGCAGCACGCCGTGGATCCGGCGCAGGCGCTCGAGCAGCGCCGCGCGGCCGTCGGCAAGCATCAGCGCGTGGGCGACGTTGTTGATGTCCTCCGAGGTACACGCAAAGTGGATGAACTCGGCCGCCGCAGCCAGCGCCGGATCGTCTGCCGTGCGGCGCCGGATCCAGTACTCGACCGCCTTGACGTCGTGGTTGGTGATGCGCTCCGTTTCCTTGATGTCGGCGCAGTCGTCGATCGAAAAATCGCGCGCCAGTGCCTGCAGCCGCGCGGTCGCGGCCTCGGGCAGCGCCGGCAGCTCCGCCAGGCCGAGTCGCGCCAACGCCAGCAGCCAGCGCACTTCGACGTTGACCCGCGCGCGCATGAAGGCGAACTCCGAGAACACGTCGCGCAGCGGCGCGGTGGCTGCCGCGTAACGGCCGTCGAGCGGCGACAGCGCGGTCAGCGCCGAAAGTTCCAGGGGCGAGGTCAATGGCGGAGTCGCTTCGTGGTGCGGCATCGACCCAACATGCCGGTCATCGAGCCGAGCCGAAGTGAACCAAAAAAGTCTAGCATCGCCGCTGCCGCGAATTCGCCAGCGCGGCGCGATGTCGAGCGCGAGAGGCGCCTCGAAGGTGCGTTGATATACTGCCTGCACAAACCACAATGCGAAAAGATAGACCAGTGTCCCATCGACTGCGACTCGTCGGTTCCCTGACCAGTCCGTACGTGCGCAAGGTGCGCATCGTGATGGCCGAAAAGCGCATCGACTGCCAGCTCGAGATCGAGGACGTCTGGTCGCCGGATTCGAAGATCCAGCAGTCCAATCCGCTCGGCAAGGTGCCCTGCCTGATCATGGAGGACGGCGGCGCCGTGTTCGACTCTCGCGTGATCGTCGAATACCTCGACACGATGACGCCGGTCGCCAAGCTGATTCCCACCACCGGGCGCGAGCGCGTCGAAGTGCGTACCTGGGAGGCGCTGGCCGACGGCCTGCTCGATGCGTCCATTCTGGCTCGGCTGGAGCAGACGCAGCGGCCACCGGAGCAGCAGTCGCAAAAGTGGATCGACCGCCAGATGGGCAAGGTCGATGCCGCACTCGATGCGATGGCAAACGGCCTCAATGGCAGGAACTGGTGCCATAACAACGCCTACTCTCTGGCCGACATCGCCGTCGGCTGCGCGCTCGGTTACCTTGATTTCCGCTTTCCGCACATCGACTGGCGCAACCGCCATCCGAGCCTCGACAAGCTGTACAGCCGGCTTGCCGCGCGGCAGAGCTTCATCGACACGGCGCCGCCAAAGGCCTGAGCGGCGCGCGCCGGCTGCGGCGCGGTTCAGCGATCTGCGACGACGAGCGCCGCGGCGGCGAGATCTTCCAGCGCCGTTCCCACCGACTTGAACAGCGTGATCTCTTCGGCGCTCGTGCGGCCGCGCTGCTCGCCGCGCACCAGTTCCGCCAGTTCGGCGACGATGGCGGCGCGCGTGATCGCGCCGCTGGCCAGCGGCGCGAGCAGGTCACCGGCCTCGGCCAGCGCACCGGCATAGGTGTCGACGACGATGCGGGCCCGCGCCACGGCCGCATCGTCGACCTCGCGCATCGTCGGCGTGAAGCCGCCGACCAGATCGAGATGCGTCCCGGATTCGAGCCACGCACCGTGCACGACAGGTGCGGTTGCCGTGGTGGCGCAGCTGACGATCTGTGCCTGGCGCACTGCCGGCTCGAGCTGCTCGGCAGCCTGTGCCGGCAGGCCCTGGTCGCGCAGCCATTGCGCCGCCGTCTGCGCCCGCGCCGGATCGCGTGACCAGATGAAGACGCGGCGCAGATCCGGGCGCAACGCGAAATGCGCACAGGCAAGGTACGGCGCCAGCCGGCCGGCACCGACCACGAGCAGGTTCCGCGCGTCCTCACGCGCCAGGTAGCGGGCGGCCAGCGCCGAAGCGGCGGCGGTGCGGCGCAAGGTCAGTGCTTCGCCGTCGAGCAGCGCTCTTGCCTCACCCGTGGCGCGGTCGAGCAGCACGTAGATCGCCTGCACGGTTCCGACGCCGCGCGCGCCGTTGCCCGGCATCACGGTGACCAGCTTCACGCCCAGCGCGGCGTTGCTCCACGCTGGCATCAGCAGCAGCCTGTCGAGCCCGCCCAGCGCGTGCACGTGGCGCACCGGGACCTCGGCACCTGCAGCGAACGCCTGCGCCAGCGCGTCAGCCAGCCGCGCATAGTCGAGCGCGGCGTGCACCTCGTCGGCTGCATAGAATCGGAGCATGCAGCGCATTGTAGGAGGGCACCGATGAGCCCCGCGCGGCCGTCCGAAGGGGCTCATTCCCGCTCGGCGGGACCGGCCGAAGGCCGTAGGGTGCCCCAGTGAGCGACGGCGTGCTGATCGCCGGCGGCGGCGTGATCGGCGCGGCCACGGCGTACTTTCTCGCCGCCAGACACGGGCTGCGGGCGACGGTGCTCGAGCGCGATCCGACCTACGGCCGCGCCTCCAGCGCACTGTCGGCCAGTTCGATCCGCCAGCAGTTCTCCACCGAGATCAACATCCGCCTGTCGCAGGCGAGCCTGGCCTTCTACCGTCGCATCGGCGACGAACTCGCCGTCGGCGACCTGCGCCCCGACATCGCCCTGACGGAACGCGGCTATCTGTTCCTCGCCACCGCCGCCGGCGTCGAGACGCTGCGTGCCAATCACGCGCTGCAGACCGCCTGCGGCGCTCATGTGAGCCTGCTCGACCGGGCCGCGCTGCAGGCACGGCTTCCCTGGCTTGCCACCGACGATCTGGCCGCGGGCTCGCTCGGCGAAAGCGGCGAAGGCTGGTTCGACGGCTATAGCGTGCTGCAGGCGTTCCGGCGCAAGGCGATCGCGCTGGGCGCGCGCTTTGTTGCCACCGACGTCGATCGCATCGAAGCAAGGCGCGGTCGCGTGCTGGCGGTGCATGGCGGCGACGGCAGCACCCATGGCTGCGAGGCATTGCTGATCGCCGCCGGAGCGTGGTCGGCGCCTCTGGCGCGGCAACTCGACTTCGCGCTGCCGGTCCGGGCCCGCAAGCGCGATGTTTTCGTGTTCTCGACCCCGGCCCGGTTGCCGGGCTGCCCGCTGGTCATCGACCCCGGCGGCGTGTGGTTCCGGCCCGAGGGCCGCGGCTTCATCGCCGGTGGTCCACCCCGTAGCGAGGACATCGACGATGCGCCGCTGGAGGCGATCGACCACGGCCTGTTCGACGACGTGATCTGGCCGGCGCTGGCGCGCCGCGTGCCGGCCTTCGACGCGCTGCGCGCGACCGGCGCATGGGCCGGCTACTACGAGTACAACACTTTCGACCAGAACGGAGTCGTCGGCCAGGTGCCGGGATTCGACAACGCATTCATCGGTTGCGGCTTCTCCGGGCACGGCATCCAGCAGGCGCCGGCCGTCGCGCAGGCGCTGGCCGAGCTGATCGCGCTCGGCCGCTACGAAGCCCTCGACCTGGCGCCGCTGGCGCCGCAGCGAATCATCGAGCAGCGACCCCTGGCCGAGCGCAACGTGATCTGAACGCCGCCGGAACGCGTTTGCGGATCGCCGGCGGTCGCCGCGGGGACGCGATCGCTTCTAGGAAGCCTCGGCGACGAAGCTGCCGCTCTTGCCGCCGTGCTTCTCCAGCAGGCGCACGCCCTCGATCACCATCGTCCGGTCGGCGCTCTTGACCATGTCGTAGACGGTCAGCAAGCCGACCTGCACGGCCGTCAGCGCCTCCATTTCGACCCCGGTCTGGCCATGGGTCTCGACCCGCGCCGTGCACTCGACACAGTTCGCTGCCGCGTCGATCGAGAAGTCGACCGCCACGTGCGTGATCGGCAGCGGATGGCACAGCGGGATCAGTTCGCTGGTCCGCTTCGCGCCCTGGATGGCGGCGATGCGGGCCACGCCGAGCACATCGCCCTTCTTCGTCGTCCCGGCGCGGATCAGGTCGAGCGTCAGCGGCGACATGCGGATGCGGCCGACCGCCACCGCAACACGGTGCGTTGCCGGCTTGTCGCCGACATCGACCATGTGCGCCGCGCCGGCGGCGTCGAAATGCGTGAGCGGGTTCATGCGGGCGGTTACAGGCTGGAACGAAAAGGGGGCGCAGCGGGTCTGAGCGAGCATCTATCATACAAACGCAATGCGCCGCCCCCTGCGGCGCGGCTGGATTGCATCTCCGTGGCCGGTTTCGCCCGTCGTCTGCTCGTCACCCTGCTGTGCTGTGCGCTGGCTGCACCCGGCGGCGCCGTGGCGCCGGTGCGGGCGATGACGCCGAACCTGCCGGCGCTCGGCGACGCCGCCGCCGACGACCTGTCGCCGAGCAACGAGCGTCGCCTCGGCGAGGCGATCATGCGCGAGGCGCGGCGCGACCCGTCTTTTCTCGCCGATGCCGACACCTCGGAATACCTGAACGCGCTCGGCTTCAAGCTCGTCTCGGCCAGCCCGGCGCGGCACTCGGACTTCGAGTTCTTCGCCGTGCGCGACCCGATGCTCAACGCCTTTGCGCTGCCCGGCGGATTCATCGGCGTGCACAGCGGCCTCGTGCTCGGCGCGGCCAACGAATCGGAGCTGGCCTCGGTGCTGGCGCACGAGATCGGTCACGTCGAGCAGCGCCACATCGCCCGCATGCTGGCCAAGCAGCGCGAGGGCAGCTACATCGCCATCGGCGCGCTGCTGCTGGCGCTGCTGGCGGCGCGAAGCGGCTCCTCGTCGAGCGCCGACGCCACGCAGGCGGCGATCGCCGTCGGCCAGGCGGCCGCCGTGCAGCAGCAGCTGAATTTCTCGCGCGACGCCGAGCGCGAAGCCGACCGCGTCGGCTTCCAGATCCTGGTCAGCGCCGGTTTCGATCCGGCGGGGATGGCCAGCTTCTTCGGTCGCCTGCAGCAGGGCACGCGCATATACGAAACGGCGGCGCCGGCTTACCTGCGCACGCACCCGCTGACCGTGGAGCGGCTCAGCGACATCCAGAACCGCGTGCGCGAGGCGCGCGTCCGGCAGCGCCCCGATTCGCTCGACTTCCAGCTGGTCCGCGCGCGGCTGCGCGTGCTGCAGGACGCAAGCGTGCAGGGCATACGCGATTCGGCGCTGTACTTCCGCAATCAGATCGACAGCCGCAGCGCGCCTTCGGTGGCGGCCGCGTACTACGGGCTGGCGCTGGCCTCGATGAAGATGAACGAGCCTGCTGCGGCGGTCGACGCCGCGCGCAATGCGCGGCGCGCCAGCCAGGCGCCGTCGCCGATGCTCGACAAGCTGGTGTCGGAGACGCTCCACGCGGCCGCGCGCAGTGACAGTGAGCGCGCCGAAGCGGTGCGGCTGGCGCGCGAGGCGGTCGCGCGGTATCCGGTATCCAGGCTGACGGCGCTGCATTACGCCGAGTTGCTGCAGAAGAGCGAGCAGCACGAGGCGCTGGTCGCCTACCTGCGCGAACAGCTGGCGCTGCCGCGCAGCGACCCGCGGCTGTACGAGATGCTGGCGCGCAGTTACGAACGGCTCGGCCGGCGCGCGCTGCAGCACCAGGCCACCGCCGAGCTGTACATGCTGCTCGGCGCCCTGCCCTCGGCGATCGAGCAGCTGCAGCTGGCGCGGCGCGCCAACGATGCCGACTTCTACACGATGTCCGAAGTCGACGCGCGGCTGCGCCAGCTGAACCAGCAGATGCGCGAATACCGCGAGCAACTGGCCAGAGAAGGCCGGGCGCCGCCGCCGGACGAAGACAAGCGCGGCCGGCGCTGACTCGTGCGGCCGCGGCGGCGGACTGCCGCGATGCCGAAATCGGCGAAAATCGCGCCTCTTTGCGCCAGGCGCATGACTCCCGCGTTCATGAAAACCGAGATCCACGCCGCGGCCGATGTGCCGCACGCCGCCGGCAGGCCGCCACCGATCGAAACCGATGCGCTGATCGTCGGCGCCGGGCCGGTCGGGCTGTTCCAGGTCTTCGAGCTCGGCCTGCTCGAGATCAAGGCGCACGTGATCGATTCGCTCGCCTACGTCGGCGGCCAATGCGTCGAGCTGTACCCGGACAAGCCGATCTACGACATTCCCGCGGTGCCTGTGTGCACCGGACAGGAGCTGACCGACGCGCTGATGAAACAGATCGCGCCGTTCGGCGCGACCTTCCATCTTGGCCAGGAAGTGACGATCCTGAAGAAGCTGGGCGACGGCCGCTTCTTCGTCCAGACTTCGATCGGCACGCGCTTCCTGACCAGGACCGTAATCATCGCCGCCGGCGTCGGCAGCTTCCAGCCGCGGCTGCTGAAGGTCGACGGCATCGACCGCTTCCACGGCACGCAGCTCTTCTACCGCATCAAGGACCCGACGCAGTTTCACGGCCGCAACCTCGTGATCTGCGGCGGCGGCGACTCGGCGCTCGACTGGACGCTGGCGCTGGCGGGCAAGGCCGAAAGCGTGATCCTGCTGCATCGACGCGAAGGCTTCCGCGCCGCGCCGGCGTCGGTGGCGAAGATGCGCGAACTGGTCGAAGCGCACGAAATGCAGTTCATGGTCGGCACGGTATCGGGCTTCGAGGAGCGCGATGGCACGATGACGGAGATTCGCGTCGCTTCGCCCGACGGCGTCACCCGCCGCGTGCCGCTCGACGTGCTGCTGGTGTTCTTCGGCCTGTCGCCGAAACTGGGACCGATCGCGCACTGGGGCCTGGCGCTGGAGCGCAAGCAGATCGTCGTCGACACCGAGAAGTTCGAGACCGACGTGCCGGGCATCTTTGCCGTCGGCGACATCAACACCTATCCGGGAAAGAAGAAGCTGATCCTCTCCGGCTTCCACGAAGCGGCGCTGGCCGCCTTCGGCGCGGCGAACTACGTCTTTCCGGACAGGAAGATCCACCTGCAGTACACGACCACCAGCCCCAAGCTGCACAAGGTCCTCGGCGTCGAGACGCCGGTTTTCGACTGAAGCGGTCCACCTGCCGGCGTGCCCTTCGCGGCGCTTGACGCTTCTCAACGCGCGCCAGGCCGTTCGCATTACCCTGCTTTCGTGGGCGATCGGCGCGCGCGCGGAAGACGGCGCGGATCCGCCGCGACGCTGCGACCGCCGCAGCTGTGGGCTTCAGCAGCGGTTCGTTTCCGCGCCGAAAGGCAGGAGGAGATGAAATCGCGTGCGGTGCCCGCGCTGCTTCTGGCGGCTAGCGGGATCTTCCTCGGACTTGCACAGGCCGCGGAACTCACGCCCAACGAGCTGCTGGGCAGGTCGATCTTCTTTGACAATAACCTCTCGATCAACCGCAACCAGTCCTGCGCGGCCTGCCATTCGCCGGCGGCGGGCTGGACCGGGCCGAGCGAAGCCATCAACGCGCACGGCTCCGTTTACGAGGGTTCGATCGCCGGTCGTTTCGGCGACCGCAAGCCGCCGAGTTCCGCTTACGCGACGCAGAGCCCGATCCTGCATGTCCCGCACAGCACCAGGAACGATCCGCTCTTCGTCGGCGGCAATTTCTGGGACGGGCGCGCCACGGGCGAGAAGCTCGGCAATCCGGCCGCCGACCAGGCGCAGGGGCCGTTTCTGAATCCGGCCGAGCAGGCCGTTGCGGATTCGGCCTGCATCGTGCATCGCGTGTGCACGAGCGCGTATTCGGCGCTGTTCAAGGCGGTCTGGGGCTTCGATGCCTGCAACATCACCTGGCCGGCCGATACGGACACCGTCTGCGGCAGCGAGGGCGGCACGGTTTCGTTGTCTCCGACCGATCGGATGCGCGTCTACCAGAACTACGACGCGATCGCGCTGTCGATCGCCGCGTTCGAAGCGTCGCCGGAATCGAACGCCTTTACGTCGAAGTTCGACTACGCGCGCAAGGGCATGGCGAAGCTGAGCGCGGACGAACAGAAGGGCTTCAGCCTGTTCATGGGTCAGGGCAAGTGCGTCAAGTGCCACGTGATCACGCCGGCCAGGAGCGGCGGCGCGCTCTTCACCGACTTCACCTACGACAACCTCGGTCTGCCGAAGAACCCGGAGAACCCCGTCTACAGCTACAACGCGGCGTTCGTCGACAAGGGGCTCGGCGGCTTCCTCGCAACGCGTCCGGAGTACGCAGCGTTCGCCGACAACAACATGGGCAAGCAGAAAGTGCCGACGCTGCGCAACGTCGACCTGCGTCCTGATGCCGCCTTCGTCAAGGCTTACGGGCACAACGGATACTTCAAGTCGCTGAAGGGAATCGTGCACTTCTACAACACGCGCGACACGAAGCCGGCCTGCCCCGGCAGCTACACCGAAACGCAGGCGCTTGCCGCCGACTGCTGGCCGGCGCCGGAGGTGGCGGCGAACGTCAACACCAGCGAACTGGGCAATCTGAAGCTCACTCCCACGGAGGAGGACGCGATCGTCGCTTTCCTGCGCGCGCTGTCGGATGGCTACACGCCCTGAGGGCATCCGCGCGCATCACCTGACCGGGCCGGCCCTGCCGGCCCTTTTTCTGCAATCACTTCAGGCTGGCTACGGCATCGCGACGAAGCCGAACGTCGCCTCGAGCGCCGTCCGCGCCACGGGCCGCACCGGCACCAGCGCCGGTTCCATCCCGCAGCGCGCGGCGTCGACAAACATAGGTCGCTCGCCGGCGAGGGCGCGCTCGATCGCCGTCTCGTCGAGCCTCCGCCCTCCGGCATCGACCAGCACCGGCAGAAAGCGCTCGACATCGCGATCGTCGATGTTGCCGGCGCCCAGTTCGGTCTGCAGCACGAGCGTGCCGCCGTCGACAAGCGCGGCGGCGAGCAGCCGTGTCGGCGCGACACCGGTGAAGCTGCGCAGGCCCACATCGGCCTGCAGGCGGTACACCCAGGGCGCCAGCTCGAGCGTCACGTAGACGCGCTGCGGTCCGTTCTGGAAGTACCAGCGGCCGCGATCATCGCCGCCGTAGTTGCGGCCGATGAATTCGCGGATCGCGGCGTTGGCGATCGGCTCGCCGCGGATGCGCCACTGGCCGCGCGCCGTCAACGACAGCCAGCCGAACACCGCCGGCACGTTCGGCCACCTGGCGATCGCGGCCAGCACGGTTTCGTCCATGCATGAAAGCTTAGACGGTGTGCGGCCGCGCTCGCGGCGAGCGCCGGTAGCCGATAAGCTCGCGGCTCGACTTCACCACAAGAGGAGGCAGCAATGACACAGACGACACGCAAGGTCGCGGTGGTGACCGGCGCCGGCACTGGCATCGGCCGCGCGGTGTCCCTGGCACTGGCACGCGCAGGCTTCGCCGTGGCGCTGGCCGGGCGCCGGAAGGAGGCGCTGGAGGCGACCGCCGCTGCCGCGGGCGGCGCCGAAACGCTGGTCGCGCCCTGCGATGTGGCCGATCCGGCCGCGGTCGAGCGCCTGTTCGACGCCACCGTACAGCGTTTCGGCCGAGTCGATCTGCTGTTCAACAACGCCGGAGCCGGCGCGCCGCCGGTGCCGATCGACGAACTGAGCGTCGAGCAGTGGAAAGCGGTGGTCGATGCCAACCTGACCGGCTCGTTCCTGTGCGCGCGGCAGGCGGTCAGGCACATGAAGCGGCAGACGCCGCAGGGCGGCCGCATCATCAACAATGGTTCGATCTCGGCGCACGCGCCGCGGCCGAACTCGGCGCCTTACACGTCGACCAAGCACGCGATCACCGGGCTCACCAAGAGCCTGTCGCTCGACGGCCGGCCGTTCAACATCGCCTGTGGCCAGATCGACATCGGCAACGCCGCCACCGAGATGACCGAGCGGATGAAAAACGGCGTGCCGCAGGCCGACGGGCGCATCGCCGTGGAGCCGCGCATGGATGTCGAGCACGTGGCCCAGGCCGTGGTGTTCATGGCCGGGCTGCCGCTGGAGTCGAACGTGCAGTTCATGACCATCATGGCCACGAACATGCCGTTCGTAGGGCGCGGCTGACGCCGCAGCGCAGTCCGGCCCGGGATAACGCTTCCGCCGGGTCTATCGCCCCTGCTCGAAGAACCAGAACAGCCGCTGCGGCAGATAGCCGAGGTCGCCCGGCAGCGGACCGCGGGCGAAGCCGATGTGCCCGCCCGCCTCGGGCTGCTCCAGATGCACGTGGCGCGAGACATCCTGCGGCCGCGGCAGGCTCGCCGCCGGCACGAACGGATCGTTGCGCGCATTCAGCACGAGGTGCGGCACCGCCACCGCAAGCAGATGCGGCTTGCCGGAGGCGCGCGCCCAGTAGTCGTCGGTGTCGCGGAAGCCGTGCACCGGCGCCGTGTAGGCATTGTCGAACTCGTACAGGTTGCGGCTTTCGCGCACCGCTTCGGACGAGGCGACTCGCGGAAAGCGGGCGATCTTTTCCAGCGCCTTCTTCTTCAGCGTGGCGAGGAACATCCGTGTGTAGACGAGGTTGAAGCCGCGCCCCAGGGCGGCGCCGCCGGCAGCCAGATCGAGCGGCGAGCCGATCGAGGCAGCGGCGGTGACGAAGCGCGCGTCGCTGCCGCGCTCGCCAAGCCACTTGGCCAGCATGTTGCCGCCGAGCGAAATGCCCGCTGCGTACAGCGGCGCGGCGGGAAAACGCGCGCGCACCCGGCGCAGGATCCAGTCGCCCTCTTCCGAATCGCCGGAGTGATAGGCGCGCGGCAGCCGGTTCGGCTCGCCCGAGCAGCCGCGGAAATGCGGCACGAGGCCGCGCCAGCCGCGATCGGCGGCGGCGCGCATGATCGAGCGCGCGTAGTGCGACTGCGAGCAGCCTTCGAGCCCGTGGAACAGCACCAGCACCGGCGCGTCCTCGCGCGCAGGCTCCGGCAGGGCGAAGTCGACGTCGATGAAATCGCCGTCCGGCGTGTCCCAGCGTTCGCGCCGGTATTCGACCCGCGGCAGCGGCAGCAGCCGCGCCGCGGCGATCGTCTGCAGATGCGCACCCGGCAGCCACAGCGGCGCGCGGTAGGTCGGCTCGATCTGGGGCATTTCGGCAGGTTGGCGAGGCGACGTGACGATGACTGAAGAAGGCGCGGCGCCGGCATGCGATGCAGCGCGAACGCGCCGCCGTCTAGTTTGTCTTGCGCGCCGCCGCCGGGCCGCCCGGAGCCTGCCCCCGACCGCGATCGGGGGGCGGCGCGGCAAACAGTCTTTCCGCCGCGGATGCACGTGCGATCGCGTACACCCGCGGCGCGGCCGATCAATGCAGCGGCCCGTTCGGCGACTCGACGTCGGTGGCCTGCCCTTCCGGCGCCGGCGACGCGTGATGCAGCACCATTTTCCAGCCCGACGGCGTCTTCACGTAGGCGTTGGTGGCGATCACGTGCACGATCTTCTGCGTGCGGCCCTGCTGCAGGATCACCTCCTCGACCACGTTATGCAGCGCGATCATCGGTGTCTCGAGCGTCTTCTTCGACGATGCGCGGATTCGGACCGGCCCATTGGCCAGGATCGCCCGCCACGAACCGGTCACCGCCGCGTGGCCAAGCAGCCGCGGTCCGTTCGGGTGCACGCAGCAGATGTCGGCGTCGTCGAGCCAAAGGTCGACCGCGGCATCGGCGTCGGCGGATTCCAGCGCTTCGTAGAACGCCTGCTCGCACTCGTCGCTGGAGGCGAACAGCAGCGGCTTGACGAGCCTGGACACTGTCACGCTCCCGGTCTCAGTGGCCGCCGACCTTTTCACCCGCCTTGAGCCGGTAACGCGTGCCGCAGTACGGACACATCGCCTCGCCCCTGGTGACGACGTCGAGGAAGACGCGCGGATGATGATTCCACACCGGCATCCGCGGGTTGGGACAGAACGCCGGCAGGTCCTTGGCCGAAAGCTCGACCACCGGAGAATCGGCCGCCATCGACGTCATACGCGGGTCAGCCAGCGCCGGTACTTTTCCGCGCGGCCGTTGACCACGTCGAAGAACAGGCTCTGGATCTTCTCGGTGAGCGGCCCGCGACGGCCGGCGCCGATCGGCCGACCGTCGACCTCGCGGATCGGCGTCACCTCTGCCGCCGTGCCGGTGAAGAAGGCCTCGTCGGCGAGGTAGACGTCGTCGCGCGTCATCGGCATCGGCCTGACCTCATAGCCCAGGTCGCGCGCCAGCTCGATCACGCTGCGGCGGGTGATGCCGATCAGACCGGAGACCATTTCCGGCTCGTAGATCTGCCCGTCGCGGACCACGAACAGGTTCTCGCCCGCGCCTTCGGCAACGAAGCCCTGCGTGTCGAGCAGCAGCGCCTCGTCATAGCCGTCGTTGGTCGCCTCGAGGTTGGCCAGGATCGAATTGACGTAATGGCCGGCCGTCTTCGAGCGCACCATCGACACGTTGATGTGGTGCCGCGCGTACGACGAGGTCTTCACGCGGATGCCTTTCTGAAGCCCCTCCTCCCCGAGGTACGCGCCCCAGGGCCAGGCGGCGATCGCCACGTGCACCTTCGCGCCCTTCGGCGAGACGCCCATCTTCTCCGAGCCGTAGAACACGAGCGGACGCAAATAGCAGGATTCGAGCTTGTTGGCGCGCACCACCTCGCGCTGGGCCTCGTTGATCTGCTCGCGCGTATACGGAATGTCCATCATGAAGATCTTGGCCGAGTTGAACAGGCGCTCGGTGTGCTCCTGAAGGCGGAAGATCGCCGTGCCGATCTCGGACTTGTAGGCGCGAACGCCCTCGAACACGGCCAGCCCGTAGTGCAGCGAATGCGTCAGCACGTGCGTGTTCGCATCGCGCCAAGGCACCATCTTTCCGTCGTACCAGATGAACCCGTCGCGGTCGGCCATCGACATCTTCGTCTCCCTGCTCGCAAGCCGCGATTCTAGCCGCGCACACCTGCGACGAGCGCAACCGGCGCCAGGCCGCGCGCTGCACCGGCAGCGGGTCCGGCCGCAACGCCGTACTGGGTGCGGCCGGGCTTTCACGCGCGAACTCATACAATCCGCGCCGTGCCCGCCGACGAATCACGCGCCCGCCGCCAGATCGCTCTGCTCGTCGCCTGCCAGGCGCTGCTGTACGTCAACAACGTCACCCTGATCGCCGTCAACGGCCTGGTCGGCCTGGCGCTTGCGCCGTCGCCGGTGCTGGCGACGCTGCCGGTGACCACCTACATCATCGGCTCGGCGCTGACCACGCTGCCGGCGTCGCTGGCGATGGGTCGCTGGGGCCGGCGCGCCGGCTTCATGTTCGGCACCACGATGGGCTTCGCCGGCACGTCGCTGGCCGCTGTCGGCGTGTTCGCCGCCAGCTTCACCCTGCTTTGCGCCGGCACCTTCGTCGTCGGCCTGTACAACGCCTTCGCGCAGTACCTGCGCTTCGCCGCTGCCGACGTCGCAGACGCCTACGCACCGCAACTGAAGGAGCGCGCCATCTCGTGGGTGCTCGCCGGCGGGCTGGCCGGCGGCATCGTCGGACCGGAGATGAGCAAGCTCACGCGGGAAGCGTTGCCGACGGTTTTCGCAGGGACGTATCTGGCGCTGTCCCTGGTTGCGCTCGTCGCCTGCGCGGTGGCGAGCCGGCTGCACATTCCGCGGCATGCGCACGCGGCCGCAGGTGGATCGGCGCGGCCGCTGAAGGAAATCGCCGCGCAACCGGCGTTTATCGTCGCGGTCTTCGTCGGTGCGGTGAGCTACGGTGCGATGAACCTGCTGATGACGGCCACGCCGCTCGCGATGAAGGTCTGCGGCTTCGGCTACCCGCAAGCGGCCGACGTCATCAAGTGGCACGTGATCGCGATGTTCGCGCCGGGCTTCGTCACCGGCGCGCTGCTGCGCCGGTTCGGCAAGGAGCGGGTGATGCTCGCCGGCTGCCTGCTGATGTTCGTCACTGTCGCCGTGGCCCACGCCGGCATCAGCTACTGGCACTTCTGGATCGCGCTGTTCGCCCTCGGGCTGGGCTGGAACTTCATGTTCACCGGCGCCACGGCGCTGCTCACCTCCACCTACAGCCCCGCCGAGAAGGCGCGGGTGCAGGGCGTCAACGATCTCGCGGTGTTCCTGACCATGATCACGTCGTCGGCGGCCTCCGGCGCGCTGCTTTCGGCCACCGGCTGGACCGATCTCAACCTGTATTCGCTGCCCGCGATCGTCCTGGCCACGGCGGCGCTGCTGTGGCTGCTGGCGCGTGGGCCGCGGCCGCTGACAGCCGCATGAGTCGGCGATGATCGGCCGTGCGCTGTTCGGCCGCCATGCGCCGACGGCGCGCGCCCGCCGCGCCGCCTGGCTCGACGGCCTGCTCGTCGTAGCGCCGGCGCTGGTCGCCCTGGCCGCGTGGGGCCTGGTCACCGGCGTGGCGATGGTCAAGAGCGGGCTGACGCAGTGGCAGGCGGCCGGCATGTCGCTGGCGATGTTCGCCGGCAGCGCGCAACTGGCGGCGCTGCCGCTGATCGCCGCCGATGCGCCGATCTGGGTCGTGCTGCTGACCACGGCCGTCGTCAACCTGCGCTTCGTGATCTTCACCGCCGGCCTGTACCCATACTTCCGCCACCTGCCGCTCGCAAAGCGCATGGCGCTCGGCTATGTCACCGGCGATGTCAGCTTCGCGCTCAGCGTCTCGCGCTGGTCGGCACAGGAACTGCCGCCGCGCGCCGGCACCGAACAGACCTGGTTCTATCTCGGCATCTCTAGCGGCACCTGGGTCGCGTGGCAGGTCTCGTCTCTGGCCGGCATCTTCCTCGGCGGCGGCATTCCCGCAGGCTGGGGGCTGGATTTCGTCGCCATCCTGGCACTGGTGGCGCTGGTGCTGCCGATGATCGTCGGCGCACCCACCATCGCAGGCGCAGTGGTGGCCGGCGTCGTCGCCGTGCTCGCCGCCGGCGTGCCGCTGAAGCTCGGCCTCGTCGTAGCGGTGATCGCCGGCATCGGCGCGGCGCTGGCCGTCGACGTGCTGCTCGATAGGATCAGGGCCGGACGATGAGCGCCATAGAGATCTGGATCTGCATCGTCGGCATGACGCTGGTGACGGTGGCCACGCGCACCGTGATGCTCGCCTTCGGCGACCGCATCCCGCTGCCGGAACGCGTGCAGCACGCGCTGCGCTTCGCCCCCGCCTGTGCGCTGACCGCGCTGATCGCACCCGAGTTGCTGACCGAGAACGGCGCCTGGGCGATCACGCTCGCCAACGCGAAGTTCGTCGCCGGCGGCATCGCCATCGTGGTGATGCTGACATCGCGCAGCCTGATGGCGATGATGGGCGTCGGCATGGCCGCGTACCTGCTGCTGCGGCATCTCGGCTGAACGGCAGCGGGATGCGCACGCCGCAGTAACGGCCCCGGCCCGGAGCGGATCAAGCGGCTTTCGTTCGCTGCGCAGCCCAATCCCGAAGGGCGCAATCGACCCGTTGCTGCCCATCAGATTCGCCGGAAGCCGTCATAGCGAGTCGGAACCGGACGCTCAACATTGGATTATGCGGCCCGCTCACGATTCCTTCTCGGCACGATCGAGGAGCTTGCTCACGCCCATGATTGCGTCGCTGCGCAGGCGCTCGCGACCCTCCTCCAACAGAGCTCGCAGCCGCGCCAAGTGGTTCCGAGCGTCGACAATGTGTGAACCTAAAAACCGCAGTTAAGCCGCTGCAGGCAGCGCCGGCGGGGGCGTTGGCAACGGGTTGTGGCTGACGATTTTGTGGCAGATATAGGCCAGCAGCGCGCGCCAGCGGTCGAGCGTTGGCAACTGCTCCGCAGCCGTGCGAACGTGCCGGATCGCGGCCTGCACGTTGGCGATCATCGACTTGATCAGACTCATTTTCGACAGTTTGTGTTGCGAATTGCTTCGGTTTCAAGGGGTTAGCGGGCGCAGTTTGGCTCTAGGCACT
>CAZDXQ010000059.1:0-18538 GCA_964509545.1 uncultured Burkholderiaceae bacterium | reverse complement strand
CGCGATTGTGAAAGCTCATGACCTCGCGCTCAAGAGTTTTGAGATAGGTTCTAGACTGCGCCCCATTGCCCGCCCGCGTAGTGCAGATGACGAAGTTGAGCCGCCGGGAACGCGCGCGCAGCGCGCCGCAAGGACGATGAAGGTCGCGATCATCGGCGCCGGCGCGGTGGGCGGCGTCATCGGCGGCAGGCTGGCGGCGCGAGGACACGAGGTGTGCCTTTTGGCGCGCGGCGAGCACCTGCAGGCGCTGCGCCGGTCGGGGCTGAGGCTGGTCGACCATGTCGGCAGCCTGTCCGGCACTTACCGGCTTGCGGCCAGCGACGAACCGGCGGACTTCGGCGCACAGCAGCTGCTGGTCATCGCGCTGAAGGCGCATTCGATCGCGGCCATGCTGCCGCGCCTGCGTCCGCTGCTGAACGACGACACCGTGGTCGTGCCGGCGATCAATGGCCTGCCGTGGTGGTACTTCTACGGCGAGCCCGGACCGCATGCGGGGCGGCGCGTGCGCGCGCTCGATCCGGCCGGCACGATGTTCGCCGACCTTGACTGCCGCCATGTGCTGGGCTGCGTCGTGCACGTCGCAGCCGAGGTGCGCGCGCCGGGCGAGGTACACCATACCGGCGGCCGCCGGCTGATCCTCGGCGAGCCTGACCATTCGTCGAGCGAACGGCTGCAGCGCATCGCCGCGGCGCTCGACGAGGCCGGCTTCGAGGCGCAGCGTTCGGCCGACATCCGCCTCGATGTCTGGATCAAGCTGCTGGGCAACATGTCGTTCAATCCGGTGGCGGCGCTGACCGGATACCTGATGAACCAGATCTGCGCCGACGAAGCGGTGCTCGACGTGATCCGGGCGATGATGATCGAAGGCATGGCCGTGTCCGCGCACTACGGCTACCCGATGCCGATGACACCCGACGAGCGCATCGACCTGGCGCGCAGTCTCGGCGCGGCGAAGATCTCGATGCTGCAGGACATCGAGCGCGGCCGGGCGCTGGAACTGGCACCGGTGGTGGGCAGCGTGATCGAGCTGGCCGAACTGGCCGGCCTGCCGGTGCCGACGATCCGCATGGTGCACGCGCTGGCGCAGGCGCGCGCGCGTGCGCTCGGGCTCGCGTAGGTTCGCGCCAAGGGGAGCCATGCCCGAAGACGCCGTCATCACGACGCCGCTGCGGGTGAACACCGCGGTGACCGGCGGCCATTACGAACTGCCCGTGTATCCGTTCGTCGAACCGGCGGAGCTGCGCGGCAGTCTCGGCCGCCACCCGGTGGCGATCGTCGGTGCCGGCCTCACCGGGCTGACGCTGGCCTGCGACCTGGCCCTGCGCGGCATCCCGGCCATCGTCCTCGACGAGGATGACACGGTCGGCGTGCGCGGCGCGGCCAGCCGCGGCATCTGCTATGCGCAGAAGTCGCTCGAGATCTTCCAGCGGCTGGGCATCTACGAACGCGTGCTTGCGAGCGGCGTGCAGTGGTCGGTCGGCCGCACCTTCGCCGGCGACGACGAGGTCTATGCCTTCGACCTGCGTCGACAGCAGGCGCACGAAGCCTCCGAGCAGCCGGCCTTCATCAACCTGCAGCAGTTCTATGTCGAGTGGTTTCTGGTCGACCGCCTGTACGAACTGGGCACTGTGGAGCTGCGCTGGAAGAACAGGGTCAGCGGCCTGGTGCAGCACGACGACGAGGTGCGGCTCGATGTCGACACGCCGCGTGGCCGTTACAGGCTCGCGGCGTCGTGGGTGGTCGATTGCAGCGGCAGCCACAGCAGGCTGCGCGACTGGTGCGGCGTCGGCGTGCTGAGCAACCGCAGCCTCGATCGCTGGTGCATCTCGGACGTGCGCTTCCGCGTGCAGCCGCCGGCCGAGCGCTGGACGTGGATCGAAGCGCCATTCAACGACGGCCGCGCCGTCTGGCAGCACCTGATGGCCGACGGCGTCTGGCGGCTCGACTACCAGATGCCGGCTGACGCCGATGCCGACGCCATCAGCCGGCCCGACGTGGTCGCCGACCGGTTGCGACGGCAGTTCGGCGAGGGCATCGACTACGAACTCGTCTGGGTCGGCCCGTACGCCTACCGCAGCGAGTGCCTGGAGCGCTTTCGCGCCGGCCGCGTGCTGTTCGCCGGCGATGCGGCGCACGTGATGAGCCCGTTCGGCGCCCGCGGCGGCAATAGCGGCGTGCAGGACGCCGACAATCTCGGCTGGAAACTGGGCCTGCTGCTTGCCGGGTCCGCCGGCGAAGCGCTGCTCGACAGCTACGACGAGGAAAGGCGCGGCGCCGCGCACGAGAACATCCGCATCACCCGGCGCACGACGCGCTTCCTGTCGCCGCCGTCGGGCAACGAGCGGCTGTGGCGGCAGGCGGTCCTCGGCCTGGCGCGCGAGCATGCCTTCGCGCGCGCCTTCGTCAACACCGGTCGCCTGTCTTCGCCTTCGCATTACCCGGCCTCAGTGCTGAACTGCGGCGCGGGCGGTGGCCGGCCGGTAAGCAACGTCGCCCTGCGGCTCGGCGACGGGCGACGCAGCAACCTGGTCGACATGCTCGACCGCTCCGGCGCTGCGCTGCTCGGACTGTGCTTCGCGCCTTTCGGCAGCGGCCGTCGGGAGGATCTCGGCGAATTGCAGCAGCGCTACCCAGTCCGCTTCATCGGCGTGCAGGGCGGCGCCGGGCCATCGAGTGCGTTGCCGGCGGTGATCGATGACGACGGCCGCCTGGCGCAGCAGGTGGGCGCATCGGCCGGCGACTTCGCGCTGCTGCGTCCCGACCTGTATCTGTCCGGAACGCTGCGGCTTCCGACCGCGGCCGACATCGAGCGCGCATTGCGCACCGCACTGGCCCTGGAGGCGCGATGAAGACCGACCTGACGCTCGCCGACGCCGACGGCTTCTACGAGAAGCTGCTCGATGCGCAGCAGGGGCTCGACGAAGAACAGGCGAAGCTGTTCTGCGCCCGTCTGGTGCTGCTGCTCGCCAATCAGGTCGGCGACGATCGCGTGCTCGAGCAGTGCATCGATGCCGCCCGTCGCGGGGTGGTCGGTTGAGCAAACGGCGAGCGTGCGATTCCGGTGCGACCTTCCGCGCTCGCGGTGCGGTCAGCCTCGGGCCGTTGCACGCAGCAGTGCCTGCGCCGGGTCGCGCCGGCGTCGCGATGCTCGGTGAAGGAGCGGCCGAGGTTGCGCTGCGCCTTCGACACGTGCGCTAGCGAATCGTCCAGTTCCAGCGCCAGGCGACCAGCCGCACGGCGACGATCAGCGCCGCTGCGACCCAGGTCGCCAGCGACGCCGGCACGCCGGCATCGAGGATCAGCAGGTAGATCGCGCAGCCGACGAGCGCGGCCAGCGCGTATGGCCTGCCGTCGCGCAGCACCATCGGCACTTCGTTGAGGATCACGTCGCGCAGCACGCCGCCGAAGACGCCGGTGATCACGCCCATCATCGCGGCAATGATCGGCGGCGACCCCAGTTCGTGCGCGACCGAGACACCGGCGACCGAGAAGAAGCCCAGCCCTATGGCGTCGGCGATCACGAACAGGGTCGGCGGCACCACCCGCTGCGCCAGCCGCAGCATCGGCGTGGCAATCAGCGTCAGCACCAGGATCAGTACGATGTAATGCTGGTGCTGCACCCAGAAGAACGGCCGCCGGTCGAGCAGCACGTCGCGCAGCGTGCCGCCGCCGAAGGCGGTGATGAAGGCGATGGTGAACACCCCGACCGCATCCATCTTCTTGTTGCGCGCCTCGGCGAAGCCGGAGAACGCGGCGGCCAGGACGGCGACGAATTCGATCGCCGGCACCACGGCCTGTTCGGCGCGCATCGGCCTACTTCGCCGAGGGCCGCAGCAGGACCATGACGGCGCCGGCGCCGCCATCGGCGCCGCGGGCCTGGCAGAAGGCGATCACTTCGTCGCGCTGGGCGAGCCACGAACGCACCTTGCCTTTGAGCACCGGCATCTTGCCCACCGAGCCGAGTCCCTTGCCGTGCACGACGCGCACGCAACGCAGGCCGCGCTTGACCGAACCGCGCAGGAATTCGACCAGTGCCGCGCGCGCCTCGTCGACCCGGTGGCCGTGCAGGTCGACCTGCGCCTGGATGCTCCATTCGCCGCGGCGCAGCTTGCGCAGCACATCGGGACCGATACCCGGCGCGCAGTACGACAGCGACTCGTCGGCGTCGAGCAGCGATTCGTGGTCGGCGGCACCGGACACCGAAGCGGCCAGCACGTCCTCGTCGTCGCGCTGGCGGCTGACCGGCCGCGGCGGATGCGGCGCCCGCGGGTGCTGCACCCGCGCCGGCCCTGCCAGCGGCGTCACGTCCCTGACCGCCTCGACGAACTCTTCCCCGGCGCGGTGGCGGCGCGCTTCGGCGGCGCGGCGCTCGCGTTCGGCGGCATCGCGTTCGCGCGTGCGCTGCTGCAGCCGCGTGCGCAGTTCCTCGAGGGCGGCGAAATGCTTGTGCCGCTCGACCATCGCTGCGTCGATCAGGCGGCCGTCGCGGCCGCCGGCTGTGTTTCCTCCTGCGCCTCCAGCCAGCGCTGCGCATCGAGCGCGGCCATGCAGCCGGTGCCGGCGCTGGTCACGGCCTGCCGGTAGACGTGGTCCTGCACGTCGCCGGCAGCGAACACGCCGGGCACGCTGGTCATCGTCGCCAGGCCGTTGGCGCCGCCGCGGGTGATGATGTAGCCGTTGGCCATCTGCAGCTTGCCGGCGAAGATCTCGGTGTTCGGCTGGTGGCCGATGGCGATGAAGCAGCCCTGCAGCTTCAGCTCGGTCGTCGTGCCGCTGCGCTTGTCGCGGATGCGCACGCCGCTCACGCCCTTGTCGTCGCCAAGAACCTCCTCAAGTTCGTGCCACAGGTGCAGCACGATCCTGCCTTCATCGACCTTCTTCATCAGCTTGTCGACCATGATCGGCTCGGCGCGGAACTTGTCGCGGCGGTGGATCAGGTGCACCGTGCTGGCGATGTTGGCCAGATAAAGCGCCTCCTCGACCGCCGTATTGCCGCCGCCGACCACGCACACGTCCTGCTTGCGATAGAAGAAGCCGTCGCAGGTGGCGCATCCAGACACGCCCTTGCCCATGAAGGCCTGCTCCGATGGCAGGCCGAGGTACTTGGCCGAGGCGCCGGTGGCGATGATCAGCGCCTCGCAGGTGTAGCTGCCTGAATCGCCCTTCAGCCGGAACGGCCGCTGCGACAGGTCGACGCTGTTGATGTGGTCGAAGACGATTTCGGTGTCGAAGCGCTCGGCGTGCTTCTGGAAGCGCGTCATCAGGTCCGGGCCCTGCACGCCATCGGCATCGGCCGGCCAGTTGTCGACGTCGGTAGTGGTCATCAGCTGGCCGCCCTGCGCCAGCCCGGTGATCAGCATTGGCTTCAGGTTTGCGCGCGCGGCGTACACCGCTGCCGTGTAGCCGGCCGGGCCGGAGCCGAGGATCAGCACCCGGGCATGTTTGGATTGCGCCATGGGATTTCAGCTCTGTCGGATTGAGGTGAAATTATAGGTGGGGGTGCCGGCAGCACAGGCAGTGTCGCACCCGCCAATGCCGATACTGGCCGGCGTGGCGCGAACGCGGCCATACTTCGCGCTGCGTGCGCGCCGTCGGTCGCACGGATGCAGCGCGGGCAGCAGGGAGATCGGGATGAGCAGCGATCCGGGCACGGAACTGGCGGCCTTTGCCGCGACGCTTCGCTTCGACGACATCCCGGCGCAGGTGCTGCGCCGGGCCGAAGACCTGATGCTCGACTGGCTGGCCTCGGCACTGGCCGGCGCCAGGGCGCGGCAGGTGCTGGCGATTGAGCGCTTCGCGCAGGCGATGGGCCCGCGTGACGGACTGGCGCAGGTGCTGATTGCCCGGCGCAATACGTCGCCGTACTTCGCCGCCATGGTCAATGCCGCGGCGTCGCACGTGGTCGAGCAGGACGACGTGCACAACGCCTCGGTGTTCCATCCGGCCACGGTCGTGTTCCCGCCGGCGCTGGCCGTGGCCCAGGCCGAAGGATCCTCCGGCCGCGACCTGCTGGCCGCGGCGGTGGCCGGCTACGAAGTCGGCATCCGCGTCGGCGAATTTCTCGGCCGCTCGCACTACAAGGTGTTCCATACCACCGGCACGGCGGGAGTCCTGGCCGCAGCGGCCGCGGCGGGCCGCGTACTCGGCCTGAATCCGGCGCAGATGAGCCATGCCTTCGGCTCGGCCGGCACGCAGGCCGCCGGGTTGTGGGAATTCCTGCGCGACGGCGCCGACTCCAAGCAGTTGCACACCGCGCACGCCGCGGCCGCGGGACTGGCCTCGGCCTACCTCGCGCGCGACGGCTTTACCGGGGCACGGCGCGTCCTCGACGGCGCCCAGGGCATGGCCGCCGGCATGTCGCAGGACGCCGACCCGTCGCGGCTCGCCGATCGGCTCGGCAGCCGCTGGGCGCTGGCCGAGACCTCGTTCAAGTACCACGCCTCGTGCCGGCACACCCATCCCGCCGCCGACGCCCTGCAGCAGGTGATGGCGCAACACGGCCTGAGCGCCGATGAAATTACGCAGGTGGTCGCGCATGTGCACCAGGGTGCGCTCGACGTGCTCGGCCCGGTGGTCGAGCCGCGCACCGTGCACCAGTCGAAGTTCTCGATGGGCACGGTGCTGGCGCTGATCGCGCTGCGCCACGGCGCTGGCCTGAACGAATTCGAGACCGCGCTCGACGACCGGGCGGTGGCGGCCTTCCGCGACAGGGTGAAGATGGTGCTCGATGCCGAGGTCGACGGCGCCTATCCGGCGCGCTGGATCGGCAAGGTAACCGTGACCACGCGCGACGGCCGCAGCCTGCACGGACGCGTCGACGAGCCGAAAGGCGACCCCAGAAACACGCTGTCGCGCGCAGAGCTCGAGGACAAGGCGTACCGGCTGGCCGAATTCGGCGGTGTGGCCACCCGCGAGGAGATGGCCGCGGCGATCGCCGGCATCTGGAGGCTGGCCGAGGCCACGCGGGCGCCGACGTTCCTGACATAGGAGTCGGCGCGACGGAAGCGAATTCGCTTTGGTCCGTTCTGCCGCGCAGACCCGCAGGCGGCGCGCGGAGGCTACATCTGCCGGAACAGGTGCGTGTAGGAGTCGGAGACCTGCAGCGTCTCGCTGCGGCCCTTCAGCTTCACCACCATGCGGCCGCGGAAGTCGCGGCTGACGCCGGCGACGCTGGCCACGTTGACCATCGTCGAGCGGTGGATCTGCCAGAACTGGTTGGGGTCCAATTCGTCGACCAGTTCCTTCAGCGGCTTGCGGATCAGCGCTTCGCCGTCGGCGGTGACCACGCGCGTGTACTTGTTGTCGGCCTGGAAGTAGGCGATCTCGTCGACAGTGATCAGGCGCAGGTTCTGTCCGACCGAGGCGTTGATCCAGCGCAGGTAGCTCTTGGTCGCCGGTGCGGCGATCGCCGGCAGGACGGCATCCAGCCGCGGCGGCGCGCTGCCCAGCCGTTCCTTCAGCCTTGTGACCGTGGTGAACAGCCTTGCCGCCGAGATCGGCTTGAGCACGTAGTCGACCGCGCCCTGTTCGAAAGCGGCGATGGCGTGCTCGTCATACGCAGTGACGAACACCACGCGGCTGCGGCCGTTGACCTGGCGCGCGACCTCCAGCCCAGTGGCGCCGGGCATCTGGATATCGAGAAACAGCACGTCCGGCCGGTGTTCACCCATCAGGCGCAGCGCGGCGATGCCGTCGGCCGCCTCGGCGACGATCGTCAGTTCCGGCCACAGCTGGCCGAGCTGCTCGACCAGTTGTTGGCGCAGTGTCGGCTCGTCTTCGGCGACGATGGCGGTGGCGTTCACGCGGCTGCGCCCTGCGCCGGGATGCGCATCGTCAGCGCCGTGGCCTGGCCGTCCAGCTCGACGCAGTCGAGGCTGGCCGCCTTGCCGTACAACCCCTCCAGGCGTTCGCGCACCCGCGCCAGTTCCGGGTCGTCGGCGCAGCCGCCGCTGCGGTCGATGCGCAGGCCGACGATGATCTCCCTGACGCCGCGCTGGATGTCGATCGCGATGTGTTCCGGGATGTCGCCGGCAGGGTTGCGCACGGCGCGTTGCACCAGCGGCAGCAGCAGCATCGGATAGAAGCGGCCGGCGCGACAGTTCTCGGCGACGCGGATCGAAAGTCCTGGCTTGCCGTCGTGCAGCGACGTGACCACGGCGAGGTAGGCGCGGACGAGTTCGATCTCGGCCTCGATCGACGAACCGCTGTCGCGCAGGCGCGGCAGCGCCGCGCGCAGGTAGGCAATCAGCCGATCGAGGTTCTCGGCGGCGCGATGCGCATCGCGCTGGTACAGCGCCTCGATGTCGACCAGGGTGTCGAACAGGAAGCGCGGCTCCACCTTCGCCTGCATCGCCGCCAGCCGCGATTCGAGCAACTGTTGCTCGAGCGTCACCTGCTGCCGCGAAGACGCCTCGAAGGCGAGTTGCGTCCGGCAGCGCTGGTGAAACACCTCCGCCACCGCGTAGGCCATGCCGCCGACGACCAGGATGTTGATGTAGTCGGCGGCCAGCATCAGCCAGCCGGCCTTCGGCGCCTTGCCCTTTTCCGCGGCCAGGCGCGCCCACAGGTCGTCCGCGCCGGACTGGAACCACAGGCCGACGGTCAGCACGGTCGCCACGGCACCGGCGCCGAGCAGCGCGTAGAGCAGGCGCGTGCGACGGCTGCGCCACGCATCGCTGCCGGCGTCGGCCAGCACCCAGCCGAGGAACATCGGCACCGTGGCCAGCATCGGCAGCATCATCTCGGTGATCGCTGGCAGTGGGTGCCAGCCCACTTTCTGGATCGTCTCGAAGCGGTGCGGCATGACGACCAGCGAAATGACGCAGCCGATCACCAGCACCCATCCCCACTGCCGGCGCGTCGTGCCGGCCCAGGCCCGCCAGACGAATGTCGCCGCCTCGTGCCAGGCCGAGGCCGACCGGGTCGGCAGCGTGACGGCATTCATGCGGCGGGCTCGACCTGCTGTTGCCGGCGACGGTGCGCGTCACCTCCGCGCCGGCGGGCCCAGCGTCGCTCCTGTGCGCGTCGGCGCGGTCCACTGCCGCGGCACGCCGGGTTCATGCATAGACCTCGGCGGCGATGGCGGGGGTTTCGAGCGGCAGCCGGACCGTGGCGACGACGCCGCGCGGCGATCCGGCAGCCAGCGACAACGACGCCCGCGAACCGTACAGGCCGGCGAGCCGCGAGCGCGTGTTGGCAAGGCCGACGCCGCTGCCGCCGCTGGCGGTAAAGCCGGCGCCGGTGTCGCGGACCTCGATCTGCAGCGCATCGCCGTCGCGGCCGGCGCGAATGTCGATGCGACCGCCTTCCGGCAGCGGCGCCAGTCCGTGCTTGATGGCGTTCTCGACCAGCGTCGGCAACACCAGCGGCGGCATCGCGGTGTCGAGCAGCGCGCCGTCGGCCGCAATCGAGAACTGCAGCCGTTCGCCCATGCGCATCTGCAGGATGGTCAGGAACGACCGCACCAGTTCGAGTTCGCGCCGCAGCGTCGAGCCGTTGCTGCGCATCGAGGGCAGCGCCGCGCGCAGATAATCGATCAGGCTGGCCAGCATCTCGCGGCCGCGGCTCGGCGTCGTTTCATACAGCCGCCGTACGTTGGCCAGCGTGTTGAAAAGGAAATGAGGCTCGATCTGCGCCTGCAGCGCCGACAGCCTTGCCTGCAGCATCTGCGCGGTCAGCATCCGGCGCGCGTAATCGGCCTCGCACAGCAGTTGCCGCTGCTGTTCGTCCTCGCGCGTCAGGTAAAACAGCGCATAGCCGAGCGACCCGAGCAGGGTCCAGGTCAGCCAGATTCCTGTCAGATAGGGAAGGTTGTCGCCGAGCAGCGGCGCGGTGCCGTAGACCCACACACGCACGAGCACGGCGGCCGCCGAGCCGAGTGCCACCAGCAGCACGCCAAGCAGCAGGGCCGCGCGGCGCTGCAGCCGGCGGGCTGCGGCGATGCTGTCGGCGACAGCGATCGTCGACAGCAGAAGCAGGCCGCTGATCAGGTTCTGGCGCAGGAAGCGGATGGTTTCCATCGCCCACTCGCCCGGCGTCTCGTACTGCAGGTCAATCAGCTTGCGGCCGGCGACGATGACCAGGCAGAAATAGAACACGGCCGCCACCGAGCGCAGGTTCAGGATGCGGGAGAACGCCATCCGTGGCGTTACTTCCAGCACGCATGACGGGGCCGGCAACGGCAGGACTCGACGATCCATGGACTGATTGTCCGGATGCTCCCGGGCCGGCGCAATCCCGGCCGACGAACCGGCGCGGGGCGGGAGCGAAACGGACCGGACGCCGACGAATCGGAGGGCGAAACGGCGACGGCGGCTGCTTCGGCGCTGGTCGCAAACCTATAATCATCGGCTTCCTCTGTGGCGGAACCTCCCGTTTTGAACGAAAAGACGCTCGAATCCGGCGAACCGCTGCGCCGCCGCGGTGGGCGTGGGCAGGCTGCGGCGCCGGAACCCACCCGACACGGGCGCTTGCTGGCGGAAT
The DNA here is from genome assembly GCA_964509545.1 of uncultured Burkholderiaceae bacterium. GTDB lineage: Bacteria > Pseudomonadota > Gammaproteobacteria > Burkholderiales > Burkholderiaceae_F > JADJWR01. The sequence continues at coordinate 8,056 of CAZDXQ010000059.1, read as the reverse complement.
CGCGCTGGATCGTCGGCGCGCTTGCGGTGATCGCGCTGGCTTCGGTGCTGGCCACCTACTCGCGCGGCGACCCGGGCTTCTCGCACGCGTCGACCTCGACGGCGATCGGCAACCTCGGCGGCCGCATCGGCGCCTGGGTGGCCGACGTCGTGCACCTGCTGCTCGGTTATTCGGCCTGGCTGCTGGTGATCGCGGGCGCGGCGTGGGTGGTGCGCGGCTTCCGTCGCCTGCATTCACCGTACAAGGAGCACGGCCTGCCCGACTGGGTGCAAGCCGTCGGTTTCGCGGTGCTGCTGACCGGATGCGCCGGCCTCGAATCGCTGCGACTGCAATGGATTGCCGGCGGCCTGCCCGGCGGCGCCGGCGGCGTCTACGGTGCCGGCGTGGCGACGCTGCTTCAGGCTGGGCTCGGTTTCACCGGCGCCACGCTGGCGTTGCTTGCCGCCATCGCTCTCGGCGCGAGCCTGTTCTTCGATTTCTCCTGGCTGTCCGTGGCCGAGCGCACAGGCATGTACTTCGAAAGGCTGGCCGCGCGGCTGCGCGAGCGGCGAGAGGTGCAGCAGGACCGGGCGATCGGCGTGGCGGCCGCGGTCGAACGTGACCAGCTGCTCGCCACAGAACGCGAGCGGATCGAGGACACGCCGCCGGTGCACATCGAACGCGCGCCCGCCCGGGTCAAGCCCTCGGATCGCAAGGCCAAGGAAAAGCAGGTGCCGTTGTTCGCCGAACTGGCAGACGCCCGGCTGCCGACGCTCGACCTGCTCGACGAGGCGCCGGCCGACGTCGAATCGATCGCCACGGAGACGCTCGAGTTCACTTCGCGCCTGATCGAGAAGAAGCTGAAGGACTTCGGCGTCGAGGCTGCTGTGATCGCCGCCTATCCCGGTCCGGTGATCACACGCTACGAGATCGAGCCGGCCACTGGGGTGAAGGGCAGCCAGATCGTCAATCTGGCCAAGGACCTGGCGCGCGCGCTGTCGCTGGTGTCGATCCGGGTCGTGGAGACGATCCCCGGCAAGAACCTGATGGGGCTCGAGCTGCCCAATCCCAAGCGGCAGATGGTCAGGCTCTCCGAGATCCTCGGCTCGACCGTCTACAACGACAGCCGCTCGCTGCTGACGCTGGGCCTGGGCAAGGACATCGCCGGCAAGCCCGTGACGGTTGATCTCGCCCGCATGCCGCACCTGCTGGTGGCCGGCACGACCGGCTCGGGCAAGTCGGTCGGCATCAACGCGATGATCCTGTCGGTGCTGTACAAGGCCGATCCGTCGCAGGTGCGGCTGCTGCTGATCGACCCGAAGATGCTCGAGCTGTCGGTCTACGAGGGCATCCCGCACCTGCTGGCACCAGTGGTCACCGACATGAAGGAAGCCGGGCACGCGCTGAACTGGTGCGTGCACGAGATGGATCGTCGCTACAAGCTGATGAGCAAGCTCGGGGTGCGCTCGCTCGCCGGCTTCAACCAGAAGATCCAGGAGGCGCGCGCCAAGGAGGAGTTCATCGGCAACCCGTTCTCGCTGACGCCGGAGAACCCGGAGCCGCTAGAGCCGATGCCGATGATCGTGGTGGTGATCGACGAACTCGCCGACCTGATGATGGTCACCGGCAAGAAGGTCGAGGAACTGATCGCGCGCATCGCGCAGAAGGCGCGCGCCAGCGGCATGCACCTGGTCCTCGCCACGCAGCGGCCGTCGGTCGACGTCATCACCGGCCTGATCAAGGCCAACATCCCGGCGCGCATTTCCTTCCAGGTGTCCAGCCGGGTGGACTCGCGCACGATCCTCGACCAGATGGGCGCCGAGACGCTGCTTGGCCAGGGCGACATGCTCTATCTGGCCCCCGGCCACGGCCTGCCGGTGCGCGTGCACGGGGCCTTCGTCTCCGATGCCGAAGTGCATCGCGTGGTCGACGCGCTGAAGGCGCGCGGCGAGCCGCAGTACCTCGAGGGCGTGCTGCAGGCGCCCGAGGCGGCGGAGATGAACGGCGAGGGCGGCAGTCAACCGGGCGGCGAAGCCGATCCGTTATACGACCAAGCGGTGGAAGTCGTGCTGAAGAACCGGCGTGCATCGATCTCGCTCGTGCAGCGGCATCTGCGCATCGGCTACAACCGCGCCGCGCGTCTGCTCGAGGACATGGAGAAGGCCGGTATGGTTTCGGCGATGCAGAGCAACGGCAACCGGGAAATTCTGGTGCCGCACCGCGAGGCGACCTGAATGTCGCGCCTTATCCGCTGGGCGCTGCTCGCACTGGCGTTCACGGCCGCCGCCCCGACCCACGCCAGCGCCGTCGCGGCGTTGCGCGAATTCCTTGCCCAGACGAAGACGGCGCGTGGCGAATTCACGCAGCAGGTCACGCGAGGCACGGCGAAAGCCGCGCCTGCTTCGAGCGGCACGTTCGAGTTCGAGCGGCCGGGGCGGTTCCGCTGGACCTACGTCCGGCCGTACGAGCAGGTCCTGGTCGCCGACGGCGAACGGCTGTTCCTGTACGACAAGGACTTGAACCAGGTCACGGTGAAGAAGATGTCGGCGGCGCTGCCGGCCTCGCCCGCATCGATCCTTTTCGGCGGCAACGAGTTCGAGCGCGACTTCGTGGTCAGCGACGCCGGCAGCCGCGATGGCATCGACTGGCTGACGGCGACACCGCGCGCCAAGGACGCGCAGTTCGAACGCATCGAGATCGGCTTCCGCGACGGGGTGCCCGCGGCCATGGTGATCGCCGACGCCTTTGGCCAGACCTCGCGCCTGAGCTTCGGCCGCTTCGAGCGCAACGCCAGAGTCGATCCGCAGGCTTTCCGTTTCGCGCCGCCGCCGGGTGCGGACGTTCTGCAGGAGCGTTAACCGCCGTTCGGCCGGCGGCGCAGATGGACGTAGATCTGAACGGCGGCCACCGCAGTGAACAGCGCCAGCAGCGGATAGACGACGTACATCTCCGTGCGCCGGATGCAGTCGGTGCACAGAATCCGCTGCTGCATGCCGATTTCGTAGCCGAAGTAGATCACCCACAGCGCCGTCACGAACCAGGCGGTGCGCGAACGGCTCCACAACGACAGGCCGGCGAGCACGACGACCGGCGCCAGGATCAGCGCCGGGTAGTCGATCAGGATGTAAAGGATCTGCGGCATGCGCGGTTACGGGCGACGACGTGCGATTCGTGTTGTTGTGCGTCAGCGGCGATGGATGCTAGCGCCGGATCCCTGTCAATGACAGGCCGGGACGGGAGAATCCGTGAATTTGCGCCGCCCAGCGGCGCGCAATTGCCGACGAAACGGGCTGTTAGCCTGATCGCCTTTGCACTGCACCGGCCAGGGTCCGTTGCGCCGGCGCCACCGCCATGACGACCGACCTGTTTTCCGCCGACCCGTCGGCCGCGCCGCTTGCCGAACGCCTGCGGCCGCGCCGCCTCGAAGAGGTCATCGGGCAGCCGCATCTGCTCGGTCCCGGCAAGCCGCTGCGCGTGGCCTTCGAATCCGGACGGCCGCACTCGATGGTCCTGTGGGGTCCGCCGGGAACGGGCAAGACGACGCTGGCTCGGCTGATGGCCGATGCCTTCGGCCTGGAATTCATCGCCATCTCCGCCGTGCTCGGCGGCGTCAAGGACATCCGCGACGCGGTCGAGCGCGCGCAGGCCGTGCGCGCCGCCAGCGGCAAGCCGACGGTGGTGTTCGTCGACGAGGTACACCGCTTCAACAAGGCGCAGCAGGATGCGTTCCTGCCGCACGTGGAGTCCGGCCTCTTTGTCTTCGTCGGCGCGACGACCGAGAATCCTTCGTTCGAGGTCGTCGGGGCGCTGCTGTCGCGGGCGGCCGTCTACGTGCTGCAGCCGCTGGCGCCCGACGAACTGGCGCAGCTGCTCGAACGCGGCCGGTTAAGCGCCGCGCCGGGCGTCGAGATCGACCCGTCTGCGCGCGACATGCTGGTCGAACTGGCCGACGGCGATGCCCGCCGGTTGCTTAATACACTGGAAATCGCGCTGGCCACCGCGCAGCAGGCGGGCCGGGCAGCGGTCGACGTCGATTTCCTGCGCGCCACGCTGCCGGCGACGCTGCGCCGCTTCGATAAGGGCGGCGAGAGCTTCTACGACCAGATCTCAGCGCTGCACAAGTCGGTGCGCGGCTCCGACCCCGACGCGGCGTTGTACTGGATGGTGCGCATGCTCGATGGCGGCACCGATCCGCGCTACATCGCCCGGCGCGCAATCCGCATGGCCACCGAGGACATCGGCCTGGCCGATCCGCGCGCGTTGCGCATCGCGCTCGATGCGGCCGAGGCCTACGAGCGGCTCGGCTCGCCGGAGGGCGAACTGGCGCTGGCCGAGGCGATCGTCTACCTCGCCGTGGCGGCGAAGTCGAATGCGGCATACCAGGCCTACGGCGCGGTGCGCGCGTTCGTGCAGGCCGACGGCTCGCGCCCAGTACCGCTGCACCTGCGCAACGCGCCGACGCGACTGATGAAGGAACTCGGCTACGGCCATGGCTACCGCTACGCGCACGACGAGGCGGGCGCCTTCGCCGCCGGCGAAACCTATCTGCCCGAGGGTGTGCCCACGACGCGCTGGTACCAGCCGACCGAGCGCGGGCTGGAATCGCGCATCCGCGAGCGGCTGGAGGAACTGCGCCGCCTGAACGATGCGGCGCGCGCCGCGAACCGCCGCTCGGGCAAGGGCTGAGTCTGCGTCGCAGGCGCCGCCGCTGAACTTGCGGGCGAACGCCACGGACGCCAAAATGCCGGCATGGATCGCCTGCTGTCGTCTCCATCCGCGTCGCGAAGTCCGCGACTGCGCGCCTGACGGCCGGCCCTGCGCCGGCGCCTCGATTCGTGTCTGCAGCCTCCCGCGGCGCCGCCGCTGCGGGCCGTTCAAGGAATCCCCATGCTCGACATCAACGCCCTGAGGAAGGACATCGACGCGGTGGCGACGCGTTTGCGTACGCGGTCTTTCGAGTTCGACGTGGCTGAATTCGGCGCGCTGGAGGCCGAGCGCAAGCAGGTGCAGGTGGCCACCGAGGAACTGCAGGCGCGGCGCAACGCGCTGTCGAAGCAGGTCGGCGTGCTGAAGAGCCGGGGCGAGGATGCCTCGGCCGTGCTGGCCGAGGTCGCATCGATCCCAGACCGCATCAAGGAGCAGGAGGCGCGCCTGGCCGAAGTGCAGGCGCGTCTGTCGGCCCTGCTGCTCAATGCGCCTAACGTGCCGCACGCCTCGGTGCCGAGCGGCAGATCGAGCGAAGACAACGTCGAGGTGCGGCGCTGGGGCGAGCCGCGCGCCTTCGATTTCCCGCCGCGCGATCACGTCGATGTCGGCGCTCGCATCGGGCTGGACTTCGACACCGCGGCCAAGCTCTCGGGCGCCCGCTTCGCGCTGATGAAGGGCCCGGTGGCACGGCTGCACCGGGCGCTGGCGCAGTTCATGCTAGACATGCAGACGCGACGGCATGGCTATACCGAGTGCTACACCCCCTACCTGGTCAATCGCGAGACACTCGTGGGGACTGGCCAGCTTCCCAAGTTCGAGGAGGATCTTTTCAAGCTTTGGACCGCCGCCGTTACGACGCCTGAGGAGATTCGGCAAAATGAAGAGGGACGCAGAGGACCCGATTACGTGCTACATGCGCGTGGGCCGCGCGAGCTGTTCCTGATCCCGACTTCTGAGGTGTCACTGACGAACATCGTCCGCGGCGAGATCCTGAAGGAAACCGACCTGCCAGTGAAGCTCACCGCGCACACGCCATGCTTCCGCTCAGAGGCCGGCAGCTACGGCAAGGACACGCGCGGCATGATCCGTCAGCACCAGTTCGACAAGGTCGAGATGGTGCAGATCACGCATCCGGAGAAGTCGTACGAGGCGCTGGAAGAGATGGTCGGCCATGCCGAGGCGGTGCTGCGCGCCCTCGGCCTGCCGTATCGCGTCGTGCTGCTGTGCACCGGCGACATGGGCTTCGGCGCGGCCAAGACCTACGATCTCGAGGTATGGCTGCCGGCGCAGAACACCTACCGCGAGATTTCCTCGGTGTCGAACTGCGAGGCCTTCCAGGCGCGGCGGATGCAGGCGCGCTTTCGGAACAGCCAGGGCAAGACCGAGCTGGTGCACACGCTGAACGGGTCGGGGCTCGCGGTGGGGCGCACGCTGGTGGCCGTGCTCGAAAACTACCAGCAGGCCGACGGCAGCGTCCTCGTGCCCGAGGCGCTGCGCCCATTCATGGACGGCATCGACAGGCTCGTGCCGTGACCGACCTGAACGCACTCGCCGAGCAACTGCTGCGCGCCTGCGACACGGCGTCGCTGCTGCCGCTGCCCAGCGACGCCGATCCGTCGTTCGATCTGGCGCAGGCCTTCGTCGTTGCCGACCGCATGCGCGCGGCGCGGATCGCTCGCGGCGGCGTGCCCGTCGGCTACAAGATCGGCTTCACCAATCGCAGCATCTGGCCGCGCTACGGCGTGTTCGCGCCGATCTGGGCCACCGTCTGGCGACACACGACGCAGTTGCTCGATGCACCGTTCGTGCGCGTCGATCTTGCCGGCCTGTCGCAGCCGCGAATCGAGCCCGAGATCGTGTTCGGACTGAAGGCGCCGCCGCGCGCCGGCATGGACACTTCCGCACTCGTCGAATGCATCGACTGGGCGGCGCACGGTTTCGAGATCGTGCACACGCACTTTGCCGACTGGCGCTTCAGGCGCGGCGACTGCTTTGCCGACGATGCGCTGCATGGGCGCCTTTACGTCGGCCCGCGCGTGCCGATCGGGCACTTTGCCGATCCGGCCGCGGAACTGCGCGCGCTTCAGGTCGAACTGCTGCGCGACGGCGTAACGATCGATCGGGGCGAAGGCAGCATCGTGCTCGACGGACCTGTCGATGCCCTGCGCCAATGGGTCGACGCGATGCACGCGCAGCCGCAGCACTGGCCGATCCGCGCCGGCGACGTCGTTACCACCGGCACCATCACCGACGCATGGCCCATGGCGGCCGGTATGCGCTTCGAAACCCGCCTGTCCGACCGGCGCCTGAGCGGGCTCACGCTAGAATGCGCGCCTTCCTGAGGTGACTGCGGTCGCCTCAGCGACCTCGGGGAAGGGTGGCAGAGTGGTCGAATGCGCCGGATTCGAAATCCGGTGATGCGCATTGCGTATCCGTGGGTTCGAATCCCACCCCTTCCGCCACCACAGCGGAAACGCGCCTGAAGCGCACGCGTTGCCGGCGCGGCCGTCGGGTAGGGATCGACTGCCGCCGAGCGTCAGCCGGCGTGCGGCAGTCTGTCCCGGGCGCCGGCGATCACGATCCGCCGACCAACGTGCGATTGAAAGCAAGGTCGGAGTCTGGACCGCTCACGCCGACCGGCGGACGCGCATATCGGTCCGCGCGATCCGCGAACCGATGCGTTGGGCCGACCGACGTTATCGCCGGCGGCGCCGCAGTATCGCCAGACCCGCGACGCCGAGACCCAGCAGGGCGAGAGTCCCCGGTTCCGGGACCTGCTGGATCTGAATCGCCGGCGCGATCACGTTGAAAGCAAGCGAACTGAATTGGGTCGCGCCGGCGAGGCCAAGCGACGTGAAGATCACGCTGAAACCCGAAAGGCCGATGGTCACGTTGCCGTCGATCAGATCTGGAAAGACAACGCCGTAGTTGCAGGTGTTGGCCGCACAGGTGCTGCTCGTCAAGCCGGTGTAAACAGCACTGAGCACGCCGGACGCGATGCTCGGGTCGATGTCGGCGGAGCCACCGAAAGGGCCGCTGCCAACGAGGGTGAGGCTGGGGCCGAAGCCGTGGCCGCCGTTCACGCCCGATCCGATGAAACTTGGCGAGGCGAAGGTGGCGGGCGCATTCGTGGCGGCGCCTAGACCCATTTGATCCAGCAGAAGGGTCTGGCTCGCGTTCGTTGCGGCGTTGCGGAAGCTGACGACGACGGTCAGGCTATCGCCGGGAGTCACGCTTACACCGCCGAGGGCCAGCGGAAGCGAGGTATACCAATCCAGACCGTTGACGGGATCGTAGTCGGTGTGCAGCGCCGAGGCGGTTAGTGCAACATCGTTTCTGTAATTTCGTTCTTGCTCGTTGGCACGCTGAT
>CAZDXQ010000058.1:0-18859 GCA_964509545.1 uncultured Burkholderiaceae bacterium | reverse complement strand
GCCAAGCGCTGCATGAGCTGCGGCCTGTGCTTCGAGTGCGACAACTGCGTCGTCTACTGCCCGCAGCTGGCGGTGAAGAAGGTGCCGAAGAAGGAGGCGACGACCGGCCGCTACGTCTTCACCGACTACGACCGCTGCGTCGGCTGCCACATCTGCGCCGACGTCTGCCCGACCGGCTACATCCAGATGGGGCTGGGGGAGTAGCGATGCTTGGCGTGCTGCGCGGGATCGCGGCGGTGCTGGCGTTCGCCGGCGTTGCCGTGGCCACGCACGCGCAGGCGAGCCGCGTGCCGCTGCCGAAGCTCGAAGTCGACAAAGCCACAACCTGCGTGGCGCCGCCGGAAGTGATGCGGCGCACGCACATGGACATGCTCAAGCACCGGCGCGACCGCACCGTGCACGAGGGCGTGCGCGGCGGCGATCAGGCGCTGACGCGCTGCCTCGAATGCCACGCCGGCAAGACCACCGGCGCGGCGATCGGCAGCCGCGATGCGTTCTGCCAGTCCTGCCATGACTACGTCGGCGTCAAGCTCGATTGCTTCGACTGCCACCAGGGCCGCCCCGGCGCGGTGGCCAAGCCGGTGGCCAGGCAATGATGGGCACGTCGCGCGAACAGGCGCCGGCGCCCTCGCGGCGCAAAGTGCTGGCCGCCGCGGCAGCGCTGGCCGGGGTGACGATCGCGCCGGGGGTGATGCTGGTCGAGGTCGCGCGCGCGGCGAAGCCGGGCGAGCCGGTCAGCGCCAAGGTGCGTTGGGGCATGCTGATCGATGCCAACCTGTGCCGCGAAGGCTGCAACGAATGCGTGCTCGCGTGCAACCGCGAAAACGGGCTCGAAGCCGGGACGAGGCCGGTCGATGTGCAGTGGATCCGCAAGGTCGAACTGACCGATCGCCGCAGCGGGCGCAAGACCGGCGCGCCGGTAATGTGCCAGCACTGCGCCGAGCCGCCGTGCGTCGACGTGTGCCCTACCGGTGCCTCGTTCAAGCGCGCCGACGGTATCGTGCTGGTCGACCGCCACACCTGCATCGGCTGCCGCTACTGCATGATGGCCTGCCCGTACAAGGCGAGAAGCTTCGTGCACGAACCGCTGACGCAGCAGAAGCCGGAAGTGCCGCGCGGCAAGGGCTGTGTCGAATCCTGCACGCTGTGCGTGCACCGGATCGACCGCGGCCAGCGCAACACCGCCTGCGCCGAGGCCTGCCCGACCAGGGCGATCCTCTTCGGCGACCTCAATGATCCGGACTCGGAGATCTCGCGTCGCCTGGCGGAGATCCGGAGCAGGCAACTGCGCGCCGACCTGCGATTGAATACCGGCGTGCGCTACGCGGGGTTGTGATGGCCAGCGTGGCGACACTGCCGGCGAACGGCGAACGCGGCTTCTGGATCCGGCTGGCGGTCGGCCTGCTGCTGCTCGCCGCCGGCCTCGGCGGCGCCTTCGTGATGGAACATGAGGGCCACATCGCGACCGGCATGAACAACGAGATCGTCTGGGGCACGCCGCACGTGTTCGCGATCTTCCTGATCGTCGCCGCCTCCGGCGTGCTGAACATCGCCTCGATGGCGAGTGTCTTCGGCCAGGCGCATTACAAGCCGTGGGCGCGCCTGTCGGCGCTGCTGTGCGTGGCCATGCTGGCCGGCGGGCTGATGGTGCTGATGCTCGACCTCGGCCGGCCGGAGCGTCTGGTCGTTGCCGCGACCCACTACAACTTCACGTCGGTGTTCGCCTGGAACGTGTTCCTGTACACGGGCATGTTCGCGGTCGTGGCGCTGTACCTTTGGATGCACCTGGAAAAACGGATGAACCGCTATGCGACGCCGGCTGGCATCGCCGCGCTCGTCTGGCGCTTCGTGCTGACCACCGGCACCGGCGCGATCTTCGCCTTCCTTGTGGCGCGGCAGGCGTACGCATCGGCGGTGCTGCCGCCGCTGTTCATCGCCATGTCGCTTGCCTGGGGCATGGCGGTATTCGTTCTGGTGCAGGCTGCCTGCGGCGGGGTCGTCGGCGATGACCTGCTGCGGCGGATGCGAGGCCTGCTCGGCATCCTTGTGGCGCTGGTGCTGTATCTGGTCGCCGTCTATCACCTGACCAACCTGTATTTCGCCCGGCAGAAGGAATTCGAGCGCTTCATCCTGCTCGACGGCGGCGTCTATCCGCTGCTGTTCTGGGCCGGTTTCGTGCTCGCGGGCAGCGTCGTACCGCTGTGGCTCGTCTGGCGGCCGGCGGCGACGGCGCGTTCGCTGCGGGCGGCCGCGGCGCTGGTGCTGGTGGGTGCGTTTGCGCTGCTTTACGTGTTCATCATCGGGGGGCAGGCGTTCCCGCTGGAAATCTTCCCCGGCTATGACGTGACGAGCAGCTATCGCGACGGTGCGATCGCGAGTTACGCGCCGAGCCTGCCGGAAGTGCTGCTTGGCAGCGGCGGCGTCGCGGCGGCCTTCGTGATCACGCTGGTTGGCATACAGGTGCTCGGCATCCTGCCGGCCGAGGCGGGCGCGCCTGCAGGCAGATAGGCGATGTACAGGTTTCTTGTCTCCGCCGCGCACAAGTCTTCCGGCAAGACGACGCTGTCGATCGGGTTGGCGGCGGCACTGCGCCGTCGCGCCATGGCAGTGCAGCCATTCAAGAAAGGCCCCGACTTCATCGATCCGCTGTGGCTGACTGCCGCCTGCACTCGCGCTTGCCGCAACCTCGATCTGTTCCTCTCCGCGCCGCAGGACGTCGCGGCCGTGTTCGAGTCCGCCTGCGCTGGCGCCGACGTGGCGCTGATCGAGGGCAACAAGGGGCTCCACGACGGCCTGGCGCTCGACGGCAGCAACAGCAGCGCCGCCCTGGCCAAGCTGCTCGTCCTGCCGGTGGTGCTGGTGCTCGATGCGCGCGGCATGACGCGTGGTGTCGCGCCGCTCGTGCTCGGCAACCAGGCCTTCGACCGCGATGTCCGCATCGCCGGCGTGATCCTGAACCGCGTCGGCGGCGCGCGGCACGAGGCCAAGCTGCGCGCCGCGATCGAGCATTACACCGACGTGCCGGTCGTCGGCGCGCTGCAGGAGAGCGAGGCGCTGCGCATCGAGGAGCGCCATCTCGGCCTGATGCCGGCGACCGAGGCGGCGCAGGCACAGGCAACCATCGCGCGGCTCGCCGATGCGGTGGCCAGTGCCGTCGATCTCGACCGCCTGCTCGCCGCCTGCGGGACGGCGGGTGCGGCTGCGCCGTTGCCTTCGGCCGCAGCGGCTGCTGTCGACCTGCGCGTCGGCATCGCCCGCGACCGCGCCTTCGGCTTCTATTACCCGGAGGACCTCGAATCGCTGCGCCGTGCCGGGGCCGAACTGGTGTTCTTCGACACTTTGGCCGATGCACACCTGCCGGCGGTCGACGCGCTGTTCATCGGCGGCGGCTTCCCCGAAGTGCTGGCGACGGATCTGGCGGCGAACCAGTCGCTGCGTGCCGAGATCCGGGCGGCGGTGGAGGGTGGCCTGCCGACCTATGCCGAATGCGGCGGTCTGATGTATCTGGCACGCTCGATCCGCTGGCGCAACGTCACCTATCCGATGGTCGGCGCGCTGCCGGTGGACGTCGAGATGCTGGCGCGGCCGGTGGGGCGCGGTTACGTCGTTCTGCAGCAGACCGATGCGCATCCGTGGCCGGGGCCTGCGCCCGAGGCGCTGCGCGCGCACGAGTTCCACTACTCGCGCCTGGTCAACGTCGAGCCGGCCCTGCGCTATGCCTACCGCGTGCAGCGCGGCCACGGCATCGACGGCGCGCGCGACGGCATCGTGCTGCACAACACGCTGGCCTCCTATGCCCACCTGCGCAGCGTGGCCGGGCACGACTGGCCGGCGCGCTTTGTCGCCTTTGCGCGCGCGCAGCGCGCGGCACGCGGCCTTGCCCGGGCCGCCTGAGCGGGAACCGATGATGATCGAAATCACCCCGGCGGCCGCCGAGCAGCTCCGCGCCGCGCTTGACAAAGCGCCGGAGCCGGGACTGGCGCTGCGCGTGGCTGCCCGCCGCGGCGACGACGGCGGGATCGAATACGGCATGGGTTTCGACGAGCGGCGCGAACAGGACGAGGAGGTCGTGACCGATGCCGGCATCACCCTGCTGGTGTCGCCGCCATCGATGGAGCCGATCGCCGGCACGGTGATCGACTTCGTCGAGATCGCGCCCGGCGACATGCGCTTCGTCTTCTACCGTGCCGACGAGCGTCCGACCGGGTCGCCGACCGAAGACCCGGCAAGCGGAGGCGGCTGCGCCTGCGGCACGGGCGGCTGCGGATGAACGACACCGAGGCGAAAGGTTTCGGCCGGGGGCGACCAATGCGCCAGTTGAGCGGACGATGAACGAATCGATGAACCTTGCCGCGATCGTCGTGTTCGGCGGCTTCGCGCTCGCCTTTGTCTTCGGCTTCGTGGCGATGCGCGCCAATTTCTGCACCATGGGCGCGATCGCGGACATCGTCAACATGGGCCACTGGGGGCGGATGCGGATGTGGCTGCTGGCCATCGCGGTGGCGATCATCGGCGCCAGCGTGCTGCAGGGCCTCGGTCTCGTCGAGCTGCACGACTCGATCTACCCGCGGCCGCGGCTGCTATGGCTGTCGGCGATCGTCGGCGGCTTCGTCTTCGGCGTCGGCATGACGCTGGCCGGCGGCTGCGCCAACAGGAACCTGCTGCGCATCGGCGCCGGCAGCCTGCGCTCGATCGTGGTTTTCGCCTTCGTCGGCATCTCGGGCTACATGACGATCAAGGGCCTGTTCGGCCAGTGGCGCGTCGACTACCTGGACCGCTTCGCCGTCGATCTCGCGGCCTTCGGCCTGAAGGGACAGGACCTGCCGACGCTGTTGGCCACCGCGAGCGGGCTGTCGGCCAAGTCGGCGCTGGCGATCGTTGCCGGGCTGGTCGCCGGTGCGCTGCTGGTCTTCATCTTCATGGACGCGCGCTTTCGCGACAATCCGAAGCAGATCGTCGCCGGCGTCGTGATCGGGCTGGCCGTGACCGGCGGCTGGTACGTCAGCGGCCACCTCGGCCACGGCGAAAACGAGCAGCTGGAAATGGTCTACTTCGCCACCAACACCCGGGCCGCGGAGTCGCTGAGTTTCGTCGCGCCGATGGCCTACACGCTCGAACTGCTGATGCTGTGGACCGACAAGTCGCTGAGCGTGAGCTTCGGCGTCGCCTCGGCGCTGGGCGTGGTCCTTGGCGCGATGGCCTGGGCGTTGGTCAGCAAGTCGTTCCGCCTCGAAGGCTTCGCCTCGGCCGTCGACACCCGCGACCACATCATCGGCGCGACGCTGATGGGCTTCGGCGGCGTCACCGCGCTCGGCTGCACGGTCGGGCAGGGCATTTCCGGCGTGTCGACGCTGGCGCTCGGTTCGATCCTTGCGCTCGCCTCGATCATCGCCGGCGCGGTGGCGACGATGAAGTACCTGCTTTGGCGGGAAGAAAACGCGTGAACCGCATGGCGATGTCGGTCGGACGTCCAACCGCCGAAACGGGTCGCCGCAGTGCAGTCGATCGGGATCTCAGGCAGGGCTTGAACTGACCGCGCCGGCCGCGTCCGGACTCCGGCGGCGGTCTGACGCGATCAGCGGTGCCGTCGTGCCCGGCCCTTGCGTGGCCGCACGGGAGGATCGGCAGCAGCGGCGGCGGAAGAAGGATGCGTCCGCCCGCGTTGCCGCCGTCATCCCGCGGCGGCTCGGTCCGACACCGAAATCTCGCGCGGGACGAGGCGGCGCCGCTGAGAGGGCCTGCACGATCGGCGCCGGCTCAGGCGTTGCTCGTCGGCACGAACTCTTCGGCGCGGCCGGCCACAAGCGCCGCGCGGCCAACGAGAAGTTGGTCGACCGCGCCGATGGTCGACGCATTCTTGTTCTTGTATGGCAGGCGGTGCAGCAGGTAGCGCATCGCGTTCAGCCGCGCCCGCTTCTTGCAATCGCTCTTGATTACCGTCCACGGCGCGTCCGACGTATCCGTGTGCAGGAACATCTGTTCCTTGGCCAGCGTGTACTCATCCCACTTGTCCAGGCTCGCCATGTCCACCGGGCTCAGCTTCCATTGTTTCAGCGGATGCGCCTCGCGCTCCTTGAAGCGCCGGCGCTGTTCGGCGCGGCTGACGGAAAACCAGAACTTGAACAGGTGCACGCCGGAGCGGACGAGGTGCCGTTCGAACTCCGGGCACTGACGCATGAACTCGTCGTACTCCGACTGCGTACAGAAGCCCATGACGCGCTCCACGCCGGCGCGGTTGTACCAGCTGCGGTCGAACAGCACGATTTCCCCGCGCGTGGGCAGGTGTTCGACATAACGCTGGAAGTACCACTGTCCGCGCTCGATCTCGCTCGGCTTCTCGAGCGCGACCACGCGCGCCCCCCGCGGGTTCAGGTGTTCCATGAAGCGCTTGATCGTGCCGCCCTTGCCGGCGGCGTCCCGTCCCTCGAACAGGATCACCACGCGCTGCCCGGTTTCCTTGACCCAGGCCTGCAGCTTCAGCAATTCGACCTGCAGTCTGTATTTCTGTTTCTCGTAACTCTTGCGGGCCATGAGGTTCTTGTACGGATACCCGCCTTCGCGCCAGCTCGGCGCGAGTTCAAGGTCGGGATCTACGCCCGCCGTTTCGTCGCCGCCACGGTCGAACAGCATCCGACGCAGCGCCTTCACCTCGTCGGGCGAGGCGCCCTCTATCAATGCGCGGATCTGACGCAGCCACTCGCCCGGAGGGCCTTCGCCGAGGTCCTTGCCCTGCGCGTGTCGGGCCAACACGTCGCCGAGCACCGAGGCGCTCACGGTGTTCGCGCGAGTGGTGGCGCGCGCAACGCGATCCTTCTCGATCGCCGCGTCGTCGAGGCGCGGCGCGGTGTCGCCGGCTTCGACGCGACGCGCCCGCGCCTGCGGCGACTGCCGCGGCGGTCGCTCGCCGTTGCCACGGGGCGCGGCATTGGATTGCTTGGCCATTTCTTTACGCCTTGTCTGTGCTGCGAGCCAGCTTTGATGTTCACGGCCGAAGACGGCGCCTGGTTTGACACCGGTCAAGCGCGGCATGCGAAGTTTCACGGGCCCCTTTGCGATCTCCTCGATTGCGGCTTCTGGCTTGATGCGGGGGGCGTCGTCCGTGGCCGATGGGATTCTGCCGAAGCACGCCGATGGCGCAGCAGTCTCGCCGATGGCCTGCCTGGCGATCGGCCGCTGGGCGAGCGCTCTGTCACGAGTCGACTCGGCAGGGCTCAATCCGGCCCGCGGCCTCCGGCGCCTATTGCTGCTGGAGAATCTTGCGCCGCATCGCTGCGCCTGCCGCACACTCGAGCCGGGCGACGGCGCGGGCGTTCCTGCACACGGTCGGATTCAGCGCAGCGCCATGCCCAGCGTTTCGCGGTTCTGCACTGCGAACACCGCCGCCTCGACGCGGGAACTGAGGCCGAGCTTGGCCAGGATGTGGCGCACGTGCAGCTTGACCGTGTCGTGGCTGATGCCGAGCGCCTTGGCGATGGCCTTGTTGCTCATGCCGGCGGCGACATAACCAAGGATCTGCCGCTCGCGCCCGGTCAGCTGCTTCACCAGGCTGGCGGCGCTGCCGGGTTCCTCGCCGCTTTGCAGGATGGCGGCGAGCTTGCCGGCGATCGACGGCGCCACTACCAGTTCGCCGCGCGCGGCGCGGCGGATGGCGTCGATCACGTCGGCCGGCTCCATGTCCTTGAGCAGGTAGCCGCGCACGCCCAGCCGCAGCGCGGCGCCGAGGTCCTCGGCCGCCTCGCTCATCGTCAGCACCAGCACCGGCGTGGTTTCGCCGCGCTCGCGCAGCGCCTTGAGCAGCGTGATGCCGTCGGTCGGCGCCATGCGCAGATCGAGGATCAGCAGGTCGGGCCGGTGCTGGCGCAGAAGTTCAAAGGCTTCCTCGGCGCGGCCGGTCGTCGCCAGCACCTGCATGCCGGCGCTGCGCGACAGCAGGTCGGCAAGCCCCTGGCGGACCAGCGAATGGTCGTCGACCAGCACAAGCTTGATCGGTGGAGCCGTCATGCGCAAACCATCTCGCTGCGCGCGCAGCGGCTTTCCTGGCGCAGAGCCGGCGCACTCATGAGGTGACGGAGCGCGGCGCGACCTGATCGACCGTCAGCGTGACGCGCGTGCCGCCGGTGGGCAGGGCGCTGATCTGCAGCCGTCCGCCGGCGCGGCCGGCGCGCTCGCGCATGATCTGCAGGCCGTGGTGGCCGGCTTCGGTCAGGCGGCCGGCGCAGCGCGGATCGAGGATCGACTCGTCCGGGCCGCAGCCGTCGTCCTCGACCGACACGCGCAGGGCACCGTCGTCGTGCCCGACCGTCAGCCGCGCCGCGCGCGCGCCTGAATGGTGACTGACGTTGGCCAGCGCCTCCTGCACGATGTAGAAAATCTGCAATTGCTGGTCGGCGGTCAGCTCGGGCTCGTCCTCCGGGCAGTCGACCACCAGTTCGATGCCGGTGCGGCGGCGGAAGGCCGAGGCGAGCTCGCGCAGCGAGGCAACCAGTCCGCGCGAATCCATGCCGGCGCGGTACATGCTGATCATCTCGCGCAGCCGGCCATGGGCATTGCGCAGTTCGTCGCTGACGTCGCCGGCGTAGGTGAGCGCGCTGCTGCCGTCGTGCTGCTGCATCGCATCCTGCAGCAGCGACATCCGCATCCGCATGAAGGTCAGCGACTGCGCCAGCGCGTCGTGTACGTCGGCGGCCATCGACTGCCGTTCGGCGGCCAGGCGGGCCTGCAGGTTCTCGCGCGTCAGCCGCTCGTTCTCCAGCGCCACGCCGAGCAACTGGCCGAACGGCCGCAGCAGGCGCGTGATGCCGGCGGGCGGGTCCTGGCCCTCGGAGAAGAACAGGTTCAGCACGCCGATCGGCCGGCCGTGATGGTCGAGCGGCACGGCCACGGCGCGACCGCTGAAGGCTTCGCTCGCCACGGCACCCTCGCGCACGGCGCAGCCGATCGACGCCGTGGCCTGGCGCGTCAGCGAGCTCTGCAGCGCCGCGCCGCACATGCCGCAGGAGGCCGGCATCATCGAATCGCGCGCGCACACTTCGCCCGGCAGGCCGATGGCGGCGAGCAGGCGCAGGCTGGCGCCGTCCTGGGTTGGCGCGCGGATCGCGCCCGCGCGCGCGCCGGTCAGGCGGACGACGAGGCCGAGAAAGTCGACCAGCATCGAGCCGGTTTCGTCGGCATCGAAGCGCTGTGCGGCGGGATCGCCGGTGGCGGCGATGCCGCGCGTGGCGAGGGGTTCGTTTTTCACCGAATCAGGCGGTGCCGCCGGACGGCGGCGGCTGCGGCAATGGTATTCGAAATGGCTGCCGCACGGCGTGCGGCGCCGTCCGGGCGACCGCAGGCGAGGCCACGGAGGGGGTCGCCTGTCTGCGGTACCCCCGGGGGTTCAGGCGACGGCCTGGTAGTACAGGTTCTGCGGGTGGTTGGCCTGGGCGAAGAAGAACCAGCGCTCGGCGAGCAGGCCGAGGTACTGCACTGCGAAGGCCAGCGCCGGCAGCAGCGGCGCGTCCTGCCACAGCCCGAGCAAAAGCAGCAGCGCCGGCAGGGGAAAGGCCAGCGCCAGGAAGATCCACTTGATCGAGCGCAGGAAGGCGCGCGACCGGCCATGGAAGAACTCGCGCGTGTTGAACGCGCCGCCCATCATGCCCTGCGAGATCTGCACGATGCGCGGATGACGCACGCCGATGGCGGTCTGCAGCGACGACTTTGGCCGCAGCCGGGCGTTTCGGATCAGCGAGGCGCCGCGGCTGACGAAGGCAGCCGCCGTCACGAGCAGCGCGCCGCTGCCGAGGAAGGGCAGCAGCGACGGTGCGGCCTGCGCCGCAAGCGCGGCGCCGAGCATGAAGCCGGAGGCCAGTCCGAGCAGCAGGTAGTTGATCACGGTCAGCGGCGACGCCCATTCCTGCAGGAACTTCAGGCACGCGTAGATCATGCCGGTGCACACGTACAGCGCCAGCGCCAGCACGGCGGTGATCGCGCCCAGCGCCAGCACCGCCGCCGCATGTGTGCCGCTGCCGCCGCTGCCGTGTGCGAGCCCGTAGGCGGCCAGCCCGGTCATGAACAGCGGCAGCACGATCACTTCGCGCGACAGCCACGAGGTGCGCCAGCGCGTGGCCGAGCGCCACGCGCGCTCCGGCCGGCCGAGGTGGAAGAACGACGAGAACAGTCCGAGTCCGCTCAGCAGCAGCGCGACCAGCGCGCCGAGGGCCAGAAACGACCGCTCGGCCACCGGCATCCAGCCGATCGAGCCGCCGAGTTCGGCCAGATAGAGCGCCAGGAACAGGCCCTGGCCGGCGCCGATCAGCGTGGTCAGGAACAGAACGGAAAAGGCAGGCTGCATCGTGGCTACCAGGACGTCACGTCGTCGAGCGCCGGATCGCGCAGCGGCGGCTTGGGCAGCTTGCCGTCGACCTTCAGCGGATTGTCGGCACGAACCAGTTCCTCAGGCAGGATCGGGATCGTCGTGCGCCGTCGCGGCAGGTAGTGGTTGGCCGGGTGCGTGCCCCATTCGGGCATCAGCGCATAGCCGCCGCGCTCGCGGATGGCCTGCGAAACCTCGGAGTCCGGATCGTGCACGTCGCCGAACAGGCGGGCGCTGGTCGGACAGGCCATCACGCAGGCGGGCTTGCGTTCGGCCGCAGGCAGCGAAGCGTCGTAGATGCGGTCAACGCACAGGGTGCACTTCTTCATCACCTTCTGCTTCTCGTCGATCTCGCGCACGCCGTAAGGGCAGGCCCACGAGCAGTACTTGCAGCCGATGCACTTGTCGTAGTCGACCAGCACGATGCCGTCCTCGGGCCGCTTGTAGCTGGCCCCTGTAGGGCACACCGGCACGCAGGGCGGGTCCTCGCAGTGCAGGCACGACTTGGGAAAGTGCACCGTCTGCGTGTTCGGATAGGTTCCGACCTCGAAGGTCTGCACGCGGTTGAAGAAAGTGCCGGTCGGGTCGGCGTCGTACGGCCGCTGATCGGCCATCGGGCCGGCGGCGCCCGATGTATTCCATTGCTTGCAACTGGTCACGCAGGCATGGCAGCCGACGCAGACGTTCAGGTCGATGACGAGGGCGAGCTGGGTCATCGCGCGCTCCTCGCGTCGACGACGCGTGTCGTTGCCGCCCACGATTCGAGCGTTCGGGGGCAGGCTGCAGCGGGAACCCAGCGTCGTTGGAGCAGGAGACGCAGGTTCTCCGCTTTCGCGGGGATGACACGCGCGTGCCATGGGCAGCTAGCCATTGTTCCCGCCCCGACTGGTGTACGTCAGCCACAGCGACTTCAGCGTCGACATTCCCGGGTAAGACTTCATCGGCGCGAACTGCGGCGAGGTCACGGCGGGTTCGTCCGCGCCTGCCTTGCGAATGCGCACACGCACGTCGTACCAGCCGGCCTGCCCGGTAATCGGATCCGAATTCGACACGCGGCCACCACCCGCGGCCGGCAGTTCCTCGCTGATCAGATGGTTGAGCAGGAAGCCCTTTTGCGATTCGTTGGCCTGCGGCGAAAGCGCCCAGGCGCCGGCCGCCTTGCCGATCGCGTTCCAGGTCCACACCGTGGCGGCCTCGACGGCCTGCGAGTGCCGGCACATGCAGCGCACGCTTCCCCACTGCGACTCGACCCAGATCCAGTCACCGTCGTCAATGCCCGCGGCGCGCGCCGTGGCCGGATTGACGAACAGGACATTGTGCGTGTGGATCTGCCGCAGCCAGGCGTTCTGCGAGTCCCACGAGTGGTACATCGCCATCGGCCGCTGCGTGATCGCCGCCAGCGGGTAGTTGTGCGTGTCGGTGGCCTGCACCTCGAGCGGCGCGTAGTAGAAGGGCAGAGGGTCGAAGTAGGTGGCGATGCGCTCGCGCAGGTGCGCCGGCGGCCTGCGCGAAATGCCCTTGCCCTGGGCGGCGGCGCGGAACTTCTGCAGCACCTCCGAATAGACGTGGATCAGGATCGGCTCGTCGTAGCGGGTGATGCGGTTGCGCCGCGACCACTCCAGGTAGCCCTTGTTCCAGTTGCGCATGTACTGGTACGACGGCGGCAGTTCATAGTGAAAGACGCAGTTATTCTTCTCGTAGAGTTCCCACTGCTGCGGATTCGGTTCGCCGCGCATGAACTTCTCGCCGCCGCGGCCGCGCCAGCCGGAGAGAAAGCCGATGCCCGAGCCGGGGTCGGTCTCGTAGTTGACGATGAAATCGGGGTAGCTGCGGAACTTGCGCGATCCATCCGGGCGCGTGAAAGCGGGCAGCTTCAGCCGCGAGGCCAGTTCGATCAGCACTTCCTGGAACGGCTTGCACTCGCCGGTGGGCGGCACGACCGGGATGCGCACCGAATCGACCGGGCCGTCGAATTCGGAGATCGGCCGGTCGAGCATCGACATCACGTCGTGCCGTTCGAGGTAGGTCGTGTCCGGCAGCACCAGGTCGGCGAACGCCGTGGTCTCGGAATGGAAGGCGTCGCAGACGACGAGGAACGGGATCCTGTACTCGCCGTGCTCGTCCTTGTCGTTGAGCATCTTGCGGACCTCGACCGTGTTCATCGTCGAGTTCCAGGCCATGTTGGCCATGAAGATGAGCAGCGTGTCGATGCGGTACGGATCGCCGCGCCAGGCATTGGTGATGACGTTGTGCATCAGCCCATGAACGGCGAGCGGGTATTCCCAGGAAAACGCCTTGTCGATGCGCACCGGGCTGCCGTCGTCGTTGACGAACAGGTCGTCCGGGTCGGACGGCCAGCCCAGCGCCATGCCGTCCAGCGGACTGTTCGGCTTGATCGCCAGCGGCGTGTTCGGCGTGCGCGCGCACGGCGGGATCGGCCGCGGAAACGGCGCCTTGTGGCGGAAGCCGCCCGGACGGTCGATCGTGCCGAGCAGCGTCATCAGGATCGCCAGCGCGCGGATGCTGTGGAAGCCGTTCGAGTGGGCCGCCAGCCCGCGCATGGCGTGAAACGCCACCGGATTGCCGGTCACGGTCTGGTGCTCGACGCCCCACGAATCGGTCCAGGCGATCGGCAGTTCGATCTTCTCGTCGCGCGCGGTGATGCCCAGTTCGTGCGCCAGGCGCGTGATCGTCGCCGCCGGGATGCCGGTGATGTTGGCCGCCCACTCGGGCGTGCAGTCCTTGACGCGCTCCTGCAGCAGCTGGAAGGCGGGCTTCACCGCGGCGCCGTCGCGCAGCCTGAAGGTCCCGAACAGGAACGGATCGGCGCCTTCGGTGTGCGTGATCACTGGCGCGTTGGTGATCCGGTCCCACCACAGCTTGTTCTGCGGCTCGTAGCAGGCTTCCTCCTGCGGCACCTCGGTGCGCACGAACATGCCGAATTCGTCGTTGGCCTCGTCGACGTAGACGAGTTGCCCGGCGTTGGTATAGCGGACCAGGAAATCCCGGTCGTACAGGCCCAGCGCCAGGATCTCGTGGATCAGCGCCAGCAGCAGCGCCCCGTCGGTACCGGGCTTGATCGGCACCCATTCGTCGGCGATCGCCGAATAGCCGGTGCGCACCGGATTGATCGAGACGAAGCGGCCGCCGCGCCGCTTGAATTTCGAGATCGCGATCTTCAGCGGGTTGGAGTGATGGTCCTCGGCGGTGCCGATCATGAAGAACAGTCTCGCCCGGTCGAGGTCGGGGCCGCCGAACTCCCAGAACGAGCCGCCGATGGTGTAGATCATTCCGGCGGCCATGTTCACCGAGCAGAAGCCGCCGTGCGCCGCATAGTTGGGCGTGCCGAACTGGCGGGCGAACAGGCCGGTCAACGCCTGCATCTGGTCGCGGCCGGTGAACAGCGCGAACTTCTTCGGGTCGGTGGCGCGGATCTTCGCCAGGCGTTCCGTGAGCAGTTCGAACGCGCGCTCCCAGCTGATTTCCTCGAACTCGCCGTCGCCGCGGTTGGCGCTGCTTTTCCTCAGCAGCGGCCGGGTCAGCCGCGCCGGCGAGTACTGCTTCATGATCCCCGAGGAGCCCTTGGCGCAGATCACGCCTTGGTTCAGCGGATGCTCGGGGTTGCCGTCGATGTAGCGGATGCGGCCGTTCTCGAGGTGCACACGGATGCCGCAACGGCAGGCGCACATGTAGCAGGTGGTCTTGCGCACCTCGGTGGCGCGATGGACAGGCGGGTCGTCGGCGGGCATCGACAGCGGGGTCTTGGTGCAGAGTTGCGGGCGCGGGCGAGCGTAGCAGCCGGCGAATGCGCATCGAGCGGCAGCGCCACAGGGCAAGCCATTAGGCTTGGCGGCACGCGGCCCTGTCTACTCCCGCGGACGGGAGGACCGACATACCCACGTTGGTAGGCTGGCGCCGCGGCAGCGGGCAGTATGCTGCGCCCATGATGCCCGGTTCGATGCGGCAACCCCCAAGACGATGAAGATCGCCGTCGTATCCGACAGCCACGATCACGGTGACCTGCTGGCGCGCGCGATCGGGCTGGCGCGCGACTGGGGCGCACAGGCGATTCTTCATTGCGGCGATGTCATCGGGGCCAACACTTTGCGCCGCGCGATGGCGGTGGGCCTGCCGATGCACGTCATTCATGGCAACAACCTCGGCGACATCCCGGCGATGTCGAGGTTGGCCTTCGAGTCCCGTGGCGCGCTCGCCTACTACGGCGCGGAGGCGGCGCTCGAACTCGGGCAACGACGGCTGTTCATGATCCACTATCCGCATCTGGCACGGGCCATGGCGCTGACCGGCGATTACGACGCAGTGTTCTGTGGCCACAGCCATTGCGCCGGGATCGAGCAGATTGCCAGCGTTCGCGGCGGACATACCTGGCTGGTGAACCCGGGGACCGTGGCCGGGTTCGGCGAGCCGCGCACGCTGGTGCTGGGCGATCTGGCGGCGCTTAGTTTCAGTGTGCAGACGCTGGAATGAAACCGAGCCTTGCGATCGTGGCTTCATGCCTGGCCTGCTGGGTTTCGGCCTCGGTGGCGCAGCCGCTGGAGAAGTCGATGGCCAGCACCGGCAGGTACGACGTGCCGATCGAAGTGGCCAAGCCGGCCGGCAAAGGCCCGTTTCCGCCGGTGCTGTACATCCACGCGAAGCGCGGCTTTGAAGAGGAAGACCGCGCGCACATGCGAGCTCTGGCGGCGCAGGGCTTCCTGGTTCTCGCGCCGGACTGGCAGCAGGGCAACATGATCGAGCGCTGGCCGGATCGGCACTACCCCGAGACCGAGGTTGATGTCGAAACGGGGCTGAACGCGCTGCTGGCGCGCAACGACGTGTGCAAGGGTCCGGTCGGTATCGTCGGCGTCTCGCGCGGGCCGTACTTCGCGATCCGGCTGGCGGCGAAGCGGCCGCAGGACGTCGCGGCGATCGTTTCCTACTACGGACACTTCCAGAACCCGAACGCGCCCGAGCCGCAGCAGCTGTTCTCGGTCGCGCCGGAGATCAACCAGATCAGGGCGCCGGTGCTGATGCTGATCGGCGACGCCGACTTCGAGCTGCGCCGCATGGTCAACGGGCGCGCGTTCTACACGCTGTTGGGGCGCGGCGTCGCCGTCGAACTGCAGATGTACCCGATGGCGCGGCGCGCGTTCGATTTCCGCGCTGATGCATCGCCCGAGGAGAAGGAGGCGACGAAGCATGCGCGCAGCCGTGCGCGCGCGTGGCTCGCCACCTATCTGAAGGTCGGGCCGGACGGGCGTTGCGGGGGATAACCCGGTCGGCGTCCGACCCCGCGTCGGGCAGGGTTATCGCATCGCGAGCGGTGCAACGCGACGCCTGGCGCGGTAGCCTTGTGCGCATCAATTTCTGTCCCTCGAGGCGACATGTTCGGCCCGATCACGATTCCTTTCGGCGCGAAGCTGCTGTTCAACACCCTCAGGCTGAAGCCGGGCGTCACCTACGACGACATCGAGCTGGCGTTGGCCGAGATGTGCAACGTCGTCAAGGAGACCTACGGCGGCGACAAGGGCGGGTTCATCGCCGGGCAGGTCTTCCGCTTTTCCGGCTTCGTCTCGGCCGAGGGCTCGCTCGGCGGCAATCAAGGCGGCACGCACGTCGCCGGCCATGACATGGTGATCGCGACCTACTGGCGCTCGTTCGACGAGCACGAGCGCTCGCACGCCGACGCGGTGTTCAAGGCAAAGTTCAGCGCGCTTGCCGAACTGTGCGTCGAGACGCACGAGCTCGGCTACGAGATGATGTGGCAGGGCGCACCCGAAGGCGCGCCGGTCGACATGAAAGGCGTCGCTCAGCCCGCCTGAGCTATTTCTGCCCGGCCGCCTGGCGGGCGATCGAGTCGAGCAGCTTCTCGACGTCCTTCAGCGCCGCTTTCGATGCGGCCGAGCCGTCGGGCCGCCACGGGCGCCGGTACGAGACGTGAACCTTGCCCGGCTCCTTGGCGGTCGCGAAGACGACGATCGCGTACGGGCACATCGCTGCATTGAGCGGGTCGGCCTCCATCGTCTTGCGCGACAGGTTGGCGCTGCAGAAGACGAACGCCTGGGCGTCGACGTAGATCGGTTGGGCCGAGCCGACGTCCTTGCCGGTGCGTTCGAGCATGCGGTTCAGGTACGACTGGTAGTCGATCACGAGGCCCTTGCTTTCGATCGCCAGTTTCAGGTCGTCGCGCACCTCCTCGAACTTGCCCGGCTTCGAATAGGTGACCAGCGCGCCCGGATCGGCGGCAAAGGACGGCGAAGCGGATATCAGAAACGCTATCAGCGCAGCGCGAAGCATCACGGTCTCCCATCGTTAGGTTTGACGTGCAAATCATGACAGGGCGCCGTCCGGGGCGCCCATGCTGCATACAGGGGAGGGTACTGGACGATCCGACCGGAGTTCGCGATGGCGAGCGCAGGTACCGGTGCCCGGCGACGGCACTTGCGGCCAGTGGGCTCGCGCTTGAGCGCACTCGGCAGGCGCATGGAGGTCCTCGCCACGGCGCGCTGACTTCGAAGCACCGCGTCAGCCGGTGCTCCAGGCGCGCGGCCGGCGCATGCCGGCGATCTTGCACGCCTGCTTGACATAGCCGTAGGGAAAGAGCTCGAAGAGCCGCTGGCGCGCAGCGTCGCCGAGACCGGCGTCATCGGCGAGGAAGCGGATCACGAAGCGCGCATCCGGGATCAGCTGATGCTCGTCCAGGAATGCGCGCATGAAGCGCAGGACCTGCCAATGCAGGTCGGTCAGCTGCACGCCCTCGCGCTCGGCCAGGACCGCGGCGACGGTGTCGCTCCAGTCGTCAGGATCGACCAGGTAGCCCTCGTCGTCGGTGGGCACGTCGAGCGCCGCCGGCGCGGGCCGAATGTCGGTCATGGCTTCGCTGCGAACCGGTTCATCGATGCGACGTGGCGCCGCCTACGGCTGTTTCGGCGTCTCGTATTCGGCTTCCTTCTGGAACGGTTCCCAGACGGTTTCGTAACCGACGAACCCCTTTTCGTTCGGCGGCATCTGCCGCGTTGTCACGAAACGCGAATGTCCGTCGGGAACCTTGGTGATGGGCTTCTGCTCGCTCATAGACCGCCTCTTTTCTCCGTGAAATCAGGACTGCATGCACATGCAACTGCGTCCGGGTTGTTCGACGCCATTGACGATTGCCTTTCAGACCGGCCTTAGCAGCGACGGGTCGACATCGGGACTCGTGCCGGTCGCGCCGCCGGCTCTTATCTCTTCGTCGGTTGCGTCGCGCACCGTGAGGATCTCGAGGGTGAACACGAGCTGCCTGCCGGACAGCGGATTGTTGCCGTCGACGGTCAGGGTTTCGTCGTCCACGTGCGTCACCAGAAAGCTGCGCGTCTGGCCCTTGTCGTTCTCCATCAGTATGGAAGTGCCGACCTGCCGATATTCCTCGGGAACGTTCTCGATGTCATCGGAAAAAACGAGCGACTCGTCCCGGGGGCCGAAGATCTGGTTGCCATCGATCGCCACTTCGATGATGTCGCCGGCGGACTTGCCCTCGAGTTGCGCGTGCACCGAAGGAGCCAGGATCTCGTTGTGTCCGTGAACGTAGCCCAGCGGGAACTCGACCCGGGTGAGGACATGCCCGGTCTTCCTGTCGCTCACCTTGTAGGTGAGCTCGACAAACTTGCCGTTGCCGATGACTCCGCCCACGTCAGCACCTTCCGGCCGTTGCGAAGGAACTGACCGCGCCCTCGGAGGGCAGCGAGCGAGGCGAGCGTGGGGGCTTCAATTCAGTTCCCGGAGAAGTGCTCAGAAGATGGAGGCACCGAAGATCCTGAGCTTGCCGTCCTCGTAGCCGAGGACGAGCCGGCCAAGCCATTCGCCCGGCTTCTTTGTGCTGCGCTGCCGGTACAGCACGGTCACATGCTCGCCGCGGCGGATGGTGCCGAGCGCGTCGAACTCCTCGGAGAGGCTTCGCGCCAGCTCGCTGTGCGCAAACTGGTGGCCGGCCGCGACCTGGTCCATCGCACGCGCCAGCGAGCTGGAGAAGTTGCGCGAGAACTCGCCGTACTTGCCTTCGTTCGAGTACCTGACCAGGTCGCGCCACAGGGGCTTGGCCAGGGCCAGGATCTCTTCATCGGTCTTTTCGGTGATGTTCACGCGCGCCCGCAGACCGTGCTACTTCTCGTCCGCCACCAGGTGATAGCAGGGCGCCTTCTCCATGGTGTACTCGCCGGTGGCCGGATCGCGGCGCGAAACCGTCAGCACGTGCCAGTTGGCGTCGTCGACCTTCATGGCGTCGCCCCGGTAGTAGTAGCCCGGCCAGCGGGTCTCCTTGCGGAACAGCGTGTGCTGGGTGACGCACTCGGCGGCGCGATGACGGTGTTTCAGTTCCCACGCGCGCAGCAGCTCGTGAAGGTCCTTCGCCGCCAGGTACTCGAGGTCTTCCTCCATGATCTTCAGCTTCTTCAGTCCGATGTTCAGAAGCTTCTCGTTGGTCATGTAGTTGACGGTCACGCCGCCGCAGTACTCGTCCATCAGCTTCTGCAG
>CAZDXQ010000057.1:0-20745 GCA_964509545.1 uncultured Burkholderiaceae bacterium | reverse complement strand
TAGTGTCCCGAATCAGAAGTTCGCCGAGCGAACCCGCCGAGGGCCGCGCCATGCCTCGTCGCCGTGCTCGCCTGGTTCCCAACCGGGCTCCGCGCGGCTTCGCGCCTGAGGCGCCCCTCGACGTTTTCGCCGTTCGTGCCCCGCGGTGGGTGAAACATCATTCGACGAACCTCTGACTCGGGACACTAGATCGGTTTGAAGTGTTCGAACGGTTCGCGGCAGTCGCGGCAGCGATACAGCGCCTTGCAGGCGGTCGAACCGAACGCCGACTGTCGCTCCGTATTGCGGCTGCCGCACAGCGGGCAGTCGATGCGCGGCACGAAGGCCAGCGGCGCCGCCGCTCCGGGGTCCGCCGCGCCGGCGCCCGGGGGCGCAATGCCATAGCGGCGCAGCTTCTCCTGCGCCGCCGGCGTGATCCAGTCGGTCGTCCATGGCGGCGCCAGCCGAGTCTCGATGCGCACGCGCGCAGCGCCGGCCTCGCGCAACGCCTCGGCGATCGAGCGCTCGATGACCTCGGTGGCCGGGCAGCCGGAATACGTCGGCGTGACCACGACCTCGATCGTGTCGTCGTGGGCAGCGACTTCGCGCACGATGCCCAGCTCGGTCACCGAAATCACCGGAATCTCCGGATCGGCGACGCGCGCCAGCACGTCCCATGCCTGTTCGGCGGTCAGCATCCCTGGCGCGACTCCTTCGCGCTGCGCTCGGTCGCAACGCGCCTATCGGTCGCTGCGAAGGCGATCCGCAGCGCCGAGCGCCTTCGCGGCAGCCGGGCGGCGCTCACCACTTCGCCCCCGGGTAGGCGCGCTGCAGGTACTGCATTTCGGCCAGCAGATGGCCCATGTGTTCGCTGTGCTGCCCTTCCTTGCCGCGCGACAGGAACGGGGTACGCGCCGGCACCGTCAGCGTGGCGACTTCCAGCACCGGTAGCACGGACTCCTCCCAGCCTGCGGCCAGCGACGACCAGGCCGGCCCGATGTCGGCTGCGTGCACTCGCTCGTCGGTGGCGTTCACCGAGAAGAACTCGGCCGTATACGGCCACAGGTCGTCGAGCGCGCGCTGCATGCGCCGGTGCGACTCGTCGGTGCCATCGCCGAGCCGCGCCGTCCAGTCGGCGGCGTGCTGCAGGTGGTAGCGCGTTTCCTTGACGCTCTTGCCGGCGATGGCGGCCAGTTGCGCGTCGGTCGAAGCGGCCAGTGCCTGCCACAGCCGCAGTTGAAAGGCGGCGAACAGCAGATTGCGCAGGATCGTGCGGCCGAAGTCGCCGTTGGGCAGCTCGCAGATCGTGAGGTTCCGGTACTCGTGCTCGGCGCGCATGAACGCCAGCACATCCTCGTCGCGCCCCTTGCCTTCGAGCGCGCCGGCATGGGTCAGCAGCAGCCGCGCCTGGCCGATCAGGTCGAGCGCGGTGTTGGCCAGCGCAATGTCCTCCTCGATCACCGGCCCATGGCCGCACCATTCCGACAGCCGCTGGCCGAGGATCAGTGCGCTGTCGGCGATGCGCAGCACGTAGTCGAGGTGTGCGGTGTCTGGTGCGGTGCCGGTCATCGCGCTTTCCGCCATCGATCCGAGTCCCTTCATCTCCGCGGCAACCTGCCCCAAGCGCCGTCGTCTGGGGCGGCGTTGACGGCGCTGTTTCCGATCGCTTCGCTCTTGGACATCGCCGTCACATGTGGTTGACTTCGTCCGGCAGCGTGTAGAAGGTCGGGTGCCGGTAGATCTTGTCCTCGGCCGGGTCGAACATCTCCGGCTTGGCATCCGGATCCGAGGCGTGGATGTCTTCCGCGCGCACAACCCAGATGCTCACGCCCTCCATTCGCCGCGTGTACACATCGCGGGCGTTCTGCAGCGCCATCTTCGCGTCCGGCGCGTGCACGCTGCCGCAGTGCTTGTGATCCAGTCCGCTCTTGCTGCGGATGAACACCTCCCACAGCGGCCATTCCTTGCGTTCCATGTGGTCCTCGTCGAGCTTCGCAAACCTGTCCCGCGTCTGCCTCTCACGCCGCCAGCCGGTCGCGATGGCGCTGCTTGTCGGCATGCGCCAGCGCGGCCTCGCGTACCCAGGCGCCGTCGTCCCAGGCCTTGACGCGATCGGCCAGACGTTCGCGGTTGCACTGGCCGTGGCCGTTGACCACGTTCCAGAACTCCTGCCAGTCGATCGGCCCGAAGTCCCAGTGGCCGCGTTCCTCGTTCCACGAGAGCATCGGATCCGGCAGCGATACGCCGAGCACTTTGGCCTGCGGCACCGTGGCGTCGACGAACTTCTGCCGCAGGTCGTCGTTGCTGATCCGCTTGATGCCCCACTTGGTCGAGTCGCCGGAGTGCGTCGAGGCCGAATCGTGCGGGCCGAACATCATCAGGCTCGGCCACCACCAGCGGTTCACCGCGTCCTGCACCATGTCGCGCTGCTCGGCGGTGCCCTTCATCATCGTCAGCAGCAGGTCGTAGCCCTGCCGCTGGTGAAACGACTCCTCCTTGCAGATGCGGATCATCGCCCGCGCGTAGGGGCCGTACGAGCAGCGGCACAGCGGGATCTGGTTCATGATCGCCGCGCCGTCGACCAGCCAGCCGATGACGCCGATGTCGGCCCAGGTGAGCGTCGGATAGTTGAAGATCGACGAGTACTTGGCCTTGCCCGAATGCAGCGCCTCGACCAGGTCGTCGCGCGAGACGCCGAGCGTCTCGGCCGCGGCGTACAGGTACATGCCGTGGCCGCCTTCGTCCTGCACCTTGGCCAGCAGGATGCACTTGCGCTTGAGCGTCGGCGCGCGCGTGATCCAGTTGCCCTCGGGCAGCATGCCGACGATTTCGCTGTGCGCGTGCTGGCTGATCTGCCGCACCAGCGTCCTGCGGTAGCCGTCGGGCATCCAGTCCTTCGGCTCGATGAACTCGCCGCGCGCGAGCTTGGCGTCGAACTCGGCCTCGTACTCGGCGTCCTTCAGCGAGCGCGGCCCGCGCGGCGACTCGTCCTTCGGCCCCTGCGGAATGTCTATCGCTTGCGTGTACATGTCCTGCCTTCCTCGTCGCCCCGGCGCAGGCCGGGGCCAATCTCACGTCGAATTCGATCCAGGCCTGCGTCGCAACGACGGCATTGCCGTCACCTCGAAACTGGATCCCGGCCCGCACCGGGATGAGCGCTTTGCGGTCACTTCGGCCGCTTGTCCATGATGCGCTTCGCCTTGCCCACCGAGCGCTCGACGCCGCCGGGCAGCGCCAGGCGCACGGTGGCCGTCACGCCGATGTAGGCCTTGATGTTGTGCTCGAGCTTGCGCGCCGCCTCGTGCCGCGCCTGCTGCGCGCCGTAGGCCAGATCGGAGCCCATCTCGACGTGCACCGTCAGTTCGTCGAGCGCCTCCGGCCGTGTCACCTCGAGCATGTAGTACGGCGTCAGCTCCGGCTGCTTCAGGATCAGTTCCTCGACCTGGGTCGGGAACAGGTTGACGCCGCGGATGATCAGCATGTCGTCGGAGCGGCCGGTGATCTTTTCCATCCGCCGCATGCTGCGCGCGGTGGGTTCCAGCAGCCGCGTCAGGTCGCGCGTGCGGTAGCGGATCATCGGCAGCGCTTCCTTGGACAGCGTGGTGAACACCAGTTCGCCCTTCTCGCCGTCGGGCAGCACCTCGCCCGTGGCCGGGTCGATGATCTCCGGATAGAAATGGTCTTCCCAGATCGTCAGCCCGTCCTTGGTCTCGATGCATTCCTGCGCCACTCCGGGACCGATGATCTCCGACAGCCCGTAGATGTCGATCGCATCCAGCCCGACCTTGCTCTCGATCGCCTGCCGCATCGCCGGCGTCCACGGCTCGGCGCCGAAGATGCCGATCTTCAACGACGTCGAGCGCGGGTCGATGCCCTGCTTCTCCATCTCTTCGGCAATCGCCAGCATGTACGACGGCGTCACCATGATGATGCTCGGCCTGAAGTCCTGGATCAGTTGCACCTGCCGCTCGGTCATGCCGCCGCCCAGCGGCACCACGGTGCAGCCGAGCTTCTCGGCGCCGTAATGCGCGCCCAGGCCGCCGGTGAACAGGCCATAGCCGTAGGCGACGTGAACCATGTCGCCGGGCCGGCCGCCGGCGGCGCGGATCGAGCGCGCCATCACGGTGGCCCAGGTGTCGATGTCATTGGCCGTGTAGCCGACCACGGTCGGCTTGCCGGTGGTGCCGCTGGAGGCGTGGATCCGCACCACCTTCTCGCGCGGCACCGCGAACAGCCCGAACGGGTAGTTCTCGCGCAGGTCGGCCTTGGTCGTGAACGGGAACTTCGCGAGGTCGGCAAGCGACTTCAGCGCCGATGGCTTGACGCCCGCCGCATCGAACTTGCGCCGGGTGTGCGGCACGTTGTCATAGGCGTGGGCCAGTGTCCACTTCAGCCGTTCCAGCTGCAGCGCGCGCAGTTCGGCCTGCGACGCGCGCTCGATAGGCTCCAGTTCTCCGGCAGCAGGTGCTCTGGCAGTCATGTCGTTCCTCCGCGCCCTCTAGAACTCGACGATGTGCTTGCCCTTCATGGTGTGCGAACGGCCACGCATCGAGGCCACCTGCTTGCCGTGCTGGTTGGTGACCATGATGTCGTACAGCCCGAGGCGGCCGTTGATGACGATCTCGCGCGCCTCGGCGATCAGCCGGTCGCCGACGTGGCCCGGGTTCAGGATCTCGATGAAAATGCCCGAGGCCAGCGTCAGCTCGTTGTGGCTGTTGCAGGCGAAGGCGAAGGCGGTGTCGGCGAGCGTGGTGATGATGCCGCCGTGGCACAGGCCGAAGCCGTTGACCATGTCCGGGCGCACGGTCATCGTCGCCCGCGCATAACCGGGGCCGACGACCTCGATCGCGATGCCCAGCCCGCGCGAGGCGGCGTCGTTCTCGTACATCTTGTCGCGCACCGCCTCGGCGATGCTCTGCGGGTCGGGTTTGTGCTGCGCCATGCTGTTCATCGGCTCGATTGGCGAAAACCGCTGCGCGTCCAGCCGCGCCGCTGGATCAGCACCGAGGTGCGATAGCGCTCGCCGCCGTAGTGCTCGCGCAGGTTGGCGAGCACGCGGGCGAAGAAATCGAGGCCGACGCTCTCGGCCCACGCCATCGGCCCGCGCGGGTAGTTGACGCCGTAGCGCATCGCGTCGTCGATCGCATCCGCCGTGCAGATGCCGTAGGCGACCGCGTCGGCCGCCTCGTTGACCAGCATGGCGATGATGCGCAGCACGATCATTCCGGCGACGTCGTCGATGCGCGAGCAGGCGTAGCCGCCCCTGGCGAGGGTCGCGCAAACGGTGCGAAAGGCCGCCTCGCCGCACTGGTCGGCGGTGGCCAGCCCCAGACGCGGCGTCGTCGCGTAATCGAGTGCGAGGTCGAACAGCACCAGGTGCTCGTGGCCGTCCTCGGCGGCACGGCGCGTGGCCGGCCGGCCGTCGGTGAGCATCAACCGCGCCGTGCCGACCTCCAGCCAGCCGCCGCCGGCCGCGATGCCCGTGCCCTGCACGCGCACGACGTCGATGCCTGCGGCCTCGAGCCTCGTGATGATCGGCGTGGCCAGCCCGAGCGAACCGACGGCGATCACGCGCCGGACGGGATCGGAACCGGCCTCGACCTTCGGCTGCGGCTTTTTCGCACCGTCGCGGAAGTCATAGATGCCGCGGCCGCTCTTGCGACCGAGCCGGCCGGCGCGCACCAGTTCCTGCTGCGCCAGCGACGGCGCGTAGCGGCGATCGCCGAACGTCGCCTCGAACACCGACTGCGTGACCTTGAAGTTGACGTCGTGGCCGATCAGGTCCATCAGTTCGAACGGCCCCATCGGGAAGCCGCCGCAGTCGCGCACGATCGCATCGAGCGTGGCCGGCTCGGCGGCGTTCTCGGCGAGCGCCAGCCAGGCCTCGCCGTAAAACGGTCGGGCGATGCGGTTGACGATGAAGCCCGGCGTGCACTTGGCGGTGGCCGCCTTCTTGCCCCATGCCTCGGCCGTGTCGAATACGGTCCGCGCCACTTCCGGCGAGGTGTCGACGCCGCTCACCACCTCGACCAGTTTCATCCGCGCCGGCGGGTTGAAGAAATGCATGCCGACGACGCGCTGCGGGTGTGCGCCGCCGGCGGCCAGCGCAGTGATCGACAGCGACGAGGTGTTGGTGGCGACGATGCAGTCGGCAGGCACGGCCTGCTGCAGCCGCGCCAGCAGCGTGCGCTTGGCATCGAAGTCCTCGGCGATGGCCTCGATCACCAGCGCGCAGCGCGAAAGCTCGGCGAAGTCGGTGATCGGCCGCAGCCGCGCCAGGACCGCCTGCACGTCTTCGGCGGCCAGCTTGCCCCTGGCGACTCCCGTCTGCAGGTCTTTTTCGATTGCGGCGCGGGCGGCCGTCACCGCGGCCGGCTGGGCGTCCAGCATCAGCACCGTGTGTCCGGCGCTGGCCGCCACCTGCGCGATGCCGGAACCCATCACGCCGGCCCCGATCACGCCGACCACCGCGTCTTTCGGCAGCGCCGGCATCGCTCAATGTCCCTTGAAGACCGGCGCGCGCTTGGCCATGAACGCGGCCACGCCCTCGCGGTAATCGGCGCCATGGCCGAGTTCGCGCTGGAAGTCGCGTTCGAGGTCGAGGCTGGCGGCCAGAGACAACGACTCGCCGGCTTCCATTGCCTGCCGCGTGCGCACGTAGCCGCGCGTCGGCCCGGCGGCAAGCTGCTTCGCCAGCGCCGATACGGTCGGCAGCAGCGCCTCGTCATCGACGCATTTCCAGATCAGGCCCCACGCTTGCGCCTGCTCGGCGGAGAGCTTCTCGGCTGTCAGCGCCAGTCCCATCGCCCGCGCCGGACCAAGCAGTCGCGGCAGCCACCAGGTGCCGCCGGAATCGGGCACCAGGCCGATCTTCGAGAAAGACTGGATGAAACTCGCTGACCGCGCGGCGAAGACGAGGTCGCAGGCCAGCGCGATATTGGCCCCGGCGCCGGCGGCCACGCCGTTGACGGCGGCGATCGTCGGCATCTCCAGCGTGCGCAGCGCCATCACCAGCGGCTTGTAATGGTGCTCGATCGACTCGCCCAGATCGACCCCTGGTGCGGCCGGATCGACGGCTCGATCAGAGAGGTCCTGGCCGGCGCAGAAGCCACGGCCGGCGCCGGTCAGCACGAGGCAGCGCACGGCGGTGTCCTGGCGCACTTGAGCCAGCGCCGCCTGGACTTCGCCATGCATCTGCAGCGTGAAGCTGTTCAGCCGCTCGGGCCGGGACAGCGTCAGCGTCGCCACGCCGTCCGCCCGCTGCAGGCGAACGGTGTCGAATTCCTGCGCCATGAAGGGTGTCTCCTGCCGCCGGCCCGACGCCTTGTCTTGATCCCGCGTCCCGTGCTTTCGCATTCGTTGACCGGCCGGTCAATCAATAGTAGCGTCCAACCTTCCCGTCTGACAACATCCCGGTCGCCGATGCGCAGCCCGGCCGCGCTCGGCGCGTGTTGTCAATGCAGCGCAACAACGCGAGGTTTCCGATGACGCACCCCCTGCTCGAAAAGCACCGCGCCACGCTGGAAGGCGCGCTGAACGCAATCGCCAGCCGTGGCTTCTGGACACCTTATCCGGAGCAAGCGAGTCCGAAGATCTACGGAGAAACGGCCAACGAGGCAGGCAAGCAGGCCGTCGCGGCCACGCTCGGCGGCCGTTTCGATCTCGGCCAGCCGGGCGTGACCGGCTGGCTGGCCAGCGACCGCTCGCCCTATGGCCTGACCCTCGGCGTTCACTACGCGGTCTGTGACAGCGAGAAGCTGCTCGCCGCCGCCACGGCAGCGATGCCAGCCTGGCAGGCGCTCGGCGTCGATGGCCGCACCGGGGTGTGCCTGGAGATCCTCGACCGGCTGAA
Source organism: uncultured Burkholderiaceae bacterium (assembly GCA_964509545.1). Classification (GTDB taxonomy): domain Bacteria; phylum Pseudomonadota; class Gammaproteobacteria; order Burkholderiales; family Burkholderiaceae_F; genus JADJWR01. The sequence continues at coordinate 12,914 of CAZDXQ010000057.1, read as the reverse complement.
CAAGGCCAGCTTCGAGATCGCCTACGCGGTGATGTACACGACCGGGCAGGGCTTCGGCATGGCCTTCCAGGCCGGCGGGCCGCACGCGCAGGACCGCGGCCTCGAAGCGGTGGCCTACGCCTATCGCGAGATGAGCTTCGTGCCACGCGAGGCGCTTTGGGAGAAACCGCAGGGCAAGAACCCGCCGCTGGTGATGAAGAAGTACTTCGAGGTCGTCGGCCGCGGTCCGGCGCTGGTGATCGGCTGCTCGACCTTCCCGACCTGGAACACCTATCCCGGCCTGTTTGCCGCGCTGGCCACCGGCAATGCGGTGATCGTCAAGCCGCATCCGTGGAGCGTGCTGCCGGCGGCGATCAGCGTGCGCATCGCACGTGAAGTGCTGCGCGAAAACGGCATCGATCCGAATCTCGTCACGCTGGCGGTGGTCGACAAGCCGGAGACGACGCAGAGACTGGCCACCGATGGCCGCGTCGCCTCGATCGACTACACCGGCGGCGCAAGCTTCGGCCGCTGGCTGCTCGACAACTGCCGCGGCAAGCAGGTCTACGCGGAACTGGCCGGCGTGAACAACGTCGTCATCGAGTCGACCGACAACTACAAGGGCATGCTGCGCAACCTCGCCTTCACGCTGAGCCTGTACTCGGGCCAGATGTGCACGACGACCAAGGCATTGCTGGTGCCTGCCGGCGGCATCGACACCGACCAGGGGCACAAGTCGTTCGACGAGTTCGCCGCCGACCTCGGCGCCGCGATCGACAGGTTCCTCGCCGACCCGGCCACTGCCAACGCCGTGCTCGGCGCGATCCAGTCGCCCGACACGCTGAAGCGGATCGAGGAAGCGCCGCGGGCGGCGACCGTGGTGCTGGCATCGAAGAAGCTCGAACACCCGGAGTTTCCGCAGGCAGAGATCCGCACGCCGCTGCTGCTGAAGGCCGACGCCGTCAACGAGGCTGCGTACATGCAGGAGCGCTTCGGCCCGATCAGCACCGTGGTCGCGGTGCCGGGCGGGCACGATGCGCTCGCCGCCCTTTCCGAACGCATCGTGCGCGAGCACGGCGCGCTTACCGTCGGCGTGTACTCGACCAACGCCTCATTCGTCGACGCGATGACTGCCGCCACGCAGCGCGCCGGCGTGGCGCTGTCGATCAACCTGACCGGCGGCGTGTTCGTCAACCAGTCGGCGGGGTTTTCCGACTATCACGGCACCGGCGCCAACCCGGCGGCCAACGCCAGCTACACCGACTCGGCCTTCGTCGCCAGCCGCTTCCGCGTGATCCAGCGGCGGCATCATGTCTAAGCAGGCGGTCCCCGTGGCGCCGGACAGATTGAAGGTGGCTGAAGCGCCGAACGCCTCGCGGCCTTTGTCGTCGCGGCGGGCGCCGGGCCGTCCCAAGCCCGGCGCGCTGACTCGGCAGTCGAACTGTACGCGGCGCTTCGCGCCGCACGTGCAGTTCGACTGAACGCCGATGCCCTGCTACGAAATCGACGGCATCCGCCCGGTCGTCCACCCCTCCGCCTTCGTCCATCCGACTGCGGTGCTGATCGGCGACGTGATCGTCGGCCCGCGCTGCTATGTTGGCCCGGTGGCCAGCCTGCGCGGCGACTACGGCCGCATCCTCCTCGAGGAAGGTGCCAACGTGCAGGACACCTGCGTCATGCACGGCTTTCCGGGCACCGACACCGTGGTCGAGGTCAACGGCCATGTCGGCCACGGCGCCGTGCTGCACGGCTGCGTCGTCAAGCGCAACGCCATGGTCGGCATGAACGCGGTGGTGATGGACGAGGCCGTGGTCGGCGAATCGGCAGTGGTTGCCGCCTGCGCCTTCGTCAAGGCCGGCATGGTGATCGCCCCGCGAATGCTGGCCGCCGGCGTGCCGGCCAAGGAACTGCGGCCGCTGACCGACGAGGAGATCGCCTGGAAGGAAGCCGGCACGCGGACCTACCACGAACTCGCGGTACGCAGCATGACGACGATGCGCGAGGTCGTGCCGCAGGCCGCCGTCGAGCCGGGCCGGCCGCGGATCAAGGTCGCCGAGGACGTGGTGCCGAAGATCGCGCTGCGCAAGGCCTCGTGAGGGCCGGCGATGCTGAAGACCTATCGCTACCCGAAGTTCGATTACCGTCGCCCGCCAGAACTCGACGGCGAAGGCCCGCGGCGGCCGGTGGTCGTGGTCGGGGCCGGGCCGGTCGGCATGAGCGCGGCGATCGACCTGCGCAGCCAGGGCACGCCAGTGCTGCTGCTCGACGACGACGACACCGTGTCCGTCGGCTCGCGCGGCGTCTGCTATGCGAAGCGGACGCTCGAGATCTTCGACCGCCTCGGCATCGGCGATGCCGTCTGCCGCAAGGGCGTGAGTTGGGACGTCGGCCGCACCTTCTTCCGCAGCAGCGAGGTCTATTCGTTCAACCTGCGCCCGCAGCCCGACCACAAGCGGCCGGGCATGATCAACCTGCAGCAGTACTACCTCGAAGAATTGCTGGTCGACCGCTGCGCGGCCGCCGGCGTCGAGATGCGCTGGAAGAACCGGGTCGCCGCGGTGCAGGCGCGGGCCGACGGCGCGATTCTGACGGTCGAGACGCCGGACGGCAGCTATACGATCGCCTGCGACTGGCTGATCGTCGCCGATGGCGCGCGCAGCCCGATCAGGCAGATGCTCGGGCTCGACGTCGAGGGCAAGGTCTTCACCGACCGCTTCCTGATCGCCGACGTGGTGATGCAGGCCGACTTTCCGGCCGAGCGCTGGTTCTGGTTCGACCCGCCGTTTCACCCCAACCAGTCGGTGCTGCTGCACAAGCAGGCCGACAACGTCTGGCGCATCGACTTCCAGCTTGGCTGGGACGCCGATCCCGAGGAAGAGAAGAAGCCGGAGCGCGTGGTACCGCGGATCAAGGCGATGCTCGGCGAGCACCGCCCGTTCGAACTCGAATGGGTCAGCGTCTACACGTTCCGCTGCCGCAGGATGCAGCGCTTCCGCCACGGCCGCTGCCTGTTCGTCGGCGACGCCGCGCATCAGGTTTCCCCCTTCGGTGCGCGTGGCGCCAACTCCGGCGTGCAGGACACCGACAACCTCGCCTGGAAGCTGGCTCTGGTGCTCAACAGGCAGGCGCCCGAACGGCTGCTCGATTCCTACTCCGACGAGCGCGTTTTCGCCGCCGACGAGAACATCATGAACTCGACGCGCTCGACCGACTTCATCACGCCGAAAAGTAACGTCAGCCGAACCTTCCGCAATGCCGTGCTGCAGCTTGCCGGCCATCATGCGTTCGCGCGCAGGCTGGTGAACTCCGGCCGGCTGTCGGTGCCGAGCGTCTACACCGAGTCGCCGCTGAACACCGCTGACGTGGACGCCTTCGCCGGCGACATGGTGCCCGGCGCGCCGCTCGACGACGCGCCGGTCGGGATCGACGGCCAGTCCGGGTGGCTGCTCGATCAGGTCGGCGGCCGTTTCCAGCTGCTCGTCTACGCCGAGCGCGCCGCCGACTTCGACGCGCGCCTGCCAGCCGACCTGAACACCGCGATCCCGGTCGAACCCGTGCTGGTCACCGCCGCGCCGGGCGCGCGGCCTGGCATACGAACGCTGCACGACGTGCGCGGCCGGTTCCGCGAGCGCTTCGACGCGGCTGCAGGCAGCGCCTGGCTCGTCCGCCCGGACCAGCACATTGCAGCTCGCTGGCGCCGTGTCGAGCCCGCCGCGGTGCGCGCGGCGCTGGCCCGCGCCACCGGCAACGAATAGATCGCGGAGAGCCGACCGATGCCGCTGAAGCTCGAGCCGAATTTCGCCGAACCGGGCAAGCGCTATTTCCGCGACTTCTCGCCCGGCGACGATTTCTACCAGTTGCTGATCGATGCCCACCGCGATCTCACCGACGAGCAAAGCGCGATGCTCAACGCCAAGCTGGTGCTGCTGCTCGCCAACCATGTCGGCGACATCGGCGTGATCCGCGAAGCGCTGGCAAGCGCGCGCGAAGACGTCGCTCGCTGACGGCGGCTGCGCCGGGGCACTGGCCTGCCCGACGCTTGCGCCCGGCGCGACGCGGCGGCGCGGGCGAGCACCGCCGCCGTCATCGGCAGCGACCGCCCCTCCCCAAGGCGACGCAACGAACTTGCATACAATGCGTGCTGCGCCGCAACACCGCTGCGCGCGCGACGCCTATCGGGGAGCCCCAGTGGAACACATCGAGAACCGCACCTTCGACGAGATCCGCATCGGCGACACTGCCACGCTCGACCGCACGCTGACCGAGCAGGACATCACGCTGTTTGCGGTGATGTCGGGCGACATCAATCCTGCGCACGTCGATCCCGAATACGCGAAGAGCAGCCGCTTCCGCGAGGTGATCGGCCACGGCATGTGGAGCGGCGCGTTGATCTCGACCGTGCTGGGCACCGAGTTTCCGGGCCCGGGCACGATCTACCTCGGCCAGAACCTCCGCTTCAAGCGCCCGGTGAAGGTGGGCGACACGATCACCATCCGCGTGACGGCGCGGGAAAAGGACCCGGAGAAGGGCAAGGTCGTGCTCGATACCGAGTGCGTGAACCAGGACAACGAGGTGGTCGTCTCCGGCACGGCCGAGGTGATCGCGCCGAAGGAGAAGGTGCGGCGGCTGAAGGTCGACCTGCCGGAAGTGCGCTTCGACGACAAGGAGGCGCGTTTCCGCGAGATCATGGGGCGGGTGCGGGCGCGCAATCTCGGGCCGGTCGTCACCGCCATCGCCGACCCGGCCGACGGCGACTCGCTGGCGGGTATCGCTGCCGCGGCGCAGGAAGGCAGCATCGTGCCGATCCTGATCGGCTCCGAGGGCGTGATCCGCGAGGTCGCCGAAGCGCGTGGCGTCGACCTGAACGGGTTCGAGATCGTGCCTGCATCCAGGCCGCGCGAGGCGGTCGCCGAGGCCATCCGCCTGGCGCGCGAAGGCCGGGTCGAAGGCATCATGAAGGGCAGCCTGCCGACCGAGGATCTGATCGTCCCGGTGATCTCGGCAGCGAAGGGCCTGCGTACCGAGCGACGCGTCAGCCATGTGCACGTGATGGACGTGCCGACCTATCCCAAGCCGCTGTTCATCACCGACTCGATGATCAATATCCTGCCGGGGCTGTCCGAGAAGCGCGACATCTGCCAGAACGTCATCGACCTGGCGCACTGGCTCGGCATCCCGGCGCCCAAGGTCGCCGTGCTCGCCGCGGTCGAGACGATCAATCCCAAGATGCCGACGACGATCGAAGCGGCAACGCTATGCAAGATGGCCGAGCGCGGCCAGATCGCCGGCGGCATCCTCGACGGCCCGCTGACTTTCGACCACGCCGTGTCGCTGCGTGCGGCGGAAAACACCGGCATCCGCTCGCCGGTGGCGGGTCAGGCCGACGTTCTGCTGGTGCCCGATCTCGAATCGGGCAACATGATCGCCAAGCAGCTGATGTACCTTGCCGACGCGCTGTCGGCGGGCATCGTGCTCGGCGCGCGGGTGCCGATCGCGCTGACCAGCCGCGGCGACGACCGCCGCTCGTGGCTCGCCTCGGCGGTGCTGGTGCAACTCGTCGCCCACATGTATCGCCACGCCGCCGCGGGAGCGCGCGCCGGCCACTGATTCCCAGCGGGCCGGCGCAGGCGTCGGCGCATCCATCGTGCGGATCGCAGGTCAGGCCTCCAGCATCCTGATCGCGTGCACCAGGCTGCGCCGCATCCTCGACAGCGACTCGGCAAGCATGCCGATTTCATCGCGACCGCGGGCAGCGAACTCCGGCGCATCGACCTCGCCGAGGCTGATCCGGTCGGCGAGCGCCGAGATGCGTGTGACAGGACGGATAAACATCCACCACAGCAGCAGGTTCAGGGTCAGCGCGATGGCCAGCAGAACGCCCACCAGGGCGCCCATGAAGACGCGGAAGGTTGCCTCGGCGCGTGCCAGCGCGACCGTCTTGGGCACCTGGATGATTTGCGCGGCGACGATCTCGCCGGGCTTCCAGCCGAAGCCGCCGGCAGCCCCGTACTTCGCAAGCTGCGTTGGCGGCGCAGTGGCCGCCGTGTCGTGGCAGCGCAGGCACGCGCCGCCAACCTTCAGCGGCTTGGCGACGTAAAGCATCGGCCCGTTCGGGGTATCGCGCTCGCCTGACAGCGGCGAACCGATCGTTCCGTTGCGGAAGCCGTTGATGATGTCGGCCTCCCATTCGACCGCCTTGTTAGCCGGGTTGGAGGGATTCAGCGTGGCCTCCCGGTAGATGAACTGCCGGTACTCCGGATTCGCCTCGCGCAGGTTCCTCAGCACTTCGATGGCCGAGAACGCCGACACCATCTCCGGCCGGAACTCGTACTTGATCTGCGTCTCGAGCAGCGGCGCGATGTTCCTGCTCGTGTATTCGCGCACGGCCAGGGCGCTGTCGAGCAGCAGTCTGGCGTTGTCGTAGACCTCGTCGCGGGCGTTGCGCTGCAACAGCTCGCGCGACACGTAGGACGTCGCGGCGATGCCGACGGCGAACAGCACGAACAGAACGAGGTTGAACTTCGGCAGCAGCTTCATGTGCCGCTCCCGACGTGGACCCGACTTGCGATCGCGGACCACGGATTGCGGCGCAGGGCCGGTGGGTCGAGGCTTGGACGCCTGGGCGCTCGGGGCACGGTGCGCCTGCAGACGTTGTGGGTGCTGTCTCCCATGAGGAAATCCTTCTCGGCAGGGTTCATTTCACGGTGGGGTTTCGGAGGCGCTTTCGCGCCGCCTCACCGGAAAGAACGAGATCCCGCCGGCCAGACTGACATCGGTCGCCGGGCGGGCGGCCACCGACGGCAAAGACCAGGCATCGACCCGTTCGCATGCGGTGGGCGATGGGCCGGTGCAAAATCGGCGGCGCCGCGTTCGACTGCCGCAGGATGGAGGCTTGATGACGGGTCGGCCAGCCGATGAGCAGATGACAGTGCTTCTGGCGCGCGCTCAGGACGGGGACCGCAGCGCCCGCGATGCGCTGTTCGCCGCTGCCTACCGGGAGCTGCGGCGCCTGGCGCACCTGCGCCTGCGCGACGGCGGCCGCAATACAGTGCTCGACACGACGGCACTGGTGCACGAGTCCTACCTGCGCCTGGTTCGGTCGGGACAGCTGAAGCTCGACGATCGACGGTCGTTCTTCGGCTACGCCGCGCAGGTGATGCGGTCGGTGATCGTCGACAGCGCCCGTGCGCGCCTGGCCGAGCGGCGTGGCGGCAACGCGCAGAAACTGACCCTGGCGACCGATCTCGTGCACGAACTCGGGCAAGGCGAAGAGGAAATCGTCCAAGTGCACGAGGCGCTGCAGGCGCTGGAGCAGGCGGACGCGCGGGCAGCGCAGATGGTGGAGATGCGCTACTTCGGCGGCTACAGCGACAGGGAGATCGCCGAGACGCTCGCCGTCACCGAACGCACGGTGCAGCGCGACTGGGAAAAGGCAAAGGCGCTGCTGCGGGCGATCCTGAGTCCGCCCTGATCGGCGCACCCCGGATGAAACTGACGACCGAGCAACTGGCGCGCATGCGCCGCCTGCTCGACGAGGCCATCGACCTGGACGAGGCGGGCCGGCAGCGGTGGCTGCAGGCCCTGCCGTCGGAACACCGGGACCTCGAGGCGGCGCTGCGAAAGGGACTGTTTCCGCCACCCGGCGACGTCTTCGGCAGCGAAGCGATGGCGCGGCTCGACGGGATCCGCGCAGAGCTTGGCGCGCCCACCGACAGCGGGCTGCGGGCCGGCGAACGAATCGGGCCTTATCAGTTATCGCAGCGGCTCGGCGCCGGCGGCATGGCCGAGGTCTGGCTGGCGCAGCGCGCCGACGGCGCCTTCAGGCGCCAGGTGGCGCTGAAGATCCCGCTTCGGCTGAAATGGCGCGAGGACCTGGCGCGACGTTTCGTCATCGAGAGGGACATCCTCGCCTCGCTCGAGCACCCGCACATCGCCCGCTTCTATGACGCCGGCCTGAGCGAGGACGGCAGGCCGTATCTGGCCCTCGAATACGTCGACGGCACGAACCTGCTGCAGTGGGCCGACGCGCAGCGGCTCGGGATACGCCAGCGCATCGAGCTGATGCTGCAAGTGCTGGAGGCAGTGGAGTACGCCCATCGTCGAGGCGTCCTGCACCGCGACCTCAAGCCGAGCAATGTCCTGGTCACGGACGCGGGTCGGGTCAGCCTGCTCGACTTCGGTGTCGCCAGAATGATGCAGAAAACGGCGGACGACACGACGCAGGTGTACGGCACGGCGCTGACGCCCGCCTATGCAAGCCCGGAGCAGATCGCCGGCGACCCAATCGATGCCGCCAGCGACGTGTACTCGCTGGGCGTGATGCTGTACGAACTGCTGTGCGGGCATCCGCCTCGCGTCACGGCGACCGCAGCGATGGGGCCGGACGCCGCCGTGACGCCACCCAGCGTGCGGGTCGATGCCGAAGCGGCAGCCGCGCGCGGCGGCAGCCCATCGCGCATCCGGCAGGTCCTCGCAAAAGAGCTGGACGCGGTGGTCCTGAAAGCGCTGTCCCGGGCGCCCGCGGAAAGATACGGCAGCGCTGCGGCGCTGGCACGTGACCTGCGCGCCTTCCTCGCCGGCGACGTGGTGCAGGCCGTCCCGCCGTCCGTGCGCTACAGGATGACCAAGTTCCTGGCCCGGCATCGGGTCGGCTTGACGCTCACCGCCGCACTCGCCGCCGGCGCCGTCGGCCTCGCTGCCGCGCTGCTGCAGGTGCCGGACGCGGCCCGGGTGCCGGCGGCGGAGGTCGCCGCCGACCCGCCGGCCGCGCCTCAGGCGCCTGCGGACAAGTCGGTCGCCGTGCTGCCCTTTGCCGACCTGAGCGAGACGCGCGACCAGCAATACTTCTCCGATGGACTGTCCGAGGAGTTGATCGACCGCCTGGCGCATCGCCCAGACCTGCGCGTGATCGCGCGCACGTCCGCCTTTGCCTTCAGGGACAGCAACGAGGACGTCCGTTCGATCGCCGCCCGGCTGGGCGTGGCCTTCGTGCTGGTGGGCAGCGTGCGCAACAGCGCGACCGCGCTGCGCATCAGCGCCCGGCTGCACCGCGCTTCGGACGGAAGCCCGGTCTGGTCGCAGACCTACGAACGCGCCCGAAGCGAAATCTTCAAGGTGCAGGACGAAATCGCGCAAGGCGTTGCGCGCGTGCTGCGCTCCGGTGTCGAGCAGAAGGCACAACGCGAGGCCCGGGCACCCGGCATCGACGCCTACACCCTGGTACTGCAGGGTGATGTCTATTCGAACGGCCCGTTCAAGAGGGATGCGGAGCGCGCCGAGGTGCTGTTCAGGAAGGCCGCTGCGCTCGATCCCGGCTACGCCATGCCCTGGGTGAAGCTCGGACTGCTGTACATGAGGCAGGCGCGACTGTCGTGGGCGCCGGCAAGCGAAGGCAATGCAGGGGCCCGGGACGCGATCGACAATGCCCTGCGAATCGATCCGAACCTGATGGCCGCGCGCGCCGCGCGCTACCGTTACCTGGTTCAGGTCGAGCATCAATGGGCCGAGGCGCGCGCCGAACTGGATCGCATGCGCAACATCGACCTGAACGACGCCCTTTACCTGCCGGACTGCGAGGCCCACTTCGCCAGCATCACCGGCCACCTCGACGAGGCCATCAAGATCCAGCGGCAGATCCTCGATCGAGATCCACTGAACGCCTCCGCCATCGGCACCCTGGGCCAGTACCTGTTCGACAGTGGGCGACTGGAGGAATCGATGGCGCTGTTCCGCCGCGAGTTGCAGCTGAATCCGCACGCGGTCGGCAACCACAGCCTGATCGGCGTGGCGCTGGCGCTTCTCGGCAAGGGAACGGAAGCGCTGGCCGAAGCGGCCGAAGAATCGCATCAGGGTTACCGACTGTGGGCCCAGTCGATCGCGCACTGGACGCTTGGGAGAAAGGTGGAAGCAGACGCGGCCTTGCACGAACTGAAGAAGTACGGCAGTGGCAATGCCTACTCCATCGCCCAGATCCACGCTTTGCGCGGGGAGAAAAACCCTGCGTTCGAGTGGCTGACCGCGGCCTGCGCGGCCCGGCACAGCGGCTGCGAGCGGATCAGGGTCGATCGGTTCCTGCGCGGCCTGCACGACGACCCGCGCTACCGGACGCTGCTGGCCAGGATGAAGCTCGACGGCGATCCGCCGGTTTCGGCTCGCTGAGTTGCCGCCTGCCGGCAGCAAGGCGCTGGCGCCCCGGCCTCGATCTGCACGCGCCTCGACCTGCCGCAGTTCACGACTGCGCGCGTGGCGCCCGGCTACCATCGGCGCCATGGACACTCCGTACCCCCACCTCCTCGCGCCGCTCGATCTCGGCTTCACGCGGCTGCCCAACCGCGTGCTGATGGGCAGCATGCACACCGGCCTGGAAGACGGCCGCAGGCACTTTCCGGCGATGGCGGCGTACTTCGCCGAGCGGGCACGCGGCGGCGTCGGCCTGATGGTCACCGGCGGCTTCGCGCCGAACATCGCCGGCTGGGCCAAGCCGTTTGCCGGCACGCTGGCCACCTCCGCGGCAGCGCGGCGGCATCGGCTCGTCACCGATGCGGTGCACGCCGAAGGCGGAAAGATCGCGCTGCAGATCCTGCACACCGGCCGCTACGGCTACCACCCGTTCTGCGTCGCGCCGTCGCGCATCAAGAGCCCGATCTCGCCCTTCGCGCCGCGCGCGCTCTCGGCGCGGGGCATCGAGCGGCAGATCCGCGCCTTCGTCCGCTGCGCGACGCTGGCCCGCGAAGCCGGCTACGACGGCGTCGAAGTGATGGGCAGCGAGGGCTACTTCATCAACCAGTTCCTCGTCACTCACACCAACCAGCGCACCGACGAATGGGGCGGGCCGTACGAGAACCGGATGCGGCTGCCGGTGCAGATCGTCGCCCGCACGCGCGAGGCGGTCGGGCGCGACTTCATCATCATCTACCGGCTGTCGATGCTCGACCTGATCCCCGACGGCAGTTCCTGGCCGGAGGCGGTACTGCTCGCCAGGGCCATCAGCGACGCCGGCGCGACGATCATCAACACCGGCATCGGCTGGCACGAGGCGCGCGTGCCGACCATCGCCACCAGCGTGCCCCGCGGCGCCTTCGCCTGGGTGACGAAGAAGATGCGCGACGAACTGCGCGCCGCCGGCATCACGATCTCGCTGGTGACCAGCAACCGGATCAACACGCCCGAGGTCGCCGAGCGGCTGCTCGCCGACGGCTGCGCCGACATGGTGAGCCTTGCCCGCCCGCTTCTCGCCGACCCGGACTTCGTCGCCAAGGCCAGAGCCGGCCGCGCAGAGGACATCAACACCTGCATCGCCTGCAACCAGGCCTGCCTCGATCATGCCTTCAGGAACCGGCTGGCCAGTTGTCTGGTCAACCCGCGCGCCGGACACGAGACGGTGCTGGCGATCGCTGCAGCGACGCAGCCGAAGCGCTTTGCCGTGGTCGGCGCCGGCCCGGCCGGCCTGGCCGCGGCCACGACGCTCGCCGAACGCGGCCACGAGGTCCACCTGTACGAGGCCGCGGCGCAGATCGGCGGCCAGTTCAACATGGCCAGGCGGATTCCGGGCAAGGAGGAGTTCAGCGAGACGCTGCGCTACTTCGCGCGCCGGCTTGACGCCAGCGGCGTGAAGCTGCATCTGAACACCCGCGTCAGCGCCGACGCTCTGCTCGTGCAGAAGTTCGACGCCGTGATCCTCGCCACCGGCGTGACCGCGCGCGACCCGAACATCCCAGGCCAGGACGGCGCCAACGTGATGAGCTACGTCGACGTGCTGCTGCACGGCAGGCCGGTGGGCAAGCGCGTGGCGATCGTCGGCGCCGGCGGCATCGGCTTCGACGTCGCCGAATTCCTCGTCACGCCGCCCGGCCACTCGCCGACGCTGAACCTGCACGAATGGCTGGCCGAATGGGGTGTGGCCGATCCGGCCGAAGTCCGCGGCGGCGTGGTCCGGCCGCGGCCGTCACCCCCCGCGCGGCAGGTGACGCTGCTGCAACGCAAGGCCGGCAAGCTGGGCCAGGGCCTCGGCAAGACCACCGGCTGGATCCACCGCGCCGCGCTGCAGATGAAGCAGGTGCAGATGATCGGCGGGGTCAACTACGAGCGCATTACGCCTGAGGGGTTGTTCGTCACCTACGGGCAGGAGCGCAAGGACGGCCAGCTCATCGAGTGCGACACGATCGTGCTCTGCGCCGGGCAGGAACCGCTGCGCGAACTGCAGGCACCGCTCGCGGCCGCCGGAGTGGCCGTGCACCTGATCGGCGGCGCCGATGAGGCGGCCGAACTCGATGCGAAGCGTGCCATCGACCAGGGCACGCGGCTGGCCGCGAGGCTGTAGGCGCCGCGTCGGCGAAGCGTAGTCGCCGCTGCGGGCCGCGGCGCCGGGTTTGCACCCGTCGGCGCGGCGGGTAGCCGCGGACTTCAACGCGGTTCGACGCCGGCCAGTTCCGGCAGGCGGGTTCGCGCCTGCATCGCGCGCGCGATGTACGCCGCCAGGTCGCGCAGGTCGGCCGCCGTCAGCACGCCGCGGTACTGTGACTTGGCATTCGCCGCGCCCGTTTGCGCCCCACTGATCACCGCATCGAGCCAGCGCGCCAGCGCCACCGGATCGTCGGGATGCCCGCCGCGATTGCGGATCAGTTCGCGCAGCGTGCCCATGTCGGCGTGGCAGGCCACGCAACTGGCCACCGGCCTGCCGGTCAGCTTCGCGGTCTCGGCATACAGCCGCGCGCCGCGCGTGGCGTCCTGCGCCTGCGCCGCCACGGCAAGCGCCGCGGCCATCGTCGCGGCCAGGGTCTCGATCTTCATGCACGCATGCTAGCGGCCCGATGGCGTCGCGCCCTAGCCTGGGTCAAGTCCGGGCGACCGACAGGCGCTCCGCCGGGGCGCGGCTGCGTTTAACTCATTTTCGACAGTTTCAGCGCCTGCGCCTGAACGCAAGTCAGGCGGATCAG
>CAZDXQ010000056.1:0-21076 GCA_964509545.1 uncultured Burkholderiaceae bacterium | reverse complement strand
TCGGGGCGTAGCGCAGCCTGGTAGCGCACTTGCATGGGGTGCAAGGGGTCGCGAGTTCGAATCCCGCCGCCCCGACCAGAGGTTTGTTGCATCGGCCGGTGTGCGCCCCGCGCATACCGGCCATGTCTTTTTCTCGATGCGGATTCTGGTTGCCAACGACGACGGCTATCTGGCGCCGGGGCTGGCTGCACTGGCCGATCGGATGCGCGGTCTCGGCGAGATCTTCGTCATCGCGCCGGAATCGAATCACAGCGGCGCCAGCAATTCGCTGACGCTGAGCCGGCCACTGTCCGTGCGTGAGGCCAGCAACGGCTTCACTTATGTCAACGGCACGCCCACCGATTGCGTGCATATCGCGCTGACCGGGCTGCTCGACCAGCGTCCCGACCTCGTCGTCTCCGGCATCAACAACGGCCAGAACATGGGTGACGATACGATCTATTCGGGGACCGTGGCCGCAGCAATGGAGGGCTACCTGTTCGGTGTGCCGTCGATCGCGTTTTCGCAGGTCACCAAGGGCCACGAACACCTCGACGCCGCGGCCCAGGTCGCTGCCGACCTGGTCGGGCGCTTTCTGCGTGATCCCTTGCCAGGTCCGGTGCTGCTGAATGTCAACATTCCGAACCGGCCGCTGCAGGACCTGCGCGGCGTCCGCGTCACCCGCCTCGGCAAGCGGCATCACTCCGAGCCTGTGGTGCGCGCAACCAATCCGCAAGGCGAGCCGATTTACTGGATCGGCGCCGCCGGCGTAGCCAAGGACGCCGGGCCGGGCACGGACTTCCATGCGGTCGAGCATGGGTTCGTTTCAGTGACGCCGCTGCAGATCGACCTGACGCACTGCGGCCAGATCGAGACCGTGGAGAAATGGCTGCAGCGCGGCCGGAACTGAAGCCCGCCGAGGGGAGCGCCGCGCTGGCGTCCCAGCGCGTGCGCGACAAGATGGCTGAACGAATCCGGCAGCAGGGGGTTCGTGAGCCTCGCGTTCTGCAGGCGATGGCGGCGGTGCCGAGGCATCTGTTCGTCGATGCCGCACTGGCCAGTCGTGCGTACGAGGATTCCGCAATGCCGATCGGCCATGGGCAGACGATTTCGCGGCCATATATCGTCGCCCGCTGCGCCGAATTGCTGCTCGAGGCGATCGCGCGGCCGCAGGCGGCGACCGTCTTGGAAATCGGCACCGGCTGCGGGTACGCTGCGGCTGTGCTGGCGCAGCTTTTTGGCACTGTGGTGTCGGTCGAACGCCTGCGGCCGCTGCACGAACTGGCGCGGGCGAACCTGCGGCCGCTGCGTCTGCCCAACCTGCGGCTGGTGTTCGGCGATGGCAGCCTCGGCGTTCCTGGCCAGCCGCCGTTCGACGGCATCGTCGCCGCCGCGGCGGGAGCGCAACTGCCGGCGGCATGGCTGCAGCAGTTGCGCAACGGCGGCCGCCTTGTTGCTCCGCTTGGCGTCGCCGAGCAGCGGCTGGTCGTGGCCGGCAAGGACGCGGCCGGAAGGATCAGCCAGAGGACGATCGAAGCGGTGCGTTTCGTGCCGCTCAAACCTGGGACAGGTTGATGACGAGCAGGACCGACTTGAACGGCGGCAGCCACACGGCAAGGCGATGGCTGCGACCCGCGGTGATCGCCGCGCTGGTGCTCTCCGGTTGCACCATCACGGCGACGCGCGAGGCGCCGGTGACCGATCGATCGACAGCACCGCCGGCCGCGGCGAAGGCACCGGCTCCGGCGGCACCCGCTGCGGCGCCTGCGCCCCGCGTACCGGGCGCGGACGGCATGTACATCGTCCAGCCCGGCGACACGCTGTTCTCGATCGCTGCCGCCTTCGGCCGCGATGTCAAGGACCTCGCGCGGTGGAACAACATCGATGATCCTGCAGTGCTGCGCATCGGGCAAAGCCTTCGCGTGGTGCCGCCGGGTAACGAAGCCGCGGCGGCGGTGTTGCCGGTCACGCCGACGGCGCCGGCGACGACAAGGCCCCTCGACGGCACTTCAGGGCCCGCGCCGGCAGCGCCGGCGGCGACTTTGCCGCCGGCTGGCGCTGCCCCGGCGCCGACGACTCCCGGTCCGCTGGCGGCGATTCCCGAATCCAAGCCGCCACCGGCGACGCCTGCCAGCGACTGGATCTGGCCGGTCAATGGCCGGGTCATCGACAAGTTCGACGAGAAGCGAAACAAAGGGATCGGCATCGCCGGCAAGGAGGGCGATCCAGTCGTGGCATCGGCCGACGGCCAGGTCGTCTACAGCGGCAGCGGGCTGCGCGGCTACGGCAACCTGGTCATCCTCAAGCACAGCGATGATTTCATCTCCGCCTACGCGCACAACCGGCAGATCCTGGTCAAGCAGGGCCAGATGGTCAAACGCGGCCAGCGCATCGCCGAAGTCGGCCGCACCGAAGCCACGCAGCCGAAGCTGCATTTCGAGATCCGGCGACAAGGCAAGCCGGTCGATCCCCTCGCGTATCTGCCTCCGCGCTGAAGGCCGGCGCATGGCGCGCCGGCAATGAACCTCGGGAAGGCCCGTCGATGACGCCGACACTGGTGTTCGACCTCGAAACCGTGCCCGACGTCGACGGGCTGCGTCGCCTTCGGCCGCAGTGGGCAGCGCTCGGCGACGCCGAGGTTGCCGATCTTGCGTTCGCCGAAAGGCGCGAGAAGACGGGTTCGGATTTCCTGCCGCATCATCTGCACCGCGTCATCGCCGTCGGCTGCGCCTTTCGCGACAGCCAGGGTTTCAGGGTGCGCTGTCTCGGCACCGAGCAGGACGACGAGGCGAAACTGGTGGCCGATTTCTTCAGGCTGATCGACCGCTACACGCCGCAACTGGTCAGCTGGAACGGCGGCGGCTTTGATCTGCCGGTGCTGCACTACCGGGCGCTGATCCACGGTGTCGCGGCGCCGCGCTACTGGGAACTGGGCGACGAGGACCGCGATTTCAAGTGGAATAACTACATCAGCCGCTACCACGCACGGCATCTCGACCTGATGGACCTCCTGTCGCTGTACCAGCCGCGGGCCGCCGCGCCGCTCGACGAGATTGCGAGGCTGGCCGGGTTCGCCGGCAAGCTCGGCATGGACGGCAGCCAGGTGTGGGCTGCGTACCAGCGCGGCGAACTGGGTGCGATCCGCGCCTACTGCGAGACCGACGTCGTCAACACCTATCTCGTCTACTGCTGCTTTCAGCGAATGCGCGGCGCGCTGACCGAGGCCGCCTGCGCCGACGAGGTTGAACGGGTGCGCACGACGCTGCACGCGGCTGCCGGCGAGCACTGGCGCCAATTCCTCGCCGCCTGGCCTGGCCGCTAAGGCGATGGCGGAAGTCATCCTGCAGGTCGACTCGCTCGACCTCGATGGCCGCGGCATCGCGCGCAACGAGGGCAAGGTGGTCTTCGTACCCGGCGCGCTGCCGGGCGAACAGGTTCGTGCCGAGATCATCGGTCGCAAGGCGAAGTTCGATCGGGCGCGGCTGCTCGGGGTCGTGCAGGCGAGCGCCATGCGCGTTCGGCCCGCATGTCCGCATTTCGGCGTGCATGCCGGCGCCTGCGGCGGCTGCTCGATGCAGCATGTGGAGCCGCGCGCGCAGGTGGCGATCAAGCAACGCGTGCTCGAGGATGCGCTGTGGCATCTGGCCAGACTGCGGCCGCAGCAGGTGCTGCGACCGGTCGAAGGGACGCCCTGGGGTTACCGGCATCGAGCGCGGCTCGCCGTGCGATACGTGGCGAAGAAGGGCGGCGTCCTGGTCGGTTTTCATGAGCGCGCCAGCAGCTACGTTGCCGACATGCGCGAGTGTCATGTGCTGCCGCCGCGGGTCAGCGCGCTGCTGCTGCCGCTGCGCGAACTGATCGGCGCGCTGTCGCTGCGCGAACGGTTGCCGCAGGTCGAAGTTGCGGTGGGGCAGACGGACCGCGGCGAGCGCATCGTGCTCGTCCTGCGCGTTCTGCAGCAGCCCACGGCGCAGGACCGGGCGATGCTTGAGGCGTTCGCATCGCTGCACGGCGTGGCCGTCTGGCTGCAGCCCGGTGGACCGCAGACGGCATTGCCTTTGAACGTGGCGCAGCAGGCCGACCTGATGCTTGCCCTGCCGGAGTTCGGTATCTCATTGCCGTTTCTGCCGACCGACTTCACGCAGGTCAATCACCGGGTCAACGAAGTGCTGGTGCGGGCGGCGGTGCGGCTGCTCGAACCGCAGCCCGGTGATCGGCTGGTCGATTTCTTCTGCGGGCTGGGCAATTTCACGCTGGCCATGGCGAGGCGCGCGACAACCGTGGTCGGTATCGAGGGCAGTCGCGAACTGCTGCAGCGCGCGGCGCTGGCGGCGCGCCGCAACGGCCTTGCTGAGCGCATACGCTTCATAGAGAGCAACCTGTTCGAATGGACGTCGGCCGACTGGGCGCAACTGACGGCTGCGCGCGGCATCGACGGGGTGCTTGTCGATCCGCCGCGCGAGGGCGCGCTGGCGGTCGTCAAGGCACTGGTCCAGAGTCGGGCTTCGCCGCGGCGGCTGGTGTACGTGTCGTGCAACCCGGCCACGCTGGCCCGCGACTGCGCCGTGCTCGTGCACGAGGGTGGCTGGCAGCTGCGCGCGGCGGGCGCGATCAACATGTTTGCCCACACCTCGCACGTCGAATCGATCGCGATGCTCGAGCCGACCGCGCCGGTTACGCCGGAGCAGCCCACTGCATGTTAATATGCCCCGTTCAAGACGCTGCGCAAACCATTAATTTATCGAGCTTTTTTGCGGGTGCAGGCGACCATGCGGGCCGTTCGGCCGGCGTAGCGCAGCGGCGCCAGCAGGCGGGCTCACCTTGGATAAAGACATCCCATGGCCATTGAAAGAACGCTTTCCATCATCAAACCCGATGCTGTTGCCAAGAACGTCATCGGGCAGATCCTGTCGCGCTTCGAGGCGGGCGGGCTGAAGATCGTCGCGGCGCGCATGATGCAGCTGTCGCGCTCCGAGGCGGAGGCCTTCTATGCCGTGCATCGCGAGCGGCCGTTCTTCAAGGACCTGGTGAACTTCATGGTCTCGGGGCCGATCATGGTTCAGGTGCTCGAAGGCGAGAACGCGATCGCCAAGAACCGCGACCTGATGGGCGCCACCGATCCGAAGAAGGCGGCGCCGGGCACGATCCGCGCCGACTTCGCCGACAGCATCGACGCCAACGCGGTACACGGATCCGACGGGCCAGAGACGGCGCGCAACGAGGTCGCGTTCTTCTTTCCTTCGATGAACATCCATTCGCGCTGAACGGCGAAGACGGCTCGTGCAGAACCTTCTTGCGCTCGACGCTGCCGCGCTCGAGGCCTACGTCGCCGGCCTCGGCGAGAAGCCGTATCGTGCCCGGCAGTTGCTGCGCTGGATTCACCGGCGTGGTGCCGCAGAGTTTTCGGCGATGACCGATCTAGCGCGTTCGTTGCGCTTGCGTCTCGAGCAAACCGCCTGCATTGCTGCGCCGGCCGTCATCAGCGACTCGACCTCGGCCGACGGCACGCGCAAGTGGCTGCTTGACGTCGGCCTGGGCAACGCCATCGAGACCGTCTTTATCCCCGAGGAGGACCGCGGCACGCTGTGCGTGTCGTCGCAGGCCGGCTGTGCGATGAACTGCCTGTTCTGCTTCACCGGGCGGCAGGGATTCAACCGCAACCTGAAGACGGCCGAGATCATCGGTCAGCTGTGGTGGGCCGAGCATACGTTGCGCGCGCACTTCGACATCGGCGCCGAGAACGAGCGGGTCATCAGCAACGTCGTCCTGATGGGCATGGGTGAACCGCTGCAGAACCTGGATGCCGTGCTGCCGGCGCTGAGGCTGATGCTCGACGACAACGCCTACGGGCTGTCGCGGCGCCGGGTCACCGTATCGACCTCCGGCCTGGTGCAGCAGATCGACAAGCTCGCCGCCGAATGCCCGGTGGCGCTGGCGGTGTCGCTGCATGCGCCGAACGATGCGCTGCGCGATCGCCTGGTGCCGCTGAACCGCAAGCACCCGCTGAAAGAACTGATGGCGGCCTGCCGGCGGTACCTGCGCGTGGCGCCGCGCGATTTCATCACCTTCGAGTACGTGATGCTCGACGGCGTCAACGACTCCGCGGCCCATGCCTGCGAACTGGTCGCGCTGGTACGCGAGGTGCCGTGCAAGTTCAATCTGATTCCGTTCAATCCTTTCCCGAATTCCGGTTTGTCGCGTTCGCCGGATCAGCGCATCCGCGCCTTCGCGCAGGTGCTAATCGACGCCGGCATCGTTACCACGACGCGCAGAACGCGCGGCGACGACATCGATGCGGCCTGCGGCCAGCTAGCCGGCGAGGTGCGTGATCGCACGCGGCGAGCGGGCCGGGCAAACCGGCTGCCGCCGCTGGTGGCCGCGGGCGGATAACGAGGCGAAAATGCGGCCGGTGATGCGCGTGCTATCCGTTGCCCTGCTGGTGCTGACGCTTGGCGGTTGCACGACCGTAACCACGGTCGGTGGTGTCGAGGTTGCCGGGGGCGCGGCCGGCGGCAAGACCGAGGCCGATCCGCGAAAGCGGGCCGAGATTCGTAGCGAGCTGGCCTCCAGCTACTACCGCGACGGGCGGCTGGCCATCGCGCTGGAGGAGGCAAGGCGGGCGGTTGAGATCGATGCCAGCTATGCGCCGGCGCATTCGCTGCTCGGCCTGATCTACATGGACATCGGCGACAGGGCCGAGGCCGAGGCGAGCTTCGCGCGGGCGCTGCGGCTCGAACCCGACAACTCCAACATCCTGAACAACTTCGGGTGGTTTCTCTGTCAGACCGGGCGCGAGCGCGATTCGGTCGCGTATTTCCAGCGGGCAGCAGGCAACCGCCTGTATTCGACGCCGGGGTTGGCGATGCGCAACGCCGGCGTGTGCCTGCTTCGGGTCGGCGACGTCGACGGCGCCGAACGCGCGCTGCGTCGCGCCTTCGAGCTCGATGCATCCGACGCCGTGACCAAGGTCGAGTTGACGCGGCTGTACCTGCGGCGAAAGCAGCCGGACCGCGCCGCCTTCTATTTCGGCCTTCTTGATCAGGCCAGCAGCAACAGCGCGCCGGGTCTGTGGCTCGGGCTGAGAATCGCCCGTGCCAATGGCGACCTGCGGCGCGAACGCGAGCTGGCCGCGCAGTTGCGTGAGCGCTTCCCGGATTCGGCCGAGGCGTCCGCGCTACGCCGCGGGGTGTTCGATGACTGAGATCGAGGTGAAGGCCGCGCAGGCGGCAGCGTCGGCGGCGGCGTCAACGCCGGGTGCCGCGCAATCGCGGCAGTCGGCCACGCTGGCCGACGAAGAATCCTTCGGCCGTGCCCTGGCTGCGGCGCGCAAGGGACTCGGGCTGTCGCAGGGCGACGTCGCCGCCCAGCTGCGACTGCAGTTGAGGCAGGTCAAGGCCATCGAGGCCGACGATTTGTCGGCGCTGCCGGAAGGTCCCTTCGTGCGCGGCTTCGTGCGCAATTACGCGAAGATCGTCGACCTGCCGGCCGAGCCACTGCTGGCGATGCTCAACGCGCGGTTGAAGCCCGCCGAGCCGCTGCGCGCCGATACCGCTGCTTCGACCGGGCCGGTGCAAATGGCGATGCGCGAGCAGTTCTCGCGCCTGGCCGTCATCGGCGGCGCCGTCGCGGCGTTGCTCCTGTTTGCCGCGCTGGGTTGGTGGTCGGTACGCAAGGACGAGCGCGCCGCTGCCCCGACGACGGCCGCAGCTGCGGCGTCCCAGAACGCGCCCGTCGTTCCAACGGAGTCCGCGCAGACGACACCCTCTCAGGTGTCGCTGCCGCGTACCGACGAGGCTCCGGCGGCATCCGCTGAGGCGGCAGACGCGCCTGCGATTGCGCCAGCAACCGCTGCACCGGAAACGACAACCACGACCGATGCGGCGCTGCGCTTCAACTTCCGCGACCGTTCGTGGGTCGAAGTTCGGCAGGCCGACGGAACTGTGCTGATGTCGCGCAATAACGAGGCTGGCACGACGGCGACTGTCGAAGGTGCGCCGCCATACACGGTGGTTGTCGGCAATGCGTCCCAGGTCGATATCGAATACCGCGGCAAGCCGGTGGATTTGGCCGGTGCGACCAGTCGTGACGACGTCGCCCGCCTGCGGCTCGAATAGGCCGGCGATGAATCGACCCGAATCGGCGCTGCAGTGCCTGCCTGCGCAGGCCGCGCCGGCGCCGCGTCGCGCGACGCGCAAGGTGGCGGTGCGCTGGGGCGCGCGCGAGGTGTCCGTCGGCGGCGATGCACCCGTGATGGTGCAGTCGATGACCAACACCGATACCGCCGATGCGATCGCCACGGCCATTCAGGTGCGCGAACTGGCGCAGGCTGGTTCTGAAGTGGTGCGGATCACAGTCAACACACCGGAGGCCGCGGCCGAGGTCGAGGCGATCCGCGCGCAGCTGGACACGATGGGGGTCGACGTTCCGCTGGTCGGCGACTTCCACTACAACGGCCACAGGCTGCTGACCCAGTTTCCAGGCTGCGCGCAGGCACTGTCGGCGTACCGGATCAATCCGGGCAACGTCGGCCGGGGCAGCCGCCGCGAGGACAACTTCGCGCAGATGATCGAAGTTGCCTGCCGCTACGACCGCCCGGTGCGCATCGGTGTGAACTGGGGCAGCCTCGACCAGGAACTGCTGGCGGCGATGATGGACGAAAACGCGCGCCGGCCGCAGCCGTGGAGCGCCAGCGCGGTGCTGCGCGAGGCACTGGTCCGTTCGGCCATCGACAATGCGCTGCGCGCCGAGCAGCTGGGCCTGCGTGGCGATGCGATCGTGCTCTCCGCCAAGGTCAGCGGCGTGCAGGACCTGATCGCCGTCTATCGCGAGCTGTCGCGACGCTGCGACTATCCGCTGCATCTCGGCCTGACCGAGGCCGGCATGGGCGCCAAGGGTATCGTCGCTTCCACCGCGGCCCTGGCCGTGCTGCTGCAGGAGGGCATCGGCGACACGATCCGTGTCTCGCTGACGCCGGCACCCGGCGAGCCGCGGACTCGGGAAGTGGAAGTTGCACAGCAGATCCTGCAGGCGCTGGGACTGCGCGCATTCACGCCGCAGGTGATCGCCTGTCCGGGCTGCGGTCGCACGACCAGCACCTTTTTCCAGGAACTGGCGCAGAAGATCCAGCGCTATCTCGCCGAGCAGATGCCTGCCTGGCGGGCACAATACCCGGGCGTTGAAGCGATGAACGTCGCCGTGATGGGCTGCGTAGTAAACGGCCCGGGCGAAAGCAAGCATGCCAACATCGGCATCAGCCTGCCGGGGACGGGCGAGCAGCCGGTGGCGCCGGTGTTCGTCGACGGCAGTCGCACGGTGACGCTGAAGGGCAGCCGCATCGCCGAGGAATTCCAGGCGATCGTCGAGGACTACGTCCGCCGCAAATACGGCCGCGCGCACGCGTGAATCCGATGAAAAGGGAAAAGCTGGCCGCCGTGCGCGGCATGAACGACCTGTTGCCCGCCGATGCGCCCCTGTGGGAGTGGTTCGAGGCGCGCGTGATCGCGGTGTTGGGCGCCTATGGCTATCGGCAGATCCGCACGCCGATCGTTGAATACACCGAGCTGTTCGTCAAGGGCATCGGCGAGGTCACCGACATCGTCGAGAAGGAGATGTATTCCTTCGAGGACCGGCTCAACGGCGAGAACCTGACGCTGCGGCCCGAGTTCACCGCCGGCGTCGTGCGCGCGGTCATCGAGCACAACCTGACCTACGACTCGCCGCGGCGCGTGTGGTCGATGGGCCCGGTGTTTCGCCACGAGCGGCCGCAGCGCGGCCGTTACCGCCAGTTCCATCAGGTCAACGTCGAGGCTCTGGGTTTTGCCGGGCCCGACATCGACGCCGAACTGATCGTCATGCTCGGCCGGCTGTGGCGTACGCTCGGCGTGCCACAGGTGAGGCTGGAGATCAATACGCTCGGCCAGGCCGACGAGCGCGCGGCGCATCGCGCCGACCTGATCGCCTACCTGCAGCGGCACGAGGCGGCGCTCG
This sequence comes from uncultured Burkholderiaceae bacterium, assembly GCA_964509545.1. Classification (GTDB taxonomy): domain Bacteria; phylum Pseudomonadota; class Gammaproteobacteria; order Burkholderiales; family Burkholderiaceae_F; genus JADJWR01. The sequence continues at coordinate 11,110 of CAZDXQ010000056.1, read as the reverse complement.
ACGCGGATGCCCGCCGCCGCCTGCATACGAACCCGCTGCGTATTCTCGATACGAAGAACCCCGCGTTGCAGGAAATTGTGGCCGGTGCGCCGCAGATCACGGCCTACCTGGGCACTTCGTCGCGGGCGCACTTCGACGGGCTGCAGTCGCTGCTGCGCGACGCCGGCGTCGAATACTCCGTCAACCCACGCATGGTTCGGGGGCTCGACTACTATAACCTCACCGTGTTCGAGTGGATCACCGACGCGCTCGGCGCGCAGGGCACGATCTGCGGTGGCGGCCGCTACGATCCCCTGATCGAGCGCATGGGCGGCAGGCCGACGCCGGGGATCGGCTTCGGTCTCGGCATCGAGCGGGTGATCGAACTGCTGAAGGGCACTGCGGCCGCCAGGGTCACGGACCGCTGTGACGCCTACGTGCTGCACCAGGGCGGCGCCACCCAGGCACGCGCGTTCCTGGTCGCCGAGCGGCTGCGCGATGCCGGCCTCGAGGTGATCCTGCACGCCGGCGAGGCGAGCCTCAAGTCGCAGATGAAGCGGGCCGATGCCAGCGGCGCCGAGTATGCGGTGATCGTCGGCGAAGCCGAACTCGCCGCGGGCCAGGCGATGGTCAAGGCATTGCGCGCGACCGGCGACGGCGCGCCCCTTGCCCGGCAAAGCGCGGTGCCGCTCGATGAACTGGGCGCAACGCTGGCTGCGGCACGGGCCGCGGCCAACAAGACGGGCGATCGACGGATTTCAGGGAAGCACTGATGGCATACGACCTCGAAGAACAGGAACAGCTGGCGGCGATCAAGGCCTGGTGGCAGCGCTGGGGCAACCTCGTGCTGACTGCCGCGACCGTGGTCCTGCTGGCCATTGCCGCCTTCAACGGCTGGCGCTGGTACGAGCGGCACGAGGCCGGCAACGCCGGCGCGTTGTACGACGAGTTCGTCAATGCACTGAACGGAGCCGATGCGGCACGCAAGAAGGAACTGGCAGGGACGCTGATCGAGCGCTATGGCCGCACTGTCTACGCGCCGATGGCAGCGCTGCAGATTGCCCGCGTCAATGTCGAGGCCGGCGACCGCGGCGCAGCGCGCGCGCAGCTGCAATGGGTGATCGATAAGTCCGGTCATCAGGAACTGGTGCAAATCGCGCGGCTGCGGCTGGCCGGGCTCCTGCTCGACGAGAAGGCACATGAGGAAGCACTGAAACTCCTCAGCGGCGACGTGCCGCCGGCGCTGGCGGCGTCGTTTGCCGAGCGGCGGGGCGACGTCCTGATAGCGATGGGCAGGTCGGCGGAAGCACGCGCCGCCTTCCAGGAGGCACTGGAGAAGGCCGACGCGCAGCACCCGCTGCGGCCGATCATCCAGCTGAAGCTCGATGCGCTTCCTCCAGCCGCGGCGTCCTGACGCGACCATGACCGGCGACGATCGGATCGACGCGGCGCGGCGCAGGCTCGTTGCGGCAGCGACCGCGAGCTTGCTGCTCGGCGGCTGCGGCCTGTTTGGCGACAAGAAAGCGCCGCCCGCGCCGCTCGTGGAGTTCCGGCCGAGCCTGAACGTGGTGACGGCGTGGAGCGTTTCGGTGGGCGATGGCCGCGACACTTTTCTGCAGCCGGCGGTCCACGAAAATGCGGTCTATGCCGCCGCGGCCAACGGCACCGTGCTGCGCATCGATCCGGGCGACGGCAAGGTGGTGTGGCGGGCCGATGTCGATACGCGGCTGTCGGCCGGTGTCGGTACCGACGGCTTCACCGTTGCCGTGGCCTCGGTGCGCGGTGAGGTCATCGCGCTGGACGCCGAAGGCAAGATCCGGTGGCGCGCGCAGGCGACCAGCGATGTGACGGCGCCGCCGCTGGTCGGCCGCAGCCTGGTGATCGTTCGCTCGACCGACCATCGCGTCAGCGCCTTCGAGGCGGACAGCGGCAAGCGGCGCTGGGTCTACAGCCGGCAGCTGCCGCCATTGACGCTGCGTGGCGCCACCGAGATGGCTTTTGCCGGCGACAACGTGCTGGTCGGCTTTCCCGGCGGCCGGATGGTCGCAGTGGCGCTGGCCAATGGCGCCGCGCGGTGGGAAACGCCGGTGTCCGAGCCGAAGGGCACGACCGAAGTTGAGCGCCTTGCCGATGTGCTCGGTCCGGTTGTCGTCGCCGACGGACAGGTCTGCGCCGCGTCGTTTCAGGGCCGGGTGATGTGCGCCGATGCTGCCAGTGGAACACTGCGCTGGTCGCGCGAGCTTTCCGCCGGCGCTGGCGTCGCCCGCGATGCCCGCAGCGTCTATGCGGTCGACGCCGCCTCTCACGTTCATGCGTTCGCCGCGGAAAGCGGCGCCAGTCTTTGGCGCAACGAAAGGCTGGCGCACCGGCGACTGACGACGCCGCTGGCGCTGGCGGGTGCAGTTGTCGTCGGTGACCTCGCCGGCTACGTGCACTTCCTCTCGCCTGGCGAGGGCGGCTTCCTCGCCCGGGTGCAGGTCGATTCGGGTCCGATCACGGCCCGGCCACAGGCCTGGGGCGACAGCGCGGTGGTGCTGACCAGCCGCGGCACGCTGGCGCGGCTTGTGTCGCAGCGCTGAGCCGCGAAGCGGACGATGCTGCCGGTTGTTGCCCTCGTCGGTCGACCGAACGTCGGCAAGTCGACGCTGTTCAACCGGCTCACCCGCAGCCGCGCGGCGCTGGTGGCCGATTTTCCCGGGCTCACGCGCGACCGCCATTACGGCGAAGGCAAGGTCGGGCCGGTGCCGTATATCGTCATCGACACCGGCGGCTTCGAGCCGGTGGCGGCCGAGGGCATCACGCGCGAGATGGCGGCGCAGGCCGAGGCCGCCATCGCCGAAAGCGACGTCGTCATCTTCATCACCGACGCCCGCGACGGCGTTGTGCCGCAGGACCAGCGCATCGCCGAGCGGTTGCGCCGCGCGGGCCGGCGGCCGATCCTTCTCGTCAACAAGGCCGAAGGCCTTCCGCCTGCCGCCATAGCGGAGTTTCACGAACTCGGACTGAGCGAACCGCTGCCGATCTCGGCGGCGCATGGCGACGGCGTGGCCGCTGCCATGGAACTGGCTTTGTCCGGATTCGGCGCCGAGCCATCCGCCGAACAGGCCGAGCAGTCCGACGGACGCGTGCGCGTGGCGATCGTGGGCCGGCCCAACGTGGGCAAATCGACACTGGTCAACGCGCTGCTCGGCGAGGAGCGAATGATCGCATTCGACGCACCGGGCACGACGCGTGACGCGATCGAGGTCGAATTCGCTTATGGCGGACGCGAGTACGTGTTGGTCGATACTGCGGGGCTGCGCCGTCGCGGCAAGGTGTTCGAGACGATCGAAAAATTTTCGGTGGTCAAGACGCTGCAGGCGATCGAGGGCTGCCACGTGGCGGTGCTGCTCCTCGATGCCGCCGCCGAGGTCGCGGAGCAGGATGCGCACATCGCCGGCTTCATCCTCGACAAGGGCCGGGCGCTCGTGATCGCAGTGAACAAGTGGGACGAACTGGACGAGTACCGTCGCTCGCTGGTCAAGCGCGAGCTCGAGCGGAAGCTGCACTTTCTCGACTGGGCCCGACTGCACTTCATTTCGGCCAGGGCGCGAAGCGGGCTCGGTGCGCTGATGCGCTCGGTCGACATCGCCTACCGCGCAGCCTTCGCCAAGCTGCCGACGCCGAGGCTGACCCGCGCCTTGCACGCCGCGGTCGAGCGCCAGCAGCCGCCGCGAGCCGGCAACACGCGCCCCAAGATGCGTTACGCGCACCAGGGCGGACATAACCCGCCGGTGATCGTGGTGCACGGCAATTCGCTCGCCCACATCCAGCCGGCCTACCGCCGCTACCTCGAGGGTTGCTTCAGGCGCGAGTTCTCGCTGGAGGGCACGCCGTTGCGAATCGAGTTCCGGACCAGCACAAATCCCTATCGGCAGGCACGTCAGGCGCGATAGCGAAGGCTTTTCTTTTCCGCTACATTGAATTTTGGACGGCTAGCGCCATCTAACGATCCGTCGGGGCCATCCAGGCGCCGGACGACGGTCGATTCAAATAAGACGGAGCCGACATGAGCAACAAGGGGCAACTGCTACAAGACCCGTTCCTGAACGCTTTGCGCAAGGAACATGTGCCGGTGTCGATCTACCTCGTCAACGGCATCAAGCTGCAGGGCCAGATCGAGTCGTTCGACCAGTACGTCGTTTTGCTGCGAAATACCGTGACGCAGATGGTGTACAAGCACGCCATTTCGACGGTCGTGCCGGCGCGACCGGTCAACTTGGCGACGGAGTCGGACACCTGACCTCGTTCCAGGTTGATGCAGCGCGCGCGCACCGCAGTGGGCGCGCTTTCATCGTCGCCATTGTCGGCGCCAGGGGCGAATGGCGACATGAGGCCGCTGATGCACTCGAAGAGACTCGCCAGCTCGTCACCTCGGCTGGCTACGCCATCGCCGGCGAGCTGAACGCGCGGCGCGAGCGGCCGGACGCGGCCTTCTATCTCGGTCGCGGCAAGGTCGACGAGCTGAGCGCACAGATCGCCGCCGCTGGCGCCTCGGTGGCGGTATTCGACGTGCCGCTGAGCCCGGCGCAGCAGCGCAATCTCGAACGCGCGCTCGCCGTGCCGGTGCTCGACCGCGAACTGCTGATCCTGGAGATCTTCGCCCAGCGGGCCAAGAGCAGCGAGGGCAAGCTGCAGGTCGAAGTGGCGCAGCTGGAGCACCTCGCCACGCGCCTGGTGCGCGGCTGGACCCACCTCGAACGGCAGCGTGGCGGACTGGGCAAGACCGGCGGCCCGGGCGAGAAGCAGATCGAACTCGACCGCCGGCTGATCGGCATCCGGGTCAAGAGGCTGCGCGAGCGGCTCAAGGCGCTGGGCAAGCAAAGGCGCACGCAGCGGCGTGCGCGTGCCCGGCGCGATGTCTTCTCGGTTTCGCTGGTCGGCTACACCAATGCGGGCAAGTCGACGCTGTTCAACGCGCTGACGCGTGCCGGCAGCTACGCCGCCGACCAGCTGTTCGCAACGCTCGACACCACCTCGCGGCGGGCGCGCGTCGCCGCCGGCACGCAGATCGTGCTGTCGGACACGGTCGGCTTCATCCGCGGCCTGCCGCACCAGCTCGTCGACGCCTTCAAGTCGACGCTGGAGGAATCGGTCCAGGCCGATCTGCTGCTGCACGTGATCGACGCTTCATCGCCGGCGCGCGATGCGCAGATGGCGGAGGTCGACCGCGTTCTGGCCGAAATCGGCGCTGCCGACGTGCCGCGTCTGCTCGTGTTCAACAAGGTCGACCGTCTCGATCGTTGCAGCGCCGTCGAGCGCGATGGCTGTGGTACGATCCGCGCCGTTTTTCTCAGCGCGGCGACGGGCGACGGCATCGATTTCCTGCGCGAAGCGATAGCCGAACGGGTGCGGGCCACACACTCGGCCGCGGCGGCCCCGGTGTCGTCACCGGGGTTCGCGTCGGCGGCGATGCCGCCCTCGATCACTGCACAAGAATAAGTCCTCCTGCCTGTCATGCCAGCCATTCCAGGGATTTCTCTCGCGCTGAACGATCCGCAGTGGGGTCGTGGTTCCGGTTCGGGCGGCTCCGGCGATGATCGCGACGATGGCCGGCGAAGCAGGCCGCCCGGCGGAGGTCCGCCGGATCTCGATGAACTGTGGCGGGATCTGAACCGCCGTCTGAACGGACTGTTCGGCAAGCGTGGCGGTGGAGGTGGCGGTCAGTCCGGCAACGGCGGCGGCGGGGGACTCCGGCCTGATGCGCGCGGCGCCGGCGTCGGTGTCGCCACCGTGCTTGCCGTGGCGGCGTTGATCTGGCTGGGCAGCGGCGCCTACATCGTCCAGGAGGGACAGGTCGGCGTCGTGACCACCTTCGGCAAGTACAGCGAGACGACCTTGCCGGGCTTCCGCTGGCGCTTGCCGTGGCCGGTGCAGGCGCATGAACCGGTCGATGTGCTGTCAGTACGCACGGTCGAGGTCGGCGCGCGCGGCCGCGCCGACCGCCTGAAGGAGTCGTTGATGCTGACCGACGACGAGAACATCGTCGACGTGCAGTTCACCGTGCAATACCGGATCAAGGAAGACATCAACGGTGCGCGCGACTTCGTTTTCAATACGCGCCGGCCAACCGACTCGGTGGCGCAGGTCGCGGAATCGGCGATGCGCGAGGTCGTCGGCCGGCAGTTGATGGACAAGGTGCTGTACGAGTCGCGGCAGGAGATCGCCGACGCGGTGCGCACGCGCATGCAGGAGAACCTCGATCGCTATGGCACCGGCATTGTCGTGCTGCAGGTGGCGATCCAGAACGCGCAGCCACCGGAACAGGTGCAGGCGGCCTTCGACGATGCGGTGAAGGCCACGCAGGACCGCGAGCGCCTGATCAACGAGGGCCAGTCCTATGCCAACGACGTCATCCCGAAAGCGGGCGGCACGGCGGCGCGCCTGCTGCAGGAAGCGGAGGGATACCGCACCCGGATCGTGCAGACTGCAGAGGGTGACGCGGCGCGTTTCCGGCAGATCCTTGCCGAGTACAACCGGGCGCCACAGGTCACGCGCGAGCGCCTGTACCTTGAGACGATGCAGCAGATCTTTACCAGCACGACCAAGGTGATGATCGACACCCGGGCCAGCAACCCGCTGCTGTACCTGCCGTTCGACAAGCTGCTGCAGCAGTCGGCGGGCGAGTCGGCGACGGTGCGCCCGCCGCTGTCGCTTCCCGCCGAACCCGCGCCGCCCGAGCCGCGCCCGAGCGCCGGCACGCGCGGCCGCGAGACGCGCTAGGGGAGGGCCATGAACAAGGTCATCGCCACCGTCATCGGCCTGATCGTCGCTGCCGTCATCTTCCGCGCCAGCACCTTCGTCGTCGACCAGCGGCAGTACGCCATCCTGTTCCAGCTCGGCCAGATCACCGAGATCCATTCCGAACCGGGCCTGAAGTTCAAGATCCCGCTGATCCAGAATGTCGTCTATCTCGACCGGCGCATCTTGACCATCGACACGCCGCAGGCCGACCGCGTGCAGACGTCGGAGAAGAAGAACCTGCTGGTGGACTCCTTCGTCAAGTGGCGCATCGCCGATCCGCGCCGCTATTACGTCAGCTTCCAGGGCCTTGAGCGGGCGGCCGAGGACCGCATCAACTCGCTGGTTCGCGACGCGCTGAACCGCGCCATCAACCTGCGCACGGTCAATGACGTCACCTCGCGCGAGCGCGACAAGGCGATGGAGGAGATCAAGGTCAGCGTGCAGGAGCGCGTGCGCGATGTCGGCGTCGAGATCGTCGATGTGCGGTTGAAGCGCGTCGAGTTCGTGGCCGAGATCAACGAGGACGTGTTCCGCCGCATGCAGTCCGAGCGCAAGCGCGTGGCCACCGAGCAGCGCTCGATCGGCGCCGCCGAGGGCGAGAAGATCCGCGCCGATGCCGACCGCCAGCGCGAGGTGCTTCTCGCCGAGGCGTATCGCGAGGCGGAGAAGATCAAGGGCGAGGGCGACGCGCGCGCCGCGGCGATCTACGCGCAGGCGTTCGGTCAAAATCCCGAGTTCTTCACCTTTTACCGCAGCCTCGAGGCCTATCGCGCCAGCTTCCGCAACCGCAGCGATGTGCTGGTGATCGATCCGTCGTCGGATTTCCTGAAGTACCTGAAGACCCCGGTGCCCGCGCGCGCGCCGACGCGCTGATGTGGACCACGCTCGGCCTGGCCTTCGCGATGATGCTCGTCCTCGAGGGTCTGCTGCCGCTGGCCGCGCCCGCCGCGTGGCGCGAAATGTTCCGCCGCATGACCGAACTCGCCGACGGCCAGATCCGCTTCTTCGGTCTGGCCTCGGTGCTGCTCGGCCTGGCGCTGGCGGCGGTGTTTTCCTGAGATCGCGAGCACAATGACGGCGATGCGCGGCGCCGCTGAGGCTCGCGCAGACCGGGCTCTCCTTCGAGCACAACATGGCGCGCTGGCTGCTACCCGAGGGAATCTCGGACGTCCTGCCCGACGAGGCGCAGGCGCTCGAGCAGTTGCGCCGCGCCGCGCTCGACCTTTACCGCGGCTTCGGTTACGAACTGATCGTTCCGCCACTGCTCGAGTACACCGATTCGCTGCTGACCGGGGTCGGCGCCGACCTCGACCTGCGCACGTTCAAGCTGGTCGACCAGCTGTCCGGGCGGATGCTCGGGCTGCGCGCCGACATCACGCCGCAGGTGGCGCGCATTGATGCTCATATCCTCAACCGTTCTGGTGTGGTCAGGCTCTGCTACGCGGCGAGCGTTCTGCACGCGCGGCCGCTGCACCCTCTGGCCTCGCGCGAGCCGTTTTACGTCGGCGCCGAGCTGTTCGGCCATTCGTCGGTCGAGGCTGACGCCGAGGTGCTCGAATTGGCGGTGCGCACGTTGCGGCTGGCACAGGTTGAAAATGTCCGTTTCGATCTCGGCCACACGCGCATCCTGCGCGCGCTGCTCGAGCTCGACGCGGCGGCGCAGCGACTTGCCGAAGACATCGTCGGTGCGCTGAGCGCAAAGGACGGTTCCGCGCTCGCCGCGCTCACCGCCGATCTCGCACCGGCGGCGCGCACGGCGCTGCGCTCGCTGATCCGGCTAAACGGCGGTGAATCGGTGCTGGCGCAGGCGCAGGCCGAACTGCCGGCGGCGCCTGCGCTGATCGCGGCGCTCGATGAACTGCAGCGTCTGGCTGCGGCGCTGCTGCGTCTGGGCGTCGCCGTCAACATCGATCTGGCCGATCTGCACGGCTTTCGTTATCACACGGGGGCCACGTTCGCTGCCTACGCATCCGGCTGGCCGGTGGCGCTGGCGCGCGGCGGGCGCTATGACGATGTCGGCCGCGCTTTCGGGCGGGCGCGCCCGGCGACCGGCTTCTCGATCGACCTGCGTGAACTGACCAGGCAGCGCGAGGGCGGGGCGGCGCGGGCGATACTTGCGCCGGCAGGCGAAGACGAATCGCTGGCGGCCTTCATCGAGGGGCTGCGCGCCGCGGGCGCGATCGTCGTGCGCCGCCTCGGCGAGGACGAGATCATCGGCGGCCTCGACTGCGATCGGGAGGTGCGCAGGATCGACGGCGCCTGGCGGGTTGTGGCACGGCGGCCGCACAAGCCGGAGAGCGCTGCGGACTGAAGGGGGCTGCGGCGCCGCAAGCCGCAGGCGGGAGTGGATCTGACCGATGCAGGGCACGTGATGGCACGAAACGTTGTGGTTGTTGGCACGCAGTGGGGCGACGAGGGCAAGGGGAAGATCGTCGACTGGCTGACCGAGCAGGCGCAGGGCGTTATCCGCTTTCAGGGCGGGCACAACGCCGGGCACACGCTGGTGATCGACGGACGCAAGACGATCCTGCGCCTTATTCCCTCCGGCATCCTGCGGGCCGACGTCGCCTGCTACATCGGCAACGGCGTGGTGCTGTCGCCGACCGCGCTGCTGGCCGAGATCGACGAACTGCAGGCGGCGGGCGTCGAAGTGCCGCCGCGGCTGCGCATCAGCGGCAACTGTCCGCTGATCCTCGACTACCACGTCGCGCTCGACCGCGCGCGGGAGGAGCGCAAGGGCGCGGGCCGGATCGGCACCACCGGCCGCGGCATCGGCCCGGCGTACGAGGACAAGGTGGCACGGCGCGCGGTGCGCGTGCAGGACCTGTTCGACGAGGCAAGCTTCGCCGAGCGCGTGCGCGAGGCGCTCGACCTGCACAACTTCGTACTGACCCGTTACCTCGGCGCCGAGCGCATCGAAGCGCAGGTCGTGATCGACACCGCGCTCGGCCTTGCGCCGCGGCTCAAGCCGATGATCGCCGACGTGTCCTACGAACTGAACCGGGCCATGGCGAAAGGGGACCGGCTGCTGTTCGAGGGCGCCCAAGGCGCGCTGCTCGACGTCGACCACGGCACCTATCCGTTCGTCACGTCGAGCAATACGGTGGCCGGTGCGGCCGCCGCCGGTGCCGGCGTGGCGCCGCAGCAACTGCATTACGTGCTCGGCATCACCAAGGCATACGCGACGCGCGTGGGATCCGGTCCGTTTCCGACTGAGCTCACGGACGCGGCCGGCGAGCAGCTGCGCCGGCGCGGCAACGAGTTCGGCTCGGTCACCGGTCGGCCGCGGCGCTGCGGCTGGTTCGACGCCGCGGCGCTGCGGCGCTCCGTGCAGATCAACGGTGTCACCGGCCTGTGCATCACCAAGCTCGACGTGCTCGACGAGTTCGACACGGTGCGGCTGTGCATCGGCTATCGCCATGGCGGCGCGATCACCGACATCCTTCCTTTCGGCGCCGCCGCGGTGACCGCCTGCGAGCCGGTGTACGAGGATTTTCCCGGCTGGAGGCAGTCGACCTTCGGCATCCGCGACTTGGCGCAGCTGCCGGCGGCAGCGCAGCGCTATCTGCGGCGACTGAGCGAGGTGACCGGTGTGCAGATCGACATGATCTCCACCGGTCCGGACCGCGAGCAGACCATCCTGCTGCACCACCCGTTCGAGCGCTGAGGCTGGGCAACGTGGCGATCCGGCATCTTTACGTCGACTGGGAGCAGTACCACCGCATGATCGAGCAGCTGGCGCTGCAGGTACACGAAAGCGGCTACCGGTTCGATTCGCTGCTGTGCCTGGCCCGTGGCGGCCTGCGTATCGGCGACGTCTTCTCGCGCCTTTACGACGTGCCGCTGGCAATCCTCGCCGCCAGTTCCTACCGCGAGGCCTCCGGAACGCAGCAGGGTTCGCTCGATATCGCCGAGTACATCACCACTACCGGAGCCGCATTGCACGGCAACCTGCTGCTGGTCGACGACCTGGTCGATTCCGGCGTGACGCTGGCGCGGGTGGTCGAGCACCTGCACGCGCGTTATCCGCGGCTGAAGGAGGTGCGTACCGCCGTGCTCTGGTACAAGGCGATATCGACCGTGAGACCCGATTATTTCGTGCAGTACCTGCCCGACAGCCCGTGGATCCACCAGCCGTTCGAGGAGTACGACACGCTGCACCCCAACCAGCTTTCGGCGCGCCTGCGCAGCCGTGCCGAATCGCCGCCGCCTGGACAGTGAGCGCCGCGCGAAAAGGCGCGCTTGACGATGCCTAGAATACAAACGGCCTGCGTAAGCAGGCCGTTTCGATCTTGGTGCCCAGGAGAGGACTCGAACCTCCACACCTCGCGGCGCTAGTACCTGAAAC
>CAZDXQ010000055.1:0-23439 GCA_964509545.1 uncultured Burkholderiaceae bacterium | reverse complement strand
TCGAAGGAGCCGCCACCTCAGCTCACCAGTTCAACAATCCGCGGGACATCGCCCCGACCCATAGTCACGCCCGAAACCGGTCTTGATGTTGCCGCCAACACCGACTCCGCCAACGCCTACTGAGCCGCCACCTTCCGCATACACGCCCAACGTAAAGCCACCGCCATTACCCGCCGGCGAAGGCACGCCAGGTCGTCCCTGCCTCGGACCGAAGGTGGCGCCGAAGCTGTACCCGATCCCTCCACGAGCAGCCACGAACGGCTGGCAGGTGTTGGGGTCATAACCGAACGACAAACCAAATCCCAACCCTGCGAAGAAATCGAGATTGACCGCCCATAGCCCCAACGGGTCGGTTCGACTGAGCGGATTTCCATCCGTGTACGCGTAGAGATTGAGTCCGCCACGCAGGCCAATGGGATCAGCTTGGACATAGCGCCCGATCTGGCCGTCGTAGTACCGGTGCCAGTTGTACCAGAGCCCCGTCTCCGCATCGAAGTACTGCCCCGGAAAACCAAGGTTCAGCCCGCCGATCGCATCGAGCACGACCCGCCGATCGAACGCCGCATTCTCGGCCCGCCACACGGTCGCACCGCTCGCGTTGGTCAGCACCTCCGGCCGCCCCAGATGATCGTTGTGGCTGGCGTAGAACTGGCCGCTGCGCACAGTCCTTCCGCCGTTAGCCACGTCAGATCCGCAGAACGCCCCAAGCAATCGCCGCAGCGGCAGCGAGTGCGACTAGCAGCGATATCAGGGACGTGCCAGGCGTGTCGACCCAAGCCAACCATAAAGCCCCAAAGACGAGCCCCCCGCAGCCGAGCGCAACCCGCAGCCGACCGCCAGGCCTTCGGTCAAGATGAAACAGCAACTCAACCGCAGCGCCAAGGCAGCCCCCAGCCACCATCTTGAGGAATCCCACATTCATCGAATCGAACACGCTCAGCCCGATCGCGGCGCCCGCCAAGATCAGCGCGACAAGCCTCATCCGTTCCCAATTGGAGGCTTGCATGGCGTCAGCCCCCACCACAGAAAATGCCTGGACCAGTTGGATAAGGTCCACTCCGATCGACGAGCTTCGCGCATGCGCCGGAGGTGTTCGTCGTCCCGGGGAACAAGTCTCCAAGTTTGGCAGTGGGATACGGACCACTGCTGCCGCCGATCAGAGACGAGACTCCGCGCGTTGCGATACCTGCTCCGGCAGCGCTTAGCGCTGCTGTTGACCCTGTCGTCGCTACCTCGCGAACGGCTGAAATCGCGCCTGGCAGGAAGAATCCGGTTACCCCAGCGACGACGACCTCACCGAGATCAATTCGGCGCCAATCGAAACCGTTTGATAGAAGCTGGCTGGCAAGGTTGACGCCTATGGCAATGCACATCCCCGGAATGCCCTGCAGTCCGTGAGGATCAACCTTGCCCAGCGGATTCCCGCCCACATATGCGTAGAGATTGAGTCCGCCACGCAGGCCAATGGGATCGGCCTGCAGATACCTTCCGATCTGGCTGTCGTAGTACCGGTGCCAGTTGTACCAGAGCCCCGTCTCGGCATCGAAGTACTGCCCGGGGAATCCCACGTTCATCCCGCCGATCGCATCGAGCACGACTCTGCGGTCGAAGGCGGCGTTCTCAGCCCGCCACACCGTCGTTCCGCCGGCGTTGGTCAGCACTTCCGGCCGCCCCACGTGATCGTTGTGGCTGGCGTAGAACTGGCCGCCGCGCACGATGCCGAGCAGCTCGCCGCCGAGCCACACGTAGCTGGTGGCGGTCGGCCCGAGTTCGGCCAGCACCTCGCCGCCCGGCCCGTAGACGAAGCGCGTCACGCCCGCGGCCGTGCTCTTGGAGGCGCGCTGGTTCAGCGCATTGTTCAGGTAGCCTCCCACAACCGCTCCGTTGATCGCGGCGGTCGCCAGGCGGTTGAACGGATCGTAGCCGTAGCCACGACTACCGTCGAAGCGGCTTTCGCTGGCGACGTTGCCGACCGTGTCATAGCCGAAGCTGCGCCACTGCGCGCCGCCCACCGCAGCGAGCCGGTTGCTGCCGGCGGCCAGCGTGTAGGTGGCGGCGGCGCCGGCGCGTGTGTGGCTGGTGCGGTTGTCCGCGACGTCCCAGCCGAAGCTTTGCCCATCGCCGCTGCGGGCCACCGTCTGCAGCCGGTCGTTGGCGTCGTAGCCGAAGCTGGCGTTCAGCGCCGGATACACGGCATCGGTCAGCGAGGCGATCGTGTCCGTGTTGAAGTACCCGTAGGCGAGACCATGCACGCCGGGGCTGGCAAGCTGCGCGGTGCGCCCGTCGGCATCCAGTGTCACCAGCCGCACGCGGCCGTTGCCCCAGCGCCAAGCGTAGCGACGGTCAGTGGCGGGCTGGTACAGCATCGCGTCGACCAGTGTGGTCCGCTGCCCGTTCAGATAGGCCGAGATCCAGGCCAGCCGCCCGGCGCCGTCGTAGCCGTAGGCAAGCTGCAACCCGGTGGGATGCGTCATGCCGGTGAGCCGGCCGGCGACGTCGTAGCTCCAACTGGTTGTGTAGCCGGCGCCGGCGATGCTGTTGAACTGCTGCACGAGGTTGCCGGCGGCATCGTAGGCGAAGGTGCTCTGCCCGCTGGCGTCATTGATCCGCGTCAGCCGCCCTTTGCCATTCGTGCCTTCGTCGTAGGTGAAGGTCTCGGTCACGCCGCCGGCGCTGCGCGAGGTCAGCCGGTCGAGCGCGTCCCACGTGTAGCTCACCGTCACACCGTCGCTGCGAACTTCGCTTCCCAGTCGGCCCCAGGTGTCGTAGGCGTAACTGGTGACGCCGCTATCGGGGCTGATCTGTCGAGTGCGCTGGCCGAAGCCGTTGTACTCGTAGCTGGTGCGCAGGCCGCGCGGGTCGACGACCGAGGCAAGGCGGCCTTCGGCGTCGTAGTTCATCAGCGTGATGCCGCCGTCGGGCGCGGTGATCCGGAAGAGACGATCCTGCGCGTCGTACTCGTAGCGCGTGCTGCGGCCGGCGGCGTCGGCGCGCGCGGTCAGGTTGCCGTTGCCGTCGTACGCGTGGCTCAGCAGCTGGCCGGCGTTGCCCGACTGCCGCCAGGGGCGGCGCAGCTTGTCGTAATCGGTGCGGGCGCTGAACTGGCCGCCGTCGGCGGCGCCGATCGTGCCGCCGCTCAGTATCGGGACATGTCGCGCCGAGCGTCGCTCGAGTTGGTTGGCCGCCAGGTTCAGCGGAAGGTCGATGAACTGACCTGCCGTATTGCCAACGCCCTCGAGCCGGCCGCCGGCGTCGAAACGGTAGCGCTCGACGCGTCCGTTCGCGTAGGCCGCTTCGGTGAGCTGGCGTTCGGCATTCCAGGCGAAGGTCGTCGTGCGCGCGCCGGCCGGTAGGTACAGCGTAGCGCTGAGCAGGTTGCCCTTGGCGTCGTAGGCGTAGTCGGTGGTCGTGCCGTTGGCGTCGATCATCCGCCCCGGCAGACCCAGACCATTGTGCAGCGACCAGCGCTGCTGATGGCCCAGCGCGTTGGTCACCGACACGAGGTTGCCGACCGTGTCGTACGCCAGGGTGGTGGTCGCCGGCCCGCTCGGCAGGTTGCGCGTGACGGCCACCGTGGCCAGCGCGTAGTTGGCGTGGAAGTTATAGCCGTAGTCGATGCTGCGCGAACCGCCCGTCTTCAGGTCGGTGTGCGTTTCGCGCTGCAGCCGGCCGGTGTTCAGCCCCGCGCCGATAGGGTAGAAGGCATAGGTGGTTTCGGCGATGGCGGCGCCGTTGGCGCCGCGCAGCACGGTGCGCACGATGTCCAGGCCCTGCCAGGTGTGCTCGCGGCTGGACTGCGCCGGCGTGCCGGCGGCGGTGGCCACGCGCAGCAGCTTGCCGGCGGCGCCGTACTGGTAGTCGGTCCTGTTGCCGCGCCAGTCGACGGTGTACGCGACCCAGCCGTTGCCGTCGTAGGCGGTGAATGCGCTGGTCGCGCCGCAGGTCTCCAGCGCCGCGCGCGAGGCGGTCCTGATCCGCCACGCGCCTTGGACTTGCGTGAAGGTGTAAGTGGTGGGAAGACCGCGGGCGTTGGTCAGTGTGGTGGTGCGCTCGCCGGCGGCATTGCTGCCGTAAACGAAACTGTCCTTCTCCTCGCCGGTGGCCAGGCCGCTTTCGGCGACGCGCTTGTCGGCGTGGTAGCTGTATCGGGTCTGGCGCACCCCGTTGATCGAGACGCCGGTCAGCAACTTGGCGTCGCCGCGTCCTCGTAGTGGTAGACACGCTCGGGCGAAGCCGCTCCAGGCGGAGTGACGCTGGCCAGGCGCAGGTCGGCCGTGTAGCCGTATTGCCAGGCGTTACCGCCCGGGTCGGTGACTCGTGTCACCCGTTCGCCAGTCCAGGTGAAGGAGACGCTCTGTCCGACGCGGTTGGTCACGCGCAGAAGCTTGGTCGGATCGGCACTGCTGTAGCTGAAGGTGAGCTGATGCGTGCCGGTGTCGGTCTGCAGCCGCTCCAGGATGCCGGTGCGCGAGAAGGTGTACGTGGTCTTTTCCAGCGTCAACCTCCAGCGCGTCGGCGTGTAGTACAGGCTGCCGGTGGCCGCCGCGCCGCGGACGCGATACTCAGCCGGATCGGTCGCCAGTTGCGGCTCGTAACGGTAGCGGGTGCCGTCCGGATGGGTCAGAAATGCCTCTCGTGGCAGGCACCAGCCGGTGTCCGGCTGGTAGAGGCAGTTGCTGGTTGTGTATTGCAGGCGCGGCAGTTCGTAGTTGGCCGACCAAGTCGGGCCAAACATGCGGCCGTAGGTGTTGACGCTGCGGTACGTGCGCGTCAGGGAAAGACCGTAAAGACCGGCGGCGGCGAAGTCGGTCTCGCTCTTCCACTTCTCTCCGGTGGCGAGGATGACCGGATGGTCGGACGACGCGGGACAGGGATTCGAGTCGTTGCTCGACCCTGGATCGGCGGTCTCGTTCCTGTTGCCCTTCGGCTCTTCGGCCGGCGCAAGGGGTTCGGGCATCGGCGGCGGGCCGCCTATCGGTTTGCCGATGACGGGCAGCGTGGAACGGGGGACGTAATCGCCGTAGACGGGAACTTCGGGTAACCGTTCAACTCGAGAAATGTTGTCCACGCCCTCCCTGGCGACTTGGAGGTTCGACGCCCACGCGGTTCCGATAACCATGCCTTGACCGAGAAGAACGAGGAGCGGCGTGACAACAGTGCGGACACGCGCGCCCTGGCACCGGTATCGACGCCGTATTGCCGCATGATCGTGCGTTGCTGCCGGTCGCAATAGGGTGCAACGGCAGCGGGTCGCCTTGCGAAGGGGTTGCAGGCTCGTGCGCGCGTTCTTCTTCAACCGCTGACATGTTGCCCCCCAGTTTCGGTGCCTTGCCGTGCTGACGGTGCCGGTTCTTCGTTCCGCGACTACGCCGGCCAAGCTACTGCGCGGCAGATCCTTCGTCACGTGAATTTTCGGCATAAGACAACCGATCGAATGGCCGATTCGCGCTGCTGCGCTGCGCCTTTCGATTGGGCACCGGTCAAGCGCTACTGGGCGTTGCTCTCACGGCCTATCAGACGCGCTCGATAACGACTGCGATCCCCTGCCCGACGCCGATGCACATGGTGGCGAGCGCATAACGTCCGCCGATCCGGTGCAACTGGTTCACGGCCGTCGTGACCAGCCGCGCGCCGCTGGCGCCGAGCGGATGGCCGAGGGCGATCGCGCCGCCGTTCGGATTCACCCGCGGATCGTCGTCGGCCAGGCCGAGGTCGCGCAGCACGGCCAGGCCCTGCGCGGCGAAAGCCTCGTTCAATTCGATCACGTCCATCTGCGCCAGCGTGAGTCCGGTCAGCGCCAGCACCTTGCGTGTGGCCGGCGCCGGACCGATGCCCATGACGCGCGGCGGCACGCCGGCAGTGGCCATGCCGACCACGCGGGCGCGCGGCCTCAAGCCGTGGCGCGCGGCGGCCTTCTCGCCGGCGAGCAGCAGCGCGCAGGCGCCGTCGTTGACGCCGCTGGCATTGCCGGCGGTCACGGTGCCGTCGGGCCTGACCACACCTTTCAGCTTCGCCAGTGCATCGAGCGAGGTTTCGCGCGGATGCTCGTCCCGCGCAACGACGGTCGGCTCGCCCTTCTTCGAGGGAATCGCAACCGGCGCGATCTCGCCGTCGAAGAAACCGCTCGCCTGCGCGGCGAGCGCGCGGCTCTGCGAGCGCAGTGCCATCCTGTCCTGCGCCTCGCGCTCGATGCGGAAGTCGGCGGCGACGTTCTCCGCCGTCTCCGGCATCGAGTCGACGCCGTACCTCTGCTTCATTGCCGCATTGACGAATCGCCAGCCGATGGTGTGTCGTACACCGCGTTGCTGCGCGAGAAGGCGGTCTCGGCCTTCGGCATCACGAAAGGCGCCCGGCTCATGCTTTCCACGCCGCCGGCGATCATCAGTTCGGCCTCGCCGCTGCGAATCGCCCGCGCCGCGCTGCCCACCGCGTCGAGCCCGGAGCCGCACAGCCGGTTGATCGTCGCCCCCGGCACCTCCTGCGGCAGGCCGGCAAGCAGCAGCGCCATCCTCGCCACGTTGCGGTTGTCCTCGCCGGCCTGGTTGGCGCAGCCGTACAGCACATCGTCGACGGCAGCCCAGTCGACTCTCGGGTTGCGCGTCATCAGCGCCTTGATCGGGATCGCGCCGAGGTCGTCGGTACGGACCGACGACAGCGCGCCGCCGTAGCGGGCGAAGGGCGTACGGATCGCATCGCAGATGAAGGCTTGTGTCATGGCTGTTGTCCGTTGGCGAGGTCGAACAGGCTGGTCGCTTCGAGGTCGAGCACGTCCTTGCCGTCGGTGTTGAGCAGTTGCCAGCGCCAGCACAGGATGCCCAGCGTCGGCTGGCTGCGCGCGCAGCGGGTTTCGATCACGGTGGCGCGCAGGCGCAGTGCGTCGCCGGGCCGCACCGGGTTCGGCCACTTGACATGCGCCACGCCGGGCGACGCGAACGATTCGGAGTCGTGCAGCGCCGCCTCGGTGGCCAGCCGCATGGCGATGCCGCAGGTGTGCCAGCCGCTGGCGATCAGCCCGCCGAAGCGGCCGCGCGCGGCGGCCTGTGCGTCGGTGTGGAACCACTGCGGATCATAGGCGCGCGCGAACTGAACGGTCTCGGCCTCGCTGACCGCATACGGCCCGGCCTCGATCACCTGGCCGGGGTGGAAGTCGGCGAACTTCACGGCCAGCGCCGGCCGGGCCGCGCCGACAGCGCTGCGCCCCAATGTATGACTACCCGCGGCCGCTGCGCGTCCGCCCCCCGTGGGGGCACGCATCTGTCTTGGGGCGGCCCGGCAACCGCTGCGCAAGGGGCCTCGAGGAACGCGAGTCCGGGAGCCATCATCGCCGGAAGCGCGGCGCGCGCTTGTCCTGCAATGCAGCCAGCCCTTCGCGCGCGTCGGCGCCGCCGAATCCCATGATCTCCAGCGCCAGCGAATGCTCGAACGCCGGCCAGGCCGCGCGCAGCCAGTGATTGAGGCTGCGCTTGGTGAAGGCGAGCGCGGTCGGGCTGCCGGCGGCAAGCGTCAGCGCAACTTCGCGCGCCTTGTCCTGCAACTGCGCGTCCGGCACCGCCAGGCTCACCAGCCCGATCCGCTCGGCCTCCTGGCCGGACAATGGCGCGCAGGTCAGCAGGTAGTACTTGGCGCGGGCCATTCCGCACAGCAGCGGCCAGATCACCGCCGCGTGATCGCCGGCAGCCACGCCGATCCTGGTGTGGCCGTCGATGATCTTCGCGCCATGGCCGGCGATCGAGACGTCGGCGAGCAGCGCCACCGCCGCGCCGGCGCCGACCGCGGCGCCGTTGATGGCCGAAACGATCGGCAGGTCGCAGTCGATCATGCCCTGAACGAGGTCGCGCGCTTCGCGCAGCACGCGCAGCCGCGCCGGCTCGGACTCCAGCATCTCCTGCACCAGTTCGGCCTTGCCGCCGGCACAGAAACCCTTGCCCTCGCTGCGCACGAGCACCACGCGAACACCGGTTCGCGCGCCAGCCGCGGCCACAGGGTGGCGATCTGCGCATGTCCTTCGGCGTCGGTGGTCGGCATCGCGCCGGCCGGGCCGAAGATCACCTCGGCGATGCCGTCGTCGCCGATCTCGACCCTCAGCGACGCGCCGCAGTCGATCGTCTTCGTCATGCGCGCCTCCCCGCCTGGCGGCGCAACCCGCCGCTGGCGCGATAGCGCTCACCGCGATAGTGCGCATCGAGCGCATCGAGCAGCGCCACGACCTCGCCGGCGCCCCACGCCGCCAGCCATTCGAACGGCCCGGCCGGATAGTTGACGCCGAGCTTCATCGCCGCATCGGCGCCTTCGGTCGTGCACACGCCCTGCTGCACGGCATCTGCCGCCTCGTTGATCAGCATCGCCACGGTGCGCGCGACCACCAGCCCCGGCGTGTCTGCCACCGGCTGCGGCGCATAGCCGAGCGCGGCCAGCCAGGCCGGGGCCAGCACCCGCCACGACGTCGACGCGGAGTCGCTCACGGCATAGGCGAGCACTGCGCCGGCCGCCTCGGACTTCAGCGGCCGGTCGAAGACCGCGACGTCGCTCGTTCCGAGGGCCGCCGCCAGATCGTGGGCGCAGCGGCCATCGGTCAGCGCCAGCCGCGCGTTGTCGATCGCCAGCCCGGTCCAGCCGCTGTCGTGCACGCGTGCCGGCGGCTGCCGCAGCGCGTCGATGCTGTTGGCCGCCCGCGCCAGCCGATCGGCGATGTCGCCGACGCCGTGCACGGCGATGAACTGCGGAGTCGGCGGCGGCTGATACTCGGCGGCCGGCAACGGCGTCGCGCCCTGCGGATAACGGTAGAAGCCGCGGCCGCTCTTGCGTCCGAGCAGGCCACCGTCGACCAGTTCGCGCTGCACCAGCGACGGCACGTAGCGCTTGTCGAAGAAATTGGCGGCGTAGACGGACTGAGTCACGGCGAAGTTGGTGTCGTGGCCGATGAGATCCATCAGCTCGCACGGGCCCATGCGGAATCCGGCGCTGCGCAGGCAGGCATCGAGCACCTCGGGCGATGCCGCCTGCTCCTGCAGCAGCGCCAGCGTCTCGGCGTAGAACGGGCGGGCGATGCGGTTGACGATGAAGCCGGGCGTGGAGCGCGCGTGCACCGGTACCTTTCCCCACGTCGCGGCCAGTTCGAAGATCGCCGCCGCCACCGCCGGCTCGGTGTGCAGGCCGGAGACGACCTCCACGAGCTTCATCAGCGGCACCGGGTTGAAGAAATGCATGCCGACGAGGCGCCCCGGACGAGCCAGGCCGTTGGCCAGCAGCGTGATCGAGATCGACGAGGTGTTGCTGGCCAGCACGCACTCGGGGCCGACGATCGCTTCGAGTTGCCGGAACAGCGCGCGCTTGACCTCGGCATCCTCGACGATCGCCTCGATGACCAGCCGCGCGTCGCGCGCTGCACCCAGCGAATCCACCGGCTCGACGCGCGCCAGTGTGGCCCGCGCCGCATCAGCAGCGAGCTTGCCCTTGCCGACCAGTGCCTCGAGGGTGGCGGCAAGCCTTTCCCCGGCCTGCACCGCGGCGCCGCCGCGCGCATCGAACAGCAGCACGCGATGTCCGGCCGCCGCCGCCACCTGGGCGATGCCGGCGCCCATGATGCCGGCACCGACGACCAGCACCGGCGCGTTGCCCAGCGCATCGACCGTCATGACGGAATCCAGTTCGCCTTGCGCTTGTCGAGGAAGGCGGCGAAGCCCTCGCGCGCCTCGGCGGTGGCGCGCACGCGGCTGATCGTCTGCGCCGTCAGCTCGCGCACCTCCTCGGTGATCGGACCGGCCTCGAGCTGCGCGAAAAGCTGCTTGATCTCGCGCTGCGCCTGCGGTCCGGCAACGAGCAACTCGGCGACCACGGCGTCGACCGCGGCATCGAGCGCATCGGCGCCGGCGACACGCTGCACCAGTCCGATCGCCAGTGCCTCGTCCGCGTCGATGCGCGCCGTGGTCAGCGCCAGGCGCTTTGCCTGCCGGCGTCCGACGGCATTGACGACATGCGGGCCGATCACCGCCGGCAGGATGCCGAACCTCGCTTCGCTGACGGAAAAGGTGGCGTTGTCGGCGGCGATCGCGATGTCGCAGGCGCAGACGAGCCCGACGCCGCCGCCGAGCGCCGCGCCCTGAACTCGGGCCACCGTCGGCTTCGGGCAGCTCTCGATGCGCGCCAGCATGGCCGCAAAGCGGCGCGCATCCTGCAGGTTCCACTCGCGCGACGCGGTGCTCGCCCGCTGCATCCACTGCAGGTCGGCGCCGACGGAAAAGTGCCTGCCTTCGCCGGCGAGCACGATCACGCGCACGCTCCCGTCCTCGGCCAGAGCTGCGAACGCCGCGTTCAGCTCGGCGATCATCGCCTCGTCGAAGGCGTTGAACACCGCCGGCCGCGCCATCGTCACCTGCGCCACGCCGGCACGGCGGCGACTCACCGCCAGCGTCTTGAAGGCGGCCATCAGTAGGTCTCCAGGTGCAGCCGGCCGTCCTTCTTCAGCGCCGCCGCCACCGTTTCCCACGACAGCCCGGCCTGCACGGCGATATCGCGCAGCGCCAGCACGACGCCCTCTTCCATCGCCTTCAGGCCGCAAACGTAGAAATAGGTGTTCGGATCGACGAGCAGCGGCGCCAGATCCGCGGCGCGCTCGCGCATCGCGTCCTGCACGTAGCGCTTCGGCTGCCCTGGCGTGCGCGAGAAGGCGAAGTTGATGTCGATGAAGTCCTTCGGCAGGTTCTGCAGCGGGCCGAAGTACGGCAGCTCTTCCTTGGTGCGCGCGCCGAAGAAGAGCATCAGCTTGCCGCCTTCGAACTTGCCGCTCTTGCGCAGGCGGCGGCGCCATTCGGTCATCGCCCGCATCGGCGCGCTGCCGGTGCCGGTGCAGATCATCACGATGTTCGAGCGCGGATGGTTCGGCATCAGGAAGGTCGACCCGAACGGCCCGATCACCTGCACCTTGTCGCCGCGCTTCAGGTCGCACATGTAGTTGGAGGCCACGCCGCGCACCGGGCGGCCCTGGTGATCCTCGAGCACGCGCTTGATGGTCAGCGAAACGTTGTTGTAGCCGGGCCGCTCGCCGTTGCGCGGGCTGGCGATCGAATACTGGCGCGGATGGTGCGGCCGGCCATTGGCGTCGACCCCCGGCGGGATGATGCCGATCGACTGCCCTTCGAGCACCGGGAAAGGGGTGGCTCCGAAGTCGAGCACGATATGGTGCGTGTCGTACTCGCGGCCCACCTCGGTGACGCGCAGGTTGCCGGCCACCGTGGCGGTGATGAAATTCTCCGCTGCCTTCGGTCCGTACAGGTTGGTGTAGGCGTGCGCCGCGGACCACGGCGGCATGGTCGCGCTGAAACTGGCGCTCGCGAACGCCGGCTCGCCGGTGGCCGTCACTGGCTGCGTCGGCTCGGCCGGCGCGACGGCGGGCAGAGCCTCCGGCGCAATGCCGGCATCGGCCAGTTCCTCCGGCGTCAGCTCGGCCGGCAACGCATCCCAGGTCAGCTGCTCGGCGACGCTGTAGGCGCGGGCGATCGGCACGATGCGCCAGTTGTCGATCGACCCGGTCGGGCACGGCGAGATGCAGTCCAGGCAGAACTTGCACTTGGACGGATCGACCACGTAGTTGCGGTCGTCGTGCGTGATCGCGCCGACCGGGCAGGTCGCCTCGCAGGTGTTGCAGCGGATGCAGATCTCGGGGTCGATCAGGTGCTGCTTGAGCACCTGCGCGTCGGCCATGTCCATGTGTTGTCTCCTTGCCCCGGCGGGTTGAACCGCAGGCGCAATACGCCTGTCGCTTCGAACCCGCCGAGTTATTCCGGCGGCAACGCCGTCCGGAATAACGCTAGTTGAACCGGACGTACTGAAAATCCACCGGCTGGCGGTTGATCCCCATCACCGGCGGCGCGATCCAGTTGGCGAACCGGCCCGGCTCGACGACACGCCCCATCAGCGAGCCGACGAAGGCGCGGTCGGTATCGGTCGGCAGCCACTGCTCGACGCTGGCGTTCCACTCGTGATCGGAGACCACGCGGCCGTCCGGCGAAACCTTCACCCCCGACAGCGAGCCGATGTTGCGGTGGAAGGCCTTGTGCGGCGCCTTCAGCCGGAAGGGGATGCCGGCCTTCTCGATCACCTTGTTCCAGCGCTCGACTCCGCCGATCGAGTCCTTGATGTAGTCGTCGCGAAGCACCTCGTTCAGCGCGTTGAGCATCGGCACTTCCTTCTCGACCAGCTGGCCGTTGTGCACGTTCAGCACCTTGTAGGTCGCGCCCCTGAGCAGGTGGTCGTCGTTGCGCTTGCCCTCTTCGAAGCGGCCTTTCAGGCCGGAGCTGTAGAAGGTGGCGGCGTTGCTCGACTCGTCGGCGCCGAACAGATCGATGGTCACGCTGAAGTGGAAGTTCAGATACCGCTGGATCGTCGGCAGGTCGATAACGCCGGCGGCGCGCAGCTTCGCCGGATCGTCGGTCTTCAACTGGTTCATCACCTGGCAGGTGCGCTGGATCACGCGCGAGACGCCCGATTCGCCGACGAACATGTGGTGCGCCTCCTCGGTCAGCATGAAGCGCGTGGTGCGCGCCAGCGGATCGAAGCCGCTTTCGGCCAGCGCACACAGCTGGAACTTGCCGTCGCGGTCGGTGAAGTAGGTGAACATGAAGAAACTCAGCCAGTCCGGCGTCTTCTCGTTGAACGCCTGCAGGATGCGCGGGTTGTCCGCGTCGCCGCTGCGCCGGGCGAGCAGCGCCTCGCCTTCCTCGCGGCCGTCGCGGCCGAAGTACTTGTGCAGCAGGTACACCATTGCCCACAGGTGGCGGCCTTCCTCGACGTTGACCTGGAAGAGGTTCCTCAGGTCGTACTGGCTCGGGCAGGTCAGGCCCAGATGGCGCTGCTGCTCGACCGAAGCCGGCTCGGTGTCGCCCTGGGTAACGATGATCCGGCGCAGATTGGCGCGATGCTCGCCCGGAACGTCCTGCCAGGCGTCCTCGCCCTTGTGGTCGCCGAAGTGGATCTTGCGGCCGGGCTCGGCCGGGTTCAGGAAGATGCCCCAGCGATAGTCGGGCATCTTGACGTAGCCGAACTGCGCCCAGCCCTGCGGATCGACGCTGATCGCCGTGCGCAGGTAGACGTCATAGTTGGTCGAGCCCTCCGGGCCCATGTCCTGCCACCAGTGCAGGTAGTTGGGCTGCCACTGTTCGAGCGCCCGCTGCAGCGTGCGGTCCTCGCTGAGGTTGACGTTGTTGGGGATCTTCTCTGCGTAGTCGATGGCCGACATGGTGGTTTCCTCGGGTGATGGTCGGTGTTTGAGGGTCGATCTCAGACGCGGTTCCAGTCGAACGCGGCCTTTTCGCCTTTGCCGTAGACCTTCAGCGCGCCCTTGTCGCCGACGGCGTTGGGGCGCTGGAAGATCCAGTTCTGCCAGGCGGTGAGCCGACCGAAGATGCGCGTGAACATGTTCTCCTGGCCGTTGAAGCGCAGATTGGCTTCCATTCCGGTCAGCGCATCGGGCGACATCGACACGCGCTCCTCGACGGCGATGCGCACTTCGTCCGCCCAGTCGATGTCGTCCGGATTCGAGGTCACCAGCCCGAGCGCGAAAGCGGCGTCGGCATCGAGCGGCTGCCCGGCCCGCTCGCGCACGGCATTCAGCGCCGCCGCCTCGTCGTAGAAGCGGCGGGCCAGCCGGCTCTGGCCGGTGGCCATCGGATACAGGCCGAAGTTGGTGTCGGCCACCACGATCTTCGGCGCCCTGGCCGGTTCGTCCGGCAGCGCCAGCATGTAGCTGCGGTCGCAGGCCAAGGCGAGCTCGAGGAAGGTGCCGGCAAAGCAGGAACCGGGCTCGATCAGCGCGAACAGGCTGCGCGAAGTGACGTCGAGCCGGCTCAACGTCCGGCGCAGCAGGCCGATCGTCTCGCGCACCAGCCAGTGATCCTTGTGCGCCAGCAGCGTGGCGTCGGCGGCGAGGACCGCGGCGGCATCGCCGACGGTCTTGACGAGCCAGGTGCCGATGTCCAGTTCGTTGGTGCGCATCGACAGGATCGCGTCTTCCAGTTCGCGCGCCATCGCCAGCGGGTACCAATCGGCGCCTTCGGCGACGATCGCGTCGATCGCCGTCGGCTGGCTGCCGGTCGGCGCCTTGACCGTAAACGTCGCCGTGCGGCGGACGCGGTCGATCTCGACGGTCACATGGCGGTAGCGCAGCGCGTCGGCCTCGATCGTGCGCACGAGCGGCGTCAGTTCGACGCCCTTGGCGTCGGCGGGTCGGTCGGAGGCCGCGGCGAGCGCCAGCGCCCGCTCCTTCACCTTCTGCGCGAACACCGCCGGCTTGGCGATGTCGTCGACCAGACGCCAGTCCTTGGCCTTCTGGCCGCGCACGCCTTCGGTGGTGGTGCAGAAGATGTCGGCCAGATCGTGGCGCACGTGACGCTTGTCGGTGACTCTCGTCAGCCCGCCGGTGCCGGGGAGCACGCCGAGCAGAGGCACCTCGGGCAGGCTGACGCTGCTGGAGCGGTCGTCGACCAGGATGATCTCGTCGCAGGCCAGCGCCAGCTCGTAGCCGCCGCCGGCGCAGGCACCGTTGACCGCAGCGAGGAACTTCAGCCCCGAGTGCTTCGACGAATCCTCCAGTCCGTTGCGCGTCTCGTTGGTGAACTTGCAGAAGTTCACCTTCCAGGCATGGCTGGAGACGCCAAGCATGAAGATGTTGGCGCCCGAGCAGAACACCTTGTCCTTCAGGCTGGTGACGACCACCGTGCGCACCTCGGGGTGCTCGAAGCGGACGCGGTTGATCGCGTCATTCAATTCGATGTCCACACCGAGGTCGTAGCTGTTCAGCTTCAGCTTGTAGCCGGGGCGCAGCCCGCCGTTCTCGTCGAAGTCCGCCGCCAGCGTGGCCACAGGACCGTCGAACTTCAGCTTCCAGTGCCGGTACTGCGAGGGGTGGGTCTGGTAATCGACGCGGGGTTGGGCGCTCACGGGTGATCTCCTTGGGTTTGCAGCATAATGCATATCACGTTTCGATGATGCGCATCATAGTGCATGTTCTTGGAGGCGGTCAAGCATTTTAATGCATATCACGCGAACAGGTCAGGCCGGCAGGCGCAGCGCGCGGCGCACGGTCTCGCGCAGCACGGCGAAGGTCTCCCGCAGCGGCTGGGCGCTGGTGTCGACCTTGAGTTCCGCCTTCGAATAGAAGGCGGCGCGGCCGGCGAGGATGCGCTTCAGGTCCTCCATCGCCTCCTTGTTATCGGCCATCGGCCGCATGTCGCCCTGCGCCGCCACGCGCTTCATGTGGTCCTCGGGGTCGGCGTACAGCCACACGGTCGTGCAGTGGGCAAGCAGCAGGTTGAACGTTGCCGGATCGGACACCAGTCCGCCGGGGATGGCGATCACCGCCTCAGGGTAGATCTGGATCGCCTCTTCGAGCGCCCTGCGCTCGTAGCGCCGATAGGCGTTCATGCCGTAGAGCGCCTGGATCTCGGCGATCGTGCAGCCGGCGAATTTCTCGATCTCGCGCGACAGCTCGACGAAAGGAAAACCGAGGTCTTCGCCGAGCATCTGGCCCAGCGTCGACTTGCCGGCCCCGCGCAAGCCCACCAGCGCGATGCGCGAGCTGCGCGCCGCGTTCGCCCCGCCGGTGCCCAGCATCTCGCCGATGGCGATGCGCACCCGGCGCAGGGTGGCCTCGTCGCGATCCTCGAGCATCTCGCGGATCAGCAGCCATTCCGGCGACGATGTAGTGACGTCGCCGATCAGCTCGGCCACCGAACACTGCAGCGCACCGGCGACCTGCTGCAGCACCAGCAGCGAGGCATTGCCGACGCCGTATTCGAGGTTGGCCAGATAACGCTCGGAAATATCCGCTGCCTCGGCCACCGCCCTTCGCGTCAGGCCGCGGCGGGCGCGCAGCCCGCGCACCCGCTCGCCCAGCGCGATCAGCGCGCTGTCCCGCGCCGCCTCGCCGTTCACCGTCGCGGCAGGCTCGGACAGGCGCGCGCGCTCGGCGCCGTGCGCGACGACAGCGCGCGAGCTTCCGCCGGCTCGCGCCGGCTCGGCGGCGCGATCGGGACCGGAGCCTAAGGCGCGTGCGGAAGTAGCGCCGCCGCCGGCCTTGGCGGCCGCCGGCGCGGCGCGCGGCGACTTGCGCTTGCCCATCGCGGCTTTGGGTGATGACGATCTATGAACTATAGTGCTTGACACTTCCACCTCCCGGTCTTATTGTTCGATGCACGCACAATAGTTCATCACGCCCCGCGATGCAAGCGGGCGCCTCCCGGGAGAACAGAGCACCATGTCGCAAGCCCAGTTCCGCGCACAGATCGCCGCGCTGACGGCCCGTCTGGCCGGCCGGCCCCTCGATGCCGACCTCGATGCCCGGCTGAATTCCGAGTGCGCGCCGGACAGTTCGACCTACCAGCACCTCGCCCGGTCTGCCGCGCCGGCGTGTTCGGCTTCCTCGCCCTGCTCGGCGCTCGCGCTTCGGCCGCGCGCTGACCGGCATCCGGGTCAACGAGCAGCGCACGCGCGACCGACTTTTCGACCTATCCGTGCAAGCTGGCGGCCTTCGAGCCGTTCGCAGCGGCGGTCGCCGCCTACGCCGATTTCCACCGGGCGCACGTGCGCCAGGAAAGAGGACATGGTTCTACCGCTGGCCGAAGAGTCGCTGACGCGCCGGAAGACTGGCAGGAGATCGACGCCGCTTTCAGCTCGAACGCCGATCCGCTGGTCGGCGTCGATGCGCAGCGCGAGATGCGCGAACTGTTCCGCCGCGTGACCCATCTGGCGCCGGCGCCGATCGGCGTTGGGCCGGCGCACGGCGGAACGGAACGCTACTGAAACGCCACCTCGGCGAAGCTCCTGAGCTTGCGGCTGTGCAGCCGCTCGGCGCGCTGCCGGCGCAGCAGCTCGATCGCCCTCATGCCGATCCTCAGGTGCTGGTCGACGCGCTCGCGGTAGAAGCGGTCGGCCATGCCCGGCAGCTTGATCTCGCCGTGCAGCGGCTTGTCGCTGACACACAGCAGCGTGCCGTAGGGCACGCGGAAGCGAAAGCCGTTGCCGGCGATGGTCGCGCTTTCCATGTCGAGGGCGATGGCGCGGCTCTGGCTGAACCGGCGCGACGGCGTGCGCTGCGGCAGCAGCTCCCAGTTGCGGTTATCGGTGCTGGCCACGGTGCCGGTGCGCATCAGCCGCTTCAGCTCGTAGCCGGAAAGCTGCGTCACGTCGGCCACCGCCGCCTCCAGCGCCAGCTGCACCTCCGCCAGCGGCGGGATCGGCACCCACAGCGGCAGGTCTTCGTCGAGCACGTGGTCCTCGCGCACGTAGCCGTGCGCCAGCACGTAGTCGCCCAGCGTCTGCGTCGAGCGCAGGCCGGCGCAGTGGCCGATCATGATCCACGCATGCGGTCGCAGCACGGCGATGTGGTCGGTGATCGTCTTCGCGTTGGCCGGGCCGACGCCGATGTTGACCATGGTGATGCCGGCGCGATCCTCGCGCACCAGGTGGTAGGCGGGCATCTGCGGCATCCGCGCCGGCGGTTCCCCCTGAACCGCGACCGTACGGCCCGCGGCAGCGGTGGTCACGTTGCCGGGCTCGACGAAAGCGGCATAGCCGTGGCCGCCGTCGGCCTGCGCCATCAGTTCGCGACCGATGCGGACGAACTCGTCGACATAGAAGCCGTAGTTGGTGAACAGCACGAAGTTCTGGAAATGCTCCGGCGCCGTGCCGGTGTAGTGGCGCAACCGGTGCAGCGAATAGTCGACCCGCGGCGCGGTGAACAGCGCCAGCGGCCGCGCCTCGCCCGGCGCCGGCTCGTAGGTGCCGTTGGCGATGCCGTCGTCCATCGCGCCGAGGTCGGGCAGGTCGAACAGGTCGCGCATGCGCAGCCTGCGCTCGGCGTCGAGCGTGCCCTCGACGTGCGTGTCGCCGGCCATCGCGAAGTGCACGGCGATCGGCTGGCGACCCACGCCGATCTCCAGCGGCACGCCATGGCTGTCGAGCAGCAGGCGCAACTGCTCCTCGTAATAGTCGGAGAACAGCTCCGGCCGCGTCAGCGTCGTCTCGTAGGTGCCGGGGCCGGCGACGAAGCCGTAGGCAAGACGCGAATCGGCGCGGGCCACGGTCTCGGTTCGCAGGCGGACGAACGGGTAGCAGGCGCGCACGCGCGCCGGCGGATCGTCGCCGGCGAGGAAGCGGCCGAAGTGCGCGCGCAGGTGCGCGACCGACTGCGTGTAGATCGCGCGCACCTGGGCCAGCGCGGCGGCCGGATCGTCGAAACGCTGCGGGGCGATGAAGGGTGGAGCGAGCATCGGCGCACGGTGCCGCCGGAAGGCGGCGTTCGCGTCATTGTGCCGGAACGCCACGTTTGCCCCGCGTCGCGCCGGGCCGGCGGCAACGGGCAGGACGAGTTCACGGGGCAACGCCGGACGCGCTCACCGTCCGACTTCTCGCTGGCGCTCGAAGGATTCGCGCCTGGGGCGGAGCGGGTCGCGGCGAGCGCAACGGCTTGCGCTCGTCCCCGCGAAGCCGGCCGCGCCTGCAAGTGCGGCCGTGGAACGGCCCGGCGCGCTTATTGGGCTTGCTTCTCGCTCACGCTCGAAGGATTCGCGCTTGGGACGGCCCGGCGCGCTCATCCGCCGCGGCTGCTCGCTCAGGTCGCCGCGATCTTCGCCGCCTTGAACGCGTGCGCCAGCGCCGCCGGCGTGCGGCTGCGCACCTCCTTGACCGAGTGCAGCTGCTCGCGGCCGCAGCTTGCGCAGCGGTGCACGGGCAGCGTGAGCGCGACTTCGAACGCAGGCAGGTCGTTCAGCGTGATGCCGAAGCTGAACGTGTGCGGGTCGCCGGCGCCCTTGCCGAGTTCAGCGCCGCAGCCTGCGCAGTGATCGTGCTTGATCAGCAGTCCCATGGCTTCGCTGACCGGCAGCGTCGGCTCGTCGTTCTCCACCAGCCGGTCGAGCAGCAGCAGCGGAAAGTCGGGAACGGCAAAGAAGCGATGTCCCTGCGGACACTCCGTCACCGGCAGGCCCTTCACCGCCACTGCCAGCGGCGCTTCCTCGCCGCTGAGCTCGGCGAGCGTGGCCCTGCCGGTCTCCGACTTGCAGATCGGGCATCGGCGCAGCGCGTTCGGCACGACAACCTCCTCCTGAATGGAACATCGGCGCCGGCCGCCCATCGCGCCGGCACGACCATGATCCGCCGCGGGCGGCGGCATGTCGTCGGCGCATATACCTACGTAACGGCCGGCAGTCGCGGGCCGCTGGCGGGTCGTCGTCCGCCACCGGGTGCAGTCCCGCGGCTGCCGCGGACGCGGCTAATCGAACCGAGCCGACGCTTCGTTCAGCCTGGCGTGCGCGGCGGCCAGCCGCGCGATCGGCACCCGCGGGCCCGAGCAGGAGACGTAGTCCAGCCCGGCGTGATGGCAGAAGCGGATCGATCGCGGATCGCCGCCGTGCTCGCCGCAGATGCCCACCTTCAGGTCCGGGCGCTGCGCCCGGCCGTTGGCGATGGCCAGTTTCATCAGCTCGCCCACGCCCTTGACGTCGAGTACCTCGAACGGGTTGTCCTGCAGCAGGCCGGCCTCGTAGTACAGAGGCAGGAACTTGTTCTCGGCGTCCTCGCGCGAGAACGAGAAGGTGGCCTGCGTCAGGTCGTTAGTGCCGAAGGAGAAGAACTCGGCGGTCTCGGCCATCCGCGCCGCGCGCAGGCAGGCGCGCACCACCTCGATCATGCTGCCGAACCTCAGCGGCACTTTGACGCCGTACGCCGACTCGACCTCGCCGTGGATGCGGTGCACCAGCTCGCCGACGCGCTTCAGTTCCTCGACCGTGACCACCTGCGGCACCATGATCTCGGGGCGCACGTCCTGGCCGTCGCGGATGCATTCGGCGGCCGCTTCGATCACGGCGCGGATCTGCATCTCGTAGATCTCCGGATAGGTGATCGCCAGCCGCACGCCGCGATGGCCGAGCATCGGGTTGACCTCGGCCATCGCCTTGACCTTCTTCAGGATCTCGGTCTTCTTCTGGATCAGTTCGTCGTCGAGGTGCGATTCCTTGAATTCGCCCAGGCCGCCGAGCAGCTTGGTCAGGCTGCCCTCGTACTTGTGGTGCAGCCGCGGGTTGAGCAGCTTCAGAGTCTCCGGCATCTCCTCGAGGCTGGCGATGGCCTCGCGGAAATGGCGCAGGTGGGCGATCTCCAGTTCGAGCTGCGCCACCGTCGGCAGGAACTCGTGCATCGGCGGGTCGAGCAGGCGCACAGTGACCGGCAGCCCGGCCATCGCCTTGAAGATGCCCTTGAAGTCCTCCTTCTGGATCGGGCGCAGCTTCTCCAGCGCCGCCACCCGCGCCGCCTTGCTGTCGGCGAGGATCATCTCCTGCACGATGTGCAGGCGGTCCATCTGGTTGAACATCCGCTCGGTGCGGGTCAGCCCGATGCCCTGCGCGCCCCAGTCGCGCGCGCGCTGCGCGTCGCGCGGCGTGTCGGCATTCGCCCGCACGCCGAGGGTGGCCACCTCGTCGGCCCACGACAGCAGCGTGGCCATGTCGCGCGAGAACTCGACCTCCACCGTCGGCACCTCGCCGAAGTAGACGGCGCCGGTCGAGCCGTCGATGGTGATCACCTGCCCTTCCTTGAGCACCGCCGGGCCGACGTTGGCGACCTTGTTGTGCACGTCGACGACGATGCTCTCGGCGCCGGACACGCAGGGTTTGCCCATGCCGCGCGCGACCACCGCCGCATGCGAGGTCTTGCCGCCGCGCGAGGTCAGCACGCCCTGCGCGGCGAAGAAGCCGTGGATGTCCTCCGGCTTGGTCTCCTCGCGCACGAGGATGAGTCTCTCGCCGGCGCGGCCGCGGCTCTCGGCGGTGTCGGCGTCGAAGACGATCATTCCCGAGGCCGCGCCGGGCGAGGCCGGCAGCCCCGTGGCCAGCGGCTGGCCCCTGAAGGACGGGTCCAGCCGCGGCACCATCAGCTGCTCGAGCATCTCGGGCGCCACGCGCAGCAGCGCCTGGCGCCGGTCGATCAGTCCCTCCTGCTGCATCTCGACCGAGGTGCGCACCAGCGCCGGCGCATTCATCTTGCCGTTGCGCGTCTGCAGCGCCCACAGCCTGCCGCGCTCGATGGTGAACTCGAAGTCCTGCACCTCGCGATAATGCGCTTCGAGCTTCGCCGCCAACTCCATCAGCTGCGCGTGCTGCGCCGGCATTTCCTCCGCCATCGCCGCGATCGGCTTCGGCGTGCGGATTCCGGCGACGACATCCTCGCCCTGCGCGTTGGTCAGGTACTCGCCGTAGACCTGCCGCTCGCCGGTGCCCGGATTGCGCGTGAAGCCGACCCCGGTGGCCGAGTCATTGCCCAGGTTGCCGAACACCATCGTGCAGACGTTGCATGCGGTGCCGTTGGCCATGGCCGGCGTGATCCTGAACTGGCGCCGGTAGTCGACCGCGCGCTTGCCGTTCCACGAGCGGAAGACCGCGGCGATCGCGATCTCGAGCTGCCGGTAGGGATCCTCCGGAAACGGGTGGCCGGAATGGACGCGCACCACATCGACGAAGCGATGCGCCAGCGCCTGCAGCTGCTCCGCCGACAGATCGACGTCGAGCTGCACGGCGGCGGCCTGCTTGAGCAGCGCCATCTCGCGGTCGAAGGCCTCGTCGGGCACGCCGAGCGCGACCTTGCCGAACAGCTGGATCATCCGCCGGTAGGCATCCCAGCCGAAGCGCGGATTGCGCGTCGCCTCGATCAGCCCGGCCAGCGAGCGTTCGTTCAGGCCCAGGTTCAGGATCGTGTCCATCATGCCCGGCATCGACATGGCCGAGCCGGAACGCACCGACACCAGCAGCGGATCCCTGGCCGCGCCGAAGCGCCTGCCGGTGGCCTGCTCGACGCGCTGCAGGTGCGCACGCACCTCGTCCATCAGCCCTTCGGGCAGGCGGCCTTCCTTCAGGTAGGCAAGACAGGCCTCGGTCGTCACGACGAAGCCGGGCGGCACCGGCAGGCCGATCTTTGTCATCTCGCACAGGTTGGCGCCCTTGCCGCCGAGCAGCATCTTGTTGCTGCCGTCGCCTTCGCTGAACGCGTATACCCACTTGCGGTTGCCAGTCATACGAGCCTCCACGCGCAGATCGCACCGTCTCTGC
This sequence comes from uncultured Burkholderiaceae bacterium, assembly GCA_964509545.1. GTDB lineage: Bacteria > Pseudomonadota > Gammaproteobacteria > Burkholderiales > Burkholderiaceae_F > JADJWR01. Next base: position 1,348 of record CAZDXQ010000055.1, on the reverse strand, counting down.
GCTGAAGGATGGCACTGCCCGGGGCGTCGCACGTTGACGGCGGGCAGCACTCCGGCAGCTGGCGCCGGGGCGCCGTGCGCGCGCCTCAGCGCGTCCCGTTGAGCGAGATCAGACCGCGGCAGGAAAAAGCGGCACGCGGGTCGCCGCAGGCCTGCGAGCGCGCTCCTTTACTGCACCACCGCCGACGCCTGCATGCCGACCGCGCCGACGTTGTTGGTCGACCACAGGCTGACGGCGCCGTCAGCCGATGGCGGCGTGGCGTGCAGCGCGAAGGGGGCAATGTCGAAGGTCGGCTTCAGCGCGCGGAACTCGAAGCGCTGCACGCGCCGTCCCGGCGCCACCTGCGCCTGCAGGAATTCGAGCAGCATCGTGGCGATCAGCGGACCGTGCACGACGAGACCGGGATAACCCTCGACCTCGCGGGCATAGTCGCGGTCGTAGTGGATGCGGTGGCCGTTGAAGGTCGCCGCCGAGTAGCGGAACATCTGCACCGGGCCGACGTTGACCTCGCGCACGATCTCGCCCTTGCGCTCGTACTGCACGTTGCCGGCGCGCGCCTGCGCGGCCAGTTCGGCCAGCGCCCTGCGCTCGCCGTCGGAGGCCTCGTCACGGTAGACGATGTCGTGCTCCTCGTCGAGCAGCGCAGCGCCGGCGCGAAACTGGTGGCCGACCGTCACCAGCACCATGTCGCCGCTGTTGCCGCGCTTGGCCTCGCACTTCAGGATGGTCGAGACGCGCTCGACCGCCTGCCCCACCTTCAGCGAACCGTGCCAGTGCAGTCGGCTGCCGGCCCACATCCGGCGCGGCTGCGCGGTCGGCGGCAGGAACCCGCCTTTCTTCGGATGGCCGTCGCGACCGAGCGCCGCCATCGGCTCGATCGCGTTGAAGAAGGCCCAGTGCCATGCCGGCGGCAGCGCGGCGCCGTGGCGCGCATCGAGCAGGTCGGTGCGGTCGAGCGTCGCCGCCAGCCAGCGCACCAGGCGCGCATCGAGGGTTTCGGTCGACCGCTGCGTGCGGCCGACCCACGCCGACAGATCGTCCATGGCGCCCCTCCTGCCGCAGGCTCAATGCACGTGCTGGCTCAGTTCGCCCGTGTTGTACTTCTGCGCCACCGCGGTCAGCGGCAGCGGCTGGATCCTGCCGGCCTGCCCTTCGCAGCCGAACTGCTGGTAGCGCTCCTTGCAGATCTTCCTGGCGGCGGCGCGCGCCGGCTTCAGGAAGTCGCGCGGGTCGAAGTGCGACGGGTTCTCGGCGAGAAACTTGCGCACGGCGGCGGTCATCGCCAAACGGATATCGGTGTCGATGTTGACCTTGCGCACGCCGTGCTTGATCGCCTCCTGGATCTCCT
>CAZDXQ010000054.1:0-23604 GCA_964509545.1 uncultured Burkholderiaceae bacterium | reverse complement strand
TGATCCGCCTGACTTGCGTTCAGGCGCAGGCGCTGAAACTGTCGAAAATGAGTCTTACGTCGTCGTGCGATCGCCTCGCGCAAATCCGTTGCGCGTCTCGCGCGAGGCCTGGCCGAAAGTGTGTCGGACACGGCGTCGCCGCCTCTTATCATTGACAACATGGGGCAGGGCGAGAAGATCCGCATCGACAAGTGGCTGTGGGCGGCGCGATTCTTCAAGACGCGATCGCTGGCGACCGAGGCGGTCGACCTCGGTCGGGTACGGATTGACGGCGAGAGGATCAAGCCGGCGCGCGAGGCGCGGGCCGGCGACCGGATCGAATTGTTCGCCGGCGCGGCGCGTATCGAGTTCGTGATCCGCGCGCTGTCGGCTCAGCGCGGGCCGGCGGCAGTGGCGCGACTGCTCTATGAAGAAACGGCGGCGAGCCACGCCCGGCGCGAGCGGCAGGCGGATCTTCGTCGCTCTGCTGTCGAGCCGGCGCGGTCAATCAAGGGACGGCCAACGAAACGGGAAGGGCGGGCGCTGCGTTCGGCGCGGCGGTCGATTGCCGACGAAGATTGAACGATCGCCGCGGGCGAAGGGTCAGGGCGCGTTGAGCGGTCGACTGGTCGTTTCGCGACGCAGCCGGCGCCGCCACCAGCGTCTCAGCCCGCTCGGACGGTCGGTCAGCACCCGACGGACCCACAGCAGGATCAGCAGCATCAACGCCAGCACGACCATCGTCGCGACGACCAGTCCGAAGCCGTGAGGATGGTGCGCCAGCGGGATGTGGTCGAAGTTCATGCCCCAGATGCCCGCCAACAGCGTCAGCGGCGCGAACACCGCGGTAATCACGGTCAGGATGCGCATGATCTGGTTGGTCCGATGCGCGGTGGCCGAGAAGTGCAGTTGCACGGCCGTTTCGATCGAGTTTTCCAGCCGGCCGGCGTGGCTGAGCACGCGGGCGACGTGCTCGAGCACGTCGGCCAGGCGCACGAGGTAGGTGTCGCTGTGCTGCCGCTCGGGCGTGCTTTCGAGGTAGTCGTCCCGCAGTTCCTGGATCGCGTCGCGCTGCTCCTCGCACAAGTTCTGCAGCCGGCGCAGTTCGATGCGCGCATCCAGCAGCGCGCGCCAGTCGGCGAACGGGCGGCGCCGGTCGAACAACTCGCGCTGCCAGCGGTCGAGCCGGTCGGTCAACGGCTGGCGGAGCTCGAGATAGCGGTCGACCATGCCGTTGACGAGCCGCAGCATCAGATCATCGGGCCGTTGCGGCAGGCGCGGCGCGACCGCATCGGCGCCGTTGCCGGTCGGGCCGCGGGCGGTCGCCCGTGCCTTCGGTTCGAGCAGGCGCTGCCGCACCTGTTCGATGGTGCGCGAACCGGTATTGCGGACGGTGACCAGCAGGCGGTCGAACAGGAAGAAGGTGACCGGGCGGGTGACGATGGGCTGCAGGCGGCGGCCACGGCTGCGGTGCTCGGGGAGGTGATCGACGTCGGCCAGTGGCGTCAGGCTGCGATCTTCGTCCGGCGTCAGCTTGCGGAAGATCAGCATGTCGTAGCTGGTCGTCGAGTCGAAGTACGACGGATGCTGCAGATTGGCGGCATCCTGCAGATGCAGGTCGTACATGCGGGTGCCGCAGAGGCGGAAAATTTCGGTGCGCAGCGCCTCGGGGTCGGCGTGCAATTCGTCGTGCGTCAGGTCGAGCCAGTGGAAACCCACAGCGGCCGGCGCCTCCGGCGCTGCATCCAGGCGGCTCGCGACCTCCGGCTGGATGTGAACCCAGAGCATCGACCGGGACAGGTTCCGATCAGCGTTCCTGCGCCAGCCAGTTCGCGACCTGCAGGGCGAAATAAGTCAGCACACCGTCGGCGCCGGCGCGCTTGAAGGCGATCAGTGACTCGAGCACGACCTTCTTCTCGTCGAGCCAGCCGTTGCCCGCCGCAGCCTTAAGCATCGCGTACTCGCCGCTGACCTGGTACACGTAGGTCGGCATCTTGAACTCGTCCTTCACCCGGCGCACGATGTCCAGATACGGCATGCCGGGCTTGACCATCACCATATCGGCACCTTCCGCGACATCGAGGGCCACCTCGCGCAGCGCCTCGTCGCTGTTGGCCGGATCCATCTGATAGACGGACTTGCTCGAGCTTCCGAGGTTCGCGGTCGAGCCGACGGCATCGCGGAACGGGCCATAGAACGCGCTCGCGTACTTTGCCGAATAGGCCATGATGCGCGTATGGATGTGCCCCGCCTCCTCGAGCGTCCGGCGGATCGCGCCGATGCGGCCGTCCATCATGTCGCTTGGCGCGACGATGTCTACGCCGGCGTCGGCCTGCACCAAGGCCTGCTTGCGCAGGACCTCGATCGTCGGGTCGTTCAGCACGTAACCGGTCTCGTCGATCAATCCATCCTGCCCATGCGTGGTGAACGGATCCAAGGCGACGTCGGTCAGCAGCCCCAGCGCCGGAAAGCGACTCTTCAGTTCGCGCACGGCGCGTGGCACAAGCCCGTTCGGATTCGTCGCTTCGCGGCCGTCGGCGGTCTTCAGCTGCGGGTCGATGACCGGGAAAAGCGCCACAACCGGAATTGCCGCGGCGATGCACTGCTCGGCCACGGGCAGCAGCAGGTCGATCGACAACCGCTGCACCCCCGGCATGGAGGCAACGTCCTCGCGCCGCTTGCTGCCGTCCAGCACGAAGACGGGATAAATCAGGTCGTCGGTCGTGAGCCGGTGCTCGCGCATCATCCGGCGGGAGAACTCGTCGCGGCGCATGCGACGCATCCGCAGTGCGGGGTACTGACCGGGTATCGACATACGTGAAATTCCGAACTTTTCTTTGCGGCGGAATCGGCGAAACTTGCGTCGGGTGACTTGCGTCGCCTCCCGCTGTTCCTCCCTGAGCGGGGCCTCAAGAAGGCATTAAGCCCCGAGCCTTGATTCGGGGTTTTTTTTCGCGCTCGATGATACGCGCGCGCCCTGGCGCGCCGGTCTCTTTGGGGGAGCCACTACGGCGTCGTGCGGCTGCGCCCGCAGGTGGAGGCGGTGACCGCGGTTGTCGCTCACGATCCGACGATCTCGGACAGTGTCCGGCGCAGTTGCTCGACGCCGTCGCGCTTGAGGCCGGAAAACAACTGCACTGACACGAGCATCGGCAGCGTTTCGGCACGCTGTTCCGCCAGTGACAGAACGCGTTTTCGTTCACTGCGGCCGATCTGGTCGGCCTTGTTCAGGATGAAATGAACGCGCAGGCGGCCTGCGTCCGCGCGCGTTGCCAGCCAAGCGAGCAGTTGCTCATCGGCATCCGCCAGTGGACGGCGCGCGTCCATGACGAGCGCGACGCCGGCCAGCAGGCGCCGACTCGCCAGATAGCCGCCAACCAGTTGGTCCCAGCGCGCGCGAACCTGCGCGTCCACCTTCGCAAAGCCGTAACCGGGCAGGTCGACCAGATAGGCCGCGACCGTCGGCGCGCCCGTCCGATCTGGTGCAGGCAGTTCGAAGAAGTTCAGCAGTTGCGTGCGTCCCGGCGTCTTGCTGGCGTGGGCAAGCTGTCGCTGAGTCGTGAGCACATTGATGACCGTGGACTTGCCGGCATTCGAGCGGCCGGCGAAGGCGATCTCCGGCACCATCGCCAGCGGCGCGCGATTCAGCTGGGCGAGTTCGGCTACGGAGGTTGCGAAGCGGGCGGACTCGAATCGCAGCACGATGGGCGGACGATCAACGCAGGCAGGCGCCGCGGGGGGCTCCGGTAGAATACGCGGCTTTGATCCGGCGGCTGTGGCTCGTGTGCGGGCCAGGCGCCGGACCTGCGCAAGCCAACAACAATCGGCAATGAAATCCATGCTCCGTTCGATGCCTACCGTTTTCGGCCGCGTTCTTGCGACAGCGGCCTTGGGCTTGACGATTCCGTTCGCCGCCGCGGCGCAGGAGAAGGCCGCGTCCGCCAGGCCCGACCTGAAGCGAGGCCAGGAAATCGCCAATACGATCTGCGCGGCCTGCCATGGTGCTGATGGCAATTCGACGATCGCCGCCAATCCAAAGCTGTCCGGGCAGGACGCGGTTTATCTGTACAAGCAGCTGAATGACTATGCCAAGCCGGCCGACGACAAGGGCGCCCGCGTGAACAGCATCATGACGGGGATCCTCGGCGCGATCTCGGAGGCCGACCGGCTTCACGTTGCCGCCCACTATGCGCGCCAGCCGCACAAGCCGGGTGCTGCACGCATTCGAGACACGCTCGATCTTGGCCAGCGGATCTATCGCGCCGGCATTCCGGAGAAGGGCGTGCCCGCCTGCAACGGCTGCCACAGCCCGGACGGGGCCGGCATCCCGGCGCAGTACCCGCGCCTGGCCGGCCAGCATGCCGAGTATTCGGAGTCACAGCTGAAGGCCTTCCGCGACGGCACGCGGCGCAACAACGTGCCTATGGCGCAGATCGCGGCGCGGCTGTCCGAGGCGGAGATGCGCGCAGTCGCGGATTACGTCGCCGGATTGCGCTGATCGGCGGGCGCGGCCCGGATCCGCAAGGGGCGGACCTCGCCATCGCAGTGCCGCTTCACGGTTTGCCGAAGACTTCGTTGGCCTGCTGGGTCACGCGGATGAAAGTCGTCCGCTTCGACAATTCCTTCAGCCTTCGCGCGCCGACGTAGGTGCAGGCCGAGCGGACGCCGCCGAGAATCTCCTGCACCGTGCGGGCGACCTCGCCGCGATACGGCACCAGTACCTCCTTGCCTTCGGCGGCCCGGTACTCGGCGACACCGCCGGAATGCAGCTCCATGGCCGTACGGCTGCTCATTCCGTAGAAGCGCTGCAGTTTCGCGCCGTCGCGCTCGATCAGTTCGCCGCCGCATTCATCGTGGCCGGCCAGCATGCCGCCGAGCATGACGAAATCGGCGCCTCCGCCAAAGGCCTTGGCCACGTCCCCGGGCGTCGTGCAGCCGCCGTCGGCGCAGATGTGTCCGCCGAGACCGTGCGCAGCGTCCGCGCACTCGATCACTGCCGACAGCTGCGGATAACCGACGCCGGTCAGACTGCGCGTCGTGCAGACCGATCCGGGTCCGATGCCGACTTTGACGATGTCCGCCCCCGACAGGATCAGTTCCTCGGTCATCTCGCCGGTGACGACGTTGCCGGCCATGATCACCAGTTGCGGGTACTGGCTGCGCAGCCGCGCGACGAAGGTGACGAAATTCTCGTGATAGCCGTTGGCAACGTCGACGCACGCATACTGCACGGCCCCCGGCGCGGAGCGCATCAGCTGGCCGAACTTTTCCTCGTCGGCACGGGTGATGCCCATCGAATAAAACGCCGCCGACTTGCGTTCGAGCGGGACGAAGAAACCGGCGTACTGGTCGACGGCGTAGTGCTTGTGCAGCGCGGTCGACATTCCGAAGCGGTCGAGCGCATGCGCCATCTCGAAGGTACCGATGGTGTCCATGTTGGCGGCGATGATCGGAATGCCGCGGTACTGCACCCTGGCGTGTCGAAACGCGAACTCACGCGCGATGTCGACTTCGCTGCGCGAGGTCAGCGTCGAACGCTTGGGCCGAATCAGCACGTCCTTGTAGTCGAGCTTGACTTCGTGTTCGATATGCATCGGCCAGCCTCCGGTTTGACGCCCTGGGCAAGTGTAGGGTTTCAGGGCTCGGAACCCCGGCTGACCCCGCCGGTCAGAACTCAGCCCGCCAGCGAACCACCGGGTAATGTTTGCGGGTTGGTCTCGACTATCCATGGCTCGCCGAGCCCGGAGCCCCAGATGCTGATCCGCCGCCCCGATGACATTGCACCCTCCGAGATCACGCCAAAGGGCGTCTGGAAGAGTCGCCGGGCGTTGCTGCAGGCCGCTGCTGCCACGGGACTGATCGGCGTTGCGCATCAAGGGGCGGCGCAGAGTGCGACGGCGAACAAGCTCCCCGGCCGACCGAGCCCGCTGTCGACCATGGAGCGACCGACCCCATACGGATTGGCCACCAGCTACTGCAACTTCTACGAGTTCGGCACGGAGAAGGACGATCCGGCGCGGCATGCGCCGGGCCGGCTGAAGATCCGACCGTGGCAGGTCGCCATCGAGGGCGAGGTGCGGCGGCCGCGCAGCTTCGATATCGACGATCTGCTCAGACTGGCGCCGCTCGAGGAGCGCGTCTACAGGCTGCGTTGCGTGGAGGCGTGGTCGGCGGTGGTGCCGTGGATCGGCTACCCGCTGGCCGAACTGATCAAGCGCGTTGAACCCACAGGTAACGCGAAGTTCGTCGAATTCACCACGCTGGCCGACCCGAAGCAGATGCCGGGTCTGCGCTCGCGCGTACTTGACTGGCCGTACGTGGAAGGGTTGCGGATGGACGAGGCGATGCATCCGCTGACGCTGCTCACCTTCGGCCTGTACGGCGAAGTGCTGCCCAACCAGAACGGCGCGCCGCTGCGCCTCGTCGTGCCCTGGAAATACGGATTCAAGAGCGCCAAGTCGCTGGTCCGCATCCGTTTCGTCGGACGGCAGCCTGTTAACAGCTGGCAGAAGTCGGCGCCGAACGAGTACGGCTTTTATTCCAACGTGAATCCGAACGTCGATCATCCGCGATGGAGCCAGGCGAGCGAAAGGCGCCTCGGTGAGGACGGCCTGTTCACCCGCCGGCGGCCTACCCTGATGTTCAACGGCTACGGCGAGCAGGTGGCGGCGCTTTACGCGGGCATGGATCTGGCCCGGTTCTACTAGGGACGGGCGATGAGCGCACGGCCAACACCGCTGCTGCCGCTGGCCTCGATCGTGCCGCCGGCATTGGCGCCGACGACCTTCAATCGCCTGCGGGCGGCACTGTTCCTGCTTGCACTGCTGCCGCTCGCGCGGCTTGCCTGGCTGGGCTACGGCGGCGGGCTCGGCGCAAACCCGGTCGAGTTCCTGATCCGCTCTCTGGGCACGTGGACCTTGATCGCGCTCACCGTCACGCTTTCGATCACGCCGTTGCGGCTGGCGACGGGTTGGGCCTGGCTGCTGCGCCTGCGCCGGATGTTCGGTCTGTTCACTTTCTTCTATGCTCTGCTGCACTTCAGCGCCTGGCTGTGGCTCGACCAGTGGTTCGATGCCGCGGCGATCTGGAAGGACCTTGCCAAGCGTCCGTACATCACCGTCGGGTTCGCGACGCTGCTGCTGCTGCTGCCGCTGGCGGTAACCTCGACCAACGGCTGGGTGAAGCGGCTCGGTGGGCGCAACTGGCAGCGGCTGCACCGGCTCGTCTATCTGATTGCGCTGTTGGCCATCGTGCACTACTGGTGGCAGAAGGCGGCCAAGAACGACATCGCCGAACCGCTCGTTTATGCAGGCGTGATCGGACTGCTGCTCGGGGTACGGCTGTTGCGCTGGCTGGGCAGGGACGCGCCGCCCGGCTACGGCAGCACCGATTCGAGCGCGAACAGATCCTCAACCGTTTCACGGCGGCGGATTTCGTAGGCACGGTCGCCGTCGACCATCACCTCCGCCGCCCTGCCGCGCGAGTTGTAGTTGCTGGCCATGCTCATGCCGTAGGCGCCGGCGCCCAGGATCGCCAGCAGGTCTCCGGCTTCGACCGCCAGTTGGCGACCCTGTGCGAGCCAGTCTCCGGATTCGCAGATCGGGCCGACGACATCATAAGTAAGCAGCTGGCCCGCGCGCCTTTCGACCGGCTGCACGTCCATCCACGCGTCATACAAGGCAGGACGCAGCAGGTCGTTCATTGCCGCATCGACGACGAGGAAGTTCTTTTCCCGGCCCGGCTTGACGATGTTGACGCGCGTGAGCAGCGCGCCGGCATTGCCGACGATCGACCGCCCGGGCTCGAACATCAGCGTCTTGCCGCCGTGTCCGCGAGCCTCGACACGGCGGACGAGCGCGCCGATCAGTTCGGCCGCGGGCGGCGGATTCTCGTCGCGATAGCGGATGTCCAATCCGCCGCCGAAGTCGATGTGCGCAAGGTGGATGCCCTCGCCCGCCAGCGCATCGACGAGGTCGAGCAGCCGGTCGGCGGCTTCAAGGTAAGGCGCCACCTCGCCGATGCGCGAGCCGATGTGGCAGTCGATGCCGACGATCTGGACGTGCTGCATCGCCGCCGCGCGTCGGTAAAGCGGCAGCGTGTCTGCGTAGGCGACCCCGAACTTGTTACTGCGCAGGCCGGTGGAGATGTAGGGGTGCGTCTTCGGATCGACGTCGGGATTGACGCGCACCGAAATGCGCGCGCGCCGGCCCGATGCCGCCGCAACGCGTGCGACGATCTCCAGTTCGGCGTCCGATTCGACGTTGAAGCAGAGGATGTCGGCGGCCAGCGCTTGCGCGATTTCGGCGGTCGTCTTGCCGACGCCGGAGAACACCACCCGGCGCGGGTCGCCACCGGCGGCGATCACCCGGGCCAGTTCGCCGCCGGAAACAATGTCGAATCCGGCGCCGGAGCGGGCCAGCACGTTCAGCACCGCGAGATTCGAATTCGCCTTCATCGCATAGCAGACCAGCGATGGACGGTCCTTTAATGCGGCGGTGTATGCCGCGAATGCGGCTTCGATCGCGGCGCGCGAGTACACGTAAGTCGGCGTGCCGAAGCGAGCGGCGATTCGCTCCAGCGGCAGAGCTTCACAGCACAGTGTCCCGTCGCGGCGATGGAAGGCCCCGCTCGGCGCAGGCGGCGCGTTCGTGTTCATTGGCGGCGATCCTGCGTCGGCGGGACATCGTGCGATGGCGTCGGCGCCGGTTTGCGGCGTGCCTCCTCAGGCAGCACCAGCGGCCCTTTCTGGCCGCAGGCCGCGAGCACAGCCACCGTCAATACAATGACGCAGAGGCAACGAATCATCGGGGCGCGAGGCATCGAGGCAATCTACCATGGGCATGACTGAATCCGAGTTCCTCGCCGCGGCCGAACGCGTTCTCGATGCAATCGAGGGCGCGATCGAGGCCTGCGACGCCGACATCGAGGCGACGCGCAGCGGCAACGTGCTGACGCTGGAACTTGCCGATCGCTCGAAAGTGGTTGTCAACAGCCAGGCGCCCATGCGGCAGATCTGGGTCGCCGCAAAGAGCGGCGGCTTTCACTATGAATGGTGCGACGGCGCCTGGCGCGACACGCGCGATGGCTCCGAACTGTTCACGGCGCTGTCGCGGCTGCTATCGGCGCAGGGCGGTGTGGCCGTGCTGCTGCGCGCCGGCTGAGGCGATCGATCAGAAGATCTGTTCGCGCACCGCCGTGGTCGCGCCAGTGTCGCCGCCCGGCAGCGCGTCCTCGAGTCCGACGCTGGCGATTCCCTGTCCGGGCTGGAACTCGGCGAAGTAGACCTCGCCGCCGACGTTGACGACACCCTCGGGCGGCGTCTGAGGCATCGGCGGCCGGTTCGGCAGCACCTTGCCCATGTAGGAGATCCAGATCGGCAGCGCCAGGCCACCGCCGGTCTCGCGATCGCCGAGCGGTCGCGGCTGATCGAAGCCCATCCAGGACACTGCGACAATGCCGCCGCCGTAGCCGGCGAACCAGGCATCGTGCGAGTCATTGGTTGTTCCGGTCTTGCCAGCGATGTCGTCGCGGCGCAGCCGCGAGGCGCTCGCCGCCGTGCCGTAACGGGTGACGTCCTTCAGCAGGCTGTCCATCACATAGGCGTTGCGCGCATCGAGCACGCGCGCCCTTTCGTCGCCGGCGTGGACACGCTCTGCCGCCATGATCACCCGACCACGCGAATCGGTCACCCGGTCGATCAGCACCAAGGGCAGCCGATAACCGCCGTTGGCGAAGATCGCATAGGCTGCGGCCATCTGCCAGGGCGTCACCGAACCGGCGCCCAGAGCCATCGTCATGAAAGGCGGATGCCTGGCGGCCTCGAATCCGAAGCGCGTGACGTGGGTCTGCGCGTACTGCGGCCCGATCGCCTTGATCACCCGGATCGACACGAGATTCTTGGAGCGGGCCAGCGCCTGGCGAAGGCGCAGCGGACCATCGAACTTGCCGTCGTAGTTCTTCGGTTCCCACAGCTGGCCGCCGGTTTCAGCGGGGTCGACGGCGAGCGGTGCGTCGTTGATCAGCGTGCTGGGCATGAAGCCGCGCTCAAGCGCGGCGGAATACACGAAAGGCTTGAAGCTCGAGCCCGGCTGCCGCCACGCCTGCGTGGCGTGATTGAACTTGTTCAGGTTGAAGTCGAAGCCGCCGACCAGCGCCCGCACCGATCCGTCGCGCGTGTCGGCGGCGATGAAGGCCGCCTCGACCTGCGGCAGCTGCAGGATCTCCCAATGGCCCTTGCTGTGGCGCGCCACCCGCAACAGGGCACCCGGAACGATGCGGCGTGCCGGCTGCGCCTTCGGGTCGAGCGAGCGGGCGGCGAAGCGCAACCCTTCGCCCGTGATCTCGATCTCCTCGACGCCCTCGATCACGGCCCGGACCTGCTTCGGCGACGCCTCGATCACCACCGCCGGAAAGAGGTTCGGGCTGTCTATGGCCTCGACGATTGCATCCTCGATGCGCTGCTCCCGCTGCGCCGGCTCGGCCGGCAGCTGAATAAAGGCTTCGGGGCCCCGGTAGCCGTAGCGGCGGTCGTAGGTCAGTACCTGGTTGCGAACGGCCTCATGCGCCGCTAGTTGCTCGCCGCTGACCAGCGTGGTGTAGACGTTCAGGCCGCGCGTATAAGCCTCCTCGCGGAAGACGTCGAACATGGCCTGCCGTGTCATCTCGGCGGCGTACTGCGCGTGCAGCAGGGCGCGGGTGGAGTTCGGCGCGTATGCGGCAAGCGCCTGGCGCGGCTTGAACGTTTCCGCAACGGCGTCGTCGTGGTCGCGCCTGGATATGAAACCGAGCTGCAGCATGCGCGACAGGACGTACTGCTGGCGGGCTTTGGCGCGGCGCGGATTGACCCAGGGGTTGTAGGCACTGGGTGCTGCCGGCAGCCCGGCCAGCATTGCCGCTTCGCCCACGGAGACATCGGCCAGTTTCTTGCCGAAATATGTCTGCGCGGCGGCAGAAAAGCCGTAGGCGCGCTGGCCGAGGAAGATCTGGTTGACGTAGACCTCCAGAATGCGGTCCTTCGACAGCTCCGACTCGATCTTGAAGGCCAGCGCAATCTCGTAGAGCTTGCGCAGATAACTTCGCTCTGAGCTCAGGTAGAAATTGCGAGCCACCTGCATCGTGATCGTGCTGCCGCCCTGGCTGCGCCTGCCGGTGGCGAAATTGGCCACCATCGCCCGGGCCAGCCCGGTGTAGTCAACGCCGCGATGCCGATAGAAGGCATCGTCTTCGGCAGCGAGAATCGCCTGCCTGACTCGCTGCGGCACCTCCTTGATCGGCACATAGTCGCGCCGCTCCTCGCCGAATTCGCCGATCAGGATGCCGTCGGCCGTCCAGACCCGCAGCGGGATGCGCGGCTGGTAGTCGGTCAGCGTGTCGATGGGAGGCAGGTTGGCGTAGGTCAGAGCAAAAACGAAAACTAGCAGCAGCGCGCCGCACAACGCGGCGCCGGCGGCGGCGACGGCGGTGCCGAAAACGGCCCGGACCCACAGCGGTGCGTTGCGCAAACGCTGCATGGGTGAGGCGTTGCTGGCACTTGAGCGGGCGGCCACGGGTCGGGACAATGCGTTCGGATGGCGGCGCTGCCGCGGACAGGCGGCTAAGGTCCTGCCGTCGAACGTCGAAATGAAGTGACGGGAGTTTAAGCGCTGCGCTGGGCGGCGCCGCAGCTGCGCACACTATGGACTAGCCCGTTTGGTGGTGCCGGTGGGGCGGCATCGTCCGAGTCGCCGACGCTCCACTCGTCCGTAAGTAGGGGTTGTGATTCTTTCTGCACTGTTGATAGGATCTCAAGTAGCATCCAACAAAATCGCGGTAAACGCTCGAAACATAAGGAAAATTCAACGGAGGGTCGGGTCGGTTCAACGGTCCTGTCTCAAAGGGGAACTCCTTCTTCCCCGTCCCTCGTCGGCGAGGGCCTTGCGATCGAGTCGAACTGTGCTTTCGGGAGTGCCACCTTGGCTTTTGAATTGCCGTTTCTGTCAAGCAAGACTCCGCCGCTGATCGGCCTCGACATTGGTTCGTCGAGCGTGAAGCTGGTCGAACTGTCGCAATCGACGCCGGGGTCGTTGCGCCTTGAGCGTTACGCCATCGAACCGTTGCCTCGGGGCGCCGTTGTCGACGGCAATTTCGACAAGATCGACGTTGTCGCCGAAGCGGTAAAACGCGCCTGGCGGCGCTCGGGTACGCGGATCAAGAACGTGGCGATGGCGCTTCCCGCGTCGGCAGTGATCACCAAGCGCATCGCCCTTCCGGCGGCACTGCGCGAGGAAGAACTCGAGATGCAGGTCGAGAGCGAGGCCAACCAGTACATTCCCTTCGCGCTCGACGAAGTGAGTCTCGACTTTCAGGTGCTCGGCCCGATTCCGAATTCGCCTGACGACGTCGAGGTGCTCATTGCGGCCTCGCGCAAGGAAAAGGTCGAGGACAGGATGGCGGTTGCCCAAGCGGCGGGCTTGAAGCCGGCGGTGATCGACGTCGAGTCCTATGCGATGCGCGGTGCCCTCGAACGGCTGATCGAGCAGTTGCCCAATCGCGGCGAGGGCCTGGTGATCGCCGCCTTCTATCTGGGCGCGAACTCGACGATCGCCACCGTGATGCACGATGGCGAGGCCATTTACGAGCGCGACCAGCCTTTCGGTGGCCAGCAGTTGACTGCCGACATCGCCCGCGCCTACGGCATCTCGGCTGACGAAGCCGAACAGAAGAAGCGCAGCGGCGACCTGCCGGCCAACTACGAGTCCGATGTGCTGCGGCCGTTCGTCGAGTCCGCGGTCACCGAGATCACGCGCGCGCTGCAGTTCTTCTTCACCTCGACGCCGTACACGCGGATCGACCAGATCATGCTTGCCGGGGGTTCGGCGATCCTGACCGGCCTGGCCGACGAACTGATGGAGCGGGCCCAGGTGCCGACGTCGGTGATCTCGCCGTTCAAGGGCATGGAGATTTCCGGAGCCGTGCGCGACAAGCAGCTTCGCCTCGATGCACCGGCGCTGCTGACGCCTTGCGGCCTGGCGATGCGGAGGTTCGATACATGAGCGCTTCGCGGTTTGCCGTTCTTTTCGTATCCCGCGACGCCTGCGGGCAGGGTGCGCGGCGCGCGCGGAGGCTGCCATGAGGATCCGCGTCAATCTGCTGCCGCATCGCGCCGAGAGACGCGAGCGGCAGAAGAAGGCTTTCTTCTTCTTCACCGGGCTGAGCCTGATCGCGGGCATCGCTCTCGTCTTCGCGGTCTGGACCGTGCTGCAGGGGCAGATCGCCAGCCAGCGCGAACGCAACGACATCATCAGCGCCGAGAACCGCAAGCTTGACCTGCAGATCCGCGAGATCGCCACGCTGCGCCAGGAGATCGAAGCGCTGCGGGCTCGGCAGCGGGCGGTCGAGGACCTGCAAGCCGATCGCAACCAGCCCGTGTACCTGATGGACGAACTGACCAAGCAGGTGCCCGAGGGCATTTATCTGCGCTCGGTCAAGCAGGAGGACAAGAAGGTCAACGTGGCCGGCTGGGCGGCATCGAACGAGCGCGTGTCCGAATTCCTGCGCAACCTGCAGAGCAACTCGAAATTCCTCGATCGGCCGGAACTCGTCGAAATCCGCGTCTCGGGGCAGCAGCCCCCCGGCGTGCAGCGACGGCTGTTCGACTTCTCGCTGAACTTCGCGCTGAAGCCGACGCCCGAGCGCGCACAGATGCAGCAGGCGCAGGCGGCAGCAGCGCCGGCGAAGAAGAAATAGGCCGGGTTCCCGCAGCGAGGCGAAACGAATGGCGATCGACACCAAGCAGCTCGTATCCCAGTTTCAGGGACTGAGCTTTGAAAATATCGGCACGTGGCCGCTTCTTCCGCGCCTGACGGTATGGATCGCGGTGATCGCGGTCTGTGCGGTAGGGGGCTACTTCCTGCTCTGGAGCCAGCAGTCCGAGGAGCTCGAGCGCCTGCGCGCCGAGGAAGGCACGCTGAAGGATCAGTACCGCGCCAAGCTGCAGCAGGCGATCAATCTCGACGAGCTGCGCCGGCAGAAGGAACAGGTCAGCCAGTACGTGCTCACCCTGGAGAAGCAGCTGCCGAGCAAGGCCGAGATGGACGCGCTGCTGTCGGACATCAACCAGGCGGGCATCGGACGCGGCCTTCAGTTCGAGCTGTTCCGGCCGGGGCAGACGAACCTGAAGGATTACTACGCCGAACTGCCGATATCGGTGCGGGTTTCCGGCCGATACCATGACCTCGGCGCTTTTGCCGGCGACATCGCCAACCTGCCGCGCATCGTCACCTTGAACAACCTGAACCTCACTGCACAGCGCGACGGCGTGCTGGCGCTCGACGCCACGGCCAAGACCTATCGATACCTCGATGAAGAGGAACTGGCTGCGCAGCGCAAGGCGCGCCAGGCGACCGCAAAGAAGTGATGCCGAGCCGATGAACGCCCCACGACGCCTGTTGTGCCTGCTCGCTGCCGTGCTCGCCGCCGGCTGCGCGCCGTCGAACGAATCCGAACTGCGACAGTGGATGGCCGAGGTCCGGCAGCAGGTGCGTCCGGTCGCGGAGACGGTGCCTGAACCGAAGGAGTTCACGCCGTACAGCTACGAAAGCCGGGCGCTGGTCGATCCGTTCGATGCGCAGAAGGTGGTAATGGCCGTGGCCCGCCAGCAGCAGGTGCGCGCCACCACCAGCGCGATCCGGCCGGACCTGGAGCGCCGGCGCGAAACGCTCGAGGGCTTCCCGCTTGACCAGATCAAGATGGTCGGCACGATGCGGCAGAGCAACGTCAACATCGCGCTGCTCGAAAGCGGTGGCGCCACGCACATGGTGCGGGTCGGCAACTATGTCGGCCAGAACTTCGGCTTGGTCACGCGCATCTCGGAGACCGAGGTGCAGATCAAGGAAATTGTCCAGGATGCGGCCGGCGAATGGGTCGAACGCCCAGCGAAGCTGGAGCTG
This sequence comes from uncultured Burkholderiaceae bacterium, assembly GCA_964509545.1. Classification (GTDB taxonomy): domain Bacteria; phylum Pseudomonadota; class Gammaproteobacteria; order Burkholderiales; family Burkholderiaceae_F; genus JADJWR01. The sequence continues at coordinate 8,698 of CAZDXQ010000054.1, read as the reverse complement.
CAGGAAGCGGCTCAACAGGGGAGCAAGCGATGAGGATGGCGGTCAAGGGTTTTCTGATTGCGGCGTGCGTCGTGATTGCCGCGGTGCCGGCATTCGTCTCCGGCCCGGTGCTGGCACAGGCGGCCGCGGCAGCCAACAGCATCGAGCGCGTCGACGCCACGCAGACCGCTTCTGGCGTGCTGCTGACGATCCAGCTGAAGCAGCCGCTGAAGGAGGCGCCGCCGAGCTTCTCGATCGCCAACCCGGCGCGGATCGCCATCGACCTGGCAGGCACGGAGAACAACGTCGGCCGCAACGCGGTGGAGTTCAACCAGGGCGACCTGCGGTCGGTGAACATCGTTCAGGCGCAGGAACGCACGCGGCTGGTGATCAACCTGCGCCGTACGCTCACCCATTCGATCTCGGTCAGCGGCAACACGGTGCAGGTGGCGCTCGGCGCGCTGGCCGACACCACGACCTTCCGCGCCGCTGAAGCCGCGCCGGCGGCCGGCGCCGCGCCGGTGGCTGCCGCCTCCGGCCCGCGGACATTGCGGACCATCGATTTCCGCCGCGGCGCCGAAGGCGAGGGCCGCGTGGTGGTCGACCTGTCCGACCCGAACACGAACGTCGACATCCGCCAGCAGGGCAACCAGGTGATCGTCGAATTCCTCGGCACCTCGGTTCCCGATGCGCTGCGGCGGCGGCTGGACGTGACCGATTTCGGCACGCCGGTGGCACTGGTCAACACGACGCAGCAGGGCAGCAACGTGCGCATGGTCATCGAGCCGCGCGGGCTGTGGGAGCACAACGCCTACCAGAGCGACACGCGTTTCGTGGTCGAGGTCAAGCCGGTCAAGGAAGATCCGACGCGACTGTTCCAGGGCACGCGCACTGGTTACCAGGGCGAGCGTCTGTCGCTGAACTTCCAGAACGTCGATGTGCGCGCGTTGCTGCAGGTGATCGCCGACTTCACCGATCTCAACATCATCACCAGCGACTCGGTCGCCGGATCGATCACGCTGCGGCTGAAGGATGTGCCTTGGGATCAGGCGCTCGACATCATCCTGCAGAGCAAGGGCCTGGACATGCGCAAGAACGGCAACGTGATCATCGTGGCCCCGCGCGACGAACTGGCGGCGAAAGAGAAGCTGGAACTCGAAGCGCGCAGCCAGATCGCCGACCTCGAGCCTCTGCGCACCGAGAATTTCGTCGTCAACTACCAGAAGGCCGAGGACGTGCGCAAGCTGCTCGTCGACGGCCAGCAGCGCATGCTGTCGAAGCGCGGCAGCGTGGTCGTCGACCCGCGCACGAATCAGCTCTTCGTCCAGGACACGGCAACCCGTCTGGAGGAAGTGCGCCGGCTGCTGCAAAGGATCGACGTGCAGGTGCCGCAGGTGCTGATCGAGGCGCGCATCGTCGAAGCAGACGATCGCTTCAGCCGCAATCTGGGCGTGCGGCTCGGCGGTTCGACTGGCGCCCCTCGGGAGATCGGTGGCACCAGCGTGTTCGGCACTGGTGGTGGAGTGGGCTCGACGTCGACCGGCGCGGTGACCACCGACACGGCCGCGGCGGGCGGACTCGGCACGGTTAATACGCCAGCGATCACCAGCAACGCCAACTTCGTCAACCTGCCGGCAGGCGGGATCGGCGGCTTCGGCGCCGCCGGTGCGACGCTGACGCTGTTCAACTCGGCGCTGTCGCGTTTCCTCACGCTGGAGGTTTCCGCGCTCGAGGCCGATGGCCGCGGCAAGATCGTCTCCAGCCCGCGCGTGATCACCGCCGACAAGGTCAAGGCGACGATCGAGCAGGGCACCGAGATTCCGTACCAGGCGGCGACTTCCAGTGGCGCCACGAACGTCCAGTTCCGCAAGGCGACGCTGAAGCTCGAGGTGACGCCGCAGATCACGCCCGAGGGCGCGATCTTCCTCGATGTGAAGGTCAACAAGGACAGCCGCGGCCAGGATACGCAGTCGGGACCGGCAATCGACACGAAGAACGTGCAGACGCAGGTGCTGGTCGACAACGGCGGCACGGTCGTGCTCGGCGGCATATTCGAACAACTCGAGCGCAACACCGTCACCAAGGTGCCTCTGCTCGGCGACATCCCGGTGCTCGGCCACCTGTTCAAGAACCGGGTTACGGTGAATGACCGCAGCGAACTGCTGATCTTCATCACGCCACGTGTGGTGACGAGTCAACTCGCTGCAGGTCGCTGAAGCAGCGTGCCCTTCCTGACCGGACGGGAGACAGAAACGCGGTTTGATCTGACCCGTCCGCCGGTTTCCGTCCGGCGTTGAACGCAATCGAGAGCGCAGCAGATCTTCGCGGACAGCACGGAGCAAGAGGGCGCGGTCGCCGTTGCGAAGGCGCCTTCTTCATTTCGACCGATGGAAACGCTTCGCGCCTAGACCGGCAACTGGCGCGGCGATTGACCCATGACGCCGCGCGGGACTGCCGCGTAGGTCGCGTCGCTGGCATCGACGGCGGCTATCACTGCTGCGGAATTCGCTCTGCGTGAACTGCACATTCTTCAGTCGTGCATCCTGTAGATCAAATGGCCCTACCGTTCCGGCTGATGTCTAGCTAGAGACTAGGGAAGCTGCTCGCAGCGCCACCACGGTGTCATGGGAAAACTGGTCCGGGCGGGTACTTCGCGTTCGAAGCAGCGTGCGCTGGGGCGACCGGAGCATCCGCCCGCCTGCATCGTGCCGAATTTTGGCCGAGCTACTCGAGCGAATAGGCGGCGCCTGGGTATCGACGTTCCGGCCAGAATTCAAGTCGCTGGAAGACGGGCACGTACAATTCAAGATGATCTCCGCTTCGCCAATGCAGGTTGCCGAATCGAGCGAGCGTGTGCCGAATTCGACTCTGCTTGCCTTGAGCGGCGACCCATGACTGGAATCGGCGTACGCGTAGACCGTTTCGCCATCGCTCTGGGCGACTGTTCAAATCGTGATGGGCTCGGCTAGTAGTGCGGCCCGCGATCTTCCTGATTGGCATGATGGGCGCCGGCAAGTCGACGGTGGGTCGGCTGCTGGCACGGCGCTGCGGCTTCGAGTTCATCGATTGCGATCGCGAACTCGAGGCGCGCAGCGGGGTGACGATCGCGACCATGTTCGAACTCGAGGGCGAAGCCGGGTTCAGGCGTCGCGAGGCGGCGCTGATCGATGAACTGACGCAGCGATCGCGCACGGTGCTGGCAACCGGCGGCGGCGCGATCCTTGACGAGGCCAACCGCCGTCACCTGCGCGAGCGCGGCCTCGTGATCTACCTGCGCGCTTCACTCGACGAAATCCTGCGCCGCACGCAGAAGGATCGCGCCCGGCCGCTGCTGCAGACCCCGGACCGGCGCGGCCGCATCGCGCAGCTCCTTGGCGAGCGCGAAGCGCTGTATGAGCAGACCGCACATGTCGTCGTGCAGTCCAATGCCGGCAATCCGAACCGGCTGGTGGCGAAGCTGCTGCAGGACGCGCGGATTGCAGCGGTCCTGGGCTGAGCGCCTGCGCAGCGCGGCCCGCGCGCAAAGGCCAATACAATCGTTGCATGCGGCACCTCTCGGTCGACCTTGCCGGCCGACCCTACGACATTCATATCGGTTCCGGCCTGCTCGACCGGGTGGGCGAGTTAACCGCTCCTCTGGCGCCGACGCGCCTGCTGATCGTCACTGATACGCGCGTCGGGCGGCTTTACGCCGAGCGGGTGCGCAGCACTGTTCAGTCCGCCGCGCCGACTGCGGTCTTCGAACTTACCGGTGGCGAGACCGGCAAGGATCTGCGTGCGGTCGAATCCGTGCTCGACGCGCTGCTCGCTGCCGGCGCGGACCGCAGGAGCGTAGTGATCGCCCTTGGCGGAGGGGTCGTCGGCGACATCGCTGGCTTCGCAGCTGCGATCTACATGCGCGGCATCCGCTTCGTTCAGGTGCCCACCACATTGCTGGCGCAGGTCGACTCGTCGGTTGGAGGCAAGACCGGCGTCAATCATCCGCGCGGCAAGAACCTGATCGGCGCCTTCCATCAGCCCGAGGTCGTCCTTGCCGACACCGATACGCTGCGAACATTGCCGAGGCGCGAACTGTCGGCGGGGCTGGCCGAAGTGCTCAAACATGGACTGCTCGCCGACGCCGACTATTTCGGCGAAGTCGCAAAGGCGCTGCCGAAACTGTTCGCCTTCGACGCGTCGGCGCTGGCGGCCGCGATTGCCCGGTCGTGCGAGATCAAGGCGGCGATCGTCGCTCGCGACGAGAAGGAAGCGGGCGAGCGGGCGTTGTTGAACCTGGGCCACACGTTTGCACATGCAATCGAGGCGCTGACGGGATACGACCGCTGGCTGCACGGCGAGGCTGTCGGCTGCGGACTGTGCCTGGCCGCCGACCTGTCGAGGCGGCTGGGGTTGATCAGCGCTGCCGAGGCGGCGATGATCGAGGCTGCCGTGACGGCGGCCGGACTGCCGACGCGCATCGAGGGGCTGAGCCGGTCGGCTGCGATCGAAGCGATGCGCAGTGACAAGAAAGCGGAGGCGGGTGCGATCCGCTTCATCGTCCTGCGGCGCATCGGCCAGGCGATCCAGCGCGCCGTGCCCGACGATGTGCTGGTCGGGACGCTGGCAAGCGGCGGGTATCGGTGAACGCCTTCGAAGCGCAGCTCGCGCCGTATGCGGCGCACGCCTCCGCCAGCCGCGGCCGCGTGCACGCGGAGCCTGCGGCGGGCAACCGCAGCGACTTCCAGCGCGATCGCGACCGCATCGTGCACAGCACGGCGTTCCGCCGCCTCGAATACAAGACCCAGGTCTTTGTCAACCACGAGGGCGACCTGTTCCGCACGCGGCTGACGCACTCACTCGAAGTGGCGCAGATCGCCCGCTCGCTGGCGCGTGCGTTCGCGGCCAACGAAGACCTCGTCGAGGCGATTGCCCTGGCGCACGATCTCGGCCACACGCCGTTCGGTCACGCTGGTCAGGACGCGCTGAACGACTGCATGCGTCCTTACGGCGGCTTCGAGCACAACTTGCAGTCACTGCGCGTCGTCGACGAACTCGAGGAGCGGTACGCCGCCTTCAACGGCCTGAACCTGTGTTTCGAAACGCGGGAGGGGATTCTCAAGCACTGCTCGGCGGAAAACGCCCGGCGTCTCGGCGAACTCGGCGAGCGTTTCCTGCGGCGCCGCCAGCCGTCGATGGAAGCGCAGATCACTAATCTCGCCGACGAGATCGCCTACAACAACCACGATATCGACGACGGCCTGCGCTCGGGGCTGTTGACGCTGGAGCAACTCGACGAGGTGCCGCTGTTCGCACGCCATGCCCAGGCCGTGCGCGCCGAGCATCCGGCAATCGGCGTGCGCCGCATGATCCACGAGACCGTGCGCCGGATGATCAACACGCTGGTGGCCGACCTGATCGCCGAGTCGCGGCGGCGCATTTCCGCCGCTGCGCCGGCATCGATCGACGACGTGCGCGCCGCGCCACCGCTGGTCGCGTTCTCCGAGCCGATGCGGGCCGAGGCCGATGCGCTGAAGGTGTTTCTGCATGACCACCTGTATCGCCACTATCAGGTGATGCGAATGACGGAGAAGGCGCGCCGCGTGGTGCGCGAACTGTTCGGGGCCTTCGTCGGAGAGCCACGGCTGCTGCCGACCGACCACCGCCTCCGCGCCGAGCGCGACGGACCTCGAGCCATTGCCGACTACGTCGCCGGCATGACCGACCGCTACGCGATGAAGGAGCACCGCCGGCTGTTTGCCGTCGGCGAGATGTAGAACCCGCAGGCATCGATTCCGCCGCCATTTCTGGCCTAGACTGTCGTCGTTGGCTTCTAAAGGAAACGCCGTGGCAGCATGGGTTTCCTCGGCCTCCCAGGGGGCGGGCCAGAGGCGCCCGGACTGGGTGCGCGGACGGCGATTGCACGAATGTTCAGGCTACGGCGTCGCAAACTGCTCGGCTGTGCCTGCTGCGCGGCGGCGGGCGGCTTCGGTCCGTTGTTCGCTGATGCCGCCGATGCGGCGCCTGCGGGCGCCGGCGCCCAACCGGGGGGTGTTGCAGACAACTGGCGTGCCCGGCTGCTGCGGGGCGCCCGGACTTTGTGGCTCGTGCGTGGCGAATCGCAGATCCGCAGCACGTACTGGACGCCGGAGTCGGGATACGACGGCGAGGCCTACAAGGAAATCTGCTGGCTGCTGCGCGACGTGCAGGCGAACAAGACCTTCGCCATGTCGCCGCGGCTGCTCGACGTGCTTTGTGGCCTGCAGAACTGGCTTGGCTACAACGGCGTTCGGCAGCCGATCCACGTGAACTCCGGTTACCGCACTTTCGCCACGAATGCGCGCACCGAAGGCTCGGCGCTGAACTCGCGCCACCTTTTGGGCAAGGCGGCCGACATCACCGTTCCGGGTGTGACGCTGGCCCGGCTGGCCGGAATGGCCAGCCTTTTCGGCAAGGGCGGCGTGGGTATATATCTGAACAAGGGCTTTGTCCATGTCGACACCGGGGACGAGCGCGTCTGGATCAAGTGAGAAAATTGGGGAAAATTGGGGTCAGAGTCGAATTTCCACCCATCTGACCTGCGAGACTTCCGATGGCTCGGCTGCCGCGCCTCACTGCGCCGGGGCTCCCGCACCACCTGATCCAGCGCGGCAACAATCGTCAGCCAATTTTCGTCGACGAAGTCGACTGCCTGCGCTACCTCGACGATTTAGGCGAACTCGCGCAAGCGCACGCGCTAGTGATCCATGCGTATGTGCTGATGCCTAACCACGTGCACCTGCTGGCGACGCCGAGCGCCAGCGATACGCTCGCGCGCGTGATGCAGGCGCTGGGCAGGCGCTACGTCCGCTGGTTTAACGACCGGCATGGGCGCACCGGCACCCTTTGGGAAGGTCGGTACCGGTCGACGGTTATCGACAGCGACCGCTACCTGCTTGCCTGCATGCGCTACATCGAGCTGAATCCCGTGCGTGCGGGTCTGGTCGATGATGCTGGGGCGTATCGCTGGTCAAGCCACAGACATCAACTCGGACTGCGCGCCGATCCGCTTGTCACAGAGCACGCGGTTTACTGGGCGCTTGGCAACACCCCGTTCGAACGCCAAGCAGCGTACCGACGGTTGTTCGAGCAGGGGGTGCCCGCCGATGAGGTCGAGGCGATCCGCTCGGCCACTCAGCGCGGTTGGGCGTTGGGGCAGGCCGATTTCGTCGCCTCGATTGCCGCGGGTGCGGGACGCCGTGCGTCACCGATCCGACCAGGGCGGCCTCGAAAGGCATCGGATCTAACCTCTTGATTCAAGGCTTGCCGTACTCTGTCCCCAATTTTCTGTTCTGCCGAGTCAGCGGAAAGTAATTCGACTCTGACCCCGATTTTTCTGGTTGTGTGGGCTGCTGCGGCGCAGTAGAGTGCACTGTTGAAGTTTGGAGTGCGACATGGACTTTCTCCGCCATTACGACCGGATCCTCGACGACGCGCAGCGGCGGGGGATGTACGCGCCGCGGTTGGAACACGATGCCTGCGGGGTCGGGTTTGTCGCTCATATCAAGGGCAAGCCGAGCCACGGCCTGATCGAGCAGGCGCTGCTGATCCTGCAGAACCTGGACCACCGCGGGGCGGTGGGGGCGGATGCGCTGTGCGGTGACGGCGCCGGCATCCTGATCCAGATTCCGGACGCGCTGTATCGCGAGGAACTCGCCATGGCGGACATTGCGCTGCCGCCGCCGGGCGAATATGGGGTCGGCATGATCTTCCTGCCGCAGGAGCACGCCTCGCGATTGGCCTGCGAGCAGGAACTGGAGCGCACCGTGCGCGAGGAGGGGCAGGTCGTGCTCGGCTGGCGCGACGTTCCGGTCGACCATGACATGCCGATGTCGCCGCTGGTGAAGAACCGCGAGCCTCGCATCCGCCAGGTGTTCATCGGGCGCGGCCCGGACGTGATGGTGCCGGATGCGCTGGAACGCAAGCTGTACGTGATCCGCAAGCGCGCCAGCCACAAGATCCAGCGGCTCAATCTGAAGCACGGCAAGGAATACTTCGTGCCGTCGATGTCGAGCCGCACGGTGGTCTACAAAGGCCTGTTGCTCGCCGATCAGGTCGGACGCTACTACCCGGACCTGCGCGACCCGCGCACCGTTACCGCCATCGCGCTGGTGCATCAACGCTTCTCGACCAACACCTTCCCAAGCTGGGAACTGGCCCACCCTTACCGGATGATTGCCCACAACGGCGAGATCAACACCGTCAAGGGCAACTTCAACTGGATGCGCGCCCGCGAGGGGGTGATGAGTTCGCCGGTGCTTGGCGACGACCTGAAGAAGCTTTGGCCGCTGATCTACGAAGGCCAGTCGGACACCGCCTGCTTCGACAACGCGCTCGAACTGCTGACGATGGGCGGCTATCCGCTGGCGCACGCCGTGATGATGATGATCCCGGAGGCGTGGGAGCAGCACACGCTGATGGACGAGGGCCGCCGTGCCTTCTATGAATACCACGCCGCCATGCTCGAGCCCTGGGACGGGCCGGCGGCGATCGCCTTCACCGACGGCGTGCGCATCGGCGCCACGCTCGATCGCAACGGCCTGCGGCCGGCGCGCTACATCGTCACCGACGACGATCTGGTGGTGATGGCTTCCGAGATGGGCGTGCTGCCGATTCCCGACGCGCGCATCGTCAAGAAGTGGCGGCTGCAGCCCGGCAAGATGTTCCTGATCGACACCGAGCAGGGCCGCATCATCGACGACGC